>CAVZSK010000027.1:0-60148 GCA_963777875.1 uncultured delta proteobacterium | reverse complement strand
CGGTTTCCAGAGGGCGCCAGTAGGTAACCCCTTGCCCCTGGCTGGCCGGCATTGTTCCTAAGGCCTCCGGCATCATAGCCGAAAGGGGATCGGCAGCCGGTCACCTGGCGACCATTCCCCGGGAATTTAGAGTGCCGGCCCTGGTGGGAGTGGTGGACGCTATGAAGATGTTTGCTGAGGGTAAGGAGATCCCCCTGGATACATACAACCGCTGCGTTTACCGGGGACAGGTGCGGGAGTTACTGAATTACGAGTTAATGCACTCTTTAGTGTTGGACTCAGCGGAATTTTCCGACTTTTGCGGCGTCTGCTCAAGCGTATTGCGCCTCTGGGGCTGACTGATCCGCAGGCGAGCAACTTTACCCCGGATGGCTGCACCTCGGTGCATGATGTAGTGCGCTTTATCCATGAAAAAGCCGTCCAGGAACTCACGGACATTCCCAGATCGCTATCCCGACCGTCGGGAGTGCAGGTTTGGACCCTGGTCTCGGCCGTGCCCCTGGACTTGAAAATACTGGATTTGGGAGGCGGGATGGATCCAGAGGCCACGGGTTCGAAAATCACCTTAGAGCAGGTTCGGTCACTGCCTCTAAGAGCGTTGTGGGAGGTCCTGAACCGTCCCGGGGTGTGGAGCACCGAGCCGATTGAGGTGGATTTTGAGTAAGTGTCCAGCCTGACACGTACCATGGCGGAATCTCCCGGTATGGAAACCGGGTCCGGTATTGACCTGGCCGTTATCAGCGGCAGCTACCTCAACCTGCATCTGCGGCTGGGCTACCACTTCAATCTTGTTGACGCCCGTATGGAGGATGACCCTATTCACAATCACATCTACTTCCGTTTTCTGGGAGGCGTCACGGATATCACTCGCCGGTCCCGGCGGGCCCAACTTCTGGCCCGGATTCTGTCCCGGTGTCACTTTAAGGTTGATGTCAAAGGCGATCTGGTCATGGCCCGGGTGCTCCATCTGACTGCCGAGGAAATCGAAGCGCGGCTTGGGATGTTAGGGCGGCTCATAGGTTTTACCCGGCAGTTGGATGTTCAGCTCCGCAGTGATGAAGACGTGGATCGGTTTGAAAATATATTTTTCCCGCAATCTTCCCCAAACGGGAAGTGCGAAGCCGAAGGAGGGCAGCATGGAACAACGGCGATTGAAAATAATGGTCCTGGACGATGAACCCATCGTCTGTAAGCGGTTGAAGCCCAATCTGGAAAAGGTGGGCTTCGAGGTGGATATTTTCACCGACAGCTCCGAGGCATTGCATCATGTGCAAGAACATCCCTATGATATCGTCATCAGCGACCTGAAAATGAAGGTAGTGGATGGCATGCGGTTTCTCAAAGAGGTGAAAAAGAACTCGCCCCGGACCGAGGTGATCATCATCACGGGGTTCGCCACCCTGGAGACAGCCAAGGAATCCTATAAGCAGGGCGTCTTCGACTTTATCGCCAAGCCCTTTAAATTAGGGGAGATTCAAAAGGTGGTGGAGCAGGCGGCATCCAAAATTCGCGCCTCTGAAAGGGAGGCGTAAACGCCTGGGGGAGGAACCCCAGCAAAGATAAGTTAAATTTTACGGAGTTTGTCTCATGATTCGCACCCTGGTTTCCATTGAAGTGGACTTAGCCTCCAGTATGGCCATCCGCTATGCCTGCCAATTGGGGAATCTTATCCCCATGGAGCTTCAGCCTGTATATGTCAAGGGCTATCCTTGCCGAAGAGCCGGTAACCGGTATCGGCTGGGTCCGGCACACCTGGGAAAAGGAGTTAGTGAAAGAGGGCAAGGAGGAGATTTCTGAGATGATCGCCGGGGAAATGGATACCTGCCCGGTTTTGCAGGAGCCTCGGGTCATCTTCGGCGACCGGGAAAAAGAGTTGACCCATATCATGGAGACGGAGACCATTTGATCTCTATGCGGAGGGCGCTCCGTATCCCTTCACCCCAGCTAATGTCGCCAAGCGGCTACAGTTGAAGTTTTATCAACATCTGACCTGTCCCTTTATCTGGCTGCGCACCCTGCGTCCCCTTCATAAGGTTCTGGTTTTGTGTTTGGAGCCGACCGGGACCGCAGCCTTGGGTCAGGCACTGGAAAAATTGTGGCTGGCTGCACTGTGCCGCTACACCTGGGGATGCCGTCGGGAGCGACGCCGGCCTTACAAGAGACGGTGGCAACCCTGCAGGTTTCTTTAGCCAAGGCTGGCTGCCTGACAATTTTGGGATCGGATTGTCCTTTTCTGCGGCGGAACTGCCGGCAGCGGGGCAGCAGGATTTTGGGTTGGTGGCTCTGACCTTGCCCCGGACCCTGAAAAAGGATCATCCTCTGCTCCCCGTGGCTGAGTCAGATCAAGGCCCCCTTATCGGTGGCTCTGACATAACCGCAGCAGCCCGAATCCTGCTTTAGACAGTTGAGGTTGGGGATACCGCCGGTGACGGCGGGGATACATAATTTGTCGACAGAAAGGGGTCAATCATGAAAATTCTCTTTGTCGGAGATGAACAACCCTATAGCGAATTTGCTTTGAACGAAGTTATCCGTCTGGCCATGAACACCTGGGCCGACGTTACCCTCTTAGGCAGCCAGGCAGCGGTTCCCAACCGGGCCGCAGGCAGTGGTGGTCTATCTTTAGCTGATCAACCCTTGGGTCAGGCCTTGCACCGTTATCGGGAAACTTTTTTGAAGGGCTGCGGAGACGCGGATTCCCCCTATGCCATGGGAAATTTAACCTTCGAGTGGCTAGCGCAGAAAAAGGGTGTCTACGAGGAGATGCTGGTCAGCCGAAGTGCAAAAAAAGAACTGCGGGTGCGACTCCGTTTGGGGAGTCCAGTCCAGGAAATCCTCCAGGAAGGCCAGGAAGGCGAGTATGACCTCATCGTGATTGGCTGCACCGGAGGCCAACGGTGTTTGTGGGAGAGCGTCCCGGAGGCGCCCCACAAAGTGGTCAGTGAGGCGGATTGCTCGGTGCTGTTGGTAAAAGAAGAGCAACCCATCACGCGCATACGGGCCTGCCTGATCAGAGTTTCATCAGCCAGGAATCCCTGGAAATGATCACTCAGATGGCGACTATCCATGGGGCGCAGGTGGAGTTAATCGGCTTGACCCAGGAGGGCGCTCTAAAAAAGAAGTATACCGTCGGTTGATAGAAATTGGCGACTATTATGAAGACCGGCAGATCACCGTCCGGACACAACTCACCCGAAGTCGCGGAGTTCGAAAACTTCCTGGCCCTGAAAAGTGAACACGATCTGCTGGCCTTGTTTATGGGTAAAAAGTCCCTGTTGGACCGCTTCTTTCCCCGGGATTGGATCGGACGCTTCGTCAGCAAATGCCAGGCGTCGGTTTTGGTCATGCGTTGATTGGCCATCCCGTTGGAACGATATCAAATTTGTGCAGAGGAGAACCGAGATGAAGATACTCATTGGCATTGATAAGACGGAGGAATCACAGATAGCCTTAAAATATGCCTGTCAATTAATGGAACATTTCGAGGCCGAAGTTAATGCCGTCTATGTGCAGCCAAACGTGACGGAAATGCTTATCGATGGCTCCCACGCCTTGTTCGTCAGCAAAAATGATTTGACTCAGGCCATCGATAAGGAAACGGGACAGGTGGAAGAAAATGTCCTGGAATCCTGCGAAATCTGTATCAGCGGCCAGGTGCCGTGCAAGCCGATGATTGTGGAGGGTGACCCGGCGGATGAGCTTCTCCACTTGGCGGAAGCGGGCAATTATGACATGATTGTGTTGGGCGCCCAGGCCGGTCGTCTTTTGGGGGCTTTTTGCTGGGGGCGGTGCACGCCAAGGTCCTGCATCACGCCCGCCTGCCGGTATTGCTGGTGCGGAATGTGCGCCCGATTCAGCGTATCCTGGTGGCCTATCGAGGCTCCCAATGTGATCAGGGGGCGCTGGAATTCATCGCTCCCCTTATTTGCCAAAAAGAAACCCGAGATCACCATCATGCACGTTCAGGAAACCGGTCTGGCTGAATCAGAGGAATTCGCCCAGGCCTCGCGCTCCCTCTAACCGGCGAACAGACATTACGGGATTTTGGCTATCAGCCGGTGAAAAAACTGGTCAAGGGGGATTTCGTAGAAGAGATCCTCAAAGATGTGGCCATTGAGCGCTACGATCTTTTGGTGCTGGGGGCCTATGGGCACAAGAAGCCGCGTCTTGCCATTTAAAAGTCATCAGCGACGAAGCCCTGAATCTGGTGCGCCTGACCACCAGGCCCGTGTTGGTCTACCGGGAGCCAGAGGAGGTTTGATCGGTCCCGGGCGCAATCACTTACCCGAGAGGTCTAAGGTAATTTTAAATTCCTGTTTGGATAACTGAGGTTATTCTGATTGGCCCTGAAGAAAACTAGAACTGCCACCGGAACCCGGCACTTATAAAGTGCGGGGTGTAATTCCCCCGCCCCACTTCAACGTTATAGTTTGCCTGAACAGTCAGGTTTTTTTTCAAGCTCACGGCTACCCCGGCCCCCAGGACGGCGAAATCCCGCTGGGGGGAGTCGGTAGTAAAGTTAAAGGTGCTGCCGGCCTGGGCCAGGCGGGCATCCAGCCCCCGGCTGTGATTGGCGAATTCGTGCTGGTAGAAGGCCGAGACCTGGGGCAGCATCAGGGCCTCTTTGATTTTAAAGGGACATGACAGCCGGGCCCCGAGGCCGCTCTGCAGGGAATCGGCGTTTTGCGAGTTCACGTGCAAATTCAAAGAACCGGCGCCGGTCTCGGTGAAGCCAGGCACCCAAGCCCTGGTATAGAACAGGGTGGCGGCGGGAGTCAGGATGATTTTTTGAAGTTTAAGATCATAGCCGGTTTCCACAGCGGCATTGAACTGGCTGCCGTTTGCCGAACCATTGGCCGTCCGGTTGATACCGCCGAAGGTCAGGTTACGGTTTAAACCGTAGAGGTTCAGGGTGTAGCCCACAGACCCCATGGCATAGAAGTTGCCGGGGAGGTAGGCGGCGTAGGTGTAAAAGGGGATGCTGTTGACCTGGGCGGCGCCAGCGGAATTCTGATATGAGGCGCTGGTGTGATAATAGCCTGACCCCACCCCCAGGAGCAGATCATCCCGGAGGCGATAGTCGGCGCCGCAGTTAAAGCCGAAAATGTCAAAATTGTAGCCCGTCTGGTTGGCGGAACTGTCCCGTGATCCCAACGTGGCCACGAAATCCGCATAGAGCCCCCAGAGTCCGGAGTCTTGCGGTGCCGAGGGCGCCCCGGAGACCAGGCCCCCCAGATCGGCGCCGTTATAGGCCAGCATCAGCCCTTCCAGTCGGGAATAGGAGAGGTTGAAGGATCCGAAACCGCCGTCCAGTCAGGGAGGGAGGACTGCCCTGGCGCCAGCGCTGGTAGGACAAACGGTTGGACAGACTGCGCCACTGCATCATGGCCCCGGCCAGGCTCAGGGCCGGCAGGGCGCTGGCCTGGTCAGGTGAGATCTGTTGATAGGCATTGGCGACGGCACTCCCCGTGGGCAGTTGGGCAATAGTATCCAGCATTCCGGCCAGGTCACCTGTGGCAGATGAGTTAATCGCATTGAGCATGAGGCCCACTTTGGACTGGTTTGACGTCAGCGGTAAACCGGGGTTGGCGAAATCGGGCTCAGGCCGCGAGGTCAAAGCTGGTGGGCAGATACCGGGGCTGCCAGAAAATAATGGGCGTGAGCTGTTGATTGGTGAGAGTGTCGAAGGTGCCGGTGAGGCCGCCGGTGGCGGTAATGACTCCGGGGAATACCTGGTTGCGGGCGGGCTTAAAGCCACCCAGGAGGGTTGGGGAGATGGCGCCGGCCAGGCTGGCAGTGACCAGGAACGCCGGTGACGCTGATCCGGTCATAATTGCCGGGGGCGGCGATCTCGACAGCAAAAGTGGCGCCAGCAATTTGGGTATAGCTCCCCACGAGGTTCAGAGTGCCGGGGGAAGCGCCCGGGTTGACCAGGCCCCGGTTGGTCAAGCTGCCGATGAGGGGGCCGGTCCCGCCCAAGGCGGCGCCTGGGTTAACCACGACAGTGCAGCCGGCGCCGACCGTGCCCAGGGTGCTGGACAGGTTTAGCGTGCCGGCCGCAACAGTATAGGTTCCCGAGAAGCCGGAGCCGTCGCCCTGATGACTAGTAGTTCCCACCCCCGTATGAATAAGGTTGCCGCGGCCGCTAACAGTTCCGGTATGGGTTAAAGAATTCCCGGCGTTATCCAGAGTCGAGGTCGTATCGGCGGTTAGGTCAAAGCCATTGGGCCCAAGAGGTCTGGGGGTCGATGATTTGCAGGGTACCACCGAGAAAAGTTAGATCACCATAAGGGGAATCCGTGCCCAGCCACAAGGTAGTCCCGGCGTTTACCGCGGGGAGCTGACCCAAGGTCCATTTGGCCTGGCTCGTCTTGGTATAGAGGCCCCAATGCGGACCGACACCGCCTGACTCATTTTTTTCAGGTTCATCAAAGGATGAAAAGAGATAGGTAAAAAGTTTATGAGCACTCGCCCAGGCGGCATATTGCTCGATATAGGTCTGTTCGTTGGGGAGAGCGGCAGTCTGGCTGGGAATGCCGGTGTAGTGGCCATTAATGGAAACCTGGGACCCGGCACTGGGCCAGCCGGTCTCGCCGATACGAATTTTGCCGACTCCATACTTGGCGACCAATTGGTTGTAGTCTGATAGAAAACGGCTTTGCCAGTTCTTTAAGGTGTCGGCCCCAGCCTTGGCAGCTGTCCCACCCTGGTAACCGGGTCCATCCCAATACGGGTAGATATTGGCCAGGGCATAGCTGGAACAGGCATTGACCAGGCCGGGATGGCCGGCCAGGACTCCCCAGGTCTGGCACGTGGTTACCGCTACCCCCGTGCCACTGAGTTTGGCTTTGGCATAGTTGATATAGCCGATCAATTGGGCTTCAGTGACATTCCCTAAATTTTCGTTGCCCACAACCACGGCGTTCACCGCACTGGAGTGGGCTTTGGCGTTGGCTATGGCCTGATCCAGTTCAGATTGGGAGGCAGTTTGATTGCCCGGGGTCAGAGCCACTCCCAAGGCGACCTTGATGGGAGTTGACGGGTGGGCCAGGTTATACGCCGCCACCCGGCCGGCCACGGCGTTTTCCGGACTAGTGGCTCCAAAGAGACTGTTATACGTTCTGATATACCCAAAGTGCGGACCCAGAAGAGCCAGATCACTGTCAATCTCAGCTATTGATTGAGGAAATCCCTTGTAATTGACGGCAATAAAATTCCTGTCCCAGGCCGCCAGAGAAAGGTCAACAGAGCTCAGGAGACAAGCAAGGAGCGCGACAAGGATTCTTTTCATACTAGGCCTTCCTGGCAGGTTCAACTGGCTTGAGGTTGACGGACAATTTAATCGACAACTGGTTAGCACGAATTCAATAATTCTAGATCTTGGATGGCCGGACAGGGCAGGCCGCATGGAAACACTCTTATCCGTTGGATGGCGGAGTGTCAGCCCGGGGGAAGGCCAGATGACGGCGCACCCAGAGCACAATAAGAATGGCGCTGGGAACGGCCAGGTCATTGACCCACAATACCGGGCCGACGTTATAGGGAGCGAGATTGCCTTGCATGATCATCTCCTTGAGGTGCCCAGAGGCGCAGCCCAGCAGGAAGATGGCATACCCGAGGCCGGTGGCGGTGCGAAATCCCCCGGGCTGCCAGAGGCAGAGGATTCCCAGGACCCCGAAGGCCAGGTTGGCCACGGCCACTTCAAACTGAAAGGGGCTGGGTTGCCAGCCGATCTTCAGGGCAATTTCCTGGGCTTTGAAGGTGTGACCCAGGAAACCTATTACTCCTCCCACCCCGGCAAAAATCACCAGCAGGTAGAGAAGCACCACCTCCACGACCCTGGCCCCGGTGACCGGCCGTTTTCCCAGCCACAGATGGAGAGCGGTTGCCGCGGCCACGGCCACGAGATTGAGGTACCAGAGCATGGCAAGTCCTTCCCGGGTAGTGATCTTCCCTATCCCGAAATTAGGCGGCAACCTTGGCCACCGCAGTCAAAAAACGGTTTTGGGGACCTCTCGCACCGAAGTTAATCCCGACACGTTTCTTCTTTTTTAGCCTCGAAAAGCTGAATTTTCTATCGACAAAAACATCAATTTCAATGAATTTATCATCAGGCCGGGCAGGTTTTGAGGCCTCGTGGTGAAGGCAACATTTGAGCCAGGGAGTGCAAGCTGGCGAGGCTGAAGCCTGCGGCTACCAGGGATGTTCCTTCTCTTAGAAAAGTGAAATATTACCACATGAGAACTTTTGGCAATGGGTCTATTCACTCCGGCAGCAGGTAGAGGTAATAATTTTCTGTGGGCACCAGGCTGTGGGTGAATTGCTGCAGCAGAATCACCGGGAACTGGCCCGGAGGCAATGGATAATTTAAGAGCAAGAGGGCAGCCTGGTGATGCTGACGGCTTAACTCGGCTGCTTGTTGCAGCAATTCTTCAGGCTCCACCTTTGGTTTTCTGGCCTGGTTCCAGATGACAAAAGACCCCCAGCGGCGGCTGGCGGGATAATAGATCCGGCAGCCCAGGCAGCCGGCCACGGCAGAGGCGGCGTCATCGGCATGTCCCAGGATGACCAGCCGGTCCAACTGGTGGTGTTTGATAAATCCGGCGGCATCCCGGCTGGCGGAAAAGGGGAACACCAGGTCCAGGGAGGCGGCCGCGATCCCGGCCAGCAGGTGAGCGGCCAAGAGAACCGTCAAGACCAGGTGGCATTTTGACCGGCACACGTCCGACAGGGTCTGGATAAGGCCGTTATTGGTTGCCGGTTGCCGGTTGCCGGTTAAACTATGAGGCACTACTAGAGAGTTGGCGGAAACGTTGGCTGGGACACGGGAGGAAATATTCCTTGGGGGCGGGCCGGCAGATGACAACCACAGGCTGGCGATAAACAGGAGGAACAGGTGGCCATGGTGCCTGATGGAACCGGGATATTTGCTGTAGGTGAAGGCCAGAATCCCCACCGTGCCCACCGCATACAATAATAAAGGGACCGGTTGACGGATAAAGAGGAGGAGGCCAAAAGCCAACAGAATTAAGGAGAGGAAGGCTTGCCAGCCGGGGTCGGGGATGAAGTTGGTGTTCCAGAAGTGATACACCGGAGCGGGAACAGGGACATAACTGCGCCAGACGGTGGCCAGCGTCTGCATCAGGTGGGTCAGGTCCGGAGCGAATCGCCACCCCACGGCAACACCGGAGTCAGCCGGCGGGATTAGTTGGAGCACGGAGAGGCCGACGCCGAGCAGGACGAGAACGAGGGCGGCAACGACCCGCCACATCCCGGTGGACCGGTCCCGGGCCGCAGTCCACAGGAGGATGGCCCCCAAAATTAGGGCGATGATCAGGCCATAGACACTGGTCTGGCAGAGCAGGAAGACGATAAGGGCCAGGAGGAGATACTTGGTGAGCCGTGAGCGGTGAGCCGTGAGCGGTAAAAAAAGGGTTTAGCGCCGGGTGGGTTTTCAGGCTTGGCGGTGATTTTTGAACATGAAAACTTTGGGGGCGGCGGCCGGCAAAAGAGGGCGCAAAAGGAGAACAGCCCCAGGACACCCAGGGCATAGCTGCGGCTCAGGACGGCATATTCATAGCAGGGGAAGTAGCCGAAGATAAACAGGAGTTTTGTCGTTCGGGTGAAAGGGGAATATTTCAGAAAGACGTAGACGGAGCAGGTGGCGATGATAAGGTGCAGCACCTGCATACCCAGGGGGCTGGAGGTAATCCGGCTCACCAGAAAGAGACCGCAGGTACCAGAGTCCCGGATGGCCTTCATATCTGAGATTCCGGAACAGAGCCCGCAGGGAGGGGCTTTCCCGGGCAATGAGCCAGGCCTGCCATTCGTCCTGCCACATCTCGTGTCGCCAGAGAAGTATCAGGCCCAGCGAGAAAAAGACCAGAACCAGCAGCAGCAAGGAACCGGCCCCGGGGTCCCAGGGGCGGGAAGCGGGGGCGGTTTTGTCCGGCACGGGGTCCATGAGGGAAAATTTAACAGATTTTAATGATTTTATCTTTCAATAAACGTACCGAGGGCGAGAATATTAAAGATTCGCTGAAGGCTGGAGGCGCTTGGGCTCCGCCGCCCTGCGGGTGCTTTACAGCCCTAAATTGCAGCCTGACGAGAAAGAAATGGCGAAGCGGGAGCTTTGCGGTATATGGCGTTGCCAAGCAGGAGCTTGGCAACGAGAAAATAATTTCAACGGGAAATTCGGGCAACAGGTTGAATAGACCAGTATGCCGAGTCCAGAAAGTCTGGGTCTAACCGATCCGTTTTTTTTTGGAGGGCGGGAGCGGAGGCCCGCCCAACGAGGCAATAACATTACAGAGGTTGAATAGAGCAATTTGGGCAGAGGCCATAAAGCCTGGCCAGTGATGAGTTAATTTCTTTGAATCTTTAGGGTCTCTGTTGCATTTAGAAATTAATTTGACTTACCGGGTGGCAAGCTGAGAAAAAAAATACTTTTGTGAAATAAAGAGTCATTGACAGAGAAGGAAAAAAGGATAGAATATCCAATTATATTATTAAAATTATTTATATTTTAGGCATAGTTAACAACAGCTAAATCCTCCTACCCGAAAAAAAACTCAATGCCACAGGAAAAGACAAAGACTCCCCGCGCGCCAAAAAGGGCTCCCAAACCGCCAGCGCTTCCCCAACCGGCGCCAGATTTGGCCCAGACCAATGTGGTAAGCTCGGTTTACAAGATGCTCATCAATGCCTCGGACCCGGAAGAATTTCGGGTGGCCATTGTGGAAGACGGCAAATTGGAAGAATTTGCCCTGGAAGTGGCCAGCCGGGAGCAACTTAAAGGCAATATCTACAAAGGCGTCATTTCCAATATCGAACCAAGCCTGCAGGCGGCTTTTGTCCATTATGGGGCGGAGCGCCAGGGTTTTCTGCCGATTTCGGAAGTCCACCCCGAGTATTTTCAACAGGAAGCTCCGAGTCGGGGCCGGCCCAAAATTCAAGAAGTCCTGAAAAAGGGCCAGGAACTCCTGGTCCAGGTGATCAAGGAAGAAATCGCCTCCAAAGGGGCGTATCTCACCACCTATATTTCGTTGCCGGGACGGTTTCTGGTGCTCCTGCCCGGCCAGGAGCAGGTGGGGATCTCCCGGAAGATTGAAGAAGAAGATCATCGCCAGGAACTCAAAGAAATAATTAAAGAATTCAAGCTCTCCCCAGGTGTGGGCCTGATCGTGCGAACGGCCAGCGCCAGCGCCAAGAAAAGAGACTTACAGAAAGATTATCAATACTTATATAATATTTGGGAAGAAATCAAAAGAAATGCCGGGGTGTCGCCGGCGCCGTCTCTGATCTACAAGGAACTGGACCTGGTCATCCGGACTATTCGGGACTATTATACCACTGAGATCAATGAAATTCTGATTGATGACGCGGAAACCTTCAACCAGATCAAAAGGTTTTTCAAGGCTTTTTCGCCCAAGCACACCAAGGCGTTGAAGCTGTATAAAGAAAAACGGCCCATCTTTTCCAAGTACCAGATTGAAGAGCAGTTAGAGAGGCTGTACGACAATCAGGTGCCGCTCAAGTCGGGAGGCAGCATTGTCATCAATGCCACCGAGGCTTTGGTGGCCATTGATGTCAACTCCGGGCGCTGCATCTCTCCCAAAGACCTGGAACTGACGGCGTTTAAAACCAATCTGGAGGCGGCCGAAGAAATTGCCCGGCAGCTGCGTCTGCGGGATTTAGGCGGTCTGATTGTCATCGATTTTATTGACATGAAAGACCGGAAGCATCGCAAAGAAGTGGAAAAAGAGCTGAAGGCGGCGCTGAAAAAAGAGAAAGCCCGGGTGACGGTGGGTCAGATCTCGAAATTCGGCCTGTTGGAACTCTCCCGGCAGCGGTTGCGTTCCGCCATGGCCACCAGCCTGTACATACCCTGCCCCCACTGCCAGGGACGGGGGGTCATTAGGTCGGCGGAGGCCAGCGGTTTAAGTTTGCTGCGAAAAATCTGCCATGAGGCGGCCAAAAATGACGTGCAGGAGGTCCGGGCGATACTGTCCCGGACGCGACCAATTATCTTCTCAATAAAAAACGGAAAGAGTTGGTTTCTTTAGAAGAAAAATTCAACTTGCGTCTGATTATTGAAGCTGCCCCAGGACTGGTGGGAGCTGAGACCCGGGTGGAATATATTAAACGCCAGATGGACACGGAGAAGACGAAAGCAGTCCTCCAGGGTGTCATCGAGGAGCGTTTAAAAGATCAGAAAGGGTTGTTTCATGCGGAGTGATCTGATGAAAACCGGTCTGGAGAAATCTCCGCACCGGTCCTTGTTTAAAGCCATGGGGTTAACCGATGTCGAAATTGAGCGTCCGCTGATCGGTATCGCCAATGCCAAGAATGAAATCATTCCCGGCCATATTCATTTAGACAAAATTGGAGAAGCCGTGAAGGCGGGCATCCGGCTGGCCGGAGGCACACCCATTGAATTTGGGGTCATCGGCGTCTGTGACGGTATTGCCATGCACCACGAGGGCATGAAATATTCCCTGGCCTCCCGGGAATTAATTGCCGATTCCATTGAAGTCATGGGCATGGCCCACCCGTTTGACGGGATGGTGCTGGTTCCCAACTGCGACAAAATCATCCCCGGCATGATTATGGCGGCTTTGCGCCTGAATATTCCGGCCATCGTCATCAGCGGCGGCCCTATGCTGGCCGGGCGGCACCATGGTCGGGCCATTGATCTGATTTCGGTTTTCGAAGGTGTGGGCGCGGTCAAGGCCGGCCGGATGACGGCCGCGGAGTTATTGGAGATCGAAGATGCGGCCTGTCCGGGCTGCGGTTCCTGTGCGGGTATGTTTACTGCGAATTCCATGAACTGCCTGAGTGAAGCCCTGGGGTTGGCCCTGCCCGGCAACGGCACCATCCCGGCGGTGTCCGCGGCCCGGCACCGGCTGGCCAAACTGGCGGGCATGCAGATTATGGAGTTGGTGCGGTTGAATCTGTTACCGCGTCAGATCGCCACCCTCACGGCGTTTAAAAATGCCATGGCGGTGGATATGGCCCTGGGATGCTCCACCAACACGGTATTGCACATCCCGGCCATGGCCCATGAGGCCGGGCTCAACCTGTCCCTGGACCTGTTCAACGCCATCAGCGAAAAAACTCCCCACATTTGCAGTCTCAGTCCGGGTGGCAAGCACCATATGGAAGACCTGGACCGGGCCGGAGGGGTGCCGGCAGTCTTGAGTATGCTTTTGCAGGCCGGTCTTATTGCCGGTGAGGCGGTCACCGTGACTGGTAAAACTACTGGGAGAAAACCTATCCGGGGTCAAGGTTTTGGATGCAGAGGTGATTCATGACCTGACCAATCCCTACCATGCCCAGGGAGGAATTGCCATTCTCAAGGGGAATTTGGCCCCCGCAGGGAGCGGTGGTCAAACAATCGGCGGTTGATCCCAAGATGCTGGTACGGGAAGGGCAAGCCCGGGTTTTTAATTCGGAAGAAGAGGCCTCGGCTTTTGTGAAATAAAGAGCCATTGACAGAAAAGGGAAATAACGGATAAGAATATCCAATTATATTTTAAAATTATTTATATTTTAGGCATAGTTAACAACAGCTAAATCCTCCTACCCAAAAAAATACTCAATGCCACAGGAAAAGACAAAGACTCCCCGCGCGCCAAAAAGGGCTCCCAAACCGCCAGCGCTTCCCCAACCGGCCCCGGAATTGGTCCAGACCAATGTGGTAAGCTCGGTTTACAAGATGCTCATCAATGCCTCGGACCCGGAAGAATTTCGGGTGGCCATTGTGGAAGACGGCAAATTAGAAGAATTTGCCCTGGAAGTGGCCAGCCGGGAGCAACTAAAGGCAATATCTACAAAGGGGTCATTTCCAATATCGAACCAAGCCTGCAGGCGGCTTTTGTCCATTATGGGGCGGAGCGCCAGGGTTTTCTGCCGATTTCGGAAGTCCACCCGGAGTATTTTCAACAGGAAGCTCCGAGTCGGGGCCGGCCCAAAATTCAAGAAGTCCTGAAAAAGGGCCAGGAACTCCTGGTCCAGGTGATCAAGGAAGAAATCGCCTCCAAAGGGGCGTATCTCACCACCTATATTTCGTTGCCGGGACGGTTTCTGGTGCTCCTGCCCGGCCAGGAGCAGGTGGGGATCTCCCGGAAGATTGAAGAAGAAGATCATCGCCAGGAACTCAAAGAAATAATTAAAGAATTTAAGCTCTCCCCAGGTGTGGGCCTGATCGTGCGAACGGCCAGCGCCAGCGCCAAGAAAAGAGACTTACAGAAAGATTATCAATACTTATATAATATTTGGGAAGAAATCAAAAGAAATGCCGGGGTGTCGCCGGCGCCGTCTCTGATCTACAAGGAACTGGACCTGGTCATCCGGACTATTCGGGACTATTATACCACTGAGATCAATGAAATTCTGATTGATGACGCGGAAACCTTCAACCAGATCAAAAGGTTTTTCAAGGCTTTTTCGCCCAAGCACACCAAGGCGTTGAAGCTGTATAAAGAAAAACGGCCCATCTTTTCCAAGTACCAGATTGAAGAGCAGTTAGAGAGGCTGTACGACAATCAGGTCCCGCTCAAGTCGGGAGGCAGCATTGTCATCAATGCCACCGAGGCTTTGGTGGCCATTGATGTCAACTCCGGGCGCTGCATCTCTCCCAAAGACCTGGAACTGACGGCGTTTAAAACCAATCTGGAGGCAGCCGAAGAAATTGCCCGGCAACTGCGTCTGCGGGATTTAGGCGGTCTGATTGTCATCGATTTTATTGACATGAAAGACCGGAAGCATCGCAAAGAAGTGGAAAAAGAGCTGAAGACGGCGCTGAAGAAAGAGAAAGCCCGGGTGACGGTGGGTCAGATCTCGAAATTCGGCCTGTTGGAACTCTCCCGGCAGCGATTGCGTTCCGCCATGGCCACCAGCCTGTACATACCCTGCCCCCACTGCCAGGGACGGGGGGTCATCAGGTCGGCGGAGGCCAGCGGTTTGAGTTTGCTGCGAAAAATCTGCCATGAGGCGGCCAAAAATGACGTGCAGGAGGTCCGGGCGATACTGTCCCAGGACGCGACCAATTATCTTCTCAATAAAAAACGGAAAGAGTTGGTTTCTTTAGAAGAAAAATTCAACTTGCGTCTGATTATTGAAGCTGCCCCAGGACTGGTGGGAGCTGAGACCCGGGTGGAATATATTAAACGCCAGATGGACACGGAAAAGACCAAAGCAGTCCTCCAGGGTGTCATCGAGGAACGGTTAAAAGATCAGAAAGGGTTGTTTCATGCGGAGTGATCTGATGAAAACCGGTCTGGAGAAATCTCCGCACCGGGCCTTGTTAAAAGCCATGGGGTTAACCGATGTCGAAATTCAGCGTCCGCTGATCGGTATCGCCAATGCCAAGAATGAAATCATTCCCGGCCATATTCATTTAGACAAAATTGGGGAAGCCGTGAAGGCGGGCATCCGGCTGGCCGGAGGCACACCCATTGAATTCGGGGTCATCGGCGTCTGTGACGGTATCGCCATGCACCACGAGGGCATGAAATATTCCCTGGCCTCCCGGGAATTAATTGCCGATTCCATTGAAGTCATGGGCATGGCCCACCCGTTTGACGGGATGGTGCTGGTTCCCAACTGCGACAAAATCATCCCCGGCATGATTATGGCGGCTTTGCGCCTGAATATTCCGGCCATCGTCATCAGCGGCGGTCCCATGCTGGCCGGGCGGCACCATGGCCGGGCCATTGATTTGATCTCGGTTTTCGAAGGTGTGGGCGCGGTCAAGGCCGGCCGGATGACGGCAGCGGAATTATTGGAGATCGAAGATGCAGCCTGTCCGGGCTGCGGTTCCTGTGCGGGTATGTTTACCGCGAATTCCATGAACTGCCTGAGTGAAGCCCTGGGGTTGGCCCTGCCCGGAAACGGCACCATCCCGGCGGTGTCCGCGGCCCGGTACCGGCTGGCGAAACTGGCGGGCATGCAGATTATGGAGTTGGTGCGGTTGAATCTGTTACCGCGTCAGATCGCCACCCTGACGGCGTTTAAAAATGCCATGGCGGTGGATATGGCCCTGGGATGCTCCACCAACACGGTATTGCACATCCCGGCCATGGCCCATGAGGCCGGGCTCAACCTGTCCCTGGACCTGTTCAACGCCATCAGCGAAAAAACTCCCCACATTTGCAGCCTCAGTCCAGGGGGCAAGCACCATATGGAAGACCTGGACCGGGCCGGAGGCGTGCCGGCAGTCTTGAGTCTGCTTTTGCAGGCCGGTCTGATTGCCGGTGAGGCGGTGACCGTGACCGGTAAAACTATGGGAGAAAACCTGGCCGGGGTCAGGGTTTTGGATGCCGAGGTGATTCACGACCTGACCAATCCCTACCATGCCCAGGGAGGCATTGCCATTCTCAAGGGTAATTTGGCCCCCCAGGGGGCGGTGGTGAAACAATCGGCGGTTGATCCCAAGATGCTGGTGCGGGAAGGCCGGGCCCGGGTTTTTAATTCGGAAGAAGAGGCCTCGGCGGCGATTATGGGGGGATCTATACAACCCAATGACGTCATCGTCATCCGGTACGAAGGTCCCAAGGGCGGACCCGGCATGCGGGAGATGTTATCGCCCACCGCGGCGATTGCCGGTATGGGCCTGGATAAAGACGTGGCCCTGCTGACGGACGGCCGCTTCAGCGGGGGCACCAGGGGTGCGGCCATTGGCCATATTTCTCCGGAAGCAGCCTCGGGTGGTCCCATCGCCCTGGTGCGTGAAGGCGATGTCATTGCCATTGACATCCCCGGGAAGTCCCTGACCTTGAAAGTGGCGGAAACAGAACTGGCTGAGCGCCGGGAGCAATGGACCCCACCGGAACCCAAAGTAAAACATGGCTATGCCTACCGGTACAGCCGTTTGGTGACTTCCGGCAGCCAGGGAGCCGTTTTTGAGGATTAAACATGGTGGCGAAGCGGGAGCTTCGCAGGAAAGGTGCGTTTTCAAGCAGTTGGGCATGAGCCTGCTCGTATCATCCGAAACGAATGAAAAGATCTATACCTAAGGCGAAAATGCGATTCTTCGCTTCACCAGAATGACACCGGGTATCGGAGAATTTTTCCAGAGCCGCCTCGATTCTTCGGTCGCTTCGCTTTCTCAAAAATGACAGATTTCTAATTTTTAGGCATTCTCAGATTGTGAACACACGTTGTTACCAGGAAGGTATTTAGGAATAGTTTATCGACAGACCGGCTGGTTTTATTGCCGGACTGGTTCATAGCCGGCTGGCAGGTTGATAAAGGCTCCTGGGAATGTTCATAAAAAATCTATTATTTAAAACATGTTAACTCGGTTATAAACCTATTCTACATCCTTATTACAGATTATTAAAAAAATAAATTAATCTAAAACTTGAGGAAAAGATGAAACTGCACATCGAGAAGGACATCCTTCTACAGGGAGCAGGTCGGACTCAAGGTGTGATTGATCGTCGGGGCAATATGCCCATTCTGTCGCATTGTTTGCTTGAGACTGACGAGAACCAGTTAAAGATTTCGGCTACCGATTATGAAGTAAGTTTCAGGGGTTACTATCCGGCCCAGGTTTTGGAAGGCGGCGGCCTGACCGTCCCGGCGGTTAACTTTTTCAATATTGTCAGAGAGTTGCCTCCTGGGATGATCAGTCTCGAAAGTACTGAAAACAACAGTCTGCTCATTAAGACGGGGGATGTGCGCTACCAGTTTTTGGGTCTGGCGGCAGAAAATTTTCCGCCGCTGCCGAATCTGGAAAACCACCCCATGCTGGAGTTAAAGAGTGCGGCCTTCAAGGAAATGCTGGAAAAGACCGGTTTTTCCATTGCCACTGATGATCTGCAGCCACAACTGGCCGGGGTGTATTTAGAGAGGTTACCGGACAGCAACACCTTGCGGTTAGTTTCCAGTGACGGCCACCGCTTATCACTCATTGACCGGGAAATTGAGATGCCCCAGGAGGTTAAGATAGAGCAGGGGATTCTCATTCCCCGTAAGGGAGTGACGGAAATGCTCCGGTTGCTCGGGGAAGAAGAGGACTGTGCCCTGGGCCTGGAGAAAAAAAGCCTGGTCTTGAAACAAGGGAGTACCTATCTCTATGTCCGACTGTTGGAGAAAAAATTTCCAGATTACCATAGAATTATTCCAGGCAGCCCCCAGATCCAGCTTTTGATTGGCAGACGGGCCTTCCTGGAAATTTTGAAACGCATCAGTTTACTGTCCAGCGAAAAGTTCAAGGGTGTGATTTTGCGAGTCAGTGAGGGCTGGCTGGAGATCCACTATCACAATCCGGAAGTTGGCGGCGGCGAGGAGAAGCTGCCGGTCAGTGTAAAATTTCTGGCAGAAGAGGTTGAGGGAGAAAAACTAGAGCTGCCTTTTGAGGTCAGCTATAACGCCCGCTACCTGATGGAGCCAATGAACGTGATGCAAGGTGAAGAAGTTACTCTGGATTTTACCGAAAAGAAAAAGCCCATGTGTATTCGGGAGGTCGGTAATACTGCGTATCTGAGCATTGTGATGCCGATGGATCTTTAAAAGGCAGGGAAAAGTGGAAAGTGAAAAGTGTAAAGAAAAGGTAAAAACGGAGAATACGGAATAAATTTAGTAATTCTGAGATTAGGTTTGGTTTGTTCAGAAAGTTGAACGAAGAATAGTGAACATGTAGGATTTTTCAAGGAGGCTTGCCAAGTTTGGTGAACCCGGAAATGAATAAACCAGAAGAAAAACTGGATTACGGTGCCGATAATATCAAGGTTCTGGGCGGGTTGGAAGCAGTCCGGCAGCGCCCCTCCATGTACATCGGCAATACCGGTCCAGAAGGACTGCACCATCTGGTCTATGAAGTGGTGGACAACAGCATTGATGAAGCGCTGGCGGGATATTGCGACCTGATCAATGTTACAATCCACACCGATGATAGCGTTACCGTGGAAGACAACGGCCGGGGTATCCCGGTGGACATTCACAAAGAAGAAAACCTGCCGGCGGTGGAAGTGGTGATGACGATATTGCACGCCGGCGGCAAATTTGATCATAAAACCTATCAGGTGTCGGGGGGGTTACACGGCGTCGGGGTGTCGGTGGTGAACGCCTTATCGGAGTATTTGGATGTGGAAATCCGCCGGGATGAGAAGGTTTACCACCAGCGTTATGAACAAGGGATTACGGCGACGAAATTGACCATCACCGGAGAGACGAAACGCCGGGGCACGAAAATAACCTTTAAACCCGACGGGGAAATTTTTACGGAAACCGTTTTTAGCTATGATATTCTGGTTACCCGTTTACGTGAACTCTCTTTTCTCAACCGGGGTGTTCGCATTCTCTTGGATGATGAGCGTTCCGGGAAAAAGAGCGAATTTTACTATGAGGGCGGCATTCAGGAATTCGTCCTCTATCTGAATCGGAATAAAAACCCGATGCATGATCCTCCCATTTATCTGACCGGCAGCCGCCAGGACGTCATTATGGAAATTTCTTTTCAATATAATGACACCTATAATGAGCAGATCTTTACCTATGCCAATAATATCAATACCCGGGAAGGCGGCACCCACCTGAGCGGCTTTAAAGCCGGCCTGACCCGCAGTATCAACCAATATATGGCCAGCGCGGATTTGCCGAAAAATTTTAAAGATCAGCATCTGGCGGGGGATGACGTCCGGGAAGGTCTCACCGGGATCATCAGTATTAAAATCCCGGATCCGCAATTCGAGGGCCAGACCAAGACCAAGCTGGGCAACGGCGAGGTCAAGGGCCTGGTGGAAACCCTGGTCTATGAAAATTTATTGACCTATTTAGGGGAAAATCCCGCCGTGGCCAAACAGATTTTGGCCAAAGTGGTGGATGCGGCCCGGGCCCGGGAAGCGGCCCGCCGGGCCAAGGAATTAGCCCGGAAGAAGGGAGGCCTGAGCGATCTGGCGCTCCCCGGCAAACTGGCCGATTGCCAGGAACGGGACCCGGCCCGACGGGAACTCTATCTCGTGGAGGGCGATTCGGCCGGCGGTTCGGCCAAGCAGGCTCGAGACCGACGCTTTCAGGCGATTTTGCCTTTGAAGGGAAAAATCCTGAATGTGGAAAAAGCCCGTTTCGATAAGATGCTCCAAAGCCAGGAAATCCGGACCTTGATTACCGCCCTGGGCGCCGGGATCGGCCAGGAGGAGCAAGACTTAGAAAAACTCCGCTATCACCGCATCATCATCATGACTGATGCGGATGTGGACGGCTCCCATATCCGCACCCTGCTGCTCACCTTTTTTTACCGGCAGATGGTGGATTTGATCAACCGGGGGCATCTGTATATTGCCCAGCCACCCCTGTACCGGCTCACCCGGGGCAATGAAAAAAAGTATCTCAAAGATGAAGGTCCGTTCCAAGACTACCTGTTAACCCGGGGTCTGGAGAAAAAAACCTTGACCCTGGGCAATGGCGAGACCATAACCAACTCCGATCTGATTAACTACCTGAAAAAAGTCATATCGCATCAGAGTTCCATGGAACGCTTCGAGAAACGGGGCGTGGAGCGGGAAATTCTGAAGAAAATTATCGACCAGGGGATGATCGATAAGGAGTTTTTGCGTGATCAGGAGAAGGTGGAGGCCTGGGCCCGGGATCTGACCGAAGCGGGCTATCAGTGTCATCTGGAAAGGGATGAAGAGCATCAGGCCTGGAAAATAGACGTTTTCCAACCTGGAGTTAATGACTTGCGACCCTGGTGTCTGGATTGGGAATTATTAAGTGGCAGCGATTTTCAGACTTTGGTAAAATTGCGGCAGGGACTGACGGATTTGCGTCGACCGCCCTACCGGCTGCAGGATGGGTCCAAGCAATGGGAGATCCCGACCTTGGAAGAGTTAGTTCGGCTGGTGCTGGAGGAAGGCCAAAAAGGTTTGACCGTGCAAAGATTTAAAGGTTTGGGAGAAATGAATCCCGAACAACTTTGGGAAACTACCATGGACCCGGAAACCCGCACTCTCTTGCAGGTAAATATTGAGGATGCGGTGGCCGCGGATGAAATCTTTACCATTCTCATGGGTGATAAAGTCGAGCCCCGGCGGGATTTTATCCAGAATAATGCTTTGGACATAAGTCTGTTGGACATTTAATACCTTGATAACGTGCAGGCGACAAAATTACAATCCCAAGGAGGTTACCGATGCAAAGAAAGGCGAAATATAAAATTTTTACCACCCAACGGGAAATGATGTATGTTGGGGACCAGATCGACCATACCCTGATGCTGACTGCCATGGAAGGCGAGCCCATTGATTATGAGAAGGGCGTGGCGGGCGAATTCGTGTCCCGGCGCAGTGTGGGCTTCCATGACCGCACCAAAGGCTCCGGCCCCATGCAGGGTTATGCGGTCACCACTTTTGAAGAGGGCCAGGTGTACAGCCGTTACGAAGGCCAGAGGGATGCCAAGACTAAAGTGACCAGCGGCACCTGGAAAGTCTATAAAGGCACCGGCAAGTTAAAAAGCATCAGCGGCCAGGGAACGTTCACGGTTTCCGTGGGCAGCAAACCGGAAGAATATATCCTGGAACTCGTAGGCGATTATAATTTATAATCAGGGTATCAGGAAGCTTATTAAGGGAGAAGGCCCGGTGGTTTAGGAAGACACCGGGTCTTTTTTCATTTGGTCAGCCCTGACAATAAGGAATTATGGCCGATAGGGATAACGGAATTTTGCCGCGTCCTCCGGAGGGTATGGGGTTAGTCCTAAATTTACTAGTTTTAATATTTAATAATTTATTACAATATAATATAATTAAAGTGGCATAATAGACGACTATTTTGGTATACTGCAGTAGAGAGTCTTACCTGACCAGTAAAAGATAAAACCCTAAGGAGGTTTAACATGGCTAAATGTCCGCGTTGCCAGGCTGAAGTTGACGAAAAGGATTTACACCCCCTGATGGCGGAAAAAGTGTGCGATGATTGTTACATTAAACTCGTTGATTTTACAAAAGAATGTGACCCCTGGGCCAGTTTTACCGCCAAACGGACCATGGAACAACAGGGCAGCAAGCTGAATGCCGACCAGCAAAAGCTGTATGACCTGATCAAAATCAAAAAGGAAATCCCGGTGAAAACGGCGGCCAAGGAATTAGGCTGGGACGAAGAGAAAATTCATCACGAAGTCATCACCTTGCGCCATGTAGATTTGATTAAGACCAAGGTCATGGGACCAGACACTATCTTGAGTCTTTAGAGGATGATGCCAGCCGATTGAATAATGAAAGTGCCGCCGCATCAGGTAAGGCCCGAAAAATCGGGCCTTATTTTTTAAGGTTTCTGGTTTCCGGATAAAAACAGGATTATGTTATACTCAAAATAGTGGAATGATAAGTGCTCGGTCGCGCCGAAAAGCATTTATAAATAACCAACGATCAGGGGAAGGAGAATTATGCCGAATTGCACCAGATGCCGGGGAGAATGTGACGAGGCCGAATTACGAGATTTTTCTGGCCAGCTTCTTTGTGAAGACTGCTATATTGACAGGGTGGAATTAAGCAAAACCTGTGATCCCTGGGCGGTGCACAGCGCCAAAAATACGGTGGCCTCCCAGGGTCTGCGGTTGACCCCGGCCCAGGAAAAGCTTTTGGAGTTGGTGAAGGCCGAAAAAGAAATCGGCTTCCCCGAGGCTGCCAACAGATTGGGAATGACCGAAAAGCAGTTGCAGGAGGATTTTACCGTGCTCCGGCATATGGAACTGCTCCGGGGGGCCAAAAAAGGGGACGGCAAGGTCATTACCCTGTTTTGACCGCCGGTTTCCATGCCAGTAAGATTGTTGCAAAGGCCTTCCGGTAGCCCGGCATGACCGTCGTTGATTTGGATTATGCCCTCTTGCGCAAGGTGAGCCAGGGGAATGAGCGGGCGTTTGCGGAGTTGATGCAGCGCCATCAGGACAGGGTTTACCGGCTGGCTCTGAGATTGCTTCGTCAGACCCAGGAAGCTGAGGACGCGGCCCAGGAGGTTTTTCTCAAGGCGTACCAAAACGCCGGCCGTTTTACCCCGACGAGCACCGTGGCAGCCTGGCTCAACCGCATTACGGCCAACCATTGCCTGAACCGGTTGCGCTCCCGGAAGGTGAGAAAAGAAGTTGCCTGGGAAGATTTGGACTCGCCGTTGGGCCAGACCTGGGAGGTTCCGGATACCAACACCGGCAATCCCCTGGACCTGCTCACCGGCAAGGAATGCGCGGTCCAGATCCAGCAGGCCCTGGCGGGGTTGCCGGAAAATCAGCGCCAGGCCCTGGTGCTGAAACGCTTCGGCGATTTTTCCTATCAGGAGATCGGGGAGATGCTGGGGCTGAGCGCTTCGGCGGTGGACGGTCTGATTAAGCGGGCCCGGCAGAATTTACGGCAGGCGTTGGGGGAGTATTTGGGGGCGTAGGACTTAAGATTCCTGTTGGACATCGTACATATAGAAATAAATCTGCGAATTGTTTATCTAGTTGGCGGCCACTGGGCCGTTTTATTTTTCCTAAAGAAACTTTGGGTAGGATTAGATTCCGTCGGGCATCGGACCCAGGAATAAATCTGCAAATAGTTTATCAAGAGGCGGCCACGGGCCGTTTATTTTTCCTAAAGAAATTTTACTCCGGCGACCAGTAAAACAAGGCCGCTTTTTTCTTGGGGAGCAGGTGAGACAGGCCCAGGCCGGCGGCGATGGTTTCGAAGCGTTCGTAGGGGCAGTGCATGGCTTTGGCCAGGGCCAGGCCCAGGCCGTGTTCCATGAAGTTGGTGTTGGTGTCCACGAACAGGGCCGGCAGGCCCCGGCGGGCGATGGCCGCGGCGGCCTTGAAGGCGTCGGCCTTGGGGTCTGGGGAGAAGCAGGGGACGTTGGGGTTGCCGTCGGAGATGACGACGATGATGGGGATGAGGCTTTTTTGGCGCCGGAGTTCCCGTTTGGCTATGGTATAGGCCAGATAGAGGCCGTGGGCCAGGGGGGTCTTGCCGCCGGTGGGCAGCACCCGGAGTTTCTTTTGGGCCAGGGCGACGCTGTTGGTGGGGGGCAACAGGACCCGGGCCTTGGCGCCATGGAAGACGATCATGCCGACGCGGTCCCGGCGCTGGTAGGCCTGGACCAGGAAGGACAGGGCCAGCTGTTTGGCCGCGGCCATGCGGCGCTGGGCGCTCATGGAGCCGCTGGCATCCACCACCAGGAGCAGCAGGGCCTGGGTTTTGCCCTTCCGGCGTTTATAGCGCAGATCATCGGTGGTCAGGGGCCGGTGGGCCTGGAAGAGTTCGGGGTCGCGCCCTACCGCGGCCCGGAGGGTGGCGTCCAGGGCCACGTCCGGGTCAGCGGCGTCGGGCAGGCGGGGTTTGACGTAACGGCCGTGGCGGCTGCGGGTGGGGGTGGCCAGCCGGCGGCCGCGTTTTCCCTGGGCAAACCGGGGGAAATGAAATTCCAGGTGCTTGAGTTGGAGGGCCGGCGGGGTGGCGAAAATCTGGGCGCCCTCAGAGATGGGGGCCTCCCGGATCAAGGGCTTTTTTTTTCCGGGGCAACGACTATCGGGGTTTCGGTTGGGTCGGTCTGGGCCGCGGCCTCCACCTGTTCGATGAGCTGGTTGGTGTCCAGCTCCGCATCATCCAGGGGATTGGCCATGCGGTGGCGCAGGGCCAGGACAGCCGCGCGTTTGACGTCTGGCAGGCTGATGGCCGTTCGCCCTTCCAGGGCGGCCAGGGTGCAGGCGGCCCGGATGGTGGTGAGATCCGCCCGGTGGCCCTCGGTCTTTAGGGCCAGGGCCAGACGCACGGCCAAAGCCATTTCCGCCTCGCCCACCTGCACCTGGGGAAGCATCGCCCGGGCCTGCTCCAGTCGCTTCTTTAACTCAGCTTCGGATTTTTGCTGGGCCGCCAGAAAGCCTTTGGGGTCAGCTTCGAAGGCCAGACGCTGCCGGACGATTTTAGCCCGGGCAGCAGGATCGGGTATGCCCTTGACTTCCACGCAGATGCCGAAACGGTCCAGGAGTTGGGGGCGCAGCTCGCCTTCTTCGGGGTTCATGGTGCCCACCAGGAGAAACCGGGCCGGGTGGGAAAAGGACACCGACTCCCGTTCCACCACGTTGACGCCGGACGCGGCCACGTCCAGGAGGATGTCCACCAGGTGGTCCTCCAGGAGGTTGACCTCGTCGATGTAGAGGATACCCCGGTGGGCCCGGGCCAGGAGCCCCGGCTCAAAGCGCTTGCGGCCTTCGTGCAGGGCGGCTTCCAGGTCCAGGGCGCCCAGGACCCGGTCTTCGGTGGCCCCGAGAGGCAGGGTGACCACCGGCACCGGCCGCCGGGCCACGGGCAGGCCGTTGTCCGCCACCTTGCGATTCTGGCAATCATCGCACAAGCCGTCGATCCCCTTAGGGTGGCAGCCGTAGAGGCAGCCGGCCACCACTTCCATGTCAGGCAGCAGACCGGCCAGGGCCCGGACCGCGGTGGATTTGCCGGTGCCTTTTTCTCCCCGGATCAAGACCCCGCCGATGGCCGGGTTGACGGCATTTAAGAGGAGGGCCAGCTTCAGGTCATCCTGGCCGACGATGGCGGTGAAAGGGAAGATGGGGAGGTGGGAGGGCATGTGCTTAGGCAATCGAAATCGGATAGCCAGGCAGGCGTAAACCATCGATAAACCGATAGTCGCGCTGGTTCTTGGTGAGCAAAGAGCAATCGTGATCCAAGGCAGTAGCAGCAATCAGGGCGTCGGGAATTAAGATACCATGACTCAGACGATAGTCCTGTAACAGGTTGACAGCCCGATCAGAAATTGAGTCGGTTAACTTAAGGATTTCAAATCTGTCTAAGAACTTAAACAATGCCTTGGATTCTTTTTTGTTACGGCAGCCAATCATCAGTTCCATTTGAGTGATCACACTTATGGCTAGGCCGGCCTTTTGCTCAAGGTGCTGCAGACAAGTCATAGCGTCCGAGACGCCATAGCCGGCATCGATCAATATATCCGTATCAATAACAATAATCTGAGTTATTGTTTCTCCCATTCGCGTTCCCGGGCGTTCCTGACCCACCTACTGCTATCAGCCATATCTTGTCGATTGCGCCACATCCCCAAAAATGGCTCAGCCGCTAATTTTATATTTCTCGACTTATCGGTTACACTAGAGGGCTGGTAGCGCCTTCGCAGAAATGCGATAAAATCCATCACCTCACGCTGTGCCTCAGGGGGCAGCGCTTTGAGTTCCCGCCATAATCCTTCCTGGTCCATACATTATACCCCTCAATGATTATTGTAGGCAGGGGGTGAGGCACTGTCAAATAGTTTAACCTGAAAATATCAAAAAAGCGTTTGACGTCTTATGCAGGTTATGGTACAAAAAAATCAGAGTTATGTTTTAGGCGCAAGCCACCCAGACTCATTCTGGGCGGCTTTTTTTATTGTGGGGGCTTGGTATGCGGCTGGTGATGATCGACAATTACGATTCCTTTACCTATAACCTGGTGCAATTGTTTTATGAATTCGATCTGGAGGTCGTGGTCCGGCGGCATGACGAGGTGGATCTGGCCGGGATCGAGGCCCTGAGGCCGGACTGGCTGTGCATTTCTCCGGGACCCAAGGCCCCGGCGGCTGCGGGCATCAGCAAGGCCGTGATCGCGCATTTTTATAAAGATATACCGATACTAGGCGTTTGTTTGGGAATGCAGGCCATCAATGAGGTCTTTGGCGGCCGCACGGTGCTGGCCCCGGTGCCGGTGCACGGCAAGCGCCAGGAGATCTTCCACACGGGCGAGGCCGTCTTTGCCGGGCTGCCCAGCCCCTTTGGGGCGGCCCGGTATCATTCCCTCATGGTGAGCCCGGCCTC
Organism: uncultured delta proteobacterium; assembly: GCA_963777875.1. Taxonomy (GTDB): domain Bacteria; phylum Desulfobacterota; class Desulfobaccia; order Desulfobaccales; family Desulfobaccaceae; genus Desulfobacca. The sequence goes on along the minus strand of CAVZSK010000027.1, from coordinate 33,357 downwards.
CAGCGACCTGATGGTTACGGCCCGGAGCGCCGACGGGGTCATCATGGGGCTGAGCCACCGGCGCTACCCCCTGCACGGGGTGCAGTTTCATCCGGAGTCCTTTCTGACGGCATACGGCCGGGAACTGGCGGCCAATTTCCTGGAGCTGGCGCCGGGGTTTCAATTACAGGGAAAAGGGAGCAGGGAACAGGGAAAAGCAGAGGATTTGGCGGCCATGGGTACAATTGCCACATGGAAAACCAACAATTTACATTTTCCAGAAACCGGAAACCGGAAACAAGGCTATGTGGGGCCGCATCACCGACCTTAAGATCAGTCCCCTGAGCCTGCCTGAGGATATTAACGGACTGGCTGAGCTCTTCACCGGTCTGCGCCATCTCCCGAACGCCATGCTGCTGTTAAGCGGCGGCAGCCTGGACTCTTCCCGCTACTCGCTGCTGGGCTGGGACCCCTTTCTCGTCATCCGGGCCAAGGGCCGTCAGGTAGAGGTCCAATTTCCGGGCGGTCATCGCACTTTTGCAGCCAATCCCTTTGATATTCTGGAAGAGGCCCTGGAGACGTTAGCCTTGCCGGGCCAGACACCGGTGCTGCCGTTGGCGGCCGGGGCCATGGGGTTTCTGGCCTATGATCTGAAAAACCACCTGGAGCGCCTGCCCACCACGGCGGTGGATGATCTGCACCTGCCGGATATGGTGTGGGCCTTTCCCCGCCGGATCGTGGTGCATGACCGGTGGGAAAAGCGTTTCTGGCACATCGGCGTGGAGTATGAACCGCCCGCGGGGTACCTTGGTCCAGCCACACAGCCTGAACCGGCCCTGGCAGACCTCGGCCGGTTAGCCCAGGTCCCCCCTCCCGGCGGCTACCAGGTGGGCGAACTGAGCAGCACCTTTTCCCGGGGACATTATCTGGAGGCGGTGCGCCGGGCCCGGGAGTATATCCGCCAGGGGGACATCTATCAGGTTAATCTCTCCCAGCGGTTCAGCTTTCCCTTCCAGGGCGACTTGTACCGGCTCTTTCTCCAGCTTTTTGAGCGCAACCCGGCGCCTTTCTATGCCTACCTCAACTGCGGGGATGTGCAAATCCTCTCCACCTCCATGGAGCGCTTTCTCTGGCGTCAAGGAGACTATCTGGAGACTCGTCCCATAAAAGGCACCCGCCCCCGGGGGCGCACTCCTGCCGAAGATGAGGTGATGCGGCAGGAACTGACTACCTCTGTGAAGGAGGATGCCGAGCTGTCCATGATCGTGGACCTGCTCCGCAACGATATCGGCCGGGTCTGTCTGGGTGGCAGCGTCCGGGTCAAAGAGCACAAACGCCTGGAGGCCTATGAGAACGTCTATCATCTGGTGTCCATTGTGACCGGAAAGGTGCGGCCGGATTGCAGCCAGGCGGATATTCTCAGGGCCACGTTTCCGGGGGGGTCCATCACGGGCTGCCCTAAGATCCGGGCCATGGAGATTATCGATGAGCTGGAGCCGGTGGTGCGCCACGTCTACTGCGGCGCCATCGGCTATTTGGGGCTGCACCGCAACCTGGATTTGAACATTGCCATCCGGACGGCCATTGGTTGCCAGGGGCAGGTTCATTTTGCCGTGGGCGGCGGCATTGTCTATGATTCCGAAGAGGTGGCGGAATATGAGGAAACGCTCCACAAGGGGATGACCTTATTCAAGATTATCGGCCAGGGAGGTTTGGAGCCGGGAGGTGCGGCGTTGCCGGATACGGGTATGACCAAGGAATAAAGATATTAGCAGGCTTAGGATTCGCTGAAATATTGCTGGATAATGGCCAGCCAGTCAGCCAGACCCAGGTGGCTGGCAAAGTAATCTTCATCGTGATACGGCGGGCTGCACTCGTCAATGACCCCGTCAGCGGTTACCAGGCAGACCGGCCATCCCGGGGCGCCGGGGAGGGGGCCGGCCACCGGCAGCAGCCGGTAGACGACGAAGGCCTGATCATGGCAGGAAAAGGCATACTCATCCCCCTCGTGCTGCAGGGTGAGCTTCTGATTATAAATCCCCCATTTTCTAAAGAGCGTTTGGATGTGCTCCAGCACGAGGGCGGGGGGAAGTTTTTGCAGCTCGCTTTCCGAAAACTCGGTGAGGTTTTCGGTCGTGGGGCCGACCATGGCGATTCCTCCGTCAGTGGTATTGGTGGGGAGTGCCCACCCTCCAGGATTCGAGCGGAGATGATTTTTTTGCCCCTCACCCTCGCCCGGGAGCAGGGCGAGGGGTAAACAAGATTTTTGGTTGGCTAGCAATTAGCTGCTAATCACCCTCTGACGCCGGCCCGAAATGTGCCTGGTATTTGGACCAGAATTCCTCCTGAGTAAAAACGTGCTCCTGGGTGCCGTAACATTCCACGGCATAGCTGGCGCAGACCGCGCCGATCTGCGCGGCCTCCTCCAGGCCTTTGCCCAGGACCAACCCCTTGATGAGACCGGCCCGGTAGCCATCGCCGGCGCCGGTGGGGTCCGCGACCTGGCTGGGGGGCACCGCGGCAATATGCCGCTCCTCATCCCGATTTTGAATGAGTGAGCCCTTTTCTCCCAGAGTGGTGATGAGGACACTGGTGCGCTCGATAATTTCAGATTTGCTCAAGCCGGTCTTTTTCATGATCATTTCCAGCTCATAATCATTGGAGATGGTGATGCCGGCGCCGGTGAGCATTTCCATGAGGCGTTCCCCCGACCACATGGGGATGGACTGACCGGGATCGAAGATATAGGGAATATTTTTTTCCCGGTAACCCTGGGAATAGATCAGCATGTCGTCCAGATTGCCGGGAGCGACGATGGCGATGGAGTGCTTGGGGTCAAGGTTGTCAAAGGTGTACAGCGACCGGTATTTCATGGCTCCGGGATTGAATCCGGTAATCTGGTTATCGGCCTGGTCGGTGGTGATATAGGCACCGGCGGTGAATTCTTCGGGAATCAGACGGATGCCGTTCAGTGGAATATTATGGTGCTCCAGCCATTCCCGGTAACGGCTAAAGTCCTTGCCGGCGGTGGCTAAAATAAGGGGCTGCTCTCCTAATAACGCCAGGCTGTAGGCGATATTGCCGGCGGTGCCGCCGAATTTTTCCGTTAAACCATTGACCATAAAACAGACGTTGAGGATGTGGATTTTATCGGGTAGTATATGATCAGCGAATTTGCCGGGAAAATCCATGATCCGGTCATACGCCAATGAGCCGGAAATAAATATCTCCATACTGGGGCTCCTTCAAGACCCAAAGGAAGCGTTGGGATTTTTGGCCATTGTATCGCAACCCAACAGCCTGGGCAACCCATTTTTCTGGGCGCGCCTGACGGTGACCGAGTCGTGGTATAAGGCGCCGCCAATGAACGGGTTTTTGGTTTTGGGTTGAACTTTTTTTCGGCTGAGGCGATGATGTAGGGGCGTGGGGAGCGTCAGGCGCCACTTCTGGTCAGCAGCTTTCGCTTGTAAATTCAAGCAGTTGATCGTTTCTGGAAACAGCTTGGGCCACAGTTTGGCTTCGACCCGCCAAGGCGGCGAGGCTTGCCAGGAAGTTTTGTTACCGCAGTTTTCTTAGTTTCTCGAACCAAGTATAACAAACTTAATGTTCAAGGTGGGGAAAATGCCTCGTCGTGCTTCGGTAGTGTCTCACGGCAAAAGTAACGCTCCCATGGAGGGACGGGTGCCGCCGTCCAATCTGGAGGCGGAGCAATCGGTTTTGGGCGGCATCCTCCTGGAGCCGGGGGCTTTGGATCGGATTGCCGATATCCTGGCGCCCGAAGATTTTTATCATGAGGCCCACGAGAAAATCTACCAGTCCATGTTGGATCTCTACCGGCGGCGGGAGCCGGTGGATTTGGTGACGGTTTCGGCCCTGATGTCTGACCGGGAACTTTTGGATGCCGTGGGCGGTCCGGGTTTTCTGGCGTCATTGAGCGACAACGTGGGTTCCGCCGCCAATATCGAATACTGGGGCACCATCGTCCACGAAAAATCCATCCTGCGGCGTCTCATCTCCTGCTCCACCGGCATTGCCGCGGAATGTTATGACCCGATTAACGATGTGGAGAAGTTTTTAGACGAGGCCGAAAATCGTATCTTTACCATTGCCGAAAGCAACATGCGGCAAGGCTTTTATACGTTAAATACCCTGGTGGAAAAAGAAATTTCCCTGCTGGAAGCATTGTATGGCCGGCAAGAAATGACTACCGGGGTGGCGAGCCAATTCCGGGACCTGGACCGGTATACCGCGGGTTTGCAAAATTCCGATCTCATAATTCTGGCCGCCCGACCCAGCATGGGGAAGACCGCTCTGGCGTTGAATATTGCCTATAATGTGGCCCATTACTCCCAAGTGCCCGTGGCCGTTTTCTCCCTGGAGATGTCCAAAGAGCAGTTAGTCCGGCGGCTGTTGAGCGCCATTGGCCACATCGACGCCTCTCGGCTGCGCCGGGCCTTTTTGACCAACGACCAGTGGACCAGCCTGCAGGAGGCGGCGGGCCAGCTCATGGACTGCCCGATTCTCATTGATGATACGCCGGCCGTGACCGCCCTGGAGGTCCGGGCCAAATGCCGCCGTTTGAAGCGGGAAAAAAAGCTGGGGCTGGTCCTCATCGACTACCTGCAGCTCATGCGGGGGCGCAGCGATTTCGTCAGCCGGGAGCAGGAGATTTCCGAAATATCCCGTTCTCTCAAGGCCCTGGCCAAAGAGCTGCAGATTCCGGTGGTGGCCCTGTCCCAGCTCAACCGCCGGGTGGAAGAACGTCCCAACAAACGGCCGGTACTTTCTGACCTGCGGGAATCCGGGGCCATCGAACAGGATGCCGATGTCATTCTCTTCATCTATCGGGATGAAGTCTACCGGAAAGATTCGCCGGAAAAGGGCGTGGCCGAAATTATCATCGGCAAACAGCGCAACGGTCCCACCGGCAGCTTTAAGTTGCATTTTTCCAGCCAGTTCACCCGCTTCGACGATTTTTCCGAGGAACAGCCGCCGGATTTTGAGTAAAATGAGCCGCTATGTGGAAATATATCTTGTTGTGGATCCCCATGGTTTTTATCGCCATCGCCAATGGGGTGGTCCGGGAGGCGTGGTACGGCCGGCACCTGAGTGAACTGCGGGCCCATCAACTCTCCACTCTCACCGGTGTGGTGCTTTTCGGGCTGTATATTGGGATAGTCCTGCGGTTTTTCCGGCCGGTCTCAGCCGTTCAGGCCCTGACTATCGGCTGTGCTGTGGCTGGGTCTCACCGTGGCCTTTGAATTTGTCTTTGGGCACTACGTCGCCGGGCATTCCTGGGGCCGGCTGTTCCAGGATTATAATCTTTTGGCCGGCCGGGTGTGGGTGCTGGTGCTGCTGTGGGTGACGGTGGCGCCGTCGGTGTTTTATTGGTGGCAGAAATAGCCCGGTGAACATCAGTTTCCGGCAGGCGATGACGGGGGGCACAAAAATTATCGGTAGCCGCAGGCTTTAGTCTGCGAGGGTTGAGGAAAATTATTTGAGTAAAATCGACTGGTTTGGTATATAATTAGCTTGGTCTCAAGGTAATCTTTCAAACAATGGCAAGAAAGATCTGGAGGCGATAAGCTGCATAACCGCTATCTTCTTTCTGATATTGGCGGCATTGACTTTGGAGCTGGTATAGATGATGGCAAGGAAGGTTGGACTGATGACATCAGAATCCTGGGAAAGGAGAAATACAAGATTCGCTGGCAGCAATATACCGGCGACAATCCTGCTTTTGAACCTGTTGGCGAGCCGATTGAAATAGCCGGAAAAAAGGTTAGAGGCTGAAGGAGATGAGCATGATCTTCCACATAACTTTGGAGCAGGCTGAAGACGGCTGGATGGTGGCGGAATGCCCCGCCCTGCCCGGCTGCGTTTCCCAGGGACTGGATGCAAAAGAGGCACTGTACAATATTAAGGAAGCCATCGACGCCTGGGCCTGTGGGCGGAAGATCAAAAAGCCGTGGAGAGCCTGACAATTAAACCGGGGACAATTGCCCATCGTGGTCGCAGTGCAGAACCATGGGGCGTTTAGCCAACATTTTGATAAAGTTGCGGTTCGAGCTTGCGAAACCAATGGAGTTTACATATATGGAACAAGTCATTACCTTTGGTGAACTTTTGGAGGCCGCTGCGTAGTTAAGTAGAGAAGATCAGGAGGCCTTGGTTGAGGTCTTAAACCGCCGACTTCTGGAGCAACGGCGGGATGAAATCGTGTTGGAGATACAGGCGGCGATGAAAGAATTCGAAAGCGGGCAATGCCGGGAGGTTACCCCGGATGATTTGGTAAAGGCTTTATATGACACACCATAACAAACTTCGTGAACTCATGCTCAGGGATGATCTTTTAGACATTTTGCAGAAACATCAGAAGGATCTGCAAGAATTCGGGGTGCAATCCCTGGCTCTTTTTGGTTCTGTGGTCAGGGACGAGGCCAGGCTGACAGTGATGTGGATATCCTGGTGGAGTTTGCCCGGCCGGTGGGATTGCTGGCTTTTCTGAGACTCAAGAGGTATCTTGAGGATATACTGGGAAGGCCGGTTGACCTGGTTACCTCCAAGGCATTACAGGCCCCAGTGGCGACGAGCGCATTATCCGAGAGGCTATCCATGCCGCCTTAGAGACCCTTTTGACAAAAGACAATGATTAGATTATCCGATCTCTATGAACTTCATCCCCCTCTACTTCTCAGATAAACTGACCATCGTCAATCCGGCCGGGACCATTGGCGTCCTCACCCTGTGGTCCAAGGTGGATTATGTCATGGAGCGCTGCCGCCAGGCCGGGGTTGATCTTAACCCCGCCACTTCGCCCATTGCCGTCTTCGGCACCCTGTACGGCAACGGCTTGCGGGAGCTGCTGCGGAATTTATTGTATAACCCCCAGATTCAGACTCTGGTGGTCTGCGGCCGGAACCGTTCCGGCTCCCTGGAAGATCTTCAGGCCTTTTTCGATCTCGGTCTGGAAGGGGCGGCCTCGCCTCTCGTCTCCTATGAAGCCGGTGGAGGCGGGGAACCGGTGCAAACCTGCAAGATCAGCGGCACGAACCGACTCATCGACAACCTGGTGCGGCCGGAACACTTTCGGGTCAAGCCAAGGTTCCATGTCCTGGGGGAGCCCAAAGACGACGCAACTTTGCTCCGCATGCAAGAATTTTTCGAATTCTGGCGGGAAGAGTAAGCTTAAGGTAGTTCCGGCGAAAGCGCCCCGCCAGGAAATCCCCCTGCCCCAGGTGAGTATTTCCCATTTTCCCAGCACACCCCCAGGCCCACACGGTAGTGCGGGATACTCCTCTCGAGGCCTGGCAGGAGCTGCTCTTCGTCATCAGCCGGTTCGGTCATCCGGTCAAGTTGGCCAAGGGGGAACGGCTGGAGCTCCAGAACCTGAAGGTGGTGGTGACGCAGCCGACCTTTGAGCCGGAGGAGGCTTTGCGGGCGCACCATTTTGATCCCGAGAAGCTGCGCACCTATCAGCGGGACTTTCTGCGGGGCGAGAAAGGGGCCGACGAAACCTACAGCTACGGCCACCGCCTGCGGGCCTATTTCGGAGCCGACAATCTGGCGGCCTGTCTCCGGCGTTTGCAGGCCGACCCGGAAGACCGCAAGGCCTACCTCACCTTGTGGGACAACCGCCGGGATCTGGAGGTTGCCAAGGGCCAGCCCTGTTTTGTGTCCCTGTTCTGTCGCCGCTATGACGGACAGCTCACCCTGACGGCCACCTTCCGGACCCACAACGCCCTGGACGCCTGGCTGCCCAACGTCTATGGCCTCATGGCGGTGCAGCAGTTCCTGGCGCCGCAACTGGGCCTGCCCCCTGGCCCCATCACCGTGGTCAGCCATTCCATCAGCCTCGACCGCAAGGAGCTGGACCGGGCCCTGACCATGGTCAGCCACCGCGGCTTTGCCATCCGGGAGGACCCCTGCGGCTATTTCCGGCTTAGTCTGGATGAGGGTGAGATCCTGGTGGAGCACCGTCACGGCGATGTCACCCTGAAGGAATATCGGGGCAAAAAGGCGGTCCACCTGCAGCATCAACTGGCCCGGGACCTGGCCCTGTCCGATCTCAATCACGCCATGTATTTAGGACGGCAATTGGCCCGGGCGGAAGAGTGTTTGCGGACGGGCCGGGAATTTGAACAGGAATAATACGCCGTCACCCCTCATTCCAGTCCCAACCGACTCGCCGCCGCCCGGTCGGCCAGCACCAGGGCCTGGTCCCGGCGAATCCGCCCGGCCGGAATGGACTGATCGCCGTCATGCAGGCGCCTTAGCATGCCGGACTTTTCCGCCCCGGTTACCAGCCACAGAAGGCGGCGGGCCCGGTTGAGGATGGGATAGGTCAAGGTCATCCGGCGCCTCCCCTGGTAGATGCCGGTCAGGGCCACGTCCTGGTGGGTGACCTTCAGGACCGGATCTCCGGGAATCAGGGAGGCGGTGTGGCCATCCGGCCCCAGACCCAGATGCACCAGGTCGAGCACCGGCGGCGTGCCGGCGATTTCCCGAAGAGTCCGGGCGTAGGTGGCCGCGGCCTGGGCCAGGTCCTCTGCCTCCACCGGCATGGCATAGATCTGTCCGGGAGGCAACGAGGCCTGGGTCAGCAGACTTTCCTGTAAGTGGGTGAGATTGCGATCCGGGTCCCCCGATGGGGCCAGGCGCTCGTCCACCTGTACCACATGCACGCTCTCCCAGGGGATCTGCCTGGCCTGCCAGGAATTGCAGCATTTGCCAGGGAGTCTGGCCGCCGCTGACGGCCATGACGAAACGGCCGCGCTCTCTGACCGCGGCCCTGGCCTGTGCGGCTATGTCTGCGGCCCCCTCCCGGGCCACCGCCCGGGCATCAGCCAATACTTTAATCTGCATAACCAGGTTTCACTTCCAGACTCAATTCAACCCGGCTTATTTTGTCGGCTTTTCTACATGCCCGCCAAACTCGTAGCGCAGTGCGGACAGAAGCTTGTTGGCAAAGTCGGATTCCCCCCGGGAACGGAAGCGCTCGAATAACGCCGTGGAGAGGACTGGTGCCGGCACGGCGGTATCAATGGCGGCCTGAATGGTCCAGCGCCCCTCGCCCGAGTCCGCTACCCGGCCGGTAAATTTCGAGAGTTCCGGGTCCTTGAGCAGGGCGGTGGCGATGAGGTCCAGCAGCCACGAGGTGATGACGCTGCCCCGGCGCCAGACTTCGGCAATATCTTGCAGGTTGAGGTCATATTGATAGGCTTCGGGATGGCCAAGGGGAGTGGTTTCGGCGTCGATGGTCTGTTGCTGCTTACCCACATTGGCATGGGCGAGGATATTAAAGCCCTCGGCATAGGCCGCCATGAGACCATATTCGATGCCGTTGTGCACCATTTTGACAAAGTGGCCGGCCCCGTTGGGGCCGCAATGCAGATAACCGTGCTCGGCGGTGCCGCTGACTTGTTCCCGCCCCGGGAGGTGGGGCGCCCTTTCCACGCCCGGAGCCAGGGTGACGAAGATGGGGTCCAGATATCTGACCACGTCCGCCTCACCCCCGATCATCAGGCAATATCCCCGTTCCAGACCCCAGACGCCGCCACTGGTGCCGCAGTCAACATAATGCAACCCCAGATCGGTGAGCTCCCGGGCTCGCCTGAGGTCATCGAGGTAGTAAGAATTCCCCCCATCAATCAGGATATCTCCCGGCTGCACATGCCCGGTCAGATCGAGCAAGGTTTGATCCACCACCCCGGCAGGTACCATGAGCCAGACCACCCGGGGGGGGCTGAGTCTGGCCGCCAGTTCCGCCAGCGAAGAGGCGGCAAAAACACCAGTCTCCTGGGCAAAGGTTTCTCTCGTTTGCGCAGTAGCGGCATAAACGATGACCTCATGACCGGCGGCCAGCAACCGTCGCGCCATGTTTCCCCCCATCCTGCCAAGACCAATCATCCCTAGTTGCATGGCTGACTCCATTTCGAGTGCTGAGATGATTGAGTAAAAAATTTATTTAAACATTCGCAGCATTATCGCCCGGCCTCGCCATCAGAGCGCCCACCACGGCACCTGGTTCCGGGCCTGTTTCATTTCGGCTCGCAGTTTTTGATAATCCGGCGTAAATTCCGCCCAAAGCTGATAAAAACTGGGTGAATGATTGAGGTGCACGGTGTGGCAGAGTTCATGGATGATAAGGCTACGCACCAGTTCTGGACGGAGAAACAGGAGATTGTAATTCAGGCTGATGGTTCCCTGACTGGAACAACTCCCCCACCGACTTTTTTGGCCGCGAATCTGGACTTTGCGGTAGCTCAGGCCGATCTCAGAACTCACCTTCTCCAGCCAGGGGATGAGGTGCACCCGGCCCTGATGCTGCAGCCAGCGTTTCAGGAGTTCCTGGCACCCCTGGAGATCACTCGTCCTGCCACTGATTCTGAGATGGGCCTGGTGAAGGTGGATTAACTCAAGGGATACTAGGTCGGCTGGAACATACTCCACCGTAAAACCCAGGTTAATGGCCGGGCAATTAAATGCTGTGGGCAAGTCTTTAGGCTGGTCTGCGGCAGGTCCTAGCTGCTGGATTTTGCGAAAGGCCCGTTCCAGCCAATCCCTTTTTTGCTGAATAATCTGGGGGAGCTTTTTGCGGCTGAAGCCCGGGGGAATTACCACTTCAAGCCCATGTCGCACCGAAACCTTCAGGATGACCCTGGTGGCTTTGGGGCTTTCCCGGACGGTAAAAGGAGGGAGATTTTTCATAGTGGCGCCTGATGCGCGGCTAAGTCAGGTTGGCAGAAGAGAGTTGTGAGGAGGTGACAGGGAGGCCAGGCCCCCCTGTCTCAACTCCATTTACTGTAAACTTTGAACCCTGAACCTTTCACGTTTCCTTATACACCCTCCGAATCAAGCGCTCTCCGGGACAACCTCGATTTTAAGGATGCCCTTGACATCCGTGTGGAGCTTGATTTCTACCTCGTGGACGCCCAGAGTTTTGATGGGTTCGGGCATATCAATCTTTTTCCGGTCAATATCCACACCTTGTTTGGCCAGAGCCTCGGCGATATGGACGTTGGTGACGGAGCCGTAAAGCCGGTCAGACTCTCCCACACGTTGGGAAATAGTCAGGGTGATTTGCCCCAGGCGGTCGGCAAATGCCTGGGCCACATCCTTTTCTTTGGCATACTGCTGCATGAGTCGGGACCGCTGCTGTTCAAAACGGGCGAGGTTGCCTTTGGTGGCTTCCAGGGCCTTACCTTGGGGAATAAGATAATTACGGCCGTAGCCGGAGGCGACTTCAACCACAGAGCCTAAAGTGCCCAGACTGGGAATTTCTTCAATTAAGATAATTTTCACGGTATGATACCTCGTTGTCTGAAAATGCCAGGCTTTCCAAACATTGAAAGCCTGCAGGAATTATACCTCGGAAGGAGGCCGGTGCAGGTGACGAAAATCGAGCCACAAATCGATCAATCCCATAAGGATTACCAGGAGCATGGCCGGCTTTACCAGTATCAGGAGAGCGTAAGCGGTCCAGCGAAAAAACCAGGGTATTTGAAAACGACTGAAATTAAAGGCCAGGATAGCCAGCCCCTGGAAAAAGTAGCAAAGACAGCAGACCAGGAGCATATTCACACCGGTCATTTGCACAGCCTGGTGCGGCACCAGCAAGAGAAAGCCGGCGCCGATGAGCCCGAAGATCAGCCAACCGGGAGTTTCCCAACACGTTAGTGACAGTTTGGGGTCCTCCCAGCCTTGCTGTCCCCCCAGGTACCGACTGAGCATATAGTTCAACAAGACAACCAACGTAGTGTTAATCAACAGCAAAGCCGGGATTATTTGGGCGATAACGGTGGTGACCTCGGTTAGGTTGAAACTGGAAAAGGGGAATTCTTTTTCCAGAAACTGCTCTTTTTCAACAAGTTGCGAAAAAGCAGTCCACAGTTCGGCCACCGTGCGCTGCAAATAAGCCAGGGGACTCAGCCCTTCCTGCCAGGCCAGGATCAGAAAAACGCCAACCTGTAACGCCACCGCCAGGACAACTGCTCCCCCCACGATAACTTCCAGGGGGTATTGACGGGAAGCTAAAAACGATACGGCAAAGCCGATGGCCGCCATCTGCAAAAAAGGGAGAATCTCGGCCTTAATGCCGGAAAAATGCTCCACATAATAAATCATGCCAACCCCGGCTGCTACCAGCAGCACACCGGCGACCCAGCCCGCCCGCCGAATGGTCATTATGGTGGGCAGGGGCATGAAGGCGCCGATCACAAGGCCGGCCACGGGAACCTGGATAGAGGCGTAATAAAACAACAGGAGCACTAAGAGACCGTTCATGACAATGAGCGGGATCTGTTTGGCCACCAAATTCTTTCGCCTCCAGTCCGTTGCGATCTAAGCCTACCCCTGGATCATACTGGCTGCATACGGCATCAGGGCCAGGTGCCGGGCCCGCTTGATGGCAGTGGTGATTTTGCGTTGATGGCGGGCACAATTGCCGGAAATCCGGCGGGGAATGATTTTGCCTCGCTCAGTAATGAAATGGCGCAAGGTATTGACGTCCTTGTGGTCGATGCCAAGTTTATTGTCAACACAGAAACGGCAGACTTTCCGCCGGTGAAAAATGGGGCGGCGTTTTCTTTTCGGGATGATAGCCATACGTTATTCCTCCGGAGACTTTTCAGGTTCCACGGCCACAGCAGGCTCCTCGGCCGGTGCCGGGGCTTCGGCGACAGGTTGGGGACTGGCTTCTTCGACTTCAGGTTCGGGTGCAGCCGCGGCTTCCACCGGCGGCTTGGTCTTGGCGGCGATTTCCAGCTGCAAGGCTTCCACATTGACGTTTTCGCCGGTTTTGACCGACAGGAAGCGAATGATGCGGTCGTCAATCTTGAGGTTTCGTTCCAGTTCCGCCACCCCTGTGGGCAGGCTGGCAAAATCTGCCAGGACATAATATCCCTGGCTGAATTTTTCGATTTTGTAGGCCAGGCGGCGACGGCCCCACTCCTCCAACTTTAACAGGACGCCATTCTGGGAACTGATAATTCCGGTGAACTTGGTGACGACATTTTGAACCTCGTCCTCACCTAAATCAGGGTTGATGACGAAAATAGTTTCGTAACGATTCATCTGCCCTCCTTTTGGATTATTTAGCCCCGGACCTTTGGCCGGAGCAAGGAGCAAAACTTATTTAATATTACAAAAAAATAATTATGTCAAGTTTTAGCGCGCCCGCTCGCCTTAAAAAAAGTCCGGCAAAGGGAATTAGCACTTTAGTTTTTTTCTTATCCCTCTTCACTCTTGCCTTTTCCCCGGTTATTGAAGTCAACTGGGGGAGTTACCACTGTCGGCGCCATAGTCTTAAGGAAACTGTCCAAAATCCCATTGATAAAGGCCCCGGAATTTTCCGCGCCGAAGCGTTTGCCCAATTCCACCGCTTCGTTGACCGCCACTTTGGGGGGCACTTCCGGGCAATGGAGCAATTCAAAAAGGGCCAACCGCAGAATGGCACGGTCAATGGAGGCCATGCGTTCCAGTCGCCAGTGTTCCGAAAAACGGGAAATGTAGGCATCAAGTTCTTCCTGGTGGGCCCTGACCCCGCTCACCAGACGGTAAAAATATGCTGAGGCCTTATCTTCAGGGTGAAAGTGCTCCCAAAAAACGGAGGCGGCCGTCTGATCATGGTGTCCGCCGACCTCAAGATTATACAGGCATTCCAACGCCCGCTCCCGGGCCAGGCTTTTTCCAGGTCGGGACACGATTCCTCAGGCCTCGATCTGGCGTAAGAGGTGAACCATTTCCACGGCTGCCTCAGCCGCGGCAAACCCCTTGTTGCCGGCCTTGCTGCCGGCCCGTTCGATAGCCTGCTCCAGGGTGTCTGTGGTGATGACGCCAAAGAGCACCGGCACCCCGGTTTCTAAGGATACCGAGGCAATACCTTTGCTGACTTCCGAAGCCACATAATCGAAATGGGGGGTAGATCCCCGGATAACTGCTCCCAGGCAGATGACGGCGTCAAATTTTTTCGATTCGGCCACCCGCTTTGCTATCAGGGGGATTTCAAAAGCGCCAGGAACCTTGTAAATGGTGAGGTCCTCTTCTCTGGCGCCTCGCCGCCGCAGACTGTCCACCGCACCTCCCACCAGCCGCTCCGAAAAAATGTCGTTAAAACGGCTGACCACCAGGGCGAATTTCATGCCCTCGGCCAGGAGATTCCCTTCTATGGTTTTGATCATCTCTGTGTCCTTATCATGGTTTCCAGTTTCCAGATATTGCATGGCTTTGTACACTCCGGGAGAGGCCCCGATCGGTTCATGCGGTTGTTGGTTTCTCAGACCATTTCCAGCATGTGGCCCATTTTCAAACATTTGGTTTTGAGATACTGCAAATTTTCCCGATTGGGCGGGACTTCCAGGGGCATCCGCTCCACCACCTTGAGTCCATAGCCTTCCAGCCCGATGATTTTCTTGGGGTTGTTGGTCATGAGGCGCATTTTTCGGACCCCCAGATCTCGCAGGATTTGGGCGCCGATGCCGTAGTCCCGCAGGTCGGCCTTAAATCCCAGGGCCTCGTTGGCTTCCACCGTATCGGCCCCCTGGTCCTGAAGTTCATACGCCCGGAGTTTATTCACCAAACCGATCCCCCGACCCTCCTGCCGCATGTACAGGATGACCCCGGAACCGGCCGCCTCCACCTGTTGCATGGCGGAGACGAGTTGGTCGCCGCAGTCGCACCGCAGGGAACCCAGGACATCTCCGGTAAGGCACTCGGAATGAACGCGCACCAGGATGGGTTCCTCGGGGTTGATCTCGCCTTTTACCAGGGCCAGGTGCTGCTCGGGATCGATGTCGTTTTCATAGGCAATAACAGTGAATTCACCATAGTAGGTGGGCAACTTAGCCACAGCCCGGCGCCGGACAAAAGATTCGTGGCCCAGACGGTAGGCCACCAGATCGGCGATGGTGGCGATTTTGAGGTTGTGTTCGGCGGCAAAGATTTCCAGGTCCGGCATCCTGGCCATGGAGCCGTCCTCATTCATGACTTCGCAGATAACGGCCGCCGGCCGCAGCCCTGCCAGCCGGGCCAGGTCCACGGACCCTTCGGTCTGCCCGGTGCGCACCAGGACCCCGCCCTTACGGGACCGTAAAGGAAAAATGTGGCCGGGGCTGACAATGTCTTCCGGTCTGGCCTTTGCCGCCACTGCCGTGAGAATGGTCGTAGCCCGGTCCGCGGCGGAGATGCCGGTGGTAACCCCTTTTTTGGCCTCGATGGATACCGTAAAGGCGGTTTTGAAGGGGGAAGTGTTCTCGCTGACCATCATGGGAATTTTTAATTGTTCGATAATTTCCGGATTTAAAGCCAGGCAGATGAGCCCCCGACCATAGCGGGCCATGAAATTGATGGCTTCCGGAGATGCTTTTTCTGCCGCCATGGTGAGGTCGCCCTCATTTTCCCGGTCTTCATCGTCCACCAGGATAATCATTTTCCCTTGTTTGATATCTTCGATGACGTCCTCTATTGGTGAGATCGGCATTACTTATACCTCTGATGTTGTTAGTTTTATTGCTAATTATAATTATTATGATTTCGCAGCTTTCCAAAGACCCGCGGCCATGGGCCGCCCTCTGGATTTACTCTAACCTTAATGTATATAATTTTAATATCTTACCAAAAACCATGGCGGGCCAGCAGTTCGCTGGTGACGCCGCCGCTCGCCGACCCGTTCGGGCGCTGCAGCAGCTTTTCCACGTATTTGCCGATGATATCTGTTTCAACGTTGAGTTGGTCACCCACCCGCAGGTCTTCCAGAGTGGTGTGACGAGATGTAAACGGGATGATGTTGACGCTTACCTCGTCACCGGTGCAGGAATTAACCGTGAGACTGACCCCGTCCAAGGCAATGGAGCCCTTTTCAATCACATAGCGGCTCCAGGAGTCCGGCAGGCGCACCGCGAGTTGCATATGTCGGGGCCCTGCTACTTTTTTCACCAACAACCCGACACAGTCAATGTGGCCGCTGACGATATGGCCCCCTAACCGGTCACCCAGACGTAAAGCCCGCTCCAGATTCACCTGGGACCCCAGATGCTTAGACGACAAGTTGGTCCGGCGCAAGGTCTCGGCCGAAACTTCCACCGTAAATGAGCGGCCCGTCAGTTCGACCACCGTCAGACATGGGCCACTGACCGCAATGGAATCCCCCAGCTTGACCTCGGTCAGTCCAAAAGGCGCGGTGGCGCTCAGACGCAAGCCGTCAGCGGTGGGCCTCAACGCCGTTATCTCTCCGATTCCCTCCACCAGGCCGGTGAACATTGCGGGGATGGGTCTCCTTCTGGCCAGCAAGGTTTAAAATGCTAAAAATATCAATACTAAATATAACTCTTGCGGTTAAAAAACACAAGCTCTGCATGACAAAACCTGGAACAGTTTTTCCCGAGGTATTGCAACTGCAAGGAAAACTTGACCACTGCCGGAGTTTTCTATAAGTTAACTTAAGGTGAGTTATGAGCAGCGCCATTATTGCCATGTTATTGTCAGCATTTATTTTTCCCGGGGTCGGCCAGGTCTACAAAGGCGAGGTCAAAAAAGGGGTTTTTCTCATCCTCTCGGCCTCCCTGTTACTGGCCGCTTTGGTGCTGGGGATTGTCATGCTGTATAGCTATGCCTATGCTGAGATTTTGTCCCAGGTGACCTCCCCGGAGGCCATCGAGCCGGACCAATTGCATGGCCTCCTCTGGCAGGTTATCACTCGTCCTTTCATCCAGTTCACCTTCGGCCTGTTGCTGGCGACCTGGGTGTACGGGGTCTTTGATGCCGGGAGGCGGACCTTCAAACAGGCCGGAGGAGCTTAACATGTCCGGGATCAGTGAATACTTCTGGTTATTTCTGATGATCATCGCACTGCAGCCGATGTTGAAACAGAAATTTCTCAACATCGCCAGGCAGAGATTGATCGCCCGCCTGGAAAAATTGCGCGGCTCCCGGGTCATTCTCCTGGTGCATCGCCAGGAAACCATGAGTTTTTTGGGTATCCCCATTTTCCGCTATATCGATGTCAATGACTCGGAACAGATTCTCCGGGCCATTCATCTCACCGATCCTGAAGTCCCCCTGGACATTATTTTGCACACCCCCGGGGGATTAGTCCTGGCCTCCATGCAGATCGCCCGAGCCATCCATCGTCACCCGGGGAAATCAACTGTTTTCGTGCCGCATTATGCCATGTCCGGGGGAACGCTCATTGCCCTGGCCGCCGATGCAATTATCATGTGCGAGGATGCGGTTCTGGGTCCGGTGGATCCCCAATTAGGCCAGTTCCCCGCCGCCTCCCTGCTGCGCGCCGTGGCCCGCAAGCCGATTCACGCCGTTGATGACGAGACTCTCGTCCTGGCAGACCAGGCGGAAAAGGCCATCTGGCAAATCCGGGAAGGGGTGCGGGAGTTCCTCGCCGATACCATGGCTCCGGAAAAAGCCGATGAGCTGGCCCGGCTGATGTCTGAAGGCACCTGGACCCACGACCACCCCATTTCCTTTAAGCAGGCCAAACAATTGGGGCTGCCGGTTACCAGCGACGTACCCAAGGAAGTCCTGGAGCTTATGGAATTCTTCCCCCAACCGGTTCGGCAGCAGTCAGCGGTGGAGTATCTGCCGGTGCCCCGCAAATTTGACAACCCCCGTTGAACCGCCAGGTTCCCTGAGGAGTCGGTATGAAGCAATATATCCTGGATGAGATCGTCCGCCCGGACCTGCCCCGCATCAAAGCGTATCTGGACGAGAAAGCCCAGCCCTCCGGCCTTGAAGGCATCTGGTGGGTGGAACTGGGAAAAGCACAGCTCAGTGAAGCTCAGATGGCTCACCCGGACTGTCAGCCCCATTGTATTGCGGTGGAATTGGGTCGAGACTTTGTTAAGTTCGAATTCCTCGTCCGCAGTCGCCGGACCATGCGATGCACGTGCATCGGCTATGCCACCCGGCCGCAGCGGGATTGGATCATGGAATTTGCCGACCGCCTGGTGAATGATTTAGAACTGAGGACCTAACGATTTAAGTATGGAGTTGTGCGGCTTAATTTAGCCAGACCGGGCGCGCTGCTGTTTTTTCACTTCTTCCCAGATGGCGTCCATTTCTTCCAGACTGGCGGTTTCCGGCGTTTTCCCCTGCTTGATGAGCGCCCGTTCCACCATATGAAAACGTTTGATGAATTTATGTATGGTGCGGCGCAAGGCCCCCTCGGAATCGATGCGCAAAAAACGGGCCACATTGACCAGACAGAAAAGCAGGTCTCCCAACTCTTCTTCCTGGTGGTTCGGATCAGATTCTGTCAAAGCTTCCCGAAACTCTCGTAACTCTTCTTCAAATTTATCCAAGACCCCGGCCAGATCCGGCCAGTCAAAGCCGATCCGGGCAGCTGCCTCCCCCAGTCTCTGGGCCTGGGTCAGGGCCGGCTGCCGGGGCGACAATTCGACCAGCCGCGAGGCCGGGTTGGTTTTGCCTTCCACCTCTTTGGCCTTCTCCCAGATAGAGCGCAAGTCTTCTATGGTTTCAGCCTTCTGATCACCGAAAACATGGGGGTGGCGGTGGATCATCTTGGCACGGACGTCGTCAATGACCTCGGTCAGGGAAAAGCTCCCGCTTTCCCTAAACATTTCGCTAATCATAACAATATGCAGAAGTACATCCCCCAATTCTTCCCGGATCTTATCATCTTCACGGGAATCCAGGGCCTCCACCAGCTCGTAAGCCTCTTCCAGCATATAGGTCTTTAAGGTATCCGGAGTTTGCTTGGCATCCCAGGGACAGCCCCCAGGTCCTCGCAGCCGGCGGATTACGTCCACGAATGCAGTCAGCGCCGCCGCTGGCGTCACCTGTTTTTCCTCTCCCGGGGGCAGGGCCACCGCCATGTTAAATCTCCTCCTTGTGGTTCGGCGTTTTCTTTTTTTCGCCCCACTCTCGTTCGAACCTTAAAGCTCGTTCTTTCACCTGTTGTTTGAAATCCTCGGGCAAAAGCACTAAAGCTTGATTATACATGATCTTCAAGTACGGCGCGGTAATCGACTCCTTCAATAATTTTGAGTCCTTAGGCACCGCCAAGGTGATTATAGTCAGAATAAATCCCAGAAGAATGCCACCTTTAAGAACTCCAAAAGCGCCTCCCAGGAGCCGATCCAGGGAACCCAAATAGATGAAAGATAAGAAGCGGTGGATTAAATTACCGGCAATCCTGATGATCCAGTAAGTTAGCACCAAAATTACCAGGAAGCTGATAATGCGACTATAAAGGGGCGTATGCACCCACTGGGAAACCAGGCGGGCCAACCTCAGATAATAATGCGCCGCGATGATCAACCCGATTACTAAGCCGATGACGACCGAAATCTCCTGCAACAAGCCGCGATAGTAACCTCGCAGCGCGATAAGCAACAAGATAACGATGATACCCAAATCCAATAGATTCATGGCGACCGGAGTTTTCCAGGAAAGTCAGAAGAGAGGAGTAAATCCCAATCCAGGTATTTTTGAAAAAAACTTGGATTAAAGGTTCAAGGGAACTTTCCCCTTATTTCCCAGGGTTTTTAGGTGTCTCTGCTGGTTTGGAGCCTATCCTCTCAGCAAGTTTCTTTTTGTTGTCGGCAATCACTTGGGCGATTGGACTTTTCTCGGCAGTCATCTTTTCAGGGTTCACGGCCGCACAAACACCGCCAATAAGAAAGGCCGTATCCACCTTATAGAGATACTGCTCGGCAACTTTTTCCCCAATATTCAAATAGGTCATGGCGTCCGTCAATTTTCCCTGTTTCTCCATGAGGACTGCCATGTTGTTGTTAGCATAAGGGTTATCAAAATCAGCTTTGATAACGTTTTCGAACTCTGCCTGGGCTGCGTTAAATTTAATCTGGGACAGGTCATTATATCCCTTGGTTAAGCTATCAAAAAGATCATCACCCATGACCCGGGGTTCCACCGCGGGCAACCATGGCAAACCCGGTCACGGCGATGGTTGCCAGGACCAAAAAAATTTTAATCAGTTGCCGCACCAGTACCTCCCAGGGGAAAATCAAGATTCCGGCCCACCCACTTTACCCCATTTAATAAAATCAAGGCCCATTTAGTCAAGGATAAAACCATCCGGTGGCAATTTTCCCCCAGCTTCACCACCGGGGGAAAACCTTGTCCTTTGAAATCCTAGAACTCTTATTAAAAATATCTCCTCTTTCCTCCTCTTCCCTCGAGGAAAGAGGCCCGGGGTGCGGGTTATAGGGCATTACATTGTACAATTGCTAGACGACTAGGAAGAGGGCAGAGCGTCCTTATGTACCCATGCTGCTCCGGGAGCCGCCCACATTTTGGAACACCGCCTGGAAATTGCGGTACAATGCCTTATTGTGCCGGATGCGGTGGCATTTCTTGAGGTAGCGGTTTTTATCCGGGTTGTCCGGTAACAGATCGATTCCTTCCCACCCCTGGGGCCGGGGATAGGCATAATAAGGATATTCCCGGGGGATACCCCGGACATAGACCACCTGGGGCACGACCCATTCCGACCGGGCCAGGAAAACCCGGTGCATGCCGTCGTTGATGAGCAGCGCCACCGTGCCGTCGGCCTCAAAGGATTCTTCGATGATGGGGGGGTAGAGGTCGTACTCCATCAGTTCGCCGTCCGACTCCCTGACGGTATAGCTGACAAACCCGTTCAGGCGGAACATGTTCAGCCCATGTTCCTGGAGGCTCCAGCGCAATTCCTGCACCTTGCGCAGCTCCGCCAGCCAGATATAGTTCTGGGGCGGGTGCAGACAGTTGGTATGAATACATTCCAAAGAAATCAAGGCGTTCTGGTAGATTTTGACCTCCGGCTGCTCCTGTAGCGGCACCTGCCGCAGGCGAGCCATGAGTTCCGCCTCCGGATAGTGTTTGACCTGGACGATTTCCATAATTAGGCGACCCTTTCTTCCCAAGCTGATGCCATAAGCAATTTCCTTTATTTCCCCCCCCGGCGGGGCTAAGCATTACCCACAGTCTCCCAGGCCCGAGGAATGGAAGCCTGTGGATTGTTGGCCAACTTTTGAGCAATCTGGCTAAGGAGTTTAGTCAAACCCAGATCGCCAAATTCATTTTCCCTCCAGGTTGTGCCTTGATCCCGAGACAAAAGTGGTACGATTCCCACTAAAGAGAAGATAACTTCGCAACTAGGCGAAATATTAATTACTTTTTGTATGGAAGACATACCATAATGTCCATGAGATGTCTTTGTTTTTATTTATAAATTAAATCAATGTATTGGCATGTTTTATGGTGAACTGTTCTGATGCCCCCTTTTCCTTCCCCTCCCCAGGGGACGTGTGGGTTATGCTTAGCCCTTGGGGAGAGGGTCAGGGTGAGGGGGAATGTAATCTATTAATTGCCCTTGGTAATAAATAATTGACTTTTTTTAGATGGAATACTTCCGTTGATCTTTGAACATGGCGTACTGGGCCGCAAAGCCTAAAGAGCCCAATATTACAATGGCTATAACTGCCAGGAAGTTGGCCCGGCCGACACCGATGGCCAGGGCTGCGTGGACCAGGCCCAAACCGTAGATCACCTGGGCGGCGCCGTTGTAGGCCGTTGCCACCATCACAAAGAGGTCCCGGGCCCGGTAGAACAAAAATCCCAGGATCAAGGCGCCCAGCATACCCAGCAGAATGACTCCTGTTTCTGGAAAGTTTAGCGCCAGACCCAGTTCCCCCAAAATCATAAAACCCAGGGCCGCCCCCACTGCGATGACCCCGATGCTCCAGAGCGGGTAGGCCAGGATTGCCAGGATAACTGCAACAATAACGCCGACCAGTAAAGAAATCATCGGCTGGCTGGCAGGATAAAAAGACTGGCCGTAGAGATAGCCATAAAACAAGCCGGCCAGGACGAGAAAAATGCGAAACAAGGGATAGCCGTAAAAACAACTGGCCAAACCGATGATGATGGCGACGATTCGAATCCAAGGGTCTACGAGGGTAAAATCCATAAAAACTCTCCTTTGCTCGGATGATGTAACAGACCTTACCTTATTATTTGAAGGTATGCCCAGGAAAAATAAAATCTTTCAGGGAATGAAAGAAAAAACCTAATCCTTGGCAATCCTCTCCTGGCCTTGCGCCGCGTGCTAACTATTCCGCATAAGTTCCGCTTCCATGATCTCCCACACCTTCGCTTCCCACCTGATCATGCGAGGCGCCGGCCTGAGGACTGTCCAGGAACTCCTGGGCCACTCCGATAAACCCAAACTTGGCTAGATACTGATACCAGGATAATAGGTTCTTTTGCCTCAGATTTCAATTTTTTAATATTTTTTCAAGATTCTAATTTTTCGAAAATTCAGGAGTCTTTTTTATGACTCACATATTGAACTATGGGGTTTTTCATCATATATAGCTGGAACTTGATGGCAAACAATCTTTTTCTGATGGGGAAACTTTGTCAAAAAAGCCAAGGGGTTTGCAACAATTAGTTGCCAACCCCTTGATATTATTGGTGCCCCCGGCCCGACTCGAACGGGCGGCACACGGATTAGGAATCCGTTGCTCTGTCCACCTGAGCTACGGGGGCAATAAGATTTGAAAGCTGGCGGGAGACCTGACCTACCGGGAACATTTCCCGGTTCCAGTGATTAGTATAACAAGATATGGTATCCCATAAAGTCTATCATTACATATTCCGGGAAAGAGAACCTGCTGTCAATGGCAAAAATGCTGGACTTTTAAAAAAAATTGGGAAACAATGAACAAATATGAATTTTGTGGAGGAGACGAACCATTATGCGGATTTTGGTGACGGGGGGCGCCGGGTTCATTGGCTCCCATCTCGTGGAATACCTGCTGACGCAAGGACATGAGGTCCTGTCCCTGGACAATTATTTCACCGGTTCCAAAGAAAACCTGCTGCATCTGCGGGATCACCCCCGAATAGAGATCATCCGCCACGACGTGGTTAACCCCCTCATGGTGGAGGTGGACCAGATCTACAACCTGGCCTGCCCGGCCTCGCCGGTGCATTATCAATATAACCCGGTGAAAACCATCAAAACCAACGTCATGGGCGCCCTGAACATGCTGGGGCTGGCCAAACGAGTGAGAGCCCGCATCCTGCAAGCTTCTACTTCCGAGGTTTACGGCGACCCGAAGGTGCACCCCCAGACCGAGGACTACTGGGGTAGCGTCAACTGCATCGGCATCCGCAGTTGTTACGATGAGGGCAAACGAGCTGCAGAGACCTTGATGATGGACTACCACCGTCAGAACGGGGTGCAAGTGCGCATTGCCCGGATTTTCAATACCTACGGGCCCCGCATGGCGATTCACGATGGTCGGGTGGTCAGCAACTTTATCGTCCAGGCCCTGAGTGGGGAGGATATTACGGTGTATGGGCAGGGGCAGCAAACCCGATCCTTCTGCTATATTTCGGACCTGGTGGAAGGGCTGGTCAGACTCATGAACACAGAGGTCTTCGAGGGGCCGGTGAATTTAGGCAACCCGGAAGAGTACACCGTTCTGGAGCTGGCTCAAAAGACCCTGGAACTCACCGGCAGCTCCGCCCGGCTGGTTTTCAAGCCCCTGCCCCAGGACGATCCTCAACAACGCTGCCCTGATATCAGTCGGGCGAAAAGGCTGCTGGACTGGCAACCCAGCGTGCCTCTGACCACCGGCTTAAAGGAGACTATCCGCTATTTTAAAGAAAAATTGCCTCAGTTGGGTTAATCGCCGGCAGTTTCTTCTCTGGCCGGCTATTCTGGCCGTCCTGGCCGTCTGCCTGGGTCTGGGATGCCCTTCCCAAACCGGGCCGCCCTCAGTAGGGTTCTCGGCCCAGGTACTGGACGGGGACACCATCGTTTTGACCGACGGCCAGAAGGTGCGCTATCTGGGCATCGATACGCCGGAATTGAGCAGCACTGATCCCAAGGAGCTGGAACACGGCGCAACAGGCCAAACAGGTCAATGCCGAGCTGGTCCAGGGGGCGAAACTGCGTCTGGAATACGATCTGGAGCGCTATGATCAGTATAACCGTTTGCTGGCCTATGTCTTTTTGCCGGATGGACGCATGCTGAATGCCGAACTGGTGCGCCGGGGCCTGGCTCGGGTCTTACTCAAACCACCCAACCTGCGCTACCGGAACGAGCTCGTGCAGGCCCAACGGGAAGCCATCAAGGACCGTTTGGGCCTTTGGCAGGAATTGCCGGTCGCCCAGGAAACCCATTATGTCGGTAACATCAAGAGCTACCGCTTCCACCGCCCCTCCTGTCCGGGGGCTAAATCCATATCTCCAGGCAACAGCCGCCTCATTAAAACCCCCCTGGAAGCCTATTGGGAGGGCTACAGCCCTTCCAAGGATTGCAAACCTTGAAAAGCAGGGAAAAGTGGAAAGTGAAAAGGGGAAGGTAAAAAGAGAAATCCAGGCTTTCTCAAAAAATATGATGGTTTTAAAAGAAGTGGCCGCCCACCATAATCGGTGTTGTCCTGTGCAAGTCACCCTCACGCAGCCTCGAAACAGGGGTAAGATTCAGGGGGAAAATCTTTTCCTGGGTGAAGGGCTGGGCGTCGGTAAGGACCTGTCCCTGCCGATCCAGGAGGCGACCCAGATAGGGAGGCAGTAAGGGCACCGCAGGGGCAAAATCCGTGCCCGGTAATACAACAGGTCGTTGCCAAAATCACGCTAAATGCTGAGTTCTGTAGTGCTTGGGCAAAGGATGCCAAGTGGCGGTGTCACAAGAGGATTTGGGGTGAGGGGTATGGGAAATTAAAGCGATAAATTTCCTTAATTGTTTACATTTACTCCGAGCCGCATTCCCTGGGGCTGCCCTTAATCTTTTCCAGGGCGTGGGGCAGAGCCGGCAGCACCACCTCCAGATTTTCCCGGACTGCCTTGGGACTGCCCGGCAGGTTGATAATTAAGGTTTGCCGCCTCATCCCGGCGACACCCCGGGAGAGCATGGCGTGGGGCGTTTTGGTTAGACTGGCGGCGCGCATGGCCTCGGCCAGGCCGGGGATTTCCCTTTCCAAGACCGTCAGGGTGGACTCCGGAGCCACATCCCGGGGGGTCAAACCGGTACCCCCGGTGGTCAGGATCAGGTCCAGCCCCTCTTGGTCGCACCAGTCAACAAGCTTGGAGGTGATGGCCTCCTGCTCATCCGGGACAACCGCATAGCGCTCAATCTGGAACATCTCTGCAGGCAGTAACTTTTTGATGGCCTCGGCGCTGGTGTCCGGTCGTTCACCCCGGGCACCTTTATCGCTGCAGGTCAGAATCCCCACTCGAACCATCTAAAACCTCTATACTATCATTGGGATGCAACAGGCCGCCCCGCAACACCCGGGCAAAAATTCCTTCCCGGGGCATAACGCAGTCACCCACGGCCTGTTTGATGGCGCAGCCGTGGTGACAGGCCTTGCCGATCTGGGTCACTTCCAGCTCTACCTCCTGGCCCGAGGCGCAGCCTGGTCCCCACCGGCAGGTGTGGAATATCGATGCCCTGGGTGGTTAGATTTTCGGCGAAATCTCCGGGTTTCAGGTCAAGCCCCCGCTGGCGCATCTTGTCAATGCTCTCCACCGCCAGCAGGCTTACCTGCCGGTGCCAGTCGCCGGCGTGGGCATCGCCTTCCAGGCCGAAATTCACCAGGACCCGGGCCTCGGTGACATTGTCTTTTTTGACCCCTTTGGTGGCGCTGGTAGACACCGCAATGAGGCGGGCAGGCAGCACGGGGGAGGTTGGCACCGTCATGGTTACTTATTTCCCTTTACCTTATTTATAAACGTTGCCAAAGGTATTGTCTTGTTCACCCCTCACCCGGTTTGAGTTCTGAGTTCTGAGTAAAAGATAACAAAAATCATTACCCTTTAAGGAGCAAAGAGATTCCAAGAATATTAGATCCTTCGTTTCACTCAGGATGACAAAAAGGGTTTTGCAGAGGTCTCACCCTGATATCGGGTTATCCCGGCGGGTGACAGGCAATAAGCGAGAAAGGGCCGGAAGCGTTGAGGTCCGGCCCTTCCTGAAATACTATTCTTTTTCTTTTTCAGCCTTGACCTGGGCGATGATTTTTTCAGCCTGGGCCGGGGGCACTTCTTCGTAATGGGAGAATTCCATCTCATAGGTGCCCCGGCCTCCGGTCTTGGAGGTCAGGTCGGGCTGATAGTGCTGCACTTCGGACAGAGGCACATTGGCCTTAATAATCTGCAGGTTGCCCTGGGTGTCTACTCCCAGGACCCGGCCCCGGCGGCCGTTGAGATCACCGATGATGTCGCCCATGAAATCTTCCGGGACGGTGACCTTCATGAGCATCACCGGCTCCAGCAAGGTAGGCTGACAGGCCATAAAGCCTTTTTTAAACCCCATGGAGCCGGCAATCTTAAAAGCCATTTCCGAGGAGTCAACATCGTGGAAGGAGCCGTCGTAGAGGGTGATCTTGATATCCACCACCTGACAACCGGACAATTCCCCTTCCAGCATGGCCTCGACGATGCCTTTTTCCACCGCCGGGATATACTGTTTAGGGATGGCCCCACCCACGATCTTGTCCACAAATTCAAAGCCGCCGCCCCGTGGTAAGGGCTCGATTTCCAGCCAGGTATCCCCAAACTGACCCCGGCCGCCGGATTGGCGTTTGTATTTGCCCTGTATTTTAGTGCGTCCTTTGATGGTTTCCCGATAGGGCACTTTGGGGGTCTTCAGATTGACTTCCACCCCAAATTTCCGCTTGAGCTTTTCCACCGTGGCTTCAATGTGGACCTGCCCCATACCGGAAATTAAAATTTCTTTGGTGCCAGCGTTCCGGCCCTGGGTCAGTGAGGGGTCTTCTTCAATTAAGCGGGAGATGGAGGAATAGACCTTGTCTTCATCCCCCCGGCTCTTGGGTTCCACCGCAAAGGTGACCGCGGTCTTGGGCGGCTCCGGCACCGGCAGGATGATGGGTTTATTCTCCTCGCACAAGGTATCGCCCGTGACCGTATCCTTAAGTTTGGCCACGGCCGCAAAGGTCCCCGGTCCGGCACTTGCCACCGATTTTTGGCCCTTACCCTCGGGCAGGAAAAGCTGGCCGAAGCGCTCCGAGATGCCTTTGTTGGCATTCCAGAAGGAGGAATCGGACTTCAAGGTGCCCGAGTAGATGCGAAAGACGCTCAAGCGACCGGCATAGGGATCGGCAACCGTTTTAAAGACATAGGCACAGAAGGGACCGTCCGGGTCCGGCTCCCGGCTGGTCTCGGCCTTGGTCTTGGGATCAACCCCCAGGACCGCCCCGCGGTCGGAGGGAGAAGGCAGATAGGTATTGAAGGCATCCAGCAGCAGAGTTATACCCAGGTTCTGTATGGCGGTGCCGCACAACACCGGGACAAAACTCCCGGCCAGGGTGCCGGCCCGCAGACCCTGCCAAACCTCTTCCTGGGTTAACTGCCCTTCTTCCAAAAATTTTTCAATCAGGGCATCGTCGGACTCGGCGGCAAAATTCAATAATTCGCTGCGCTGGGCCTCGGCTTCCTCCTGGAGATCGGCCGGGATCGCCGTTTCGGTGGCCTTGCCGGTGTTGTCGAAGGTGTAGGCTTTTAAGGTGACCAGGTCCACGACACCCTTAAAATTTGCCTCCTGACCGATGGGAATCTGGAGCAATACCGGTGTGGCTTTCAGAATGTCTTTGATTTCCTGGACTACTTTGTTAAAATCGGCTCGTTCCCGCTCCATTTTGTTAATGAAAAGCAGGCGGGGTAATTTGAATTTATCAGCGCCGGCCCAGACTTTTTCGGTCCCGACTTTGACGCCGTCCACGGCATCAACGATTACCAAGGCGCTGTCGGCAACCTGCAGGGCGGCCCGGGTCTCGGCCAGAAAGTTGTCATCTCCCGGCGTATCTACAAAGTGAACGGCGTGTTTCTTCCAATCGAAATGGTGACAGGCCGCAGCAATGGAAATGCGGCGCTTTAACTCTTCCGCCTCAAAATCCAACACCGAACTGCCGTCATCCACTTTGCCCAACCTGGTTGTGGCTTTGGCTGCAAAGAGCATTGCCTCTGCTACTGAGGTTTTGCCCGCGCCGCTGTGTCCGATCAAGGCCACATTACGGAGATGATCAAGTTTCCCAGCCATGCAGGTCCCCCTGTTCCTTATTAATTAATACTAATAATGTCAGAATTTTCATTTTAACCAAATATTAAATAAAAACACAAGAGGGAAAGATAATTTTGTGAATCTTGGCACATTCGCTTTTAGCCCCTTGGCGAACGTATATTTTGGGCTTACTATAATAAATAAAGACGTGAGAGAAGTGTTGTCTGATTGACCCCTCACCCGATCCTTGCCCCTCAAGGGCTAGCCATTATTCACACGTGAGGGTGCGATAATGTGGTTTTTCACAACATTTTGATACTATTAACTTTATTGACCCCCTCACCCTAACCCTCCCCCCAAGGGGGAGAGGGGATAACATTTAGAAATTATTAGATTTATAGATTTTTGGGTATTGGTCAGCCTCAAGGGAAGAGGGGGAAAAAGGAAAAGAAGAGGTTTAGGTCAGCATGTCCCCGATCCCTAAAGTTGAAGTCATTGTTTATGACGCCCCCACTTTGGCCACCACCTCCGGTTCCGGCTGCGGGTGTGGCTGTGGCGGCCATGACCACAGCCATGGCCACGATCATAGTCACCAGGGCGATCCCCTGGAAAAGGTGAGCGTGGAATTTCAGGCCCAGGCCCTGGCCATGACTCTGGAAAAAGCCTTCCCGGGTCGGGTAACGGTGGAGTATATCAACGTCCTGAAAGATCCCCGGGGCCCGAGGCTGCCTCAAACCGCGCTGCTGTGTTCCCTGACCTACCCTCCGCCCCTGGTGTATATCAACGGTCAGGGCCGTTTTGCCGGGTCCCTGCCGGTGGAGCGCATCCGGGATGAGGTTTCCAGGCATCTGGCCATAACCACGCATTGAACCCATCATGACCAGAGGTTGGCCACCCCTGATGATTAAAATCCCCCCTGGCCCCCCTTTAGAAAAGGGGGGGAAATAAGGCAATCTTCGTAAAGTCCCCCTTTTTAAAGGAAGATTTAGAGGGATAGTAGAATTCATGGCGACCGGTCTTTCTCGTCCACCCATCATCACCTTGCTCACCGACTTCGGCCTCAAGGACGCCTATGTGGGTATCATGAAAGGGGTTATTCTCAGCCTCAGCCCGGACGCCCGGTTGGTGGATCTCAGCCATGAGGCGCCGCCCCAGGATATTTTGTCCGGGGCCCTGATGCTCCAGTCTGCCTGGCGATATTTTCCTCCTGGTACCATTCACCTGGCAGTGGTGGATCCCGGGGTGGGCTCCCGGCGACGGTTGCTGGGTGCGGCCGGCGGTGAACAGTTTTTTGTGGGGCCCGACAATGGCCTGTTTTCCCTGGTTTTTGCCGAACAAACTCCCCTCATGGCGGTCAGCCTGGAAAATCCCCAATACTTTTTGGCTTCGGTAGCCGCCACCTTCCACGGCCGGGACATTTTGGCACCAGTGGCGGCCCATCTGTCCCTGGGGGTGCCATTGACCGCCTTTGGTCCGGCACTCTCTGGACCCGGTGAGGTTGGACTGGCCCGCTCCGGAGTTCGGGGAAGAGGAAGTGGATGGGCAGATCATCTCGTTGGACCATTTCGGCAATCTTATCAGCAATATACCTTTTAAGTCGCTGCAATCCTGGCTTCGGGGTCGATCCGCCAGCCTCCGGGTTCATGGCCGGGTTATCCCGCATCTGGCCACCACGTACAGCGATGTCCCTCCCGGCGCCTTGCTGGCTTTGGGCGGCAGCCACGGTTACCTGGAAATAGCCTGCCGCCAGGGCAGCGCGGCCCAGGAATTGGAGGCGGCGGTGGGCGATCGGGTGGTGGTAACGATATAATTGCTGAGAAGGTATTTTCTGATCCACCACTCGCTCTGACCCCCTCCCCTCGAGGGGCGATGGGAAAATAAAAGAGAGCATCCAGGTTAGAAATCATAGCGCATGATGATTGCTATGATAAAAGAACCATGATTATCCTGAGGTGCAAGCCAAAAGGCGGGATGCGCTTGGGCTTCGCCGCCCTGCGGGTGCTTTCCCGCCCTACGGGATAGAAGCTGTTGACCAACGGCATTTTCATATAAATATTTAGCATATGGTATAACCTCCGGTAAGGAAAGGTGATCTGATGCCCCGTGATCTTCCCATCGGCAACGGTAGACTCCTGCTGGCCTTTGATCAGCACTACAATTTACGGGATCTCTACTTCCCCCACGTGGGCCAGGAAAATCATATCGGCGGTGAGCTCTCCCGCTTCGGGATCTGGGTAGATGGCCGTTTTTCCTGGGTTGGGCCGGAGTGGAGGATCGACCGGCGTTATGAAACCGATACCCTGGTGACCCAGGTGAGTCTCTATCACCCGGACCTCCAGATCCTGCTAACCTGCCGGGACGCCGTGGATTTTCATGAAAATATTTATCTCAAAGAAATTACCGTCGAAAATCTCCTTCCCGCCGAGCGCCGGATCAAGCTTTTCTTCCACCTGGATTTCAGTATTTCCGGCAACGAGGTGGGTGACACCGCGGCCCTTGATCCGGAGACCGGGGGCATTGTGCACTACAAGGGACCCCGGTATTTTTTGGCCAACGGTCTGGTGTTGGGCGCCGGCGGGCTTTCCCAGTATGCGGTGGGCCAAAAGGGCACTGAAGGCAGGGAGGGCACCTTCCGGGACGCGGAAGATGGTAATCTCTCCGGGAATCCCATCGCCCAGGGTTCGGTGGATTCCGTTATCGGCCTCACACTCACCGTTCCCGGCCTCTCCTCCGGCCAGGCTGCTTTCTGGCTGGCCGCCGGCCAGACCTGGAAAGAGGTCAGGCGGCTGGACAACCTGGTGAGATACAAACTGCCCCGCTACCTGATCCAGCGGACGGCGGATTACTGGCGGCTCTGGGTGCGCAAAGAATCACCGCCGCTGCATCTGGTGCCCGAAAATTTGGCGGCCTTATATCGCCGCAGCCTCCTCATCCTGGCGACACAGATCGATTGGCAGGGGGGCATCCTGGCCGCCACCGATTCCGATGTGATCCAATTCAATCGGGACACCTACGCCTATATCTGGCCCCGGGACGGGGCTTTAACGGCCCATGCCCTGGATCTGGCCGGCTACCCCATCTATGCCAAACAATTTTTTGAATTCATTGCCGAACGCATCGATCCGGCCGGCTATCTGTTGCACAAGTATAACCCCGACGGCACTCTGGCCTCTTCCTGGCACCCCTGGTATGCCGACGGCCAGAACCAGCTCCCCATCCAGGAAGATTCCACGGCTCTGGTAATCTGGGCTTTGTGGCATCACTTTGTCCTGTACCGGGATATCGAATTCATCAAGCCCTTTTATCGGCCCCTGGTAAAAAGGGCGGCGGATTTCATGAGCCAGTATCGGGATCCCCAAACCGGCCTGCCGGCTCCCTCCTATGATCTCTGGGAAGAGCGCCGGGGGATTTCCGCCTTTACCGTGGGCACCGTTTTTGGGGGCCTGACGGCGGCTTCCTTGTTTTGCACGGTGTTCGGGGATGAGGGGCGGGCCCGACACTATCGCACCGTGGCAGCCGAAATTCGGGACGCGGCTTCCGCCCACCTCTGGCGCCCGGAACTCAATCGCTTCAGCCGCCTGCTCTACCATACTCCTGAGGGTATCCTGGCCTGTGACCCGGTCTGCGACGCCAGCCTCTGGGGGTTGTTTGCCTTTGGGCTGTATTCCCCGGACGACCCCCGTCTTTTTGCCACCATGCAAGCCCTCCGGCAAAAGCTCTGGGTGAACGGCGAGTTTGGCGGGGTGGCCCGGTACGAGGATGACAGCTACCACCGGGCTGATCCTGCCACCCCCGGCAACCCCTGGATCATCTGCACCCTGTGGTTGGCCGAATATCTGATTCAGCTAGACGGCTCCGAGGAGAATTTGCACCAGGCCATGGAGATCATGACCCTCACGGCCCAACGGGCCCTGCCCTCAGGCGTGTTGCCGGAGCAATTTCATCCGCACACCGGGGAACCTTTATCGGTGTCGCCCCTTACCTGGAGCCATGCCGCCTTTCTCACCACCATGCAATCCTTAATGCGGCGGCTGGCGAAACAACACTCCTGCCCCACCTGCGGGGTCACGCCGTTCACCCATCTGCGCCGGGATGACTGGATTGATCAGCTCTACTCCGTCACCTGCAGCTCCATTCATGGGACGTGCAAGCTATGATGGGCTGGTTTCCGGTTTTCAGTTTTCGGTTAAAATAATTAAATTTTTATAAAAGTTACCTTCAAGATACTTACAATTCAAACCGAAACTGGTATTATGCAGGCGGCATGGGCCTGGAAGCCTGTGCTACCGAAGGTTTTCCGGCACAGGCGGGGGCGCCTGGGCTCCATGTGCGAAAGGACTCAGCTTGATCTATTCAGTGAAATCTTATGTAATGACGCTAACACTGCTGATTTGCTCTTCCCTTATCCCTGCTGGTGTTAGTTTGGCCGCGGCGGCCCGGGAAACTTTTATTATCGGCCGGAACCAGATGTATCAGACGCCCTATTATGTTTTTGACAGCGGCGTGCCGGGGCCCAAGGTCCTGCTGGAAGCCGGCATCCATGGCGATGAGGTGGCCGGTATCTATGCCCTGGAGCAGATACTGCCCAGGATTAAGGTGCACTCCGGCACCTTGATCATTTTGCCCCGGATGAATCCGCCGGCCATCATGATAAGCCGGCGATCCTACAACCTGGATTTAAACCGGGTCTTCCCCGGTGTGCCTATTCCCCAGCCGTACGAATATTCTCTGGCCCGGGAAATTTATGAACTGGTGAAGAATCGGCAGATTGAATATGTTCTCAGTCTGCACGAATCGAAGAATATGCATAGACTCAGCAGAGCCAAAACCTTCGGCCAGACCATTATTTACGGGGTGGAGCCGCCGCCCCGGATGATCTGGGCATGGTTGCAGGCGGTGAATAAGACTCTGGATTTTGATGAAAAATTTTGTCATTATTACTGTCCGCAAGAAGATGGGTGCACCGATATCATGGTCAGACGCTTGAATCTGAAAGGCGGCTTCGCAGTGGAAACCTGGCGGGCCTTTAACCTGTTGCGCCGGGTAGAGATGCAGAAACTGGTGGTCTTGACCTTTTTGAAACAAGTGGGTCTGGAGTATTCTTTTTGAGTTCTGAGTTCTGAGTTCTGAGTTCTGAGTGAAAAACGTTCAGATTTCCGGTTTTTGCCGGCGGTCCAGGCGGCTGTGAGCGAGCAGTTAAACACGCTTGGGGGCCGGGTGAACCGAGAAATTTGCGAAAATTTTTTAATCTGATTATCATATTGATATAATTAGTTAATATCTTCTGTAGGGCTGATTTTTCCCGCTCATTTCCCACTTTTTTCCCACTTATGAAATACCTTCTGCCAGAGAGTTTGGCGCTTTTTCG
>CAVZSK010000026.1:0-5614 GCA_963777875.1 uncultured delta proteobacterium | reverse complement strand
ATAAGATATCGATTGCGAAAAAAACTATTCCGAAATTTCGCGCTACCTTCTTTCCGAGAGTCAACCGGAAGTGGGAAAAAAGTGGGAAATAAGCGGGAAAAATAGGTGCTTAGAAGAAATATCTCTAATAATAACAATAAGATATCTCGTGGTAAAATATTTTATCAATTTTCCCGCTTTGGGGTGGAAATTATCCAACCCGGCCAGATCGGCGACCAGGGATTTCCCCGAGACCCCGTCTCCTGGTCCCAGACCCCTTTTGAAAATCCAGCCCCAAACCACAAAAATCTTGACAGAGAGGGGTAGTTATGAGACATTTTTATATCGCCGGGCGATCCAGGGGTGGAGTATCGTTTTGCGCCTGCAAACCCGGACGAACCAGAACCAGCGGCACTATCAAACATTTTTAGGTTAATTAAGTGCATCTGGCGTAATGCATTCGGTTACGGAAGATGCTTTTTTTTATGATATGATACAAC
The DNA here is from genome assembly GCA_963777875.1 of uncultured delta proteobacterium. Classification (GTDB taxonomy): domain Bacteria; phylum Desulfobacterota; class Desulfobaccia; order Desulfobaccales; family Desulfobaccaceae; genus Desulfobacca. Next base: position 5,135 of record CAVZSK010000026.1, on the reverse strand, counting down.
TATGGCAGTGATACAGGTACACATCCAGGGCGGTGACGGCCGTCAGGTGGAAGCCGGCCTCAGCGTCGCCGAGGCCCTGAAACAGCTCGGCGTGGCCGGCGATCATGACGTGGTGGCCGCCACGGTAAACGGCCAGATCATGGATTTGAGCGCGCCTCTGCAGGCAGACAGCGCCATTGTGCCCATATCCCAGGACTCTGCCCAGGGGTTAGACATCGTCCGCCACAGCGCCGCCCATATCATGGCTGAGGCGGTGCGTTCCCTCTTCCCCGGGGTCAAGATCACCATCGGCCCGGCCATTGAAACCGGGTTTTATTATGATTTTGACCCGCCCCAGCCCTTTACTCCCGAAGATCTCGAGCGTATCGAGGCCCGGATGCGGGAACTGGTCAAGCAGGACCTGCCTTTCTCCCGTCGGGAAGTTTCCTGGCAGGAGGCGCTTGCCTTTTTCCAGGGTCAGGGCGAGACCTATAAAGTGGAACTGCTCCAGGACCTTCAGGACCAGCAGGTGAGTCTCTATAAACAGGGCGAGTTCGTGGATCTGTGCCGGGGGCCGCATATCCCGTCGGCCGGGTATCTGCGCGCCTTTAAGCTCACCGGCGTGGCCGGGGCCTACTGGCGGGGGGATGAGCGCAACCCCATGCTCCAGCGCATCTATGGCACCGCTTTTGCCACGGCCGCCCAACTTCAGGAGCACCTGCACTTCCTGGAAGAGGCCAAACGCCGGGATCACCGGCGGTTAGGTAAAGATTTAGGGCTTTTTGCCATCGAAGACGAAGCCGGCCCCGGACTGGTCATTTACCATCCCAAGGGCGCCCGGCTCCGGGTTTTGCTGGAAGATTTCGAGCGGCGGGAACATCTGCGCCGGGGTTATCAGATAGTCATGGGCCCCACCCTGCTTAAGCTCGATCTCTGGAAACGGTCCGGTCATTTCGAAAACTATCGGGAAAACATGTACTTTACCGAAATCGAGGGCATCGACTACGGTATCAAGCCCATGAACTGCCTTTCCCATATGCTTATTTATAAATCCCGGATCCGTAGCTACCGGGAATTGCCCCTCCGTTACTTTGAACTGGGCACCGTGCATCGGCATGAACGCTCCGGAGTGTTGCATGGGTTGACCCGGGTCCGCCAGTTCACCCAGGATGACGCCCATATTCTCTGCCGCCCGGACCAGGTGGAAGCCGAAATCGCCGGGGTCATCGATTTTGTGGCCGACGTCATGGCCGTCTTCGGATTTGAGTATGAGGTGGAGCTTTCCACCCGCCCGGAAAAATCCATCGGTTCCGATGCAGACTGGGAGCGGGCCACCGACGCCTTGACCAATGCCCTCCAAGCCCGGAACCTGCCCTTTGACGTCTGTGAGGGCGATGGCGCTTTTTACGGGCCTAAAATCGACATCAAACTCAAGGATGCCATCAACCGGCGTTGGCAGTGCGCCACCGTGCAGTGCGATTTCACCCTGCCGGAGCGCTTTGATCTGACCTTTGTCGGGCCGGATGGCAACCCCCACCGGCCGGTGATGTTGCATCGGGTAATTTTAGGTTCCCTGGAGCGCTTCCTCGGGGTGCTCATCGAACACTATGCCGGGGCTTTCCCGGTCTGGCTGGCCCCCGTGCAGGTCATAATCCTGCCCGTCACCGACCGGGCCCATGACTTTGCCCTGGAAGTGGCCCAAAGACTCCAGGACGAAGACCTGCGGGTGGAAACCGATCTACGCAACGAAAAGCTGGGCTTAAAGATTCGGGAGGCCCAACTTCAAAAAATTCCTTATATGCTTATTGTCGGCGACAAGGAAGTGGCTGCCCGGACTTTGTCGGTGCGGCAATTGGACGGGACCGAAACCAAAGACGTGCCTTGGGAGGAGTTTGTCGGGCGTCTCCAGGCTGAAGGCCAGATGCCCCGACTCGGCAAGAAGTAAACACCAGCCCGGGAGGACTGAACTATCCAGAAACAACCAAAAGTAAACATCAACAGGATGATCAGGGCCAGCGAAATACGGCTTATCGGCGCCGACGGCGAGCAGGTGGGCATTATGCCCCTGGCCGAAGCCCTGAGTCGGGCCGTCGAGGCCCACCTTGACCTGGTGGAAGTTGCCCCCCAGGCCAATCCACCCGTCTGCAGAATCATGGATTATGGTAAATTTAAGTATTTACAAAGTAAAAAGACGCAAGAGGCCCGAAAAAAACAGACCGTCATCCAGGTCAAAGAAGTAAAATTTAGACCGAAAATTGAAGACCACGACGTCGCTTTTAAAGTAAAAAATATTCGCCGGTTCCTGGCCCAAAAGGATAAAATCAAAGTCTCCCTAATTTTTCGGGGCCGGGAAATCGCCCATCCCCAGATCGGCGTTGATTTATTAAAACGGGTTGCCGCTGAACTGGAGGATATCGGCACGGTGGAACAGGCCCCCAAGATCGAAGGTCGTAATTTGACCATGATCATTGCCCCAAAATAACGTGGGGAAGGTGGGCGGCCGGTTCCTGTTTGCCAGGGTGATATTTTTTGTTCGGGCGACGAAGTTGTTGAGACTAGATTGTGGCCGCAGCTAAAATGCCGATAGCTGCCAGCCTGCGTCGGTAAGTATTGTGCTCGAAACTCGAAACTACATGACAAGGAAATAGGTATGCCTAAAATTAAAACCCACCGTGGGGCCGCCAAGCGGTTAAAGCTCACCGGTTCCGGGAAATTTAAGATGACTAAATCGAACCGACGTCACATCCTGACCTCGAAATCGTCCAAACGCAAACGTCATCTGCGTGCTCCCGAGATGGTGGCCAAAGCCCACGAAAATAACTTACGAAAACTATTACCGTATCTTTAAAGAGGTTTTCCCATGCCACGCGTTAAACGAGGTGTCCGGGCCCATGCCCGTCACAAGAAAGTAATGAAAATGGCCAAAGGCTACCGGGGCGGCCGCCGGCGTCTGTACAAGTCAGCCCGTGAGGGCGTGGATCGCGCCTTGTGCTTCGCCTTCCGGGACCGGAAAGTGCGCAAGCGGGAGTTCCGGAGTCTCTGGATCATTCGCATCAATGCCGCGGTCAGGCCCTTCGGGTTGTCCTACAGTCGCTTTATCAACCACTTAGGTAAAGCCAACATTAAGCTGGACCGTAAAATCCTGGCCGATCTGGCGGTGTATTATCCCGAAGACTTCTCCCGTATTGTGGAGTTGGCCCAAAAAGCTGCCTAGCTGCTTCCCAATCCGCTTTTGACCTCAAGCTCCGGATTAGAAGGATTACGCCACGTGACCCTCGAAGAATTGCAACGGCGGCCCAAGAAGCCCTGGTTGAGATTACTGCGACCACGTCCGGGGAAGCCCTGGAACAGGCCCGGGTAAAATTTTTAGGCCGCAAAGGCCTGATCACCCAGGCGTTGCGTTCCCTGGGGAGCCTGCCGGTGGAAGACCGGCCGCAATTCGGGCAGGAGGCTAACCGCCTGAAAAAGCTGCTGGAAACCCAGTTGGAGGAAGCCCAGGACCGCCTGAAAAAAGCCGCGCTCCAGGCCGAAGCCGTCACTGGTCTGGACGTCACCCTGCCGGGCCGGCGGTTGGATCTGGGCCGGCTGCATCCCATCACCCAGATCGCCCGGGAGATTTGCGACATCTTTATCCGTATGGGCTTCCAGGTGGTGGAAGGGCTGGAAATCGAAACCGATTATTATAATTTCGAGGCCCTGAACATCCCCAGGGACCACCCGGCCCGGGATATGCAGGACACCTTTTATATCTCCGACAACATTGTCCTGCGCACCCACACCTCTCCCATGCAGGTGCGGGTTATGGAACAGCAGCAGCCGCCGGTGCGGATTATCGCTCCCGGCAAAACCTTCCGGCGGGACTCCGATCTGACCCACACCCCCATGTTTCATCAGGTGGAGGGTCTCCTGGTGGATAAAAACATCTCCTTTGCCGATCTTAAGGGGGTCCTCACCACCTTTGTCCACGAGATGTTCGGGCCCGAGGTCAGTCTGCGCTTTCGCCCCAGTTTCTTCCCCTTCACCGAACCCAGCGCCGAAGTGGATATCCAGTGTGTCATCTGCCGGGGAGCCGGCTGCCGGGTGTGCTCTCAGACCGGCTGGCTGGAAATTCTGGGCTCCGGTATGGTTGATCCCGAAGTCTTTGGCTTCGTAAACTATGACCCCGAGGTCTACACCGGTTTTGCTTTTGGTATGGGCATCGAACGCATTGCCATGCTCAAATTCGGCATCGACGACCTGCGCCTGTTCTTCGACAACGACCTGCGTTTTTTAAAGCAATTTTAAATAGTTAAGAATAAAAGGCGCTCTTCCGTCGTTGCCCGCTCACTCTTTGCTCATGCTCAATGCCTATCCTGTCCTGATTGCTCACAGACTTACTTGCCCTTTCCCAAGATGGAGCAGGGACTTTATTTACTGGCTCTTAGCATAACCACATGTGGCGTCTCCTTGATCACGGTCCCGGTTCTCCCCGCTGGAATATGGCAGTGGATGAAGTGCTGCGGCGCTCCCATGCCGAGACCGGCGGTCCTCCCACCCTGCGGTTTTACCAATGGTCCCAGCCCACCCTGTCTCTGGGTGCGGGTCAGAAACTTCCGGAGCAGCTTTCTCTGGAACGGTTGCACTCTTTGGGTCTGGCCGTGGTGCGGCGGCCCACTGGGGGGCGAGCCGTGCTGCATGGCGGCGATCTCACCTATTGCGTGGTAGCCGGAGAAAGAGACGGGTTTCCAAATTCGGTAACCGAGGTCTACCAGCGCCTGTGCCTGGGCTTGCAGGCCGGGTTGGCCCGGCTGGGCGTCTTCACCTTCCCTGGTACACCTCTGAGCCCCCATCGTCCCGGCTTCAATTGTTTTGCCGGGGCCGCCACCGGCGACCTCACCTGGCAGGGCAAAAAGTTTCTGGGCAGCGCCCAGGTCTGGCAGGGCCATACTTTTCTGCAACATGGCGCCATTCTGCTCTCTTCCCAGGAAGACCTCTGGCGGCAGCTCCTGGGTGAATCAGACCAGGAAGCGGCCATCCCGGTGATCTCCCTGACCGAAATCCTGGGCGCGCCGCCGTCTCTGAGCGGGCTCAAAACCGCCTTGCAGCAAGGCTTCCAGGATGCCTTGGGCATAAGTCTTCGAGGCCGGCAAACTCACCCCCTGGGAAAAAGCTCTCCT
>CAVZSK010000025.1:0-8959 GCA_963777875.1 uncultured delta proteobacterium | reverse complement strand
ACAGAACTTTGGGCAATCAGTATAGGGGACCGCCCGGCGAGAACTCGAGGAACCCGTGGGCCTCAGGCAGTGCGGCTGTCTAAATAATCGGTGATTTCCACAAAGAGGGTTTTCTCGGGAGAGGCTGGGAAGGCCTGGAGGTTGGTTTCCGCGGCCAGGGTGTATTTTCGGGCCAGGCCGCGGGTGTAATCAATGGAGCCGTATTTTTTCAGCAGAGGCAGCAGTTCCCGGGCAAGTTTGGCAACGTCGCTTTCTTTGACTAAACGCCGCAGCAGCTCCTGCTCGTCCGGTTCTCCCTGGCGCAGGGCGTGAATAAACGGCAGGGTAATTTTGCCTTCCTTCAGGTCATTGCAGACAGGCTTCCCCATTTCCTTGGGGTCGCCGGTAAAATCCAGGATATCGTCCACCAGTTGGAAGGTTATGCCGAGATTCAGGCCGAAGTCTTCCATGGCCTGCTCCAGCCGTGCTTCCACACCTCCCAGGAGGGCGCCGATCTGACAGGCGGCCGACATGAGTTTGGCGGTTTTGCGGGTGATGACGTCGAAATATTCCTCCTCGGTCATATCGAGGCGGCCGGTGTTCACCAGTTGCAGCACCTCTCCCTCCGCCATGTAGGTGGTGGTGTGGGCCAACACCTCCATCACCCGGATATTCCTGGTGGCCACGGCAATGCTCAAAGCTTTGGACAACAGGAAGTCCCCCACCAGGATGACCGCCTGATTGCCCCAGATGGTGTTGGCGGAGGAATGCCCCCGACGGACCGTGGCGGCATCCACCACATCGTCGTGCAGCAGGGTGGCCGCATGCAGATACTCGAAGATGGTGGCGACTTCCGGGAGATGATCTTCCCGGTAGCCGCACATTCGGGCGGCCAGCAGGAACAGCAGGGGCCTGATGCGCTTGCCCCCGGAAATCAGAATATGATCCCACACCTGGGAGATAAGCCCGACATGGGTGGCCAGGTTCCCGGACAGAGCCAGATTGATGCGTTCGAGGTCGGGCTCCAGGCGTTTCAGGATCATTTTTTGGCGCAATTTCACAAACTTTACCTCAACTTTGAAATAATATCTTTTCAACTGCGGCTTGTCAATTTTTTCTCATAAGCACCCTGTCTCGGTCGAACAGCCCACAATCTCCCCTAAAAGATCATAGGTATAGGATTTGATGATTTTTACCGGTTGGATCTGACCGACCTCACCCCAGCCGGCGTTGAGGTAAACTTTGCCGTCGACTTCCGGGGCCTGGCCGGCCAGCCGGCCCTGGAGCAGTAACTCCGTCTCCTCGCTGTAGCCTTCCACCAGCACCTCCAAAACCTTGCCTTTGAGCCGGCGCAATTTTTGCCGGGTGAGCTTCCCCTGGAGGGCCTTGAGCTGCCGAGCCCGGCGGTTGGCTGCCCTGGCGTCCACCTGCTCAGGTAATCTGGCGGCCGGGGTCCCCTCTTCGGGCTGAAAGGCAAACACACCCAGATGGTCGAATTGCAGTTCCGAGGTTACCCGGCAGAGTTCAGCAAAATCCTCCGGGGTCTCCCCCGGAAAGCCCACGATCACCGATGTCCTCAGGGTGGCCTGGGGCAGCACCTGACGAATCTGCGCCACCGTATCCCGGATCCGGCTTTGCGTATAGCCCCGTCCCATACGGCGGAGCAGCCGGTCGTTGACATGCTGGAGGGGCAGATCAAAGTACGGGCAGATCTGGGGATGCGCGGCCATGACAGCCAACAGCTCCGGGGTGACCCCGGCCGGATGGCCGTAGAGCACCCGGAGCCACCGCAGGCCCGGCACCGCGGCCAGACGCGTCAGCAAATCCGGCAGCCGGGAGAGCCGGCCCTGATCCAGGCCATAGGCCGTGGTATCCTGGGCCACCAGATTCAGTTCAATAACGCCGCGTGCTGCCAACTGCCGGGCTTCGGCCAGCACCGAATCCAGGGGACGGCTGCGAAAGGGTCCCCGGATGCCGGGGATGGTGCAATAGGTGCAGCGGTGGCTGCAGCCTTCAGCTATTTTGAGGTAGGCGCTGTAAAAAGGCGTGGTCAACCGCCGGGGCCAGACCTGCCGGTAGTCGAGCCACTCGTCCTGACAGACCACCGGCGCACTGCCGGGACACGGCTTAGTGGCTAATATATTTATAATATTAGGGAAATCGTTTACCCCCAGAAAAATATCCACTTCCGGCAGCAGGCCCGGCAGGTCCTGTTGATAGCGCTGCACCAAACAGCCGGCCGCGACTAAGGTGGTCCCGGGCCGGCTTTGCTTGACGGCGGCCAGTTCCAGGAGGGTGTCGATGGCCTCCTGGCAGGCCGAAGCGATAAAGCCGCAGGTGTTGACGAGCAGGAGGTGGGCCTCCTGGGGTTGGGAAGTTATCTCCCAGCCGGCTTCCTCCAGGAGGGCCAACATGATTTCGGTGTCCACCCGGTTTTTGGCGCAGCCCAAACTTACGGGGTAGACCCGGGGGGGGGGAGTTTCGAGTTAAAAGCCTGGCGCGGAATGTTTCAATGAATTTGCACCAGGTCTTTACCTTTGTGGCGAAGCAGAGCTGCGCGGTAAATTGGGTTCCCAAGCAGGAGCTTGGGAACCAGATGAGTCATTCATGTGCCTGGGGCGCATATCGAATCAATGAGATCTTGACGGTGTTCAGGTGCCCACCCACAGTTATTTAGCATGAATGCTTTCAGAAGCAGTTTTGTAAGGGTCTTAGTTACCCTGCCGCTTTGGCCAGGACCGTCCAGCGGTCGATGGCAGCAAACATAATTATCCAGAAGAATACCTGTCCGGCCAGCCACCGGGTTTTGGCCCGGGGGGAGGTCAGCCAGCGTTCTTCGAGCATCGTCAGGAAATTATACATGATGGCGCACTCCAGTGCAAAAGGCAGGAAGCCCAGGTAACCCAGGACCGGCATCTCAAAGATCCGGCCGGCATTAAAGTAAGGCAGGGTGTAGACCCACCTGGCTTTGGCCCAAAAGTTCCAGGACTCCCAAAAAAAGCCACAGATCAGGCCGGCGAGCAGCAAGAGATAGATTTCCCGCCGGGATCCCCGGCACCAGTTCACCCAGAGCGATTGGCCCCCTCCCAGATAACAGAAGGGCTCCAGGAGGAAGATGAAGGCCAGCCAGGTCAAGGGAAAGAAATAGTGGGGCCACAGGAAGGGGAGCAGCAGCATGACCAGCCCCAGAATGGTGGCCGGGGGCATCCAGCCCGTGCCCGGCGACCGGACCGGCCCCTGCACCCGGGCCCAGAGGCCGGTGGCGGCCAAGAGGTCCCGGGTTTGGAACAGTCCGGGAAAGACGGTGGCAAAGCTCAGAAGATAGCCCAGCCAGCGCCAGGGCAGCGCCCGGGGCAGGCCGAGGTAGTGCCAGTTGCCCAGGGAGAAGTTCACCAGCTCAAAAATCAGCCAGCAGGTGACGGAGGCCACGGCCAGTTTGGGCAGCTCCGGGAGGCGGTTCAGCAGCAGGGATTCACCCTGCCAGGCAAAAATGACGGCATCGGCCAGGAGGATGTAGGACCACCAGGCAAAGGAGTAAAACCAGGTGGCGAAAGGCTCCACATCCTGGCTGAGACCCCAGAGAGCGGTCAGGAATAAGCCGCCACCCACCAGACCCGTGAGCCGGGAGAGAAAATCAGATTAGATGCACTCCTCGAGTTATGCCATAAACGTCTGATGCCCCTCACCTGCTAACCAGCAATATTTTGAGCAGTTTCTGACAGGTTAAGTAATTATTATAGTCGATTTTAAGAGTTAGTTAAATCTAGTAAGTTCATGCCATTTTGTCTTGCTTTTTCAGGTAATTTGTGCTAAATGAGAACAACCTTTTTCTATGGTAGCATATACTACTATAGTCTTCTTATGTCGGTCTCGGGAGGGAGGCGACATAATTTCCCACCCTCTATCTGATTGAGCCTATCAGGGGACTTCATTAACCTTAACTGAGGAGCACTCATGAAAAGGTTTGGCATACTTCTTCTCGCCCTTCTGTGGCTTTTGCCCAACTGCGGGGGCAAAAAACAAGTGGTTTCACAACCCGAACAAACCGGACCGGTCAAGGTGGAAGAACAGATCGCCCTGGACCTGGAGGATGACAAAGAAGAACCTCTGGTGGGCGAGGTGAGTTCCCAAAGGCTGGAAGAGCAGGTACGGCAAAGGTGCTGTTTCCGGTCTGGATGAGACTTTGGACCAGGAAATGAAAAAATGGGAAATGCAAAAAACCTTTGATATGCCCATCCAGGTCAACAAAGAAGTACGGAATTATATCTATTATTTTTCTACGGCCCGCAAGGATACCTTCAGCCGCTATCTGAGCCGTTCAACCCGGTACCTGCCCATGATCAAGAAGGTCTTTGCCGAATACGGTCTGCCCGAAGATCTGGCCTACCTGGCGATGATTGAAAGCGGTTATACCAATAAGGCCCGTTCCCACGCCAACGCGGTGGGCATGTGGCAGTTTATCAAAGGCACGGGTTTGCGCTACGGCCTCACCATCGATGGCACCATCGATGAACGCCGGGACCCTGAAAAAGCAACCCATGCGGCGGCCAAATATCTTTTGGACCTGTATAAACAGTTCGGTTCCTGGTACCTGGCCGCGGCCAGCTACAACTGCGGGGAAGGGCGGGTCAAGAAAGAAATCAACCGCAACGGCGACTTGAAAAGTTACTGGGAGCTTTCCAACAACTATTGCCTGCCCACAGAGACCAAAAATTACGTGCCCCAGATGATTGCCGCGACCATTATCGCCAAGAATCCGGGGAAATACGGTTTTAAAAATGTTCCCTATCAACCGCCCCTGAAATATGACGTGGTGAAAGTAACCGAAGCCACCTCCTTCCAGGCCGCGGCCGTGGCGGCGACCACCAACGCTGACGAAATCAGCGCCCTGAACCCGGAATTGCTGCGTGAGGCCACGCCGGGTTACGGCGCCTATCTGTTGAAGATCCCCCCAGGGAAAAAAGAGGCCTTTGGCAAGAATATTATGATGGCCATGGCCCAATTCCCGGCCGGGGGCGGTCGGGCCTATGCCTCCCGGCAAGATGCCGATGAGGTGGCGTCATATTACTCGCCGCCCCGGCGCAGCACCAGATCCTACCGGGAATATGCCAGTTCTTACAACTATCAGTCGGCCCGGACGAGGTCCACAGCCAGATCCAGGGATTATGCCGAGAGCAGACCCAAAGCCAAGACCGAACTCCGGGAACGGGCTGCCAAATCCTACGACGATCTTCCTAAAGTTACCACAAAATACAGCAGTTCTCAAGACAAGGTAGCCTCGGTGAACACGAGCTCCAAGAGCGGCAAGGCCAAAACCCAGAAGGAAATTCTGGTGGCCTCCCAAGCCCCGCGCTCCCTGAAGGAATCCCCCCGGGCCAGTGGCAAAGAAGTGGCCCGGCGGAGCGAAAAAATGGAGGCCCCGGTGACCGCCAGCATCCTGCCCGGACTGAGCAGCTCCAAGAAGGCCAAAAAGGAGGCTCCGAGCATCGCCCGGAAGCCCACGGAAAATTCCAAGAGCAAAAAGAAAAAGAAAGACGACAGCTAACTGTACAATCGATCTGACGTAACCCCAAGCCAGGGATGCCGCCATGAGGGCATCCCTGGCTTTTTTGGTTTTCGGTTGCCGGGCCGGAGGAGATGGGGCTGACGCCTGGGAAGAGGGGAAAGGGAGGGGTTTGGGCATACGCCGCCCTGCGGGTGTTTTCCCGCCTAGCAGAAAATTTCCCGGGACCGGGTGAAGCGGGAAATTGGCGAAAAAAGTTTATTATAATTAACATGTTGATTTAATTTGATAATACTTTCTGTGGGGTTGGTTTTTCCCGGTAATTTCCCGCTTTTTTCCCACTGCCGCACTACCTGCCGGAACAGATTTTTCGCGCTGTGGGGGGAGAATTTTTTTCACGAGCACTATCTTATTGATTTTCATGGTTAAATTATATGCTGACTGGCCGTAGTTTTTGGCGCTGATTTCGCGCTAATTTCGCGCTGGTTTTTCGGACGGTTTTCGGTTTTCGAATAGTCAGGTTCAGCTAAAGGAAAAGTCTTTACAGGGAGTGGAGCAGGTCGGTTACCGGCGGGAGGCGCTTTCTCGCGTTTTCCACGGACCGGCATATTTAATTGATTAGTTGGCTATATCAGAAAAGTGGGGAAATTTTATCCAGAAACATGGGGGACAGTTATCGTCATACGGAAAAGAGGGTTCGTCGGGAACGAGGCTTTCTAGGCAGATGAGCTACAGAAAGTGGGGGAAGGGGGCAGAAAGGTGGGACAGAGTCGCGGCAATCCGACTTACATAGCTGACAGGGCGACGGTAATGGGTGGGGGACAGGGGCAGATGGTTTGGGCGGGGCTGAGCCAAGCTTATTGGTAGCCGCAGGCTTCAGCCGGCGTTGGCACAGGCGGGAGACCGGTAGCTTTATGATGGCAACCTGGTGATAGCTATAGCCAATAAAAAAAGTGAGGATGGTCTGTAGGGCGGGAAAGCGGAGCGCATCCCGCCTTTGGGAAGGCGAAAGGGGAGCAGGGGTTAGATAGGGATATGGCGTAGGGTGGGCACCGCCCACCATTCCTCTCGTTGCCAAGCTCCCGCTTGGCAACGCCGTTTGAGGGCGAAGCTCCGGGTTCGCCAGCGGCAATAGTGCCGGCCGATTTCATTTTTTATAAATTTCCCATAACTTGCCAGTAAAATTTTGGGCTCATCGATTTAGAAGTGTGATAGTATATTTAAAGTTAATAGTTGAGGAATGGCGGAGGGTTGCTATGCTGGAGTTTGAGCGTATTACCTTTGACCAGAATGTCATGGGCGGCAAAGCCTGCATTCGTGGCATGCGCATAACGGTATCCCTGGTGGTCAATTTAGTGGCCAATGGGATGGGCACCGAGGAGATCATCGAGGCTTATCCTTATTTGGAGCCCGATGACATTCGCCAAGCCCTGCGTTTCGCCGCCTGGTTGGCCGAAGAAACCGTGCATCCAATTGAAGTGGCGTCGTAATGAAATTCCTGGCCGATATGGGGATCTCCCCCAAGACGGTGGACTTCTTCCAGAATCTAGGGCATCAAGCGGTACACTTACACCAGGAAGGTCTTGACAGGTTGAGCGATGCGGAGATATTGGAGAAAGCCCGCCTCAACGGGAGCATTCTTCTCACGCATGACCTTGACTTTGGTGATCTCCTGGCCGCCAGTGAAGCTAACTTGCCGAGCGTCATTATTTTCCGGTTGCGCAACATGCGCCCTGAACGCGTCAATCTGCATCTGCGCGGCATTTTAGCCCAACACGCCCAAGACCTGGAACATGGGGTCATCGTGACGATTGCCGAAGGGGGCATCCGTATACGGCATCTGCCCTTTGTGGCTAAAAGCAGGGAAGAGGGATAAGGGAGGAGGGAGAAAGGACTGGCGGAAGAGGAAAGAGGCCAAGGGGTTTAGATAGGGATATGGCGTAGGCACCGCCCAGCAGTACTCTCGTTGCCAAGCTCCTGCTTGGCAACGCCGTTTGAGGGCGAAGCTCCGGCTTCGTCTCTTTTCTTTTTTTATGTAAATTTTCTTGCTAATCTCCTCCGCTTTTCCACTATGATGGAATTAGAATTGAACTAATGCTCCGATTGGACCCCGATGATGGCAGAATACCCTCCAGCGCTCTGGCGCCTGGCCCGCTTCCGCTTCCACCTGCGCCTCACTGAGGCAGCAATTTTGCCCCCGTAAAGGGGGCCGTGTTCCGGGGCGTCTTCGGCAAGGCCTTCTTAACATTGGTCTGCGTCGCCCCCCAGGCCCAATGCCGGGAATGCGCCTTTGCTCTCAAGTGTCTCTACACCGCCATCTTTGAACCGTCGCCGCCGCCGGGCGCGGCCGACGCCCGGAAATTCAGCCAGAACCCCCGTCCTGATTTTATGAATCCGCCTCTAACCAACCCCCAGTTTTTCGCTCTCGTTGCCAAGCTCCCACTTGGCAACACCAATATTGGCGAAGATTCAGCTTCGCCGATCAGGGGGGATGATAGAGGATTTTTTTCAACTCAGCTAATGAGAAAGAGAATTGTTTCATTTCGGCCCCAAGTTTCCGATTCCAGTTGGAGTGTGGCGCGAGAAAAATGTCCGGCGCAGCGGTTCAGCTATTTGAATAAAAGCTGAAAAACAACCCCACCCTATCCCCTCCCCGGCAACGGGGAGGTGACTCTCAGCCGGTTGACGGGGGGATACAGGGGGGGGGTAGATATTGACACACCAAAATTCTCCAGAATACTGACATGTAACTCGATTCACTGAAGTGTTACGAGGTTGGAGATGAAAGGTTTTCGAGGAGACGGCGATGTTACATCTAAAACCCAAGGTTGATGTAAGTTTTCAAGTTCTGGGCAAGTTCCTGGTTGTCGATCATGGTTTTGCTTTGTATAGCGCCATCAGCCGGGTCTGCCCGTTCATCCATGGAGACGCCGAAGTCGGATTGAAGCTTATCCGGGGGAGGTATCTGGGAGACGGCAGGCTGGATATTTCGCCGCATTCGGATTTGGTGCTCAGGGTTCCGGTGAGCAGAGTGAAAGACTATCTCAGCTTGGCGGGCAAAAGTTTAGAGATAATGGGGGAGACAATACGAGTGGGGGTGCCACAGACCAGGGCGTTAATACCGGCGGTGGCTTTATTTGCCCAGATGGTGACCACCAGGAACGGTCAGGAGCAGGAGAGGTTTGCACATGAGATGGGAAACCAGATGGGGGCCTTGGGTATTAAGGGACGCGTGACGGTGACGAAGCGCCGGACGTTCCAGGTGCATGGGAAGCAGGTGGTGGGCTATTCGGTGCTTTTATCGGAATTGACCGCCGAGGAATCGATCATCGTGCAGGAGCAGGGTCTGGGGGGCAGGCGGAAGATGGGGTGCGGTTTTTTTGAGGTGTGGGGGGGGTGACCATACGGTGTCTTATAAGCACCTCTTAGCAAAATCTGCAGATAATCCCGAAGAACCTGGTGAGAAGACAATGCGTG
>CAVZSK010000024.1:0-9199 GCA_963777875.1 uncultured delta proteobacterium | reverse complement strand
TACCGGACTAATTCTTCTCGTAGTAGGCTGATTGGCTCAACACCACCTGAGCAGATAGGTTAAAGGCTTTGAGCAGATGATAGCAGCTTGTTGTGGCTCCGCCCGGCCTCGTGTGGCGGTGTAGTAATATGACTTCACCTTCGAAACCAACGCCCATCAGCCTCCTGGTGCTCAACGATCCCATTCGCCAGCATCTGCTTGGCATTCTGGAGAGAAACCATTTCAAACCGGTGGTTATCTCTAATCCCGGAGAATTAGCCACCGAACTAAAAGAGCGCACCACTCCCGTGATCTTTATTGACTGGGAGGCTGAAACGCAGTATGGTCCGGTCATCATCATGAATATCAAGGCCGCCTTGAAAGAAGGGGGTATTATCTTCCTGTATGACAAAGACCACCGCAATCTCATCCGGGAAGTCATGCAGTTAGGGGTCTACGGCTGCGTCCTGGCTCCTTATGATGAATGGGAAATCCTCACCATGGTCAAGCACCTCCTCACCAAAAAAAACGTCAAGACCGACCGCCGCCGGAAAAAACCACCGGTAAATTGTTAAGCCATATTCCATCTCCCTAAAATATTCCTTTACCCCGCCAGACGCCGCCAGAGATTGGTAAAGCGTTTCCTGGTTTTATCGTTTTTTATCCCGATGGCCAGGGCCTTTTTGGCTCCCACCAGGACCACCAGTTTCTTGCCCCGGGTGACGGCGGTATAGATTAAATTTCGCTGCAACAGCATATAATGCTGGGTTACCAGCGGCAGCACCACCGCCGCATATTCCGAGCCCTGGGATTTGTGCACCGAAATGGCGTAGGCCAGGATAATTTCGTCCAGCTCGCTGAAATCATAGACCACTTCCCGGTTGTCAAAGGCAATGACCATCTCATGCAGTTCGAGGTCAATTTTGACAATTCTGCCGATGTCGCCATTGAACACGTCTTTATCGTAGTTGTTTTTAATCTGCATGACCTTGTCATTGACTTTATACAACCGCCCCCCCCGGTTAAGACCTTCCTGGCCGGGATTTAGCTCCTGCTGCAGGGCCTGATTGAGGGTGGCCGAGCCCACTACCCCCCGGTGCATGGGGGTGAGAACCTGGATATCCTCCACCGGGTCGAAGCCGAAACGCCGGGGAATACGCTCCTTCACCAGTTCCATAATGACCCGCAGGACATCTTGAGGCTCTTCGTGTTCCACAAAGAAAAAGTCCGCCAGGTTATCCGGACCGGGTTTCCACAAAGGCATCTCGCCGCGGTTGATCCGGTGGGCGTTGACGATGATCAGGCTTTCCTGGGCCTGGCGGAAAATCTCGGTCAGTTCGATAACGGGGATGGCCCCGGAAACCATCAGGTCCCGAAAGACGTTGCCCGGCCCCACCGAAGGCAACTGGTTGGCGTCACCCACCAGGATGAGGGTGGCCCCCCGGGGGACCGCCTTGAGCAGGTGGTGCAGCAGCAAAATGTCCACCATGGAGGCTTCATCGATGATCAACAGGTCGCACGGCAGGGTGCGGTTCTCACTGACCTGAAACCCGCCCTTTTGTTGACTGTACTCCAGGAGCCGGTGGATGGTTTTGGCCTCCTGGCCGGTGACCTCGCTCATGCGTTTGGCCGCCCGACCGGTGGGTGCGGCCATCATCATATTGACCCCCAGGCGTCCCCAAATTTTCAAGATGGCATTGATGATGGTGGTCTTGCCGGTGCCCGGCCCACCGGTGATGATGAGCACTTTGTGCCGTAAAGACATGGTGACGGCTTCGGCCTGCTGGGATGCCAAGGTGAGTCCCAGGCGCTTCTGGACCCATTCCAAAGCCTTGGCCGGATCTACGAATGGCAGGTTTTGCTGGGCCTGCAGAAGTAGCTTGAGTCGTTTGGCGGCGTTGGTCTCGGCCAGATAAAAGCCGGTGAGATAGACGGCCCGCTGGTCGGCGCCGCTCTCCGGATCCCAGGGTTCCTCCACCGTAATTTCCTGGCGAAAGGCCAACCGGCTGAGGGCCTGGCCGATCAACTCCTGGTCAACCTCCAAAATTTCCCGGGATTTTTCCAAAAGCGGCCCCAAGGGGTAAAACACGTGCCCCTCGTTGCTCAGGTTTTGCAAGGTATATAGCAGACCCGCCTCTAAACGGGCCGGGGTCTCTTTCTCAAAACCTAATTGTGCGGCTATGCGGTCGGCGGTGAGAAAACCGATGCCGAAGATATCGGTGGCCAACTGGTAGGGATTTTCCTGCATAACGGTGACTGCCTGAGTACCCGTAGTGCTTAAAAATTTTCACCGCATACGCCGTACTAATGCCATGGGTCTGTAAAAACAGCATCACCTCCCGGATCTGCTTCTGTTCCTCCCAGGCCTGGCGGACCATTTCCAGTCGTTTGGAGCCAATACCCGTCACTTCGGCCAAACGTTCCAGGTGGTTTTCGATAATCTCAAAGGTTTCACCGCCGAATTTCTCGACGATGCGCTGGGCCATGACCGGTCCGACACCTTTAATAAAACCTGAGGCCAGGTATTTTTCCATGCCAGGTACGGTGGCTGGGAACAGGGTTTCATGGTCCACAAATTTAAACTGTTCCCCATACTTGGGGTGCAGGCTCCATTCCCCCTTTAACCGCAACAGCTCTCCCGGCTTCGGAGACATCAAATGACCGACGATGGTCACCAGGTGCCGTTGGCCCCGCACCTTCAGTTGGGCCACGGTAAAGCCGTTCTCTTCATTGCAGAAGGTTATTCGTTCGATCTGTCCCTGGAGTTCCACCAGCATGATGTCTACCGTTTTTGGTTTTGGGTCCTGTAATTAAAAGGCGGGTTCACCACCCGCCCGGCCTCGACGACTACTTTTACCCGCCGGCGGTTTCAGCGCCGCAGAGAAAATACGGTGTTCAGTAGCGTCTGCCCGGTTGCCAGCGAGACAACCTTGACGTCTATGGTGGGCGGGGCCAGAAGCATCAGGGCATAACTTAAGGGATAGCCCCGCCGGTCATGTGCTTTCAGATGACCCGGATTGACCCACAAAACTCCCTGTTTCTCCTGGATGCTGGGAACGTGGGTGTGACCGTAGAGCACAACGTCCACATCCACCGGCACACCCTCCGGGTCCAGGTCTCCCGGCTGATCAAACTTGGTGGCCTCGGGGCTGTGGGTCATGAGGATGGAGACTCCCGCCAGGTTTTCGAGGCGCCGGTTGGGAATGGTCGGGTCCCGATATTCCGGGCAGTAAAGCCCCGGGACCGCTAGAACCTTTAAATTAGCGGCCTCTAAAAAAAGTGTGTCCAGATAATCATCGCCCAGGTGGAGCACCTGATGCACTTTTGCCGCCAGGAAACGGCTGGTCACCTGCTGTATCGATTCCACGTTGCCGTGGGTATCACTCAGAATGCCAAGCAGCATAGTCGTCCAATATTAAAGTTTCGAGTTTCAGTTTCGAGTTAATAGCTACCGGCTGAATGACTGGCACCAGTTCGATTAGCAAGCGCAGTAGTTGTCAACAATCTTACCCAGGTCCCCGCCCACCTGTAAACTATCTCTCCAATCTTTTAACCGTAGACTCAAAACGGCATTATCCCAGGCGGGCCTGCAGGCGCAGGTACGGGCCGCCGTCCGACACCTTCACCCATTCTTTATGACCCTTGCCGCACATGCCCAATCCGGAGATCTCCACGTTAGGCCCCACCATGGTGATGGATTGCAACAGATCCGGGACATAACCGGTGACAATAACCGGAGAAAAGACCTTGCCGGTGAGCTTGCCCCGGCGGATTTCTTCGGCGTACAGACCTTCCAGTTGTATGCCCCACCCCTTGGGATCCTCCATGCCGTTGGAAGGATGGTCCAGGAAGTAACCGAACTCGATATCGGCCAACATTTCCTCAAAACTGCTGCTGCCGGGACCGAAATAGGTGTTGGTCATACGGGCATAAATCTTGCGGGCAGTAAGACTCCCGCCGGCCGTTGGCACTGCGTTTCAGGCCGCAGCGCAGAGCTGAATGCAGGTCGGTAATGGGGCGCTGTAAAATTCCCTGTTCAATAATTTTGGTCTCTGCCGCCAGCTTGCCTTCATGATCAAAATAAAATGTTGCGGCCTGGCCCGGCAGCGCCGGTGAATCGTATAAATCCACCAAAGGGGAAGCAACCTGTTTGCCCAGATATTCCTGCCCCCGGGAGCGCCGCTGGAGAAAGAGGTCTGCTTCGGTGCCGTGCCCAAAAGCCTCGTGCGCAAAGATGCCGGCAAAATCCGGTGAAAAGATACAATCGTACCTGCCGGGCGTCAGCCGAGGCGCCCCGAGGATGCGGCCGGCGTCCCGAATTAAGCGTTCCCGGGCCTCGGCCCCAAATTGGGCGTGCTCGAATCCTCCCAGATAACAGTGCCCACCATGCATACGGGCGGTATGATCCCCTTCCCACAGCACCACCTGGGCTACCACCTGGGTCCGGGGTAATTCCTGATAGAGGCTGCGGGTTCGGTTGACAAACAACTCACATCTGTTCACATGAGCATACAGAGCTGTGGCATTTACCACCCGGGGCTCTCGGAGGTGCAGATCATCCCGCAATTCCTGGAGCGCGACCATTTTTTCGGACAAAGCAATCTGTTCTGGCGGAATCTTGGCGGTGGCAGCAAAATCTTGGGTCAGGGGTGTACCAGGATCAACACTCAGACCAAGATCTACAATACCTTCCGTTAGGGCGGCGGATACCAGCCCTTCAGCTCCAGCCGTCAGGCGGTCACAGAATTCACAGGTGGCCACGCCGTTTAGGGCATACTCCAAAAAGCTGCGACCGGTAAAAACTGTCAATACCACCCCTTGCTGTCTTTCCAGGGCTTCGGCCCGGGCCTCCCGGCTATCCACCAGCAGCTGTTCGCCCAAAGCGTCTTGGGCCCAGGCCGCCGCATAAGGGACGGTCTTTTCCATTTCCTGGACCAGGTTCTTCAACATTGGTTCGATATCTTTGATACTTTTCATGCGTTAACTCGCTTAGGGTAGGGAAGGGTCCAAAATCCGTCGGGATGGGGAGACTTTTTTCTTGCCCCGACCTGCGGCTCCGGACACAATAATGACATCTTTAAAATAAGTTTGCCGCTCAGTTTGCCGGACTTTTTTACTAACATAACCATCCCTGGCGGGGAAGCTTTTGCCCCTGCTCCAAAAAGGAAAACTATGTCCCAGGCTTGCATTTTCTGTCAGATCGCAGCCGGCCGGGCTCCGGCCGAACGCCTCCTGGAAACCGACCGGGTGTTGGCCTTTCTGGATATTGCCCCGGTTCATTATGGCCATACGCTGGTCATCCCGAAACAGCATTTTGAGACCTTCCTGGAACTGCCCGACGATCTGTGGTTGGAAATGGGTCAAATAAGCCGCCGCCTGGCCCTGGCTTTGCAAAAAAAGTTATCTGCCCGGGGGTTTAATCTGGGCATGAACAATTATCCTGCCGCCGGGCAGGTGGTCCCTCACGCCCATCTGCACGTTATCCCCCGGTATGTCGATGACGGCCTCCACCTTTTTCCCCAGGGTTTTTATCAAGGGCAGGACATGGCCAGCGTCGGCCGCCAGTTGCGGGAGGTTTTAGTCAGCCTTTGACCATAATAACTCATTTAACCTCTGAGTTTCAACACTTACCGACACCGTTTGCCCATCCAGGGAGGATACCGGCAATAGTCCCATGAGGGAATTGGCCAGCCAAACGCCTTGAGCCAGGCACAATCGGGCCACTGTCACCGGTTTAGCCCTTAAGGCAATGCCCCTGTGGCTTAGGGCCTCCTCGCAACACGGCCACGGTAACGCTGGGCAAGGCGTTCTCAGATAAGGGTGTGAAGAAGGTATCGTCCTCCTGCCACAGTAGGCCGGCGGTGGATCCCTCTGACACCGCGCCGTCGGCCTCCAGGATGAGCCCTTCCCGTCCTCCCCGGTCCACCGCATACTGTCGCGCGGCCAGGCAGAAAAGGTAATTCAGGCTCTTGTGTCGACTCAAAAAGTTGGTGCGGCGCTCCGGAAAACTCATCACCGGCCAGCCGAGGCGATATTCCTCGGCTGAGGGTGGTTCATACTGCCGGGCATAGATAATGATGGTCGGCTGGTCGGTGGTCGGCAACCCCAGGGTGGCAATCTCACCCCTGGTGATGAGAATCTTTACCGCGGCCAGACCGCGTCCTAAACCATTTCGCTGGAGTAGTTCCCGAATCTGATTTTCCCAAAGAAAATCCGGCGGCAAGGCCAGATTTAGCACCGCCCCCGAGTGGGCCAGCCGCGTTAGATGTTGCCGCAGCCACAAAGGCCGCCCGGCTTCAGCCCGGATGGTTTCGAACAGGCCGTCGCCGTAGAGCAGTCCCCGGTCCTGTACCGACACGGTTGCCTGAGACGCGGGCAGGAATTTGCCGTTCACAAAGACTTCCATGTTTCTAACGATCCTGGTTCCCAAGTTGTACTCTGGAAACATAATTATTTTCCAGGCTTCGCTTGGCCCCCTTACAAATCTAAGGCATTCAATTGCAACGTAATCGGCTTGGCATCGGCGCAGGGGCCATAAAACTGAATGGGTCCGGGGAAACGGTAATGGTCCTCTATGGCCCATTTCGCCCTTTCCTGGGCCAGAGTTTTGAAAGCGGTGCTCTCTAAGTCAACCTTTTGCTTGGCAATGACCAGCTCCAGGCGACCTTTGCGTTCTTCCAGGTGCATCAAGGGGGCCAGCGGGATGCCGATGGGCTGCCAATGCTCCAGCGGTTTATGCAGATCTTTGATGGCCGCCATGTAACCGGTGCAACCGTTGGCCAAAAGGCCAAAAGCGGTGACTCCCAGGTTGTAGCCGAAATCGCAGTCGAATTTAGTGGGGAAGGTGCCCCGGCCGTCGTAGCCATAGTAATGGTTCTGATTCTTAAACGTTCCCTTATAAATGCCTTTGCCCCGCTGTTTGCGCAGGTAGGTGGAAACCATGTCCAACAGAATCCGTTCGGTGCGCACCTGGGCAAACTGAAAATTGCCATGGCTGTCCCGGGGCAACAACAAACCCCTCTGGAGTTCCGTGGGCAGCCCCATAAACACCCGGCTATCGTAATCCCGCCAGATATCGTGGTTGTCGATGAGTTGCACCTGATCTTCGAAGGGCAGCTTGTGGAAAGACTCCTCATGCCAGGCTTCTTTGTCGTAGCTGGCGATGATGTAGCTGATCTTGATGATCAACGTATTGATTTCATAAATGAATTCTAAAATACCCTCGGGAATCAGAATGGTGCCGTAGTTCATGCCCCGTTGGGCCCGGTCCACGACAACGTCGGCGATGAGGCGCACCACGTTGTGGATGGTGAGTTCCTTGTCTTCGATCTCCTCGCCGATGAGGATGACGTTGGGATGGGTCTGGAGGGCCACTTCCAGGGCGATGTGGCTGGCGCTGCGCCCCATGAGGCGGTTGAAATGCCAATATTTCAGGTCGGATTTGCAGTCGGAGTTCAGGTTCCCCACTTCCGTGGCAAAGCTCATACAGGCCGAATGGTAGCCGAAAGGCACCTGGAGCAAACCCGGCACCTGCAAATCTCCATCGATAGTTTTGGGGATGCCGATGACCTGGACGCCGATATCCCGCATATTTTCGGCCAGAAAGGCGGCGTTGGTGTTGGAATCATCGCCTCCCACGACAATAAGGCCGTCCAAGGCCAGATCAGTGCAGGTTTGCCGGCATTGGCCCATTTTGTCGGCATTGTCGATCTTGTCCCGTCCCGTGCCCAACATATGGAAGCCGCCGGAATTTTTATATTCCCCGATCATCTCTCCGGTGACTTCCTTGTGCTTATTGGTAATGATGCCTTTGGGTCCGGCCAGAAAGCCGATGAGGGCATTGTCGGGATGGGCCCGTTTGGCCGCTTCGAAGACCCCGGCAATCACATTGTGGCCTCCGGGCGCCGGTCCGCCGGAGAGGACAATGCCGAGGCGGCGGGGATGTTCTTGCATCGTGTCGCCGGGGATAATCTGGAGCAATTTGTTTTCACTGACGAACGGCAACTGCTCCCGGGCCGCTTTCAATACCTCCAGGGAATATCCCTCCATAGGACGCACACTCCCCACGCCTTGTCGAAACACTGGTAGCAACGGCGACTGGTAGGCCATACGCTCCAACCGAATGGGGCTGTCATTACGCAATAAATCGGCAATCAAGGTTTGAGGGTCTTGGGGGGGGGTATTTTTTGGTTCCATGGAGGGATCTCCTTTGAATCTTATTGAAGCATCTCATCTTTTGCTATTATAACCACATATGGCCTGATATTTTCAAGAATTTTCGGCCCCAGCCCTTTCACTTCGAGTAAATTGTCAATCTGTCGGAAAGGCCCGTGTTCTTCCCGAAACTCAACTATCCGTCTGGCCAGCACCGGCCCGATGCCGGGAATGGCTTCCAGGTCTGTGGCGGTGGCTTGGTTGGGGTCCAGGGCCAGCCCTAATGTCAACAGATAATTGCCCGACATAGGCTCCAGGGTAACGGTTCTGTCTGAAGTAATAGTAATTTTAGTACCACTGTTTAGTGGTTGCGAGGCGTTTGGCACGGTCCCCTGGCCTCCGGCCGTCTCCCAGACTTCCTGGATGGTGGGGGAGGACAAAAAGACCTGGACGCCGGGGCGGGGTAGGTCACCACTCATTTCGATGAAGTATTTCGGCTGGGGTGGGGTGAGGGCAGGGGAGGGGGGCCAGACCAAACCGGCCCGCCAGGTCCAGAGCCCGGCCAGACACAGGCCCAAGACCAGGATGATGAGCTGTTGCATTCGAACTGGGGTAATTGTTTGAGAAGACTTTGGTTCAATGATCATCGCCTTCTCCCAGGGCAGATAGGGGCGGTTGGCGCACCGCCCCTATCTTAAATGAGTAATCAGGTTGTTGATGATCCAGCCTGCCTATTTTTTCCCATCCGCCTTAGAGGTCGAATGCTCGTCTTTATAGAGTTTAAAATTGATGCTGTCCACCAGGGCCTGCCAGGAGGCGTCGATGATATCGTGGGAGACGCCGACGGTGCCCCGGAACGGTCATGGCCGTCCCGGGATTCGATGAGCACCCGGACCTTGGCGGCGGTGCTGCCGGTAGTGCCGGGCAGGACCCGTACCTTATAATCATCCAGCCGCATTTCCACCAGCCGGGGATAGAAACGGATGAGGGCCTTCAGCAAGGCGTTATAGAGCGTGTCCACCGGGCCGTTGCCCAAGAAGTAGTGTGGGACTTCGTTCAAGCCCAC
>CAVZSK010000023.1:0-12334 GCA_963777875.1 uncultured delta proteobacterium | reverse complement strand
AATCCTTTCTTGGAGCGTTCCTTCTCCTGGGTTGCGACGCTGAAACTCCGACCCAGACAAAAAATGACAAACCCAGGGCCGCGATTCCGGTTTGAATCCATTCGTGAGCGTGAAAAAGTTCATAACGACGGTACCTACCAATGATCCAATCAGGGACTTCGTCGATCTGCACTCCCTGACTTTGGGCGAATTTGCGGAACTCATCAGGGGTGGTGCGCTGCTGGACTTCCAGACTCTGGCTGACAAAGCCCACTAAAATGACGCCTGCCAACAGCAGGGAAACGAGGCCGAAAAAAGCGGTCAAACGCTAAAAACCAGATAGCCCCCAACCCCCCTGCTAACAGTAACCAGATGAACACCGGAGGCACTTCCAAGGGCAAAGCGGTGATGATGAAAGCGGCTATCAGGGCTACGATAGATTTCAGTCCCAATTTGAGGTTTGGGGAGAGACCCCGGGGGCGTGGCGCGGCTTTCTTATTTATGCCTCTGGCGGCCCATTCTTGTAGGGCTAACAGGACCTGATCGTAATTTTGGGGGGTGCAGTAAAGCCGCAGTACCACATGCCAGCTATCCATCAGGCTGATGACCCGTGTTTCAGGGTGGATGTTCAGGCGCCGGACCTCATCCCAGCTGATGCCGACACTTTCCCGGGACATTACCAGCAGACCAGCCCCGGCCACCCCGGGTTTGCCGGCCAGGGCGCCCAAAATCACCGCCAGGCGATTGCCCCAGCGGCCCCGCTGACTGAGACTGGCTACCATGGCCCCTTGAGGGCTCAGTATGAACCCCATGGGAAAGCGGTTGCCAAAAAAAACCAACATCACCAGAACAAAAAGGACAAGTATGCCAAGGCTGGTCAATCCCACCAGCGGCAGCATAGACATGAGGCTGCGCCAATTTCGTTCGAAAGTGAAGATGGCGACCATGATCAGAAACAAGAACAGGGTAGAGACCCCCCAGACCTTCAGCAGGTCATACATGATAAATTGATCGGTCAGGAGAGGAACGTTGACCTGCCAGGATAATTCCTGGCCGGTCTGGTGACCCTTGGGCTGCAGGGCTGCAGACGGGGGTGGGGCTTGGGCGGTTTCAGGAACAGCGGCAGGTTTTTCAGGAATTAAAGGATTACCACACTGGGAGCAGAAGCGGGAGCCGCATATACTGGCGGCGCCGCACCGGGAACACAAGGCCGGTTGGGTATGCATGTATCGTCCTTCCCGCGCTGTCGGTCTAATCGAATCGGCTCAGGGTTTTAGTTTTGAGGGTCACCTTGCCACATTTGGGGCAAGGAAATTTGGAGATCTCCTCCTGGGAATAGATCGGCTGAGCTGGCCGGCCACATTTGGGGCACTTATATTTTTTGTCGTAGTATTGGTCCCAGTCCTGAAGTTTAACGCGAACAAAGTCCCGGCAAGGGGCGCAATAACAGGTAATCGCCGGGGAGAGCCGGGCTCCGCCCAGGGCCAGGTTTCTGGTGTAGTTACATCCAGGATTGGCACAATGAATCGCTAACTGCTCTCCTGCCCAAGCCGGGCTGATTTCAACTAATAACAAAGTCAGGAGCGAAACAAAAATTTTCTTCATATGCTACCCACTCCGTGTTAAGCCAAACTCACCATCAGAACCCGATTACCCTTAAGGAGCCATGGTGATGGGGTTAAGGTGTGGTTTCGCCGATTTCCCCAATGACCCAGCGTTGGCCTTCACGCCGCCATTTGATATAAGTATTTCCCGAATCGCTGTCCGGCGCCACGAAGGTGTCGGTTCCGCGCCTTTTCCACTGATTGCTGTGCATAAAGTTCACCCGAAAGGTGTAGCCGTTCGGGTCAGCCATGAAAAAATCGTACCAGCCCGATTTTTGCTGAAAATCACGGACCATCTTTTCGGGGGCAATGACGACCAGTTTCAGCCGCCGGCCGGTGCCAATTTCATACGGTTGGTAATGCCAGGGCGACTGCCGGGAGAAGGCGGCGGCGATGGCGGCTGGATTTTTATTGACCATAGCCTGGATAAAAGACAGCATGGCCTCGTTGACCTCCTGGGCCTCAGCCTGATTGACCGGCATCCACCCAAGTATTGCGATGAGCAGGACAAAACCCCCTGCCGCCACTTGCCGTCTGAAGAAAAAGCGCCCCCTGACCATTGACGACCTCCTCCTGGAGTGCTGGTTAAAAGTAAAAGTTTAACTATGGAAGATGGTGATTGTCGGGATGAGTCTTATTAGTGGCATAATAGCCCATCATTTTTTATAAAATCAATTAGTTTTTTTAATGGACTTAATATTGATAAAAATGAAAAATAGGAAAGCAATGATAATGGATCAATTTGATTTCTGGCCTGGGACAATGTGATGGTTGGACCATGAAAATACTCTTCGTGTTGTTGGGCGGCAGCCTGGGGGCACTCTCTCGGTACGGCGTTTCTTTGCTGGCGGTCAAGCTTTTCGGCGTCAAGTTCCCCTGGGGGACGCTCATCGTCAATCTTTCGGGCTGTTTTCTCATCGGTCTGGCTTTTGCCTGGGGTGAACGGGGTTTGGGCATTATGAACCCCTCGGTTCGACTGTTTTTTATGACCGGGTTTCTGGGGGCCTTGACGACTTTTTCCACTTTTGGCCTGGAGATAGTAACTGCCCTGCAGGAGGGGAGATACCTGGTGGCGGCGGCTAATATTGTGGCCAACAATGTTATCGGTATCGCTTTAGTTTTTTTGGGTATGGTGGTGGGCCGACTGCGCTAAGGAGGGGCAATCTGTGCAATCCTACAACATAATCGAGATATTTATCGGCGAAGAAGCCCGTTGGCAGGGGCAGCCCCTGGCCACTGCCATGGTCCAGTTGGTGCACGATCTGAAAATTCCGGCCCGGTGTATGGTGACCAGGGGAACAGAGGGCGCCTACGAAAATGGGGAGATCGCCACCGGCCGGATAGAGGTCCTGTCTTACAATCTGCCGGTGCGGATTACGATTATTGCGCCGGCGGCCGAGTCCGAGCGGATTCTGGCCCAGGCCGAAGCCATGGTGGCAGACGGCCTGGTGACGGTTCAGGAGGTGCAGGTCATCGCCCATAAGACCCGGGGATATCTCATCCCCAAGCATACCAGGGTTCGGGATGTCATGACCGCCTCGCCCCAAAAAGTCGGCTTAGAAACCACCTTAGACGAGGTTGCCCGGCTGCTCCTGTCTGCCACTTTCACCGCCCTGCCGGTGGTGGATGTCCAGAATCGTCCGGTGGGCGTCATCTCCCAGGGAGATTTAATCTACAAGGCGGGTCTGCCCATGCGGCTCGGTCTGCTGGCGGCATCGGACGGTGCCAAGGTGAGCGCTGTCTGCGAGGCCCTGGCTTCGAGACAGGCCAGGGAGGTCATGACGCAGCCGGTGGTCATGATAGACCAGGACAGCATGGTGACGGACGCGGTGGATCTGATGCTGACCAAGAATGTGAAACGGCTTCCGGTCGTGGATGCAGCCGGAAAACTTGTGGGCGTTATTTCCCGCCTGGATGTGTTTCACACCATCGTGCGGGAGTGCCCTGATTGGCACGCTTTTCAGAAGCAGGACCTGACGGTGGACAACCTGCGCGTCGTGGCCGATATTATGCGCCGGGATAGCATCTCGGTCCTTCCCGAGACCTCGGTGGAGGAGGTGATGCGCCTCATCGATTGCAATGACATCCAACGGGTAGCTGTTGTGAACCAGGAAGGAGATTTCCTGGGCCTGATCTCGGACCGGGATCTCCTCATGGCTTTTTCCGAGCCTGATCAGGGTATCTGGGATTACTTTGTCAGCAAGATTCCCTTTACCGAGCGGGGGTCGCCGGCATAAACAATTACAGGAGCACCTGCTGGCCAGAACCGCGGGTGAGGTCATGAAGACCGATATCATCACGGTCCAGGAAGATGCCCCTATTCATGAAGCCATTCGCCTGATGATCGAGAGGGCTATCAAACGTCTGCCGGTCCTGGATGCCAAAGGAAAATTTCAAGGCATGGTGAGCCGGGACGCCCTGCTGCGCCTGGGGTTTGCCTCTCAACCGACTATCCCTAAATAAAACGTGACCTTTTAGGATTGTGCCGAAAAATTACCTCAGGGGAGGGTATGAGACGCAGTAGAGAATAATCTCTGATAATCGGAAAAATTTATAGGGAATTGCTAGCGAAAAATCCACTGTGAAAAAATAATCCTGGCCATCGATGGTTGAATAATTCTTTAAATTCTGTTAATCTCCAGGTAACATCTCGGGGCAGTTCCGGCAAGAAGTTCAACGTCAGGCAGGATCAGGCGGGGATGTATTTTCGGGACTTGCGAGGATGGATCCGGTAACCGGCTGCCGCCCTTGACCGCGGAAAAAATCCTTTATCTTAAGGAGTTGATCCAATGACCAGCAAAGAAAGACTCTACCTCATTAGTTTTCAGGAAATCAGCAAAGCCATCAGCTCCACCCTGGCGGTCAGGGAAGTGTTGGACCTCATTGTCCGCAAGATGGCCGAGGTTATGAACCTCAAAGGCTGTACCATCCGGATGGTTAATCCCAAAACCAATACTCTGGAACTGGCGGCTTCCGTGGGCCTGAGTGAGAAATATTTGAACAAAGGCCAGGTGGATCTGGACAAAAGCATCTCCGAAGCCTTGAGCGGCCGCCCCGTAGCTATTTACGACGCCACCACCGATCCCCGGATTCAATACCCGGCGGAAGCCAAGGAAGAGGGCATCGCCACCCTGGTGGCCATCCCCATCCTGGTAAAAGGCAAAGTTATCGGGGCCATGCGCCTGCTGACCGCCGAGCCCCGGGAGTTTTTCATGGACGAAATCGACTTTGCCTGCGCCGTCGCCGAACTGGGGGGGCAGGCGCTCATTAACGCCCGCATGTATGAATCCAAGTTGAAGGAATTGGAATTTTTAAAAGGTCTGCAGCAGGTCTTTAAGGCCATCAATTCGACTTTGGAAGTGCAAAAAATCCTCTCCCTGCTGGTCAAGACGGCCACCAACGCCCTGGATATCAAGGCGGCAGCGGTGCGCCTGCTGGATGAAAAACGCAAACAGATGGAACTGGTGGCGCACTTCGGGCTGAGCGACCGTTACATTAACAAGGGGCCGGTGGAAAGTGACAAATCCATTGCCGAAGCCATGACCGGCAAAGCCGTCATCATCTATGATGCCACTTCCGATCCCCGGGCTCCTTATCCCCAGGCCCTGGCCGAAGAGGGCATCAACTCCATCACCTCCATTCCCATCGCCTTAAAGGGCAACGTCATCGGGGTCCTGCGCCTGTATAGCAGCCAGCCCCGGAGCTTCTCGGAAGAGGAGGTCATGTTCATGTCGTCCCTGGCCGAACAGGCCGCCCTGGCCCTGGAAAATGCCCGCATGTATCAGAAACTCAAAAAGGAGCATGAAGAGCTCATGGGCGATCTCTATCGTTTCAGCGGGTTCACCAGAAGTATTTAGACCCGGTTTTTAGTTTCCGTTAAAAAAAGTGTTTCAGGCAAGTTTTAGAAGGGGGCGCAAAAGAGAAATTTTGCAGCCCCCCTTTTGACATTCCTCCTCATAGTGTTTATTAAAAACCGTCAATGTCATTATGGTCGTTCAGACGAAGTTGTGGGCCGCCTGAACGGCTTTCAGGTCGCCGAGATCCCTATCTATCGCAAACTCCCCCGAGATCAATATTGCTTCGGTATGTTGTTCTACTCGTCCAAAGGAGACGAACAATCCCAGGCCTCTAACCGCGTTGGGTTTTAATCGCTCTCGCGGATGGCAAAGAACAGAAAAATGTCAAATTTGGTTCGAATGGCAACATTGCACCCGAGAGCAGGCCAGGCAAGCAAGGGGGCGTGGTGAGGCGTTCTACTTGATGATCACCGTGTGGCGCAGTTCCCGGCCGACCTGTTTTTCGAAGGGCCGTTGATAATGGAAGACGATGGTGGTGGAACCGCTTTTTAAGGGCAGGAAGTCGAACAGTTCCTGGCCGCCGGCGCCGGGGCGGGGTTGTTCCGGCTTCTGGTAGCGGTTGCGGAGCAGTTGCAGGAACTCCCGGTCGTAGGAGGCTACCTTCCAGCCAAAGCCGGTGGACGGGTTAGAGGGGAGTCGGACGCTGAATTCCTTTCGCAGCGTGACGGTCTGGCTGGTGTGGTTCTCCGGCGCCGGCTGGGCCGGTTCCGGGGCCGGTGTTGTCTGGCCTTCCTCGATGAGTTCCCCGTCCAGGAGTTTGGGCTTGGGTTTGTCGGCCTGGGCCGGGACCATAGCGGGCAGGCAGGTCAGGATGACGATGAGGATGAAGATAAGACGGTTATGTATCATGTCAAAAGTTTCCTGATTATAATTGCTGCTTGTTTTTATTATACCATCAACCCCCGGTTCAGGAATAGCCGGGTGGTGTCGTTTTCCGGCTGTTGCAACACCCGTTCCGTGGGACCGGATTCCAGCAGGCGGCCCCGGTGCAGGAAGAGAATCTGCTGGGCCAGGCGTTGGGCCTGGCCCAGGTCATGGGTTACCAGGATGATGGTTTTGCCTTGCTGCCCATGAATATCGGCAATAATTCGTTCGAACTCAAAGGCATTGTGGGGGTCCAGGTTGGCGGTGGGTTCATCCAGAAGGAGGACCTCGGGGTCAAAGACCATGATACGGGCCAGGGCGACTTTCTGGGCCTCGCCGCCGGAGAGCTGAGCCGCGGGTCGCCGGGCCAGGGAAGTCAGGCTGAAGGCTGTCAGAACCTCTTCCACCAGGTGGCGGCGCTGGCGCCTGGGGACCCGGCGATATTTCAAACCCACGGCCAGATTATCGAACACCGTGCCCTGGAAGAGCAGGGGATTTTGATGCAGGAATCCCAGGCGGCGCCGGAGGTCCAAACACTGGGGCCAGAGGCGGGTGGTGTCCAGGTCCCCCAAGAGAATCCGCCCCTGGCCGGGTTTTTCCAGGAGTCCCAGGAGTCGCAGCAGGCTGGTCTTGCCGGCGCCGTTGGGGCCGATGATGGCGTGAACCAGACCGGCGGCAAAGGCATGGCTGACCCGGTCCAGCACCAGATGCCCCTGGCGGTAGTGGCTGACCCCATCGACGGTGAGAGCGGCTGATCCCGCTTTGTTTTGATTCACCCCTCACCCTGACCTTCTCCCCTGGAGGGGCGGGGGGAAGATAAAACCTGAACTGTTGGCAATTGGCAGATGATGGTTGACATGGCGGGTCAGGCAGCTCCCCGGCCCTGGAAGAGGTTAAGCCCCAGGTTTACCAGGAAAGCCACAAGAATGAGCACCAGTCCCAGGGCGATGGCCAGGGCGAATTCCCCTTTGGCGGTATCCAGGACAATGGCCGTGGTCATGACCCGGGTGTAGCCGGCAATGTTACCCCCCACCATCATCACCGCGCCCACCTCAGCGCTTACCCGGCCGAAGCCGGCAATGACCGCAGCCAGGAGACCATAACGGGCCTCCCGCACCACGGTCCAGGCGGCCTGACGTGGGGTGGCTCCCAAGGCCAGGGCCGTGTCCCGGACCAGGGGTTTGACCGCCAGCAGGGCGCTCACCGTCAAGGCCGCCAGAATGGGGGTGGCCAGGATGGTCTGGGCGATGATCATGGCCGTGGGACTGAACAGCAATCCCAGAAATCCCAACGGGCCGCTCCGGGAGAGGAGCAGATACACCACCAGACCCACCACCACCGGCGGCAGCCCCATGAAGGTATTGAGGATATTGATGAGCAGGCGGCGGCCCGGGAACAGATGCAGGGCTACCCCGATGCCCCCGGAAATACCCAGCAGGGCGGCCAGCCCAATCGCGGTGCCCGACACCATCAGGGACCGGGCAATGATGCGATACAGTTCCGGATCACCGCTGCAAAGAAGCAAGAGGCTTTGTGTTAGGCCTTGGTAAATGGTTTCCATTTATAGGGAAGTAGTGATTAGCAAGATAGCAAATAAAGACATGCCGTGCCCAAGGTGGACTTGGGCACGGCTAAACTTTTGCCAGGCTGGGCTTAGCGCCCTATTTACCTGCCTTGGCATTGGGAATAAAGAGCTGGTTGCCGTTTTTGTCTTTGAAATCGCCGATGACCTTCTGGCCGTCGGGGGAGGTCAGCCAGTCGGCAAAGGCGGTGGCTTCTTTCACCTTGACGTGGGCGTGTTTAGCCGGGTTGACCACAATGACGCCGTATTGATTGAACAGAACAGGGTCGCCCTCCACCATAATTTCTTGGGCCAGTTTATCCTTGTCTTTCACGGCCAGCCAGGTGCCCCGGTCGGTGAGGGTATAAAACTGCTTTTCGCTGGCCATGCTCAGGGTGCTTTCCATACCCTGGCCTGCTTCCAGGTAAGCAGGTTTGCCCTTGGGGTCGACGCCGGCTTTTTTCCAGATTTTTTGCTCCATGGCGTGCGTGCCGGAGTTATCGCCCCGGGAGACGAAATGAACACCAGAGGCGGCCATTTTCTTGAAAGCCTCGGTGACATCTTTCATCCCCTTGATTTTGGCCATGTCGGCGGCGGGGCCGACGATGATGAAATCGTTATACATGACCGGCTTCCGGGCGACTCCGAAGCCGTCGGCCACAAATGTCGCTTCTTTGTCCGGATCATGGACGAAGAGCACGTCGGCGTCACCTCGCCGGGCCATTTCGATGGCCTGACCGGTGCCCACCGCCACCACCGCCACATCGATACCGCTGGCCTTTTTAAACGCGGGCAGCAGAACATCAAACAGACCGGAATTCTGGGTGCTGGTGGTGGAGGCGCAGGTGATCTTGTCAGCGGCCCCGGCCGGCGCCAACGCCATGGTAATCACCGCCCCGAAGATTCCTAAACTCATTAACACCAAGTACGTTTTCATAGATCCTCCTATATGGTTGTCAAAAGGTTATGGCTTGGTCACCCCTCACCCTGACCCTTTTCCCTGGAGGGAAGAGGGGAAAATAAAGGTAACGACTGGCAAATCTTATATGTTTTGAACTTATCTTTGAAACTCATGCCGGTCCACTGACCCTGCCACTGATCATTTTCTAATCATCATACTGCTTAGCGTAGGCTGCGTCATTATAAAGGCCTTCGCCGTATTTGTCTTTGCCGTAATCCCGGATGATCTGCTGGCCCCGGTCGGAAGCCACAAAATCGATGAATTTACCGGCCCATTCGGCCCCGGGAGTGGCCCCAGCCGGCTGGGCGAGGGCGTGGTAGGTGTTGACCAGCATCTTATCGCCCCGGAATAAGATCTTGAGGTCGGGCAAATTCTTTTTTTCTGCGGCCCAGGTGCTGCTGTCGACCATGAAGTAGCCCTTCTCGGCGTTGGCCCGATTCAGGGTGGCGGTCATAAAATCTTTGGTGACGATATACCAGTCGCCGCTGGGCTTAATCCCGGCCTTTTCCCAGATGGACATCTCCTTTTTGTGGGTGCCGGAGTTGTCCCCTCGGGAGAAAAACTTGGCCTGGGCCTTGGAAATCCGGGTATAGGCGTCTATGGCGTTCTGGGCCTCGGCTATCTTGGCCGGATCAGTGGCCGGGCCGACGATGAAAAATTCATTGGAACCGAGGAGAGTCCGCTTGGTGGCCCAGCCATCCTGGACCGCCTTTTTTTCTGCGGCCGGGGCATGCACCATGATCATATCCACTTCCTTGCCCTGAAGCATTTTTAACGACTCCCCCGAACCGGCTTTTTGCCACACCAGGGTGGTGTTGGTTTCAGGGGTGAAGGCTGCGGCCAGAGCTTTGAGCAGACCCAGTTCTCCGGGACTGCCGGTGGCCAGCGAGAACTGTTGGGTCCCCTGGCCGTAAGATTCGGTCTTCGCCTTTTGGGCCTGGGCATTGCCGGTAAAGGCTAAAAACAGCATAAGGATGATCAAGATGCTGATGTGGCGCTTCATGTTCTCCCCCTCGCCTAGCGTAGTGTTTTCTCATCGTCGCTATCAGGAATGTCATCTTTCCCTGGCAAGTAGTTGCCGGTATGGTTCACGTCCAGAGTTAAGACTAGAAATTATAGCCAATTATGCCAAGAAAGACATGAATGGTCAAGGATTAATACAAGACAGGTCCGGTGGAGGTCCCAAAAAAGAGCTGGCTGAATTTTTTATTGCCTATTTGGTTAATTATATGATAAAAATATTTGTTTAAATTCACACGTTCCGATAGGCCGGGCTAGTGCTTGCCTGGCAAGTTGATCCGGTGGTAGTCGGGACGGCGGGGAAAAAAACTAGCTAAGGAGTATTGCATGTCGAACGTAACCATGAAGGAACTATTGGAAGCAGGTGTCCATTTCGGGCATCAGACCCGGCGTTGGAATCCCAAAATGAAACCTTTCATTTTTGGCGCTCGGAACGGCATTTACATTATTGATCTCCAGAAGACCGTCCAACTTTTTAAAGTTGCTCATGATTTTGTGGTCAACAGAATTGCCGACGGCGGCAAGATGCTGTTTGTGGGTACCAAGAAGCAGGCCCAGGACGCCATTTTTGAGGAAGCCAACCGCTGCAACATGTTCTTCGTCAACCACCGCTGGTTGGGAGGAATGCTCACCAATTTCCAGACCATTAAGAAGTCCATCGATAAGTTGAAAAATTTTGAGAAGATGAAAGAAGATGGTAGTCTCAAGCGTTTTCCCAAAAAAGAAATCTTAGAAATGGAAAAAAAGGCCGCTAAACTCGAGAAATCCTTGGGCGGCATTAAAGATATGAACGGGTTACCGGATGCCGTCTTTGTCGTTGATCCTCATAAGGAGAATATTGCGGTTCAGGAAGCCCGTAAAATGAATATTCCGGTGGTGGCCATCGTTGACAGCAACTGTGACCCCACGGAAATTGATTATGTCATTCCTGGCAATGATGATGCCATTCGGGCTATCCGCCTCATCACCTCAAGAATTGCCCAGGCCTGCTCCCAGGGGCTCAAAGTGCGGGAAGAGCGTCTCCAGGCCCTGACCGACAAAGAGCAGGAGGAGGCCGCCATGGCCTCTGAGGAAGAACATGCCTACGCCGCCGTCACCCCCGAAGAATTGGAACTACCGGGCGAGATGGCAGCCGAAGCAACCGAAGCCGCCGAAGCAGAATACCCCGAATAAATCGGGTGGCTGCGGCTCTGGCAGATTGTCAGTCTTATCTGCGAGTTATCGTTCACCTGGGCTCGTTATACTATCATGAAGAGGTGGGTGTGGCGTCAGGACTGACCTTTGGCCAGGAAGTTATCTAAGGAGGACAGACTTTTGGAAATTACTGCAGAAAAAGTAAAAGAACTGCGCGATAAAACCAACGCCGGTATGATGGATTGTAAGAAGGCTCTGAAGGAAACCAACGGCGACCTGGAGCAGGCCGTCGTCTATTTGCGGGAAAAGGGTCTATCCGTGGCCCGTAAGCGGGCGGACCGGGTAGCCAGCGAAGGCGTTATCCAGTCGTATATCCACACGGGTGGGAAGCTAGGGGTGATGTTAGAGGTGAATTGTGAGACGGACTTCGTGGCCAAGACCCCGGAGTTCAACGAATTCACCAAAAACCTGGCCATGCAGATTGCCGCCGCCAATCCCATGGCGATTGGCCGGGAAGATCTTGATCCCGAGCTCGTGGAAAAAGAGAAGGCGATTTTAATGGCCCAGGCCCGGGAATCGGGTAAACCGGAAAACGTTCTGGAAAAGATGGTGGAAGGCCGCATAAAGAAATTCTTTGGGGAAGTATGTCTCCTGGAGCAGCCTTTTGTCAAAAATCCGGATATGCTAATTCAGGACTATCTCAATGAAATGCGGGCGAAAACCGGGGAAAATGTCATAATTCGCCGTTTTGTCCGTTATCAGTTGGGAGCTTCATAAAGAGATAACCATGTTGGCTGAAATGGGTACCGGGTTGATCAACCTCTGGAACAGCTTCAATCAGAATGACGACTGAAATAATAATCAGTGTTGCCGAGTTGATGAAGGCAGCAAGGATTTCTGACCGTTTGAATCCGAAGGTTTGCTTTTCGGTAGCTTCTCTTTTCGAAAGTCTGTTGGCCAGATAGCTTATTACAATTGACAGTACATCGCTGAAGTTATGCGCCGCATCGCTTAACAGCGCCATACTTCCGGAGATTATACCTCCGATTGCCTGAGCTAAAGTAATTCCTGCGTTAAGCAGTATGGCAACACCAAGGTTCTTGCCGCTTACTTCATGGTGATGGTGACCGGGTTCACTCATTTTATATTTACCCGCTTTTTGAATATTAAAATTACATTACTTTCTGATATACCCGACAACAGCGGTATCCATACCAATAACCCGTATTCGAACCAAATTGTTCCACATGCATTTAAAACAGCGATCCGTAAACCAATGACATTGTTGCCATTACTATAACCAGGCAAACATAAATCACAGTTTTTTGTGTTCCCATCACTCCCCTTATGACAA
>CAVZSK010000022.1:0-188374 GCA_963777875.1 uncultured delta proteobacterium | reverse complement strand
CCAACACTGCGGCCAGCAGCGAAAGCGACGTCTTGCCCACCCAGTTGAAATCTTTTTCGAACGGGCCTCTGGCACCAAGGACTGCTCGCCAGCGCCTCCCACCCATGCGATTTGGCACCTCTTGTGGCGAACCAAGTCGTCAGCCACGGCACCAAACCGCTCCGGAAACCAATTCTTGCCGCTCCAGCCCGAACCGGGCGCCAGCACGACCAGTGGACGCGAGGAGTCCACCCCTTCGGTCTTCAGAAAGTCAACTGCGGCCTTCCGCTCATCCGGCGACACGGCATATACCAGCCGATCGGCTTTCGCTTCGATTCCCATCGGACGCAATAACCCCGCCAACGCGTCCGCCTCATAGCGATCCTTCTCGTAGGGCTGGAACTGGGTTTGAATTTCCGGCCGCACCCGGGGCGGACGCCATTCCCCGGCGCCGATCCACAGCCTGGGGCAAATCGTATTCGCCAGAAAACCGTCCCACCCCATCGCCCGCACCGATAAATACATCCACTCCGTCCCGCCTCAAGGCCATGGCCAGCCGCCACTGAAGCCAAAGACTTTGCCGCCATTCCCGCTTTCCCGCGCGTGTATGGCGGCAGATTGGGACCGAATACCCGGATCTCATCCACCAATTCTGAATATCGCCGCGCCAAGGCTTCGCTCCATGGGCCCACCAGCCAGATGATCTTCGATCCAGGCTTTCCTTTCCGCAAGGCCTTCAGCATCGGCACCGTGTGCAGAATATCCCCGAGATGTCCGGGAGAATACACCGCGAGGCTTCCCCTCGCCTTTTTCATGGACGGCAATCGCCGCGCAAAGAAATCCAGTAACAGACCACCCCCGAAAACGGCCTCCAGCTTTCTTGCGGCCTTCATTGTTTCAGCAGTTCCTGCGCAATCCGCCGCGTCAACAATTCCCGCCCCTCCGGGCTCAGATGGGTCATGTCGCGCCAATGCCCGGGTCCCAGAGCGAGCCCCTGCTCCTCTTTCGATAGATATCGATACCCCTCGGCTTTGGAAAGAGCGGCGAGATCACGCCGCATGTTGTCCTTCGCCTGCAGCCGGAACGTCGAATAGATGGATGGATGCTGGATCTCCTGCGTCTGACCGCTTACCAGCTCCTTTTCCTGGACCGCGTGCCGCCCAGTGCCGCGGTCAATGAATCCGTCAAACTGGCCAAAGCCCGCCGGTTGCCTCCAGCTTTAACGGCCTTTGTCAACGCCGTCGGCCGCACCCTGGCCGCCGGCATCAAAGACCTGCCCCTCCCCGACCCGGAAACCGCGCCGATAGCAAGCCTGGCCGCCGCCACCTCCCTGCCCGAGTGGCTGGCGGCCCGCTGGCTGGCGGACCTGGGCCGGGACGCAGCCTGGGCCCGGGCCCAGGCCAACAATCTGCATCCGCCTTTGACTATCAGGGTCAACACCACCTGCATCAGTCCCGACACCCTGAGGACCGTCTTACAGGCCGAAGGGGTCGAGACCGAACCGTGCCTCTATTCCCCCCTGGGACTGACCATCCGGACCCTGACCCGGTCCCCTCTGAGCCTGCCTTCGTATCAACGGGGTTTGTGGCTCTTCCAGGACGAGGCCGCCCAACTGGCAACCCTGTTACTCCAACCTCAGCCCGGTCAGCAGATCCTGGAAATCGGCGCCGGCCGGGGCGGCAAAACCACGCACCTGGCCCAGATTCTTCATGGTCAGGGACATATTGTGGCCGTGGATACATAGCCAGACCCGTCTGCTGGCCCTCAGCCACAACCTCCAAAGAATGAATCTGACCGGCGTTGATCTCCTCCGCACCGACGCCGCCGCGTCTTTGCCCTTCCGACCGGAGCGCCGCTGCCACCGTATCCTGAT
This sequence comes from uncultured delta proteobacterium, assembly GCA_963777875.1. Taxonomy (GTDB): domain Bacteria; phylum Desulfobacterota; class Desulfobaccia; order Desulfobaccales; family Desulfobaccaceae; genus Desulfobacca. Next base: position 186,522 of record CAVZSK010000022.1, on the reverse strand, counting down.
CGACGCCCCCTGCTCCGGTCTGGGGGTGCTGCGTCGCCACCCCGAACTGCGCTGGCGGCGGCAACCCGAAGATTTCGCCCGCTTCGCCATCCTCCAAAAATCAATGCTCCAACAGGCCGCTCCGTACCTGCAGCCAGGGGGAGTCATGCTGTATATCACCTGCACCACCGAAGTCGAAGAAAATGAGGCATGTGGTCCGTGATTTCCTCGCCTCCCAACCGGATTTTGCCCTCCGGACCCCGGCCGCGGCTCTTCCTCCCCAGGCCCAGCAGTTCATCGATACCCAGGGTTATTTCCGCACCCGGCCGGAACGAGACGGCTTGGACGGGTTCTTCGCCGCGGCTTTGGTTAAAAAGGGGTAGAGAGAAAATAAATTCGTCCAGGCTACTGTCCCACTGGTTTGATTTTTGTATGAACTATAGGAGTATCACAACCCTTAGAAAAGTACACCATGCCCCTGAGGCGTAATCTGTAGGCTAACAACCTGACCCTCATACAGCTGGTAGGGTTCTCAAGGATAGCCCGTGTGCCGACTCTTTCTCGGAGCAGCAAAGTGCGGCTACCTTGAAATTATTTATGGAACATATAATACGGTGAACTAACGCCATGAAACAATTCTTCTATCCCAAATCCGTGGCCGTGGTGGGGGTCTCTGAAAACCCTGACAACTTAGGCCGTAATATTGTCAGCAATTTACTGGAGTTCGGCTTCCAGGGGAAAATCTTCCCGGTGGGCCCCAAAGGCGGCCGGGTCTTTGATCTGGACATCTTCCCCTCTCTGCTGGACCTCCCCCAGCCCCCGGAATTAGTCGCCATCCTGGCCCCGGCCCGGGTGGTGCCCGATATTTTAGCTGACTGCGGCCGCCTGGGGGTAAAACGGGTGGTGGTGGAATCCGGTGGTTTCTCGGAATTGGGGCGTGAAGGCCGCAAACTGGAAGAACAGGTGCGGCAAAAGCTCCGGGAGTATCAGATCCGCATGATGGGGCCCAACGGTTTGGGTATCATCAACATGGAAATCGGCCTGTGCCTGCCCTTTATGACCCTGCCGGGCATCCCCCGGGTGGGCGGCGTCTCCCTCATCTGTCAGAGCGGCGGCGTGGGCAGCAACGTCATCGCCTGGCTGGCCCAATCCGGTATTGGCATGAACAAATTCGTCAGTGTCGGCAACAAGCTGGACACCAATGAAAACGACATCCTGGCCTTTCTCCTGGAGGACCCCGGCACCACCCTTATTTACCTCTATATGGAAGATCTGGCCGACGGCCGCCGGCTGATGGAGCTGGGCCGCCAGGCCAAAAAGCCCATCCTGCTGCATAAAGCCAACATCGGCACTTTAAGCGCTGATATCGCCCGCAGCCACACCGCCTCTTTGGCGGTGGACGACGAAGTGGTGACTGCGGCCTGCTGCCAGTCCGGTATCCTGCGCGTGCACAGCCGCAATGAATTTCTGCACGCCGCCATTGCCTTGCAGCAGCCACCGCTCAAAGGCGACCGGCTGGTGGTGCTGTCCCGCTCCGGGGGCGAAGCCGTAGTGGTGGCCGATGCCTGTCAGAAGGCCGGTTTCCATCTGCCGCCCCTGTCCCCGGAAATCGTCAAGCTCATTGAGAGCCGTTCCCGGGCCGGGGTCATCACGCCCATGAACCCCTTGGATCTTGGTGACGTTTTCGATTTCACCCTCTATCAGGACGTGGCCGCGGCCGTTTGTCAGGACCCCGAGGTCGACGCCATTGTTTTGAATTACGGCCCGATCAATGATCTGGAGAGGGAACCGGCCCATACCATGGCCAAAAAACTCATCGACCTGGCCCGGCAAAACCAAAAACCCCTGCTTATTACCGTCATCGGCAATCTGGAAGAACGCCAGTTCTTCCGGCAGGAGTTGGGAGTCCCGGTTTTTTCCTTCCCCGGCGAAGCCATCCGGGCCTTGATTCTGGCCCGGAGCTACAGCGTCTGCCAGTTGCTGCCGCCCCCGGGTATACCCCCCGAAGTCGCCTCCCTGCCGGCCATCGACCGGGTGCTGGCCCCGCATCTGACCTCCCCCGGTCCCCTGCCCCTGCCGGTGGCCCTGGAAGTCGTCCAAACCTTAGGGATTCCCGTGCCCATGTGGCAGTTGGTCACCTCAGCCGCCGGAGCTGAAGAGGCCGCCGCCAGTTTGGGTCTGCCGGTCTGCCTGAAACTGTCCGCGCCCAGCGCCCTGCACAAATCCGATCTGGGCGGGGTCCTGCTCAACCTGAACTCTTTAGCCGCAGTCCGGGAAGGCTTCCAGTCCCTGGAGCAGGTGGCCACAGGAAATCTTCCCGCCGGCGAGGCCTGGCAGGTCCTGGTCATGCCGCACATCGAGGGGGGTCTGGAAGTCATTATCGGCGCCAAACGGGACCGGGCCTTCGGCCCCATGATTGTCTTCGGGGCCGGCGGCATCTGGGTGGAGGTCCTGGAAGACGTGGCCATGCGCCTGGTCCCCCTGGACCTGACCGCCGCCATGGAACTCATCGCCGAAACCAAGATCTACAAAATCCTCAAGGGCCTCCGGGGCCAACCACCCATGGATATCACTTCCCTGGCCCAGAGCCTGACCCTGCTCTCGGCCCTGATGATGCACTGCCCCCAGATCCAGGAGGTGGACCTTAATCCCGTCCGGGTCTTCCCCGCAAGGCCAGGGCACCCTGACCCTGGACGCCCGGATCATTCTTGGGGAATCTTAATGCCTCAAATGGAGCACAGGCGCCCTCGCCGGTGCCAGGATTATATCTCCTCTCCACCCGCTGGCCGGGGGAGAGGGTCAGGGTGAGGGGCTATTTTAATCCGTGAATTTAGGGCTCCAGAAATCATTCCTTTTAGCCACAGCCCTGGTCTTTCTCTGTCTCAGTCTCCACCCACCTGCGTCTGCCATCGACCCCGGCCCCGCGTCCAGGGCACACTGCAGGTGAACGGCCAGGCCACCTCCCACGCCCTCCAGGAAACCAAAACTCTCCCGGACCCGGCCGGAAGAGAGGCCGAAGCCCTGGACTTTTGGGAAAAAGTGGCTGCGTTTATGAAACAGCAACCCGGTTTCATCTCCACCCGCTTGCACCGGGCGTTGGTTCCCTGGGCCCGGTTCCAGTTAATCAACCTGGCTGAGTGGGAATCCGTCGAGCATTTCGAGGCCGTCGCCAATAGCCCGGAATTCCAGGCCCTGGTCGGTCCCTATATGGAGGTGTTTCCTCATTATCCCGGCCTGTATGAAGTGATCCGGACCTGATTTTTTTCTTGTCCCATGTGCCCGGGATGTTAAGCTTTGTTGCTCTGAAAGCATGCTTTCTCGTTCCCAAGCTCCCGCTTGGGAACGCCCTGTAATGCGAAGCTCCGCTTCGCCATAATTTCATCCTATGGTATGATTATAAATCATGACCACGCACGTCCCCCACTTTCGTTCCTTCCTGCGCACCCTCCTGGCCGGCCTGGCCGGCGGCCTGGTGCTGAACCTGGCCATGCTCCTCACCTTCCGGGCTCTCGGCTTCGGCTGGCACGGTCGCGGCATCCTGCTCACCTCCCCCATGCAAAGCCCCAAACTCATCGCCGTCTGGACCAAGCTCGAACCCCTCCCCCTCGTCGTTGCCAACCCCACCCCCATCATCATCGGCCTGGATCCTCTTCGGCCTCGGCCACGCCTGCATCTACCGCTGGCTCTCCCCTGCCTGGCCCCCCGGCTTCATCCCCCGGGCCCTGCGCCTGGCCGGCCTGGCGGAGGTCCAGGAAAAGTTAACCTACATTCCCCAAACAAATAATCAAGGCAGGGTCAACCATGGCCCTGCCTTTTTTGGTGTGTTGGCCCGAGACCCTTGAAGAGCTTTCAAGCGGCCCGACGTGAATCTGCTGTATTGCCCCAGGTTCAGTAGTTTGCCTTCCTGAAGTCGATTTGTTCGCTGACGTCAGCAGGCTGGTTCATCCGACTAAAGCGTACTTTGTTTTGTGAAGTGCCAAGATTTTGAGTTTGAAAAATTCCAGATCTCGAAAACCGTAGGCCTGCCGTTTCATCGTTTTGATTTTATTGTTGGTGCCCTCAAGTGGGCCGGTAGATATAGGGTAATCATAATAAGCCAGGATTCCTGAACGATAGAGGGCCACAGTCTTGGCGAACTTGATGAGCGTGGAGATACCCGAAGCAAAGGCCCTCTGCACCCAATCGTGCAAGACTTGGGTGGCTGTGGTTTTATCGGGTTGCATCCAAATCTGGCGCAGGTCTTCCTTCATATAGTAGGCCAGTGCCAAGGGTTGATTGAGTTCCAAGGCGGCTGCCAGCCGTTCCTGTTCCCGGTGTTTGGGGTCAAGATTTTCCGGGTTTTTCAGGAGTAACCAGCGGCTCCCCTTCAGGACTTGTCGCTGCATAAGTTCGGCTTCATGGTAGAGTTTGCGCCGGAGATCAGAGAGGCCATCGTTAAAGAGTTTGATGAGATGAAAATGGTCAAAGACATGCACCGCCTTGGGAAGGTTAGTACTGACGGCGCTGATATAGGCTGGGGACAGATCGGTGGCCACGGCTTCGATGTGCACCTTTTGCCGCCTGAGGATTTTCCAGAACCGTTCCAGGGCTTCGGCACCTTTGCCCTCGCCGACATAAACACGGCACCACTTTTCAAGTCAAGCACGATGGTCAGGTAGCGATGGCCTTTGCCAATGGTGATTTCATCGATGGCGATCTGCTTAAGTTTATGGAACTGGGGAAAAGCAAAACGTCTCATCAGGTTTCGTTTCTGAATATCTTTGATGACGTCCCAACTGACTCCCAGATGCCGGGCCACATCTTTAATGGTCATGTGTTGCGACAGTTCTAAGGCATAGCGTTCAAAGGCCCGAGTATAGCTCCGCCGCCGCAAGGCAAATCTGACCCTGACCTGGCGCACAATATTGCACAGGAGACATACGACTCGTGGCACTGGTAATTCAATCCAGACTGGCTTTGAACCTATGGGAACAGTACGAAACCGGCGCATTACCGTTGCCTCGGCGCTTGACTTTATATGAACCACAGACCGGGCAGCGGAGATTAAAGACATCCTGTCGTACCCGGAAATGAATGGCGCCACCATGAATTTTGGTGTGAACATGCTGGTATCCCTGAATGCCAAATCCATGATAAAGTATACTTGTGGACATGGACGCTTTTCCTTTCTGAACGACTTTGGCGGGTCGTCTTTAAGGAAACACATGTCCACTTTTTTGTCAAAATACGCTTATTCCGGATGAACCCAAAGATAGTATCTTTTCCATTAACTACTTCTCTATCCAATCCGGATAGAAGTGCTGGAAATGGCAAAACGTCTTGTTGAAATATTAAACAATAAAATCTGCAAAAATATTGATATGTTAACTAAATATATCCAGTGTATGTTGTGATTATTGTACAAAAAATTATGTCGCTGGTTAATAAAATATTGCCAGGCCAAGGGAAGGCAGACAATTTAACAGTTATTTCTATGATATAGATAAATACTTGCGTGACGGTACAGTTGTTGCATAGAAATAAATTACAATAATTCTCAACCGACTACGTATAAAGGAGAGACGGCTATGTCAGAGGAAAAGAATAGGGGGCAAGGTAAGCGGGAAGATATTACTCCTACATTGTCGCCTCAGATGACGGATGTCTTTGGCTTCCAGGTGCCCATCACCGACTATTATTTGCACTTGGGCCATACCTGGGTGTTACTCGAAAGCGAAAATCAGGTGCGAGTAGGGTTGGATGACTTTTCTCAGAAAATTATGGGACCGGCTGACAAGCTTAAGTTACCCGACGTCGGCAAAGTCTATTATCAGGATCACATTTGTATGTCCCTGGTCCGGCAAGGACACAAAGCCCCTTTCCTGGCGCCGGTGGATGGTATTATCGAGACCGTCAATCCTAAGGTTCTTCAGCAACCCGGCCTGATCCACGACGATCCGTATCAGGAAGGCTGGCTGTTTTTGGTAAGGGCGAATAATCTCCAGCGCAATTTGGCAAACCTGTTCTCTGGAGAGAGCAACGCCGTCTGGATTGACCAGGAATCCCACCGCTTGCTGAGTTTCATGGAAACCACGACGGGTGTCACCCTCCCGGACGGTGGCAGCATCATCGATGATGTCTACGGACATTATCCCGAGTTAGGCTGGCGACCGCTGGTCCAGGATTTTTTCCTGCCAACCTTAACCAGAGGCTGGGAGAAAAGGTCTGCAGAGTCCCGGGTAACAACCGCGGCGGATCAAAAAACCCTGTCTATCCAAAAACGGGAGGTCCTCAAGGTGCTGAGCCGCACCGCCGAAGACAAAGAGTTCCGGCGGGCCTTGATCGACCTGCAGACTGAGGCCCTGGAGCCCTACAATCTGTCCCTGGAGGCCAAATCTGCTATCCTTTCGGGCGATTTACCCTGGCTTAACGAGCACATCGGGGAGTTTACCCAGAAACAACTCATGTTTATCTTATCCTGTCTACTTCCGGCCACTGAGTTGCGCAGAAGCCACTAATAGTTCAACCATACAGCCGTAGATAAGAAATTTCCCCTGGGCCTGTATGGAGTTGCCGACCTAGGGCGGGAAAGCGCCGCGCTTCCGCCTTTCGCCTCATCCGTCTCAAACGAACATATCCCTTGTCTCCCCTGCTCCCAGCCTCGCCCTCTCCCAATCCTTATCATAACCAACCGTATCCATCTCTAAACGCCGAATATCATCAGCTGCCGCCCCAACGTCCCTGTCAGGCCTCTTTCCCTCCTCCCGATGCCTGACGTCTCCTTTTTTGTGACATTCGCTCCAACCGTTCTGTCCTTTTTTCCAAATCTTTAGTATAACGTTGCCAACTGCCGCTGAGCTGCTTACCTCTCCTGACCTGACACAGCCCGGCAGCCGGGGAGCGTTCCTCTGAAATACCATCAGACATTTTTCGCCCCAGTCAAAAAGGTAGAAGAAAAAATAAGCGCGAAACCAGCGCGCAAATGAGCGCGAAAAATACTTTATATTGCCATAGAAGATGAATAAATTAAATATATTAGCTAATAATAAATAAATTCCTCGAAACAACCGGAAAAAGAATGCCAGGCGCCCCAACCGGCGAATCCGGCTGATTACTGGATTTAAACTTTTCCTGAATTGACAACTGGTTTAACTTAGTGCTATGACGATAAATAAAGACTTTTTAGAAAAACTCGAAACTCGAAACTTCATCCCTGGGTTGCCCCTATGCCTCGCACCGGCTATTATACTCTGAACCAACAGGCCAAGGCTGATCTTCTTGCCAAAATTTCCGCCTTCCTATCCCGCCAGGCTCAGATCGTTTTTGCCTTTCTCGTCCTGCTGGCCTCCGCCGCGCTGGCCCAACCACTCGCCCTCCCTTACTCGAATCAACTGAACCCCGCCGAAAAATTCGTTCTGGAAAAAGTCGCGGCCGGACAGGTAGCCGATTTGCAGGAAGCCTTTGGACCGGAGGCCGGCCCCCGCCGTCTGCGGGCCGCCTTTCTCGAGGCCTTGCTCACCAATGCCCTGCCCGGCGTCAAGATCCATCGCAGCGGCATCTATATCGTCAATGCCGTGGTGGCAGGTCCCCTCAGCCTGGAGTTCGCCGAGGTGCCCCATGCCGTCTTTCTGTTTTCCTGCCGTTTCGAGGCCCCGGCAAACTTCAGCGGCGCCACGTTTAAAAAGAGTCTAAGCCTGAAACAGGCGCAGTTCACCGGCCCGGTCAATTTCTATCGCCTGAAAGTGGCAGTGGATGCCTTTTTCGGGGAGGCCGTTTTTCAAGGTCCGGTAAATTTTGGCGGTGCCGACATCGGCGGTGCTTTCACCCTGACCGGGGCCAGGTTTGCCGATGCCAAGCAGGAAGCTAACTTTAACGGCCTTAACGTCGGCCAAAGTTTAGCTCTCAAGCAGACTGTCTTTGCCGGTCCCGTGGATTTCTCCGGCGCCCGCATCGGCGGCGAATTGAATGCCGCCCGGGCCAGGTTTGCCAGCTCGGCCGGCAAGGCCATTTTTAACGGCATCAAAGTTTCCCAGGGCACCTCGTTCCTGAACGCCGTCTTTGCCGGGCCGGTGGATTTAGGGGGGGCCGAGATCGGCGGCGAATTCTATGCCGATGGCGCCAACTTTGCCAACCCGGAGCAGGTGGCCAGTTTCAACAGTATGCGAGTAACTCAACGGGCCTCTTTTGATGGGACCGTTTTTCAGGGGCCGGTGGACTTTACCCATGGCCTCCATTGGCGGCATCTTGATCTTTAACCAGGCGAAATTCGGGCATCCCGAAACCAAAGCCAATTTTTCCGGCCTCAAGGTGGAACAGCATGCCTTTTTCAGCGATACCAGCTTCCAGGGCGGCCTCTCCCTGGTGGGTGCGCACCTAAAGCATCTCATGCTTCATGGCAGCCCCGAGGCGCCAGCCACCTGCAGCGAGGTCAATCTGGACGGCGCCCAGGTAGATTTCTCCCTGATATTGGCTGATCTCAGCCTCCAGGCGCTCCAGGCCACCCGTCTTAAGGTAAATGGTCCCACCATCTTTAAAAACCTGCAGATCACCGGCCGGGCGGACCTCCGGGACAGCAGTTTTGCGGCCCTCAAATTTATCGGGGTTACCTGGCCGGAACCGCAAGACGCCCTCTGGATCGAAGGGTTGACCTATCAGAGTATCAGCGCCGGCGAGGGGCCCGAAGCCTGGCGTCAGCTCCTGGCCTGGCTGGATCACAGCCGCTTTGATACCCGCAGTTACAATCAACTGGAGGATTACTATAAACGCGGCGGCTACGGTGACCGGGCCGATGAGATCTACATTCAGGCTAATCGCCGGGAAACCCTGGAACAATGGTGGCAGCCCGCCAACCTGGCCACCTTCATCTTTTGGGACGTTCTGACCGGCTACGGCCGCAAACCCAGCCGGACCTTCTGGATCAGTTTGACCATTGTTATCATTGGATGTTTCATCTTCGATCCCAAGATGTTTGAATCCAGCTATCTGGAAAACTGGCAATGGCTCTCCCAGGGGACCAAATTCCGGGAAATCGCCGTGCGCTTCTTCCTCAGTCTCGACGAGTTTCTGCCCGGGGTGGATCTGGGCCTGGCCAAGTTATGGCAAATCTCCCGGATATCGTTCCAGAAACTGCTCTATTACCATTTTCATAAGATCTGCGGCTGGATTCTGATACCCATCGGACTGGCCGCCATTTTCAGCAAGTTTAAATAAGTCAGCGCGGTAATTATGATATTGAAAGCCCGGACACTATCTTTGCATTGAAATCCATGAAATCTAAGGGTGAAATTCTCTCTGGGTTTTAAGATAATGAGAAAAGTTGTCAGCATCGAAACGGTTGCCGTAGCATTGAGGATAAACTGTCATGATCACCCCCGAAGAATTTCGCACCGGGCAGCACGGTATTCCTTTTGCCTCTGGGGACGAACTGCCGGAGTGCTGTAATCGTTGTGTTTATTTAATTTATGAAGAGTTCACCGTCTGCTTTGTGGACGACCCCTTCTACTACTACTGTGCTTATAACTGGCCGGATAAGCTGACCAATTCGGTGCCTCCCTGTCTGGTTCAGGCCGAGTCAGCCGAAAACCAGAAACCAGAAACCGAAAACTGAATTAGCCCTTGCTTTTTTTAAAAAACTGCGTTAAAAACTACACCCAGTAAGCATCCCGGAACACGGTGCAATTCCGTGGCGGTCCCGCCGCTGTAATCGGGGACGGGTTGATTGAGGGGAAACCCCCGGTCACTGTGAAGGCAAACCTTCATGGGAAGGCTGATCAACCCGGTTGAGCCGAGAGTCAGAAGACCTGCTTGCTGACATAGACTTGAACTGCTGATGGCAAAGGGAGTTCCGTCCTCGTACGGAATTCCCTTTTTTTATTGGGGGGTTCCGTAACACCAACACACCAACGTTACAGGAGAAAAACCATGCCACAGATCAACCCCAACAAAGAAGTAAAAAACTCCGTCAAAGATGCCAAACCCATCGGCTTCCGCTATAGCTGCGGGCTGAACGGCAGCAACACCGGACTGTCTCATTACATTCTGTTGGACAAGAAAAACTAAGCGAGGAAGTATCGTTGAATTCTGCTCTTGATCTTTTTGGGGCCTGTGCCAATGTGGGGGCGGGCCCCCGTTTCGATCTTTTGGATATCGGCCATCCCGAGTATGTGGCGGTGGTGGAGGCTGACAGCGCTTTCTGGACCCTGACTCCCAAGGCCCAGGCCGTGGAATTTCTCCTGGGAGAAGAACTGGCCCAGATCTTTGCCGAGAAAAAAGAACGCTTTGACCAGGAGATGCAGGCCCTGCGATTCGGTTTGAAACCATCGGCGGTCTATTTCAACCCCACCGAACGCTGCAACCTCAACTGTCAATACTGTTACCTCCCCGAGGGCCTGCGCCGCTCCGGCGTCGATATGTCACAGTCTGATATGACCCGGGCTTTGGAAATTCTGGCTGATTATTTTCAGGGCAGTATGCCGGCCGGCTCGGTGCCGCCCCAGATCATCTTCCATGGCAGCGAACCCATGCTCCGGCGGGAGGCCGTTTTTGCGGTCATCGAAGAATTTTCCCCTCGCTTCCGCTTCGGCATTCAGACCAACGCCACTCTCCTGGATGATACCGCCTTACAATTCATCCGGGACCACGAAGTCAGCCTGGGGATTTCCCTGGATGCACATCTGGCCGAGATTAACGACCAGACCCGGAAGACCTGGGGCCAGAAAAGCGTCTTTGGCCAGGTGAGTGAGGTTTTAGAAAAACTCGCCGGGTATGCCAACTACAGTGTCATCTGCACCGTGACCCAGTCAAATGTGGCGCATCTTACCGACATCGTCGATTTTTTCCATAACCATGAGGTCAGGGTCGCCATGCTCAACCCGGTGCGCTGTACCCAAGCCGGCGGGCGTCTGGTCAAGCCGGCTGACCAGGTGCTGGCCAGGCATTTTATCGAGGCGCTGGACCGCACCTGGGAGCTGTATCACCAGACCGGGCGCCGCCTGGTGATTGCCAACTTCGCCAATATCCTCATCGGTATTGCCGCGCCCACGGCCCGGCGACTGATGTGCGATATCTCTCCTTGCGGCGGCGGGCGCTGCTTCTTTGCCGTGGCTGCCACCGGCGATATCTTCCCCTGCAGCGAATTCATCGGCCTGCCTCAGTTCAAGGGTGGCAATCTTTTTACCGATGACCTGCCCGATGTGTTGGACTCCCGGCCTTTTCACCAGGTCACCGATAGAAAAGTCGAGGATTTTGAACCCTGCGGCAGCTGCGCCATCCGCCACTTCTGCGGCTCTCCCTGTCCCGCCGAAGTCTATACCACCAGCGGCACCATGCACGCCCCGGCGCCATACTGCGAATTCTACGTCGAGCAGGTGAAATACGCCTTTAGGGTGCTGGCCGAGGACCGCCTGGACGGCTTTTTGTGGGAAGGCTGGAACGAAGGCGCCGAAAAGACTTTTGCCCTCTAAATAACTGCCTTGAAAACCTGGTTCCCAAGCTCCCGCTTGGGAACCCAGGCATGATAGCGAAGCTCCGGCTTCGCCTCACTACCCACAGCCCTTACACCCTTTTCCCTTATTTACCCAAAGCCTCCCTGGCCTTGGGCACCGTCTGCTCCGGACTGACCTTATACCAGGCCTGGATAATCATGCCGTTTTCGTCAAGGAGAAAAGCCGACCGAATAATGCCCTCGTATTTCTTCCCGTACATGGATTTCTCACCCCAGACCCCATAGGCTGCGGCCACAGCATGATCCGGGTCCGAGAGCAGCGGGAACCCCAAGGAATGCTTGGTATCGAATTTTTTTTGTAAATCAACCTGGTCCGGACTGATTCCCAGGGCCGCCACCCCCAAATCCGCCAGTTCGGTCCGGGCATCCCGAACACTGCAGGCCTGCTTGGTGCACCCAGAGGTTAAGGCCTTGGGATAAAAAAACAGCAATACTTTTTTACCTTTAAAATCTGCCAGTTTGACGGCTTGGCCCTGCTGATCCACTAGATCGAAGCTTGGAGCTTGATCGCCGGGTTTGAGCTGCGGCATAAATCCTCCTCGATGTGGTAATTATTCATCCTGTCAATCGATATATTAGTAAGTAAGCATTTCGTTAAACCGTGTAAAGCCGGAAGTGGTTGTCATTTGTTGCAATTATTATGAATCAAAAAGTCTGCCCTGACGAGGTTTTTTGATAACCAGAGGTATGCCATGGTGCCATTCAAAAGGCCGGGAGCATTTACCGGGAGATAACCGCTGCACATACCGGGTTGGGGCCCCGGAAGCTGTCAGCGTTGAGGTCCGGCTGCTTGCTCCGGAGGCACGCGTACTTCCGCTTGCCGAAGACTCTGGAACCGGGAGCTTCTATGACTCAACCCTCGATTGCCGGTGTTGTCCTCAACCTGGAAAAGGCAGGAATAGTTCTCAAGGAGAAATTAGCCATAAAAAACAATTGAACTTAAGGTTGAAAACAGATACATTTTAACAGCAATCATATCATTTGCCGAGGAGGAGAGTGCCCATGGCCAGGAGAGAGATTCGGCTGCCGGCGGCATTGTTGTTGGCGGTTCTGGGGTTGCTGCTGCTCATCACGGTGGCGGCGGCCAGGGAGCGGGCCTGCGTCCCCTTCCATCTCAAGACCGAAGACGGCAAGATCATCAATCCACTCACCGGCGAAAACGCCGATCAGCCTTACAGCCCGCGCCAGACCTGCGGCGCCTGCCACAAGTACGACGAGATTACGAAAGGTTATCACTTCCAGCAGGGCTGGGACAAAATCAGCGACGATTTTGCCGCCAAAAAAGGGAAGCCGTGGGTGCTTTCCGACGGCATGCTGGGCAAGTTCTGACCGCCTTCCTTTCGCCAGTTGGCGAAGAAAAAGAACAACACCCCTGATGAGATCGACATTGCCATGTTTGAATGGGTCAGCGGCGGTCCCACCGATCCCAAAAACATCGGTACGCCATTTTGCGGCGGTTGCCACCCCGGTGGCGGCGGCCTGGAGTTTGACCGGGACGGCAAGCGCTATGATCAGCGGGTGAAGGCAGATCCCTCCCTGGCCCAATCCCTGGACGGCGATTATTACAAGAGCAAGTGGGATAAGTCGGGGGTGGTGGAGGCTGATTGTTTGCTCTGCCATTTACCGGGCTATGGTTTTCCCGAACGTAACACACAGCTGAAAATGTTGAACTTCAAATGGGCCTCCACCGCGGCCTCGGGCATAGGCCAGGTGGCCGGATTTGTCAAAGAAGGTCAGGAGCCCAAGGTAGTTTACAATAAACGGTTGTTCAACGAAGACGGCAAGATTGTTTTGGATCTGGCTTATCCGCCCCCTTCGGAAAACTGCAATTTCTGTCACGGCATGTCCGACTCCAAGAAGCGGGGCTTCTCCTGGAACGACCGCAAGAACTTCGACATCCACAACTCCCGGGGCATGTCCTGTGCCGACTGCCATCCGGCCATCGAAGACAAGAAGCTGAAGGTGGAAAAGATTCAGCATCAGTTTGCCAAAGGGGATGAAAACGTCTCCAGCGTCAGGGACGACCTGGACAACACCATCAAGACCTGCAAGGGCTGTCATGAGCAGGGTTATATGGGCGCGCCCCGTCCGGCCCACCTGAGCATCCGGCCGAATCACCTGGAGAAGCTGGCCTGCGAAGTCTGTCACATCCCCACCCTGCACATTGCCGGGGGGGAAGGGTTCGATGTCACCACCGGCGCCATGGTGAATTATCCAAAATTTAATCTGGAGGATCTAGCCAAGTCGCCTAAAAAGATCGGTGACTATTTCGATTGGCATCCCCGCTACCAACGGCTCAAACGGGGCCAGTTGGCGCCGGTGAATGCGCTGTTGGCGGTATTCTATACAAACCTGGACAAAGACGGCATTCACTACCCCCTCTTTGGCCGGGAGAATAAGAAGGCCTTTGAGAAGATCAAGGACCAGTTGAAGCCGGCCAACCCCATGAAACCCGAGCTCCATACTCCGGAGCAGATCAAGCTGATGCTCACCTCCCTGAGCGAAACTCTGAAGGGGAACAAGCGGTTCCAGGAGATCAAGCCTTATTACCATAAAGGGGGCAAGCATTATCATCTCAATGACAAGGGCGAGGTGGTTTCGGAGGACGACCACACCCATGCCGGCCACGTGGAAGGGTTCAATATCAACCACAATGTGGCTGCGGCCGGTCTGGCGCTGGGGGCGAACGGGTGCGGCGACTGTCATTCCTCCGAGGCTCACATGTTCAAGGGGCAGATTGTCACTGATATGTTTGGACCTCCGGATGGCAAGCCCCTCACCATCAGTTCGGGGAAACTCTTCGGCTGCCAGCCCTGGGCCTTTTACCTGAACCAGTTTCACCAGCTCTACCTGACCCCGTATGTCAGCATCATCATGCTGATCCTGGTGTTTGGGCTGGTGCTGCACTACACCGGCCAGGGGCCGAAGGTGGCCGACTTCTACGGGGCCCCGGCGGAAATCACCTGGTTCCCGCTGACCGAACGCTGGACCCATCTGTTCCGGATGGGAAGCTTCCTGGTGCTGGCCTTTACCGGCTACATCTTCTTCTTTAACAATGTCACCCTGCTGCGGATGTCCTTCGGCACTCCTGAGATGGCGGTGATCATTCACTGGGTGGTGGGGCTCATCTTCCTGGTTGCCTCCATCATTAGTGTGGGCATCTGGGGCAAGTATGCCAAATTTGAGCCGTATGACAAAGAATGGCTGGCCAAAAAAGGCGGCTACCTGGGCGGCAAGGAAGTGGAAGTGCCGGCCGGCCACATGAACGCCGGGCAGAAGATCTTCTTCTGGATCACCACCATCCTCACCGTGATTATGGGTGTTACCGGGGTGCTGCTGATTTTCAAGACCAGCCTGCCCCTGACCCTGAGCTGCCTGATGTCTACTATCCACGGCTTCTTTGCAGTGGTTTTCGTGGCCGCGATTATTGCCCACGCCTATCTGGGCACCATCGCCAACCCCGGCACCTGGCGGATCCTGGTGGACGGCAAGGTCAGCCGCAACTGGGCCAAGAAGCATCATTCGGTCTGGTATAAGGAACACGTCGAAAAGGAAGGGGAGGGCACAAAGCCCGAAGCGTAAAAAGTAGTTAACTCCAACAATAAAAAGCCCCGGTAATCTTTGCCGGGGCTTTTTTTGTCAGGGGCTCTTTAGACGTTTCCGGTTTTCGGTAAAAAATGCAGCAACTATATAAAGTTATTAATTATGTTGGTTGCAGGACCAACCGAACTTGGTATTAATCCGCCTTGATGAACTTCCCGTCCTTCACCTGGACGATGATCATGGAGTCAACGCCCAGGCCGTTATGGTCGTCCGGGGTCAGGTTGTAGATGCCGGAGACGCCCACGTAGCCTTTAGTCTGTTCGATGGCCTGCTGCAGGGCTTTGGGGTCGGTGCCGGCCTTTTTCATGGCGTTGGCCACGATCATAATGGCATCCCAGGCATAGCCGGAATGGGTGTTGAGGGGGAATTGCTGGTCGAATTTATATTGGTCTTTATAGAGATGAATGAAATCCTTGATGACCGGCTTTTGGGGGTCATTATCCGCCAGTTGAGTCGCGGCCATGAGCTTGGTGGCAGGCATGCGGTTGCCTTCGGCGGCCTTGCCGGCCAGTTCGATGTATTTGGGATCAGGCAGGCCGTGACACTGGAAGAGGGGCAGTTTGAGGCCGATCTGGGCCAGGTTTTTAGCGACGATGGCACCGGCAGGGCCGATGGTCCAGACGACGATGGCCTGGGGGTTAGCATTTTTCAGCTTGGTAAGCTGGGCGGTCATATCGGTATCCGAGGGACCAAAAGACTCTTTGCCGACGATGGTGAGGCCGAATTCCGTGGCCAGGTTTTCCAGCCAGCCCTCGCCGTCCTTGCCGAAGCTGTCAGAGGCGGTGAGCAGGGCAATATTGGTGAGCTTGCTTTTCTTTCAAATAGGCGTAGAGGCGTTTAACTGCCACGGAGGAGCGCTGCGGGGATTTGAAGACATAGGTAAAGGAGCCGAATTTGTCGCCGCCCATAATGACCGGATCGCCACCCACGGTCATGAAGGTGGGTATCCCGGCTGCTTCGACGATCTTTTTGACATTCATACCGCTATCGGTGCGGGTGGGGCCGATGATGGCCGCGACTTTGTCTTCATGGATAAATTTTTTGGCGATGGCCGCAGCCTTAGCCGGATCACTTTCGGTGTCGCCGATGACCAACTGTAAGGGACGGCCATTGATGCCGCCTTCCTTGTTGATCTTGTCTACGGCCATGGTCGCCACCAGCTTCGTGGGGGTGCCGATGGCGGCGGCAGGGCCGGAGAGGGCGAAGAAGGCGCCGATTTTGATGGGTTCCTGGGTTTGGCTCCAGGCCGGGACGCAGGCAAGCAGCAGGGCCAGGGCAAGCAAGATGGTAAGTTTTGGTTTCATACATTTTCCTCCTGAGGATATTCTAGTCGCAGTAAAAACAGATTCGTCCGCTCCCCTCACCCTGACCTTCTCCGGCAAGGGGCGAGAGGACTATGGATAAAGAACCTTCCAGACTTCTTGACAAATTGTTCTCATGGATAAGAGCCGATCTTTCATGGGGAGAGGACAATTAAGGGGCCAGTGACAATTTACCTATTAGTCCACTAATATACCACAATTTCCCCTGGAATAAATAGATATGTTTGCGGGTTGGCCATGAAGTGAGCCGTCAATCCCAGAAGGCTACAGCATGGCAGAGGTGGTGGGAAAAACGGCCAGAGGGTCCAAAAGGGTTATGGTTGGCTCAGCGCCGAGATTATTCCAGGTAAGTTGGGTTGCCGGTATGGAGTCCGGAATCAGGGCCAGAGTGATATGGAGGTGGGGCGGGACGGTGGTTTGGCGGTTGGCAGGGGCCGAGACGGTGGCAAGGATTTCGCCCTCCAGCACTTTTTGCCCCACTGCCAAACCTGGCCGGGGGCTGGTGTGGCCCAAGGCGGTATACAACCGGCGGTCTGGTTCCGGTAAGATATCATGGGCCACAAAAATCGATTGGCCCAGGAAATCTCGACTGATCTTAACGATGGTGCCGGGGAAGGGTACTGGTATGGCAGTAGTGTGATCAAGAGATTGCCGGTTGCCGCCGACATCTTTGAACCAGCAGAGGTCCAGGCCTTCATGGGGGCTAGACCGGGGTTTCTCGTCGCCCCACCATTGCTGCCGGGATTGAAAGAGCATACCCGGATGGAAGAGCCAGTGCTTGAAGCCATCCAGGCGAGGCCGGTTGACGGCCAGCAGGTGGTAAAAAAACCTGCCGGTAAGCTGGCCTGGAGAGGTCACCATGATATTTTCACCTTTACGTTAAGGGTTCGAGTCAGCAGCGGCCAACGAACGGCATGCTCAGATAAAATTATATGAAAACAGGCAAGAGGCAAGAGGAAAAAATCAGCGATCTTAAATACTGCCAGACCCTCATTCCTGGTTTCATGCTTCGTTGGGTTTCTTAAACCTGAGAACTTTTGGGAAATCAGCCTAGAGTTTATCATATAAGCAGGCCAGGGGCCGGATAAAAGACGGTTATCGGTTGTCAGTTTGAGGTTACATGACCGGTTTTCGCTTCGGCCAGTCGTCAGGAAGCAATCGTCGGCTTGGCAAAAGTCAGGGTTTCCGGTGGCGTCCGGCCGACCCCGATGGCGTGCAGGGAAGCGATATCGAGCCGAGCAGCTAAGCCATCGAGCCAGGTGCCGCTTTTGGGGTTGGCGGCTGGAGATTGCCCGGGCACAACCCCTGGGCGGCATGATGGGGAATTTTTTCCGGTTTCTTGAAAATACTGGCTATCTCTTTGATAATTCTTCAGTATTATCTTTTGTAAGGGAGGTTTTTCCCGGTGATTTCCCGCTTTTTTCCCACTTCTTGGCAAGACGATTGGCGGTTGCCAGTTTTCGGTTTTCGGTTTGCGGTTGAGCAGCCGGCTGGGCCAGGGCCAAGAGATTTTCCTGAAAAAGGTCCAGGTCCTCCAGGGAAGCAGGGGACTGGGGTGCGGCCGGGGTATCAGGACAGGGGGATAAAAGTGTCCCGGTCAGGGTCTGGCGTTTGGCGGCAAGGATTTGGGGATCGTTGGGCAGGAGACTATCCTGGGCAGCCCACTGGGGGGAGGCCAGGATCCGGTAGACCGTCTCCAGGTCCGGTTGAAAATCCTGTTTCAGGATGATGCCGATGAGGCGGGTGCCTTGCTGGATGGCCTGGAGAACTACCTTGGAATTGCCTTCGGCCTGGGCGGCCTCGGCGGTCTGCATGGACATTTCCAGAGCCCGGCTGAGCCAGAAGAGGCAGCCCTGGCGCAGATTATCCTGAAGCTGGTCTTGGGCCCGGGTGACTTTGGCCTGCAGATGCGCCTTGTGGCGGTGCAGGGCGGAAGTGCTGAGGCCGTACTCTTGACTGAGGGCGGTCAGGGTACTAGACCCGGCGATTAAGGCCTGGTCGATTTCCCGGCGCTGGGGGTGCTGACAGATAGTGCAAGACATGGTGGACCTCCGGTTTTCGGTTTCCAGTTTTCGGTTTTCGGTTAAAAGCGTAAAAAGTTATCGGTTTGTAAGCTTATATCACAGGGCGGGGGTAGAGGGACAGAACAGATGAGACAGATGTCACAAAAGCAGGGAGAAGTGAGAAGTGGAAAGTGGAAAGGGAGGAGGAAAGGGCGACGGGATGAAGGGGAACGGGGGATTTGCTGGTGGGGCTGGGAAAAGAAAGGAAAAAACGTTTGGCACTTGGTATACTGTAAATAAATATCCTTAGTCCGGCGTCGGCGACAACCTGAGGCAATCTCGAGAGAGGCGAAGGTGGTATCACAGGCCTAGGAAAAAGTAGGAGTAGGCTTCGTGGTGATTTTTCAAGTAATGAAAACTTTTAGGGAAACCGGACTAAAGCGTTTGGATAAGAGCTCAAAATCTGGGGCGGGAAGGTGGAAAATTCACGAGTAAGCGTTGGACTCGGATTAGCAGAAGGAGACAGTATGAATCAGACCAGAAAGATCCGTAAGGTTTGGAAAAGCAAGCCCACCATTGAGGGTGCCGGGGTTCACCTCAAACGGGTGTTTGGATTCAGCCAGGTCCCGAGGTTTGACCCTTTTTTGCTGCTGGACGACTTCCGGGCCGACAATCCGGAGCACTTTAAGAAGGGTTTTCCCTGGCACCCGCATCGGGGCATTGAGACGATCACTTATGTTCTCCGGGGAGATGTGGAACATGGTGACAGTATGGGCAACAAGGGCGTTATCTCCTCCGGGGACGTCCAGTGGATGACGGCGGGGAGCGGGGTCATCCACCAGGAAATGCCCCGGGGGGACGCGGATGGCCACATGGATGGATTCCAACTCTGGGCCAATCTCCCCAGGTCCGACAAAATGATGGAGCCTCGCTATCGGGACGTGCGGGCCGGACAGATCCCGGAGGTGGTGCTGGAAAACGGCACCACAATCAAAATCATCTGCGGCCAGGTGGGCGACCACTCAGGGCCGGTGCGGGAAATCGTCATTGACCCGGAATATCTGGATGTGACCGTGCCGGCGCAATCAGCCTTCAGCCATCCCACCAAGCGCGGCTATACGGTTTTCGCCTACGTCATTGCCGGGAAGGGGTATTTCTGCCAGGAGAAGAACCCGTTTTCCTATGAGATCGAAGGGGTGAATTATTTTGATATGGACCGGCAGCCGTTCGTGGGTAATGAAACCATCGTCCTGTTTGAGGATGGCGATGAGGTCATGGTTTCCACGCAAGGCGAGGCGGTCAGGTTTCTGCTGATCTCGGGGCGGCCCATCGGTGAACCGGTGGCCTGGTATGGCCCGATTGTGATGAATACGGAGGAGGAACTGGAGATCGCTTTTGCCGAGTACAGAAACGGCACTTTTATCAAGCACCAAAAAAGCTGATCCGGCCGGTTACGGCTTCTGGTGGCAGGCACGACCTCGCCCCCGGCGAGAGGAAAGGTAATTCTCAAGATAGTGCGAGGGGTTCCTTAGGCCCGGGGCGCGCACCGTAGCCGCGGGGCCCGACGATCCGGCCAAGACCTGATTGGGGCCGGTGCCGTTGAGGGCGGAGGTGAATTTATCCGGGCTGATCACCACCTACAGGAACTCACATGCTTCCGGCGAATAAAAGTCATCACTCCGGCGGCTTTTTTGGAGGTGCTGGAGAAAGAACCACCAGCTTTTTTCCCGAGAATACGTATATGATTTGGAGAGTGAAACCAGTGACGATGATCTTCAGGCCTGCACACATAGCAGCAATTTTCAATCCCTCACTTTTTATTTCCATTCTGCCACCGATGAATAACTGCTCCGCGGCAGACTTAAGGGTCCCATCCTTAATCATCACTTACAACCTCACCAACACCGCCACCGAAGACTTCCAACCCATGAACATTAACTTCGGGCTGTTGCCCCCGCTTCCGGGCCGCATCCCCAAGAAACTCCGGGGAGCGACCTATGCCGGAAAGGGCCTTGAAGGCGTTGGATGAGTGGATGAAAGAGGTCTTGGATTAGAACGACCCAAATCAATAAGGTAATTTTTAGCCGCAGGCTTTACCCTACGACGGCACAGGCGAGACGCTTGTGCCACCAAGATCAACTGGTCTTGGGCACGCCCAATTTGTGTAAAATGTCTTCCATCAAACACCACTTGGTGAAGGCTGACTGGAGCAGGTTGGCCCCGACAAAGGCGGTGAAGAGGTGCCAGTAAGGGCTGTAGAGATAGCCCAACAGCAGCGACAGCAGGACAAAGCTGCCGGCGATGGCGCGGATATAGTTTTCCATAGTCATGGTGATCCCTCCGAATGAATATTTAGATACCTGCATAGTACATGATTTCATAAATCTGGTAACGTTTTAACTGAGATTATGCGGCAGAATTAGCCGCCGCAGCCACAAAATGGTTTTGGGGACCTTTCTCCCCGAGCCTAAACCCTAAAAAGACCCTCTTCTCCAAAGCAGCCTTTTTCCACTAGGTAGGAAAAAAGTAAGCACTTTTTCTAAAAATTCCAGGAATAGAGAGATCCGGCCAGCACGGCCGGTAATGGTGCAGCAGAGGAAAAGTTTAGGCGACATGTACATACTGCCACCGGGCAAAGGCATGACAACAATGTCTCATTCTCTATATGCTGCCGCAAAGCAATAATTTTGTCTATTAAACCTTGAGATTTTCTGATAAGTCCCGTAAATTTGGGTATCTTCATGCCCCAGAGAGTCAAGAAGAGGCAATCAGGCTTTTAACTTTGAGATTGCCCCGGTGTTGCTCTGCCTTCCAAAGATCGAACATGACCTGCTGGTTCAGCCAGCTTTCAGCCGTTGTATCAAAAGCCAACGATAACCGGATGGCCATTTCCGGGCTGATGCCGGCCCGGCCATTGACAATGGCAGATAATGACTTCCGGCTTATCCCCAAAGCTTTAGCAGCCTCGGTGATGGTTAATCCTAGTGGTTCCAGGCAAAGCTGCTTGAGGATTTCACCGGGATGGGGTGGGTTGTGCATAATCATCTTAAACCTCAATGATAATCTTCATAATTGACGTTATAGGCATCCTTCCCGGAAAAACTAAAGGTAAGCCTCCAGTTGCCGCTTACCTTTACCGCCCACGTGCCTTGACGATCACCAACCAGTTCATGCAGATGCAAACCTGGAAGGTTCATATCATGCGGGCAGGAGGAAGCATGCAGACGGCCCAGGATGAGACGTAGTCTTCCGGCATGCTTTGGCTGAATGCCAGCCAAACTGCCTTCAAGGAAAAAACGTTCCAGGCCTTTGTGTTTGAAGCTGGCAATCATGGTTAAAATGTAACCTGATAGGTATCAAGTGTCAACAATGGAGGAATTATTTCTGGAACATCACTATAACATGTTACAATAGCTTGCCACATTCGAAACTCCCGAAAAAATCCCAGTAGTTGCAAATATGATCTCGTGACCGGAATGAATTCCTGGTTGAGAGATTTCTGATTATCAACTCAGGCTTTGGCAAAATTGCACATAATGAGGAACATTTTTCATAATCAGGGAATATCGGTCGCCTGGCCACAACCTCATGAGAGCATACTATTTACAGTAAAAGAGTTTAGCAAAAAACCTGAAAAATTTAGCAGCTCATTAATTCGGTCTAAACTTCCGGGAATTGTTATAATTGAAAAATTATGCTATCATCGCAATCGAGAAATCAGTTCGGCGGTAAAGAATGAAATTTGACGGGGTTAGCCCCGGTGAGAGAGGTCCAGCAAACCGTTTTTTCACTGCTTTGGCCAAGGTTGCGGCATAATCTTCGTTCAAAGAGCGCTTGCCAGTGAGGCCTGGCCAGGCCAGGCGCCGGCGAGGTCTGAAACAGAAATTTCTTGCGTCAGAAGGAGACTCCCATGTCCAGGATTCTGCGTCTGAATATGACCGATAAGAGCTTTACGTGGCAGGAAGTGCCGCCGGCCTGGGCCGGCTTGGGCGGCCGGGCCCTCACCTCCCGGATTATCCGGGAGGAAGTGCGACCCACCTGCCATCCCTTGGGCGCGGCGAACAAGCTGGTGGTGGCGCCGGGGCTGCTCACCGGCACCAATGCCGCCAATACCGGGCGCATCTCCGTGGGCGGCAAATCGCCCCTCACCGGCGGCATCAAGGAGAGCAACTCCGGGGGAATACTCTCCCAAAAACTGGCCCGCCTGGGGATCAAGGCGGTGGTGCTGGAAGGCCAGCCGGCCGCCGGAGAATGGGCTATCGGTTAAAATATCCACCGAAAAAGTGGAATTTCTCCCGGCCGCCGAATATCTGAAATCAGGCACCTATGACACCACGGCCAGGCTATGGGAGCGGTTCGGGGCCAAGACCGGCGTTATGGTCATCGGCCCAGCCGGCGAGAAACGCCTCACCGGCGCCAGCATCCAGTTTGCCGATCCGTCGGGGCGGCCGGCCCGGGCCGCGGGCCGGGGCGGTTTGGGGGCGGTCATGGGCTCCAAGAGCGTCAAGGCCATCGTCGTGGACGACCAGGGTTCGGAAGCGAAGCTGCCCCTGGCCGACCCGGAGAAGTTCAAGGCGGCCTCCCAAAAGTGGGCCAAAATGCTCATCGGCAATCCGATCAGCGGCCAGGCCCTGCCGGCTTACGGCACCGCCGTCTTAATCAATATCGTCAATGAAGCCGGGGCCTTACCCACTCAAGAACTTCCGGCGGGGCCGCTTTGAAGTTCGCCGAAGACATCAGTGGCGAACGCATTGCTGAGCTCATCAAGGCTCGGGGCGGCAAGACCAAAGAGGGGTGCCATCCCGGCTGCGTCATCCAGTGCTCCCAGATGTATCCACGGCCCTGACGGGCAGCTATCTCACCTCGGGCTTCGAATACGAGACCATCTGGGCCCTGGCCGCCCATACCACCATCAAGGATCTGGACGTATCGCCCAGATGGACCGGCTCTGCGACGACCTGGGTCTGGACACCATCGAAACCGGCGTCACCCTGGGGGTCTTTATGGAAGGCGGCGTCATCCCCTGGGGGGACGGCCCGGCCGCCATTGACCTGTTGAAAAAGGTCTACGGCGATGATCCCTGGGGGCGAATTCTGGGCAACGGCGCGGCTTTTACCGGCCAGGCCCTGGGAGTCTCCCGGGTGCCGGTGGTCAAAGGACAGGCCTTCCCGGCCTATGACCCTCGGGCCGAAAAAGGCATCGGCCTCACGTACGCCACCAGCCCCATGGGTGCGGACCACACCGCCGGCTATACCGTGGCCGTGAACATCTGCAAAAGCGGCGGTGGCGGCGATCCGCTCAGCAAAGACCGGCCAGATCGAGCTGTCCCGTAATCTCCAGGTGGCCACGGCGGCCATCGATGCCACGGGGTTGTGCCTGTTCACTGCCTTCGCCATCCTTGACGACCCCGAGGCCCTGCCGGCCATTGTGGATATGATTAATGCCCGCTATGGGTTGACCCTCACTCCTGCCGATGTCACCGCCCTGGGCGAGCAGGTGCTCACCGACGAGCGGAGCTTCAACCGGGAGGCCGGCTTCACCAAGGTCCACGACCGCCTGCCAGAATTCTTCAAGGAGAATCTCAAGCCTCACAACGTCACCTGGGATTTCACGGACGAGGAAGTGGACCAGGTATTAGAAGGGTTTTAGACAACTGCAAAATTGGCGGGGGGGTTCAAACCCTCCCGTGAAGCCATCTGAGCACAAACATGCCCATCCAGGTTCTCCTCTTTGCCTCGCTCAGGCGTTTCTTTCCCGATTATAATCCCTATCTGGGTTTGACGATTGCTGTTCAGCCCGGGACCCCGGTTTCCCAACTCATCTCCCGGCTTGGCCTGCCACCCGAAGAAGTGACGCTCATCATGGTAAACGGCGTCCGCCAGGGATCGGACTTCCCTTTGCAGGGCGACGAGCGCCTGGGCCTCTTTCCTCCCATCGGCGGGGGATAAAAAAAGGCCGGGAGCACCGGCTCCGACCTGTCTTTCATCCCAAGGGCAGCAGGTCCAGGCGGCCGGTGTCGCCGTCGAAATAAGCGAGAACGTTGTGGTAAGCGGGAGGCTTCCTCAGGAGCAGGCGCACCGCCTCCTGGACCTGGAGGCTGGCGACCAGGCTGACCACCGGGGCCAGCACTTCCGGGGGGCCTGGGGCGCCGAGCCTGGCACCTGGGTAAATTTTTTGAAAACTGTCGGCGTCCTGGGGCAGGATAGTGGCCACCTGGCCGAAAAGCCCGTGCACGGCGCCGTGCACCAGGGGGACCCGGGCGGCCCGGGCGGCAGCAAAGAGGTTTTTTCGGGCCGGCAGGTTGTCCAGGCCGTCCAGGGCCACCTGCACCCGGGCCAGGTAGTGAGGCAGGTTCTCCGGGGTGAGAAACTCGGCCACAGGCTCCACCATAAGGGCAGGGTGGATGTCCTTGAAGATGTTGGGCCGTGACCAGGGCCTTGTTCAAGCCCAGGTGCCTGGCAGTGGCGAAGATCTGGCGGTTGAGGTTGGAGAGGGCAAAGACGTCGCCGTCCGCCAGGAGAAGGCGGCCAATGCCCAGGCGGGCCAGAAGCATGGCCTGGAAGCCTCCCAGTCCCCCCAGGCCGACGACGAGGACGCGGCTCCGGAAGAGCCGGAGCTGCTCCTGGGCATGCAGGGCAGGGAAGTTCCGCTCCAGGGATTCGGGAAAGATGCCCGCGGCCAAGGCGGCCTCAAAAGCCTGGGGCAGTGGAAATCCCCGGGAGGCGGCCCAGGCCAGCAAATCGTGGTCGGCCACGACCAGAGTTTCCCGGCCGCCCCGGTAAATCCGGCGGGCCATAGACTCCAAAAATGTTCCTTTCCCGTTCAGCGGCATTTTACGCCATCCCCGTGTTTATTACCAACCCTGCGCCTCAGACCATTTTGCCATACTTGTCGGCAATCCGCCAATGAAGCCATGGATATTATAGCGGTTGTCAAAAGTTTTCATGTTTAAAAATCACAACGAAGCATGAAAAGGTTCACCGTGAAGGGTCGGCAATTCATTGCAATGTCCTTTTCATACAAGGCGGGATGCGCGGCGCTTTCCCGCCCTACAGAACAGGGCAAACTTTTTGGAACAGAATCTTTGGCAATCGGTAGAAATTTCGAGTTCCTGATCTTGAGTTTATGGGAATAAAGCTGATAATCCCGATATCGTCTTAAGCTCGTCGGCCGCCGTGGGGATAGTCAGCCAGGGGCCAGAGGGGCGGCCCCTGCCATGGCTGGACGGGGGGATTGGCCTCCAAGGCCGCGGCCACATATCCCAAACCCAGGCGCTCCAGACCTTCCCGGGTGGGGAGGCCCGTGTGGAGATCATAGTCCCGGAGCCGGTAGTAGGCCGTTAATAACTCTTCATGTAATTCCCGTTCCTTTTGACCTTCCGGGGTAGATTTGATTTCCGGCTTCTGGGGGAGGCCGTCGTCCCGGCGGGTGATGCCTTGCTGCACGTTAAAGGCCCGCTCCACGGCATAGATGCGGTCAGCGGCGGCGGCCAGCTTTTCGGAGGTGAACTCCACTCCGGTGGCGGCGGTGAGCAGTTTCGCATACCCCTCCCACAAAGGGTATTTACTCACCAAGGGCACGGCGCAGTTCCAGGAGTTGACCGCCCCCTTGCAGCGTCCCAGGGCATCGGCCAGGGTGCAGGCGGTTTCAGCGATCTTGAGGGCCAGAGGCGGATTCTGGAGCAGTCCGGTGGGAACGGCGCCGGCCTGCTCCAGGTATTCCAGGATCTGAGGTTCATTTTCAAACAAAGACCAGGTTCGGCCCCGGAGGTGATCCGCCCCCCGGGTGGAGGTGGCGTGGGCCAGGGAGTAAAAGCCCGCCGGATACGGCCCCCGGCTCAGCCCTTTGACGTGATAGCAATAGGCCATAGCCTCAGGACCGAGGAGGCGGGCGGTATTGAACAAACCTTCGGCCACGACGTTGCCGAAACCTTCCCGCAAGGCCGTGCGGTGGACCAGTTCAATCTGGTGGGCGGCGTTCTCCCAGTCCAACTGCAAACCGCCGGTGTCCTGGGTAGTGATAATCCCCCGGCTAAAACAATCTTTGAGGAAGGCCAGGGTGTTGCCCAGGGCTACGACACACATACCGTAGGCATCGCCAAGATTGGCCATTTCCATGATGGCAATGGGGTCTTCGATGCCACAGTTAAGACCCATACAGAAGATGGCCTCATATTCCAGGCCTTCGCCCCGTTCACCCCGGCGCTCTCCGGTGGGAATCTCAAAGACGTTTTTACAGCGGATGAAGCAGCTCTGGCAGCCGGTGCGTCTGATTTCGAAACGTTTCCAGTTCTCCGGCCGCAATTGGGCCGGGGTTTCGGTGGCCGTCAGATAGCGGGCGTAATGGCGCACCCCCGGTTGCCACTGGACCGTGCCGATAAGGGAACCGTAGACGGAGGAGATCTCTTTTTGGATGGGATCGTTACTGAGGAGGTGTCTCTCTTCGGCGGCCAGGGCCGCATAGGTCTTGGGGTCCGCCAGGGCGACCCGGCCGGTGCCCCGCACGGCAATGGCCTTCAAGTTCTTGGAGCCGAAGACGGCGCCGCTGCCCCGGGCGGCGGAGGCATACTTGTCCACGATGGTGGAGGCGAACCGCACCAGATTCTCTCCGGCCTGGCCGATGCCGGCCACACTGATACCCTGACCGTGGGTTTCCCGGAGGCGGTCGGTGGTTTCCCAGGTGGAGCCGCCCCACAGATGGGCAGCGTTCAAAAGCTCCACCTGGTCGTCATCAATCCAGAGATAGGTCGGCTCCGGAGCCCGACCCAGGATGACGATCTGGTCATAGCCGGCGCGTTTTAAGGCGGCAGCAAAACCGCCGCCGGCGTTGCCGTCTCCCAGGATACCGCTGTAGGGGGAGAGGGTGCTCACTTCAAGGCGGCTGGTCAATCCCAGAGGGGTGGCGGCAAGGGGGCCGTTGGCCAGGCAGAGAACATTCTCGGGCCCTAATGGATCTATGCCGGGTTTGACCAGGTCAAAAAGGGTCTTGGAATTGAGGCCCCGGCCGCCGAGAAATTGTTCGGCCACCTGAGGATCCAGGGGGTTTTTGGTAATCTTGCCATTGGTTAAATCAATCACCAAAATTGTACCTTGCCAGCCGTACATGGGAACCCCTCCGATGCACCTGTTGTTTAGTTATAGAGTTATTTTCACTCAGGTCAGACCGAAAGTAAAGGAATACGGTAACACTTGATATCAGATAAAATATTAAATAGTTACAGGTATGATCCCTGATCAGCAGAGGCTCCCCCACGGGGCCTCAGAATGAGATGGATGGGTCATTATTTTTTTGGTACCACGGGACAGGCTTGGGAAGGGAGTCAAAGGATATATTTTTCCGGCAATTTTCGGTATGATAGGAAGCGACACTGTCTGGTGCAAACATTAGCTTGAAAGGGGGAATGATCATGCCCTACGCGGAATTTTTGGGCCGCCTGGTGCTGGCGGCACTGCTGGGAGGGGCCGTGGGTCTGGAACGGGAAATACACGGGCGTCCGGCCGGGATCCGCACCTACCTCATCCTATCCATGGGGACGGCGCTGCTCATGGTGCTGTCCGAGTACCTCCTGGTGTACTATCAGGGAAGATATCCAACTCTCGGCCTGCCAGGGGATCCCGGGCGAATCGCGGGTCAGGCCATTACCGGCATCGGCTTTCTGGGAGGCGGGGTCATTATCCGCTATAAAGACTCTATCCGGGGGCTGACCACAGCGGCCTGCGTCTGGCTGGTCTGCTCGGTGGGCCTGGCGGTGGGGGCCGGTTTCTACGTGGTGGGAGTGGCGGCCACGCTTCTGACCCTGCTGGCTCTCATCGGACTGAAGGCCTGGGAGCGACGGATGAAGAAGGACTGGTTTGAAAATTTACAGGTGTTGTCCCAGGACCTGCCTGGCCAGACCACCCGGGTGACAGGCCTGATCGTCCAGCATGGCTTCGAGGTGATCACTTTCGGCCTGAAACGGGATGCGGAAAAAAAGGAACTCGAAGCCACCTATCAGCTCAAAGTGCGGGCCATCCAGCCCCAGAGGGAAATCCTGCAGGACCTGTTGGAACTTGAGGGCGTGAAAGCGGTAAGCCTGGCTTGAGCAGGGGAGGGTGGGTTGAGAGTGAGTATTAGGTTGTTAGATTTGTGGGTAACGCAACAGCCATGATGTCAAGGCAGGAAGGAACTTTGGGCGCTTGGTCATCGTTGTCTAAACGGTTTAAGGGGAACCGGGATGATAATAAAACCGCGACGGGATTTAAGGATTCAGGCGCCAGAACTGGAGGTTCAGGTAGACGGCAAAGCTGACCCAGAGGAGGTAGGGGAGGAGCAGCAGACCGGCGGGCCGGTGATGTTGCCAGAAGGCAATGAGGGTGGCCAGGATGGCCAGCCAGAGGGCGATGATCTCCACCAGGGCCAGCCCCGGGTTTTTAAGGCCGAAGAAGAGGTAGGACCACAGGGTGTTCAAGCCTAGTTGCAGAACAAACAAGCCCAAAGGCCAGGCGGCTTTGGCGAGGCCGTGCCGCTGCCAGAGAAGCCAGGCGGCCGTCCCCATCATAAGGTAGAGGAGCGTCCAAACCGGGGCGAAGACCCAACTGGGGGGCGTCAGGGCGGGCTGGGACAGGCGCGCGTACCCATTCACCGGGCGAGAAGCGGGAACCGATCCAGGCGGCGGTGAAACAGAGGCCCAACCAGAAGGCCAGTGCCAGCCAGGAGGTCAGGCCGGTTTGGGATATTTTCTTCATGATTGATTGAAGACTGGAGACTGAGTGAAAAAAACAACTCTAAAGCGGCCGGCCGTGTATGTCATGTGGAAACCCTGGCCGGAGTGGCCATTACCTTTAAGCACGAGATAGCGCCTTCGTGGAGTATCTGATAATCGGCATTACTGCAGCAGGCATCGGTAATCATCAGGGTGGCAGCAATTACTTTTAATATTGTACCAGGCGGGCCTGGGGGTGCCAGTGGTTTTTTATGTTCAACCGCCCGGCCTCTCGCCAGTAATCCTTGATGTCCTTGACGCTGAGTTGCTGCGCCTCATAACCGGCCTGCCTCACTTCGTGGATAATCTCCGACGGGACCTGCAATTCACCGGGGGGCATTTCCCTGGGCTCCCGAGCCTCTCCAAGAATCACCACCAAGGGCCGGCCATCAACGTGCCCCAACAAGCTCCAGGTGATTGTGACCGGATAGCTGATACAACCGTTTCTATCCAATGGTTCGCAATAGCCGTCACATTCGGAAAATATCACCCTAAAATCTTTTTGTTTCAATGAGGTCTCCTCTGCAGCCTTTTCCGGTTACGATGGTTCCCAGGGGGAACAGACCCTGCCTGAAATTTTCATAATAGGCATTCTGGTTTTTAGCCTTTCTCCTTGGTTGCTTTAGCGGGTTTCCTCTTCTTCGCAGGCTTTTTGGGAGCTTTTCCCTCCGGGGTTACCGGTTGAGATAGCAATTCTTTGGTGGCTGCAGCCGCGGCGATGATTTTTTCATGCAAGGAATTATCGATCTGCAAATTGCTGAAAAAACCTCTCAGGAAAGATTCCAGCCCAAATTCAGTAAGATTTTTTTTGCCCTGGCGCTCGGGTAAGTCAACATAGATATATTCCCCTTCTACTTTGCTTATGGTCCCCAGGCCAAAGGTACAGTGACTGATATTGAGTCCCAAAAGTTCCTGCCAGCGTTTTTCGCATGGAGGAAGCATAATCGAAAAAATCTTTCGGGTCAATTCCTATGGTTGATTGAGAAGGTGGACTGTCACTTTCTTGGTCCGGACAGGACATCAGGTAGAGTCATAATTTTCCCTCGTGGTTTTTGTCAGATGATATGAGAGATTAGGGTAAAGTCGAGAGGGGGTTTACCGCTGTAAACCAGTGGCCGCGATCCTCTCACTTCTCTATTCAGGCTATCTCCGGGGCACGTTGCCGCCAATAATTTTCCTTAATTTTGGGCTTGGGGTCCCTTTTGGGAGGGCGTTGCAGGGCCTGCTTCCCAAGCAAGTTTCTCCCCTTACCAGGATGGAGTTGCTTCATGGGATGGAGAGGCTGTCTCCGGTAAGCTTTTTGGGTCCTAACTCCGTCATTCAGGTCGGGAGATCCGGCCTCGGGTGCGGTTTCTGAAAAGAAAGGCGGCCGGAAGGCCGCCTGGTGATTACCCGGAAGTCCAAGGACCGGCAGGTCTAATGCCCGTCTCCGACCGCCTGAACTCGGGTTCTAACGGCGACCGCCCCGGCCGCCGCCGCCGCCAAACCCACCTTTTACCTGAGGCTTGGCTTCATTGACTGCCAGGGGGCGTCCGTCTACAGTCCGGCCGTTGAGCATGGAGATGGCCTTCTGGCCTTCCGATTTGGTTTCCATTTCTACAAAACCGAAGCCCCGGGGTTGGCCGGTCTGCCGGTCGGTGATTATCTTAGCCGAGGTCACATAGCCGGCCTCGGAAAAAAGAGTGTTCAATTGTGGTTCGGTCATATCGAAGGACAAATTGCCCACATATAACTTCATACTCATACCTTACTCCTTATTAGTATTGCCACGTTGGACCTGCCGGAGTTTTTGTCGGCAGGCCAAGCTCCTTGTCTAAGGGTCACAGGGCTGAAACTCCTAGACCCGGAGAGTGCGGAGTTCCAATTACCTGGGTTCAGCTTAGAGTTTGACGACGTTTTGGGCCTGAGCCCCTTTGGGACCCTGGGTAACTTCAAACTCCACTGCCTGGTCTTCAGACAGGGAGCGAAAGCCGTCGCCTGTAATAGAGCTGTGATGCACAAACACATCAGGACCACTCTCTCGGGCAATAAAGCCAAAGCCCTTGGAATCATTAAACCATTTTACTGTACCAGTTTCCTTCATCTAAAACCTCTTTCACATACTGCAAAGATATCCCGCCAAAAAAGCAGGGCGCAGAGCCGTCAGGCAAAAAAAAATCGGCGGGAGAACGCACCCCCTCCGATTTTTGTCCAGGACTTGCGACCCTGAATTACGTCTGACATGCTAAACTAAAAATATTTTACAAGAAAATTGCTAATTGTCAAGAAAAATAAATTAAATTATTGGAATGCTATCAAACTCCCGTCCGTGAGCCCATCAATCAGGGTTGCCAAGGGGGAGCCAGGAAACCGGGTTGGCACATCCTGGCGGCAGGTTGGTCTCAAATATTTAGGGTCAACCTCATGGCGTCGGTTGGGGTGCCGGTTGGGGCTGCTTTTCTTCAATGGGGGGAGTCGGGGTCTCACCGGTCCCGGGGTTGATTTCCTGCATGCGGCGGCGGGCCCGGTCTGACTGGGCCTGGAAACGCTCTTCCAATTTGGCAAAGCCTTCTTCCAGGGTGGGCTCCATGACGACGGTGTCATTTTTACACAATAATTAGCCGTTTTAACTGGGGAATCTTCAAGCGGGCGGCGGCTTTGAGGTACACCGACTGGATATAGACGAGGGAGCCCATGACCGGCAGGACGATCATCCGACCCCTTTCCACCTGGGAACCCATCTGGTTCCAGAGGGTTAACTGCTCTGACACCCGGGTATCCTGGTTAATAATGGCCTCCACCTGGGAAGGACCCAAAAAGAGCGACCCCTTGGGAAAGGTGTAGACGATCATTTTGCCGTAGTGGGGGGCATCCGAGCCGACGACACACAAGGCCCGGAGGTTGGCTCGGCCCTTGGGTGTCATGGGGCAGAGCAGGAGAAAATCAGGGCGGTCGGGATCAATAAGTTGAGGGTGAGATAATACGGGGTCATTTTCTCCAGTTTTTTGTTGCGTTCCATCATGGGGAATTCCCATAAATCCTCCTGCTTGTAAAATTCCTCCACGGATTGATGATATTTCCGATAGACGGACAGTTGGATGTCGAAGAGGTCCCTGGGATAGCGGACATGGGCCTTGAGTTCCTCGGGCATGGCGTCCAGAGGTTTCAACAGGCCGGGATAAATCCGCCGGTAGGCCTGGACGATGGGGTCTTCCGGGTCGGCCACGTAATAATCCATGCTGCCATTGTAGGCATCGACGATGATCTTGACGGAATTGCGGATATAGTTAAAGCCCAGGTCGTGGGGCTGGGAACCGGGATAGCGGTCGGACATGGTATAGGCGTCCTGGATCCAATACAGGCCTTTGGAGGTAGTCACAATATAAGGGTCTTTATCCAGGGTAAAAAAAGGCGTCAGGGTTTTAATGGCTTCGACGATATTGCGCCGGAAAAGCATGCGGCTGTCCCGGTTGGTTTTGGTGGTGAAGAAAATATCCCTCTCGCCGAAGTAGAGGGCGAACACCAATTTGCGAAACATATTGGAGATGGGCACGCCGCCCGTGCCCTGATAATTATATTCGGTGATGGTGTCTCCCACCGGATGGCCCATTTCGCCGCTGTCGTTGGGGGCGATGACCGGGCCGAACTCAGACCGGCCATAGTAAATGGCGGGATTGGTAATCTCAAAGCCATAGTTCGACGTGGGGGGAATGCCCTGAATAAACCAGTTTAACGGCTCGTCTCCCCCCTGGGCCGCGGGGGTCATGACCACCCCGAAGCCATGGGTGTATTTCAAGCGCTCATTAATCCAGTTGCGGGCTTCCGGGGGCAAGGCTTTCAGGTTGAGCTCCCGGGCCGACAGAAAGACCTGCTGGAGGGCGTTATTCACGGTGTAGCGGTCGACGCTGACGCCGGAAAATTCATAATAGGTCCGCAATTCCTGAAGCTGCTCGAAGACCTCGCCCAGCACCTCCTTATCCCACACCGGGATATTACGCAGGCTGGCGCCGATCTTACCCACCTTGATTTCGCCATCATGGATGAATAGGATCTTCCCGGGTTTCCACCTGATGGACATTGTAGGCCCGGACAGTGGCGTCGATATTCTTTTGCATAAAGGCCTGTTCCCGGCTGATCTCATTGGGTTGGACGATGTAGCGTTGGACGGTATCCGGGAGGAACTGGGTGTAGCGCAAGCCGATGCCCAGGGTCAGGATGACCACTGAGATGATCAGGAGTTTGACCCCGCGGCGGGTATGCAGGAGATACAACAGGGCCAGGGCCAGAGTGATCAAGCCGGCGATGGTGAGATAGAGCAGGGGCAACAGTACCCGCATCTCCACGAAGCCGGGGCCGTAAAACAGCGGTTCATGGGTGTTCAGATAGAGCAGCGCATAGCGTTGGAGAAACACCCACCAGATACCGACGCCAAAGAAGAGAATGAGGAGCAGGGTCAGATGAATTTTGGCGCCTTTGGGCAAACTTTGCTCTACTTTGGTCAACACCCGGCGCTCCAGCCAGTAAAGGAGCAGCAGGCCGCCGGTGAGGAGGGCCAGGGCGATGAGCACTTCTCGCACTAAATTCTCATATAAGGGCAGAGAAAAGAGATAAAAACTGATATCCCGGCCGAAATAGGGGTCCTGAAAACCGGCTACTCTGGCCAAAAACATAGAGCAAGGTCCCTTCCCACTGTTTATACAGCGGCCAGGCCACCAGCACGGCCAGGGCCAGGCTGAAAGGCGCATAGACCCGCATGGAGCCGGTGCGAAAATGCCGGACCAATTCCCGGGAGCGGGAGGTGGTCTGCTCAGTTTCCGGGGGTGGCGCCACGGTGCCTAAATAGCGGGAGCCGATCCAGAAATTGAGAAAAAAAATGAAGAAAAACAGCAGAGTGAACGCTGCAAAGACCAGATAGCGGTAGCCGAGGCGGAGCCAGAAAAAGTTTTCGAACCCTAAACTGCGGTGCCACCACATTTCCACGACAAAATCAGTATAAAGTACGGCAAATAAGACATAGGACACCACGAAGACGAAGCCGCCGACGAGCAGAGTATAAAGCCACCGTTTAAAGCGCTGCATTATGACGTTCTCCCTTGAAAAAAGACGAGAGGCCAGAGGTTAGAGGCTAGAGCTATAGATTATATGAGCGTTTCAGTTATTATGCTTCGTTTTGATTTTAATCATGAAGACTTTTTCAGTCTTTCTGGTCCCGGTGACACCGGAGCGTTTATATTGTATTGTACTCCTGTTGGCATGGCAATTATTTAGAGGATTCCTTTTTTAATATCATTCCTCTTTTAAAATCGCGGCCACGTGGGGCTGCATGGCCCGCCAGGCCGGATAGGCCCCGGCCGCCAACCCCAAGACCAGCACCAGGAGCAGGGTTTGCCAGTACACGGCCGGGGCCAGGAACAGGTGAATGGTCCAGCCAAAGGCCTGTTTGTTGATCACCAGAATCAGCAGCAGGGCCAGGACCGAGCCGGACAGGGCGCCTAAGATATAACTGAGCAGGCTGGCCAGGCCGGATTCCACCAGCACCATACCCATAATCTGGCCCCGGGAAGCTCCCAGGGCCTGGAGCAGGGCCAGTTCCCGTTCCCGCTCCATGACCAGCACCAGGAATGTAGTGATAATGCCGAAGACCGCCACCAGCACTGCTACCCCCTCCAGGGCGTAGGTCAGGGCGAAGGTCTCGTCGAAAATCCGCAAAATGCCGTCTTTGAGATCCTGGTGGGAGAGGGCCACCAGGCGATAGCGGTCCTGATAGTCTGCCGCAGGTGGGCCTGGACCTCCTGGAGCTGGCTCGGGTCTTTGAGGAAGATCCGGACGGCGTTGATGTGGTCGTCCTGCCAGAATTTCCGGAACAGGTTGATATCCATCCAGACCGCGGTGCCGTCGGTGCGGTAATCATAGAAAACCCCGGCAATGCGGAGGTTTTGAGGCCCGGAGGGAGTGGGCAGGGTGAGCTCCGCCCCTTCTTTGACCCCGAAGGTTTCGGCAAAGGGCTCGGTGACCAGGACCTGACCGGTAGTTCCGGCCCGGGCCACGGTTTCCCGGGAGTCCCCCTGGCGAAACCAGAGGCCGCGGTGACGGGCCAGGACGTCGAAACTGCCGCCGATGACCAGGATATACCGGTCGCGATACGGCAGGCGGACACAGCGATAATGGTAGAGGTCGGCAATCCGGGGGTCCTGCTGCAACTCCCGGAGTATTTCCGGGGGCAGGTATTGATCGTAGCTGGAGGTGGAAAAGACCGCGGGGCCGAAAAAGATATCGCCGCTGATGGATTTGTGCACCCATTGGTCCACGGTCTGGCGGAAGGAGCCGATCATGGCCACCACGGCAATCACCAGCCCCAGGGCCGTGGACAGGGCGGCAATGCTGACGGCGCTGACGGCTCAGGGAACCGGAGAGGTAGCGGCAGCCCATATCGCCGGCAAAGCCGAAATAGCGTCGGAAGAGGGGGGAAAACTGGCGGCCCAGCCACCAGGCGGCCAGGGGCGTGAACAGGGCAAAGCCCAGGAGGATGAGGAAGGCGGAGACAAAGGCCGGCCAGGGGATACCGTGGCCCACTTTCACGAAGGCCCCGGCCGCGGCCAGCCCCAGAACCACCAGGCCGAGATAAAAACTGGAGGCGGCCCACTTTTCCAGTTTCTCTTCCAGCTCCTCTTTATACCAGACGGCCCTGACCCTGGTCCGGGAGGCCTCCCGGGCCGGGATCCAGGAGGCCAGGAGGGTGGCGGCCACGGCCAGACCCCAGGCCTGGAGAAATACCCGGCCCCCCAACCAGATCTCCCCGGCCGGCACCGGCTGATACAGAGAGGTCAGGTTTTGGGCCACCATACTGAGGGCCGCCTGGGCCAGGGCCGCGCCCAGCACCAGCCCTAAAAGCCCCCCGAGGGCGCCGCTCAAGGCCCCTTCCAGGAGAAAGAGGAGCATGACCTGGCCCCTGGTCATGCCCAGGGTCCGGAGGAGACCGATCTCCCGGCGCCGGCGGACCACGGAGAGGGTCACGGACTGGTAGATGAGGAACATCCCCACAAACAGGGCAATGGCGCTGAGCACCGACAGGTTGAGACGATAGGCCCCCACCAGGCCGGCCATGTACTGGGCCTGGGCCCCGGGCGTGGCGACTTCCACTCCCGGCGGCAGGGCCTGGCGCACCTGCTCGGCTGCGGCGGTCAGATCCCCGTGGACGATGAGGTCGATGGAATCCAGTTTGCCCGACCCGGTCCAGAAGTTCCTGGGCCTGACCGACATCCATGAGCAGGACAGCCCCGTCCAGGGGATAAAGCTCGCCGGGGGTGCGGAAAATTCCGGCCACGTGTAACTGCTGGATTTTGGCGCCCACCGCGGCGGTGAAGGTATCGCCGGGCTTGAGGTGCAGCCGGGTTGCCAGCGGGGCGCTGAGCATGACCCACCCCGGCCGGGTCAGGAACTTGAGAAAGTCTTCCCGGTCCAGGCCGGAACCGGACAAGAAACGGTAATCCCGCAGGGGAGCCTCGGAAAAGGGGTCGATGCCCAGGAGCAGGGCGGTGTGGGATTCCGGCCCCTTGATATCCACCATGGTTTCCACCACGGGGGCGGCGTATTTCACCACCGGCAGCCGGCGGACGGCGGGGAAGAGGTCCTCGTTCAGGGCGGCGCCGGGACTTTGCAGCCGCAGTTGGGCCTGGCCGGCCACGGCGGCGACACCGGCCTGGAAGCTTTTGAGGGCGCTGGTGGAGGCCAGGGCAATGCTGAGATAGACCGCGGTGCCCAGGGCAATACTGAGAATCCCCAGGAGACTGCGGCCGGGGTGCTCGTGCAGATGGCGGAAGGGCAGGCGGAGCAGCCAGAGGTTCATAGGCTGAGCCGCCCGTCCTGCATTTTAATGATCCGGTGGGCGAACTGGGCGGCCTCGACGGCGTGGGTGACCATGACCACGGTGAGCCTTTCCTGCCGCTGCAGTTCGGCAAATAACTCCAATACCTGGGTGGCATGGGTGGTATCCAGGTTGCCGGTGGGTTCGTCGGCCAGCAGCAGGGCCGGTTGGTTGATCAGGGCCCGGGCAATGGCGGCCCGCTGCATCTCCCCCCCGGAAACCTGGTGGGGTTTATGGTCCCGGCGATGGTTGAGATTGACCCGGGCCAGCCAGTCCCCGGCCAGCCGCAGGGCCTCGTGGGACGGCGTGCCCCGCAAAATCTGGGGCAGAGCCACATTTTCGACAATGCTCAACAGGGGCATGAGGTTGAAGCTTTGAAAGACAATACCCACCTGGTCCCGGCGGTAGGCGGTGAGTTGGTCTTCCCGAAAGCGGCTCAGATCCCGGCCCTGGACGAGAATACTCCCGGCGGAGATGCCTTCCAGCCCGCCCATGACGTGCAGCAGGGTGCTCTTGCCGCAGCCGGACTTGCCCGTCACCGCGACAAAGTCGCCGTCGGCGATGTCCAGGCTGACGTCCTGGAGGGCCTGGACCTGGGCCGTGCCCTGGCGGTAGGTTTTGGTGACGCCCTGCAGGACGATGAGGGGGGGCGGCGGTTCCTGGGGCCGGGTGGCTATCTGTGGTATTTTGTAGGGTTGCTGGCAATATCATCTACTCACAAAATTTCTTTTTTATACTATACTATGTGAATGGATTTCGGGCCAGGCAAGCTTTTCGGGGAAATTATGTATCTGATCGTCAGGTGCTTTTTTCGTCTTGGCATTAAGAGCATTCACCGCCTGAGACGCAGAGGACGCCGAGGGAAGATATGGTTTTGTAAAAGTCTAATGAGGAATGCGATTTTAATGAAGGAAAAGGCAATACACTTAGGAAATTGTATTTTCCCGCACTGCAACAGCTCATCGCCGGCTACCGGCAAGACATGATCGACCTGCAACGGGAACTGGTCCGCCGGGTGGCGTGGGGCCGGACAATCACGGTCCGGGGGAGGCTGAAAAAGCCGACTTTCTCGCGGCAGAGCTGGAAAAATTGGGACTTACGGTCACGGATTATCCGGCGCCGGATGACCGGGTGGCCGGGGGGCAGCGGCCCAATCTGGTGGCCCTGCTGCCGGGCCAGAGGCCGGAGAAGGTCTGGGTCTTGAGTCACCTGGACGTGGTGCCGGTGGGGGAGTTGAACCTCTGGAACACCGATCCCTTTCTCCTGCACGTGGACGGGGATCTGTTATACGGACGGGGGGTGGAGGACGACCACCACGGCATCGTGGCGTCGTTGTTTGCAGTCCGGGCTTTCATGGAGGCCGGGATCACGCCGGCGCGCACCATTGCCCTGGCCCTGGTCGCCGACGAGGAAACCGGCAGCCAGAAAGGATTGGCGTATCTCCTGGCCCACCACCGGGAGTTGTTCTCGCCCCGAGGACCTGATCATCGTGCCTGACGCGGGCAACGCCGAGGGCACCCTCATCGAAATCGCCGAAAAAAGCATGCTGTGGCTGCGCCTGGAAATTCAGGGCAAGCAATGCCACGCCAGCAAACCAGGGTCTAGGCGTTAACACCCTGACGGCCACCGCCCATTTCATCGTGGCCCTGGAGGCCCTGGCCCAGGAATTTTCGGCCGTGGACCCATTTTTTGACCCGCCCCACAGCACCTTCGAGCCCACCAAAAAAGAGGCCAATGTCCAAAATATCAATACCATTCCCGGACTGGGGGTCTTTTACCTGGATTGCCGGGTGCTGCCCGAATACGACCTGGGGCTGGTCATCGCCAAGGTCAAAGAGATCGCAGGGGAGATAGAAAGACGATTTGGGGTGACCATTCTCGTGACCTCGGTACAGGAGGCCCAGAGCCCGCCCGCCACGCCCGCAGACGCCCCCGTGGTCCGGGCTCTAACCCAGGCCGTCCAGGCAGTGTATCAGCGCCGGGCCGAA
Organism: uncultured delta proteobacterium; assembly: GCA_963777875.1. Lineage (GTDB taxonomy): Bacteria > Desulfobacterota > Desulfobaccia > Desulfobaccales > Desulfobaccaceae > Desulfobacca. The sequence continues at coordinate 147,561 of CAVZSK010000022.1, read as the reverse complement.
CCCCGGGGCATCGGCGGCGGCACCGTGGCGGCCTTTTTCCGGCGCCTGGGCCTGCCCGCGGCGGTCTGGATGACCGATGAATTCACGGCGCACCAGCCCAACGAATACGTCAATATCAATCACCTTATCGGCGACTGCCAGGTGTTTGCCCATGTTTTTCTTAATGCCGAGTAGCCCAGGTGTTCTTCTGCCATCTACTGCCAAAAGGCCGGAAGGCGGAGGCGCTTTGCTTTCCCGCCTTACGGGCTATCCTAACCCTGGTCCTGAATACACGCGGCCCACAGGGGGGCATCGGAGGTAAATTCCCAATTGTCCGAATCGATAATCCCGTAGGTCCCGTCAAAGGGATCTTCCCCCAACATTTCGGCCCATTCCTCCCGGGCCTCGTCAGCTTCCACTGATCCTCCCCACGTCCTTACCGAAAACTCCTTAATAAAGCCCACGTGCCGCAGCATCTCCCGGGGGTTGTCGTCCAAGACTAAGATAGGACTGAACGCCGTTATGCCGCCTGTACAATCACCGCGCAAGCCATAGTTGTGCCACTCCTTAGTGCTCCAGAAAATAATGATTCATCCAACTTTGCCTGTAAGAACTCTGAAAAAGTAAGGGAAACTGTCATTTTGAGGGACCCAAACGACCGCAGAGGCCAGATTTTTACTTTTCGCAGAGATCTCAATTATAGCCGCTTCCAAACGAAATGTCTTCTTCTTACCGAGGTAGAGTTCCATGGGGTCATTGAAGGCCTTGGGGTTCTCTGTAAAATGCCACGATATCCTGGCCTAAGCGACGCAGCCCCCTGGTTCGTAAGCTACGAAGGGTCCCCGGACAGACAGGATGGTTGCCGGAGCAGATGATCGAAGACACCGTATTGATAGATATTTTATTATACACTCATAACTTTTAAATATAATTATTAAATTTTTTATGGGACCAATATTTTAGTATAAATAAATATACGATTTTGGGAACCGGTCTTTTTTTAACCATTTGTATTTAACTTGAATTAATATCTCCTAGGTGAATTTTAGGCCAGGCATGGGGCTTGCAAGTAACGGAAAGTTAAGTTCATTCCTTACAGGAGGTAAGGCGATGTGTGCTTGTCAACAACGCCCCAGCAGCAGGGGAATCAGCTGCCCCAGATATTGTTAATGGAAGATGAGGTCAATGTGGCCAAAGGTTTGAAGCTGGTGCTCAGCGAAGCAGGCTATGAAGTGGATTGGGCCGAAACCGGTAAGCGGGCCCTGGAGTTGTGCCGCCGGAAATCTTATGACCTGATGCTGGCCGACCTGCTTCTTCCGGATATTGACGGCCTGGAAGTCATCAAAGAGGTGAGACAGCAGCGCCCCCGAAATCGGGGTCATCGTCATTACCGGTTATTCCACGGTGGCCTCGGCGGTGGAAGCCATGAAGTTGGGGGCCTGCGACTATCTGGAAAAACCCTTTACCGATGATGAGATCAAGGCGGCCATCAATAAAGCTTTGATCGCCAGCGCCAAGCTGGTCTCGGAAGTCAAGGTGCAGCCTGTCTCGATATAGAGAGGTCAGGCATCTGTATTACAACATAAATAAAAAATAATATTAATGTGTTATATAAATTTAAATAATGCTTGTGGTATTTCCCGGCAGTTATTAGATTTCCCTTGATTTATGAACCAATGTTATATAGGTTGCCAAATATCAGGATTGTTTAAGCTATGGCATGGGTGATGTAAAAAACCAGCCAATTGATCATCAGGAGCCGGTCTTTATGGAAAGCACTCTTAACCAACCTCTTGTTCCGACATTTTCCTTGCCGGAGCGTCTGGCCAAAGAAGCCGCCATTTCAGTTTCCGCCTGTTACCAATGTAAAAAGTGTTCCGCGGGTTGTCCCTTGACCTTTGCCATGGACCTGCTCCCGGACCGCGTCATCCGCCTGGCCGGCCTGGGTCAGACGGAAGCGCTTCTGGGCTGCCGAACCATCTGGGTCTGCGCCTCGTGCGTCACCTGTACCACCCGCTGTCCCAACGACATTGATATTGCCGGGGTTATGGACTGGCTCAAAGAAGAGGCCATCCGGCAGGGCAAAGCCATTGACCAGCCGGAGGTGGCGGCCTTCCAGCGTATCTTCCTGGACAGTCTCCGCCGGGCCGGCGGCCGCTTGCCGGAAGTGGCCTTGATGCGCCGCTTTACGCTTTTTAAACTGCGGCGGCAACCGGATATCAAGGAACTCTGGGAAAATGCCAAGTTGGGCTGGGCCCTCTTCAAACGAGGCCGCTTGCGCCCGGTTGGCCCTCCGGCCCTCAAAGGGCGGGACGAGATTGATCTAATCTATAAACGTACGGGGGCTTAAGGCATTCATATGAAGGTATCCTATTACCCGGGCTGTTCCCTGGAAGGCACGGCCGCTGATTACGCCGCCTCCATTGCCGCCATTACCCCTCTTATGGACGTGGAGCTGGCGGAACTGGAGGATTGGAACTGCTGTGGCGCCAGTGCGGCTCACAGCATTAATCATCAACTATCTTTGGAGCTGCCGGCCCGGAACCTGGCCCTGGCCCGGAAAACCGGACTGGACCTGGTGGTCCCCTGCGCTCTGTGCTTTAACCGGCTCAAGGCCGCGGAAAAAGCCGAGCCGCGCCCGGTCCAGGCAGCCGCTCCTGCAAACGGGGGCAAGGTCTGGGATCTGCTGGAATTTCTCACCCAGAAGTCATTTCTGGACGTTGTGCGGAAGAAAACCGTGCGGCCTCTTTTTGGGCTGAAGGCGGTGGGCTATTACGGCTGCCTGGCCTCCCGGCCCCCGGACGTCACGGATAAGGCGGATTATGAAAACCCTGAAGATCTGGAGCACCTGCTCCAGGTCCTACAGGCCGAACCCCTGGACTGGTCCTATAAAACGGACTGCTGCGGCGCCGGTCTGGCCATGTCCCGGCCGGATCTCATCGACACCCTGGTAGGCCGCCTTTACGACCGGGCCCTGGCGGCGCGGGGCGGAGTGTTTTGTGGTCGCCTGTCAGATGTGCCAGGCGAACCTGGACCTCTCCCAGGGGCGCATCGCCAAGAAGTCCGGCAAGACTTATTACCTGCCGGTGTTCTATTTCACCGAGCTGATCGGCCTGGCCCTGGGACATCCGGAGGCGGCGTGGCTGGCTGGCCCGGCATTTAGTGGACCCAAGGCCTTTGCTCCGCACCAAAGGCCTGCTGTGATGATGGGGAAGTCGGGTATCGATTCCCCGACCGGATACCAAGGCCAAACATAGTTTCGAGTTTCCAGTTTGTCGTTTCGAGATTGAAAGAAAAGGAATTAATTTCAAGGAATGTCAGAAAGACGAAGATTAAGTTAATTTTTTTATTGAAACACGAAACTTTAACAACGCCAACTAAAGACGAAAAGATATGATGACCAGCGATAAGACAAAAATCGGCGCGATTATGGTGGTGGGGGGCGGCATCGCCGGTATGCAGGCCTCCCTGGACGCAGCGAATGCGGGTTTCAAGGTCTACCTGGTGGAGAAAGACATCTCCATCGGCGGGGTGATGGCCCAGTTGGACAAGACCTTTCCCACCAACGACTGCTCCACCTGTTTGATCTCCCCTAAACTCATCGAGGTGGCCCGGCACCCGGACATCGAGATCGTCACCCAGTCAGAGGTTGCCCAGGTGGAGGGTGAGGCGGGTCATTTCACCATCTCCCTCCGCCAGGAGCCCCGCTATATTGATATGGCCAAATGCAACGCCTGCGGGGCCTGTTCCGAAGCCTGCCCCGTGTTGCTGCCGTCCACCTTCGATGAAGGTCTGGGCGCGCGCCATGCCGCCTTCCGGCACTTCCCCCAGGCGATTCCGGCCTATTATGCCATTAAGAAGCTGGACCGGGCCCCCTGTGTGCGGGGCTGCCCTGCCAATCTCAGTGTCCAGGGCTACGTCCAGCTCATCAAGGCGGGAAAATTTCCCGAGGCCCTCTCCCTCATTATGGACCGGCTGCCCCTCCCCGGCACCATCGGCCGCATCTGTCCCCATCCCTGCGAAACCGATTGCCGGCGCCAGGAAGTGGACGAGCCCATAGCCATCTGCAACCTGAAACGGTTTGTGGCCGATGCCGTGGACTGGACGGCACTACCGGTGCCCGAGGTGCCTAAGCGGCCCGAGACCGTGGCCATCATCGGGGCCGGGCCTTCCGGTTTAAGCTGCGCCTATCATCTGGCCCTCAAGGGCTATAAAGCGGTGATCTTCGAAGCCGCAGCCGAAGCCGGCGGTTGGCTGCGCTACGGCATTCCCGCCTACCGCCTGCCCCGGGAAGTCCTGCAACGGGAAGTGGATTATATCCAGCGCCTGGGGGTGGAGATTCGCTATAATACTCCCCTCGGCGGCGATCGCGGCAGCATTCACGATCTGCTCACCAAGGGAGGCTTCCAGGCCGTTTTCCTGGGCGTCGGAGCCCAGGATTCCATCCGCCTGCCAGTGCCAGGAGCCGAGGCCCAGGGTGTCCTCTGGGGCGTCGAGTACCTAAAAGAATCGGCGTCCGGCCAGACCTTCGATTTTAAGGGCAAAAAAGTAACTGTCATCGGCGGCGGCAACGTGGCCATGGACGTGGCCCGGACTGCCCGGCGCCAGGGGGGCCAGGTAACCCTGATCGCCCTGGAAACCCGGGAAGAGATGCCGGCTTCGTCCTGGGAAGTGGCTGAAGCCGAGGCCGAAGGTGTCAGATCATCCATCGCTGGGGCGTCAAGCAGATTGTGGCCAGGGACGGTCAGGTCAGCGGCCTGGAACTCAGGGCCGTGGAACGGGTCTTTGATGACCAGGGCCGTTTCGCTCCCACCTACCTGGAAAATAAAACCCAAACCCTTGATACCGATGTCGTGATCATGGCTATCGGTCAGAAGACCAACCTCTCCTTTATCACCGAAGCTGACGGCATCAACCTCACCCCCCGGGGCCTCATCGAGACGGACCCGGTAACCCTGGCCACCAGCCGGGAAGGCGTGTTTGCCGGCGGCGATGTCGTCTCCGGTCCCTATATCGCCATCGCCGCAGTGGCCGCCGGCCGGGAGGCCGCAATCTCCATCGACCGTTATGTCAATGGCCAGGATTTGCAAGCCGACCGGGAGCTCCCCTTGCGTCCCGTTCCCCTGGAAACAGGCAACTGGACGCCGGTGCCCAAAAACGCCGCCCTCAAGCCCCGGGCCGTAATGCCCGAGTTGCCCAAGGCCCAATGGATCAAGGGATTTGACGAAATCAATCAGGGCTATCCCGAAGCCGCGGCCATGGCCGAAGCAGACCGCTGCCTCAATTGCGGCGGCTGCTCCGAATGCATGCAGTGCGTCATCGCCTGCCAGGCCGGGGCCATTGACCACACCATGCAGCCCGGCACCCGGCAGCTCGAGGTGGGGGCCATGATCCTGGCTCCGGGCTTCCGGCCCTTCGACGCCGGGCAGAAGCCTGAATATGGCTGGGGCCGCTACCCCAACGTCGTCACCTCATTACAGTTCGAACGCTTCCTGTCTGCCACCGGTCCGTATGACGGCCACGTGCTCCGGCCCGGCGACGGCACGCCGCCCCGCCGGGTGGCCTGGATCCAGTGCGTCGGCTCCCGGGACGCCTCCTGCGGCCGGGAATATTGCTCCTATGTCTGCTGCATGTATGCCAGCAAACAGGCCATCATCGCCCAGGAGCATGACCACAATATCGAGTCCACTATCTTCTACATCGACCTGCGGGCCCAGGGCAAGGGTTTCGACCGCTACTGCGAGCGGGCCAAGACCGACCACGGGATTCGCTATGTCCGGGGCATGGTTTCCCGGGTAGCCCAAGACCCCCTTACCAAAAATTTGGAACTCAGTTACGTCGACGAATCCGGCCAGGTGCAAACCGAAATCTTTGATCTGGTGGTGCTCTCTGTCGGCCTGAACCCCCATCCGGCCACCAAGGAACTGGCGGCCAACTGCGGCATTGACACAGACCGCTGGGGCTTTGTCGTCAGCCCGCCCCTGGAACAGGTGTCCACCTCCCGGCCGGGAATGTTCACCTGCGGGGTCTTCCAGTCTCCCAAAGATATCCCGGAGACCGTCGGCCAGGCCTCCGGCGCCGCCGGGGCCGCCTCGGCCTTGCTCGCCGAAGCCCGGGGCACCCTGCTTACCAAACAGGAATATCCCCCGGAACAGGAGGTCAGTGGCCAGGAGCCCCGCATCGGCGTCTTTGTCTGCCACTGCGGCATCAACATTGGCGCCATAGTGGATGTGCCCGGCAGTGACCGATTATGTCCGCACCCTCCCTCATGTGGTCTACGCCGATCACTATACCTTCACCTGCGCCACAGATTCTCTGGACAACATGCGGGAGGTAATTGAGAGGGAAAACCTGAACCGGGTCGTGGTGGCCTCCTGTAGCCCCCGGACCCACGAGCCCCTGTTCCAGGAAAATCTGCGCAAGGCCGGGTTGAACAAGTACTTGTTTGAAATGGCCAATATCCGGGACCAGGACTCCTGGGTCCACCAGGGGTCGCCGGCCATGGCCACCGAAAAGGCCAAGGAACTGGTGCAGATGTCCGTGGCCCGGGCCGCGATTCTCAAATCCCTGGACGACCAGCTCTTCCCGGTAAGTCAAAAAGCCCTGGTCGTGGGCGGCGGCCTGGCCGGCCTGACGTGCCGCCCTGACCATCGCCGACAGCGGTTTCCATGTCTACCTCACCGAAGCCCAGGACCGTCTGGCCGGCAGCCTGGCCCGGCAGATGCGCCGCACCCTGGAAGGCCATGACATTCAAGCGTATCTTGCCGAACTCGTCCGCCGGGTGGAAACCCACCCCGAGATCGACTGGTGGCCCAACACCCGGGTCCTGAATGTCTCCGGCCATATCGGCAAATTCCACAGCACCCTGGATTCACCCGATGGCCGCCGGGAGGTGGATTACGGGGCCGTAGTGGTTGCCACCGGCGGCATGGAATACCAACCCCAGGAATACCTCTATGGCCAGAGTCCCCGGGTCCTCACCCAAACGGACATGGAGAACCTGCTGGCCGAACAACCCGAGTCCCTGGGCGCCACGCCCAAGGTTGTCATGATCCAATGCGTCGGCTCCCGGGAACCGGGTACCAGTATTGCAGCCGCACCTGCTGCGGCGAGGCCATCAAAAATGCCATAACCATCAAAGAAAGTAATCCGGCCGCCCAGGTCTTTATCCTTTACCGGGATATCCGGACCTACGGTCTCAAGGAAATTTACTACAAAAAAGCCCGGGACCTGGGGGTGCAGTTCGTCCGCTTCGCTCTGGAGCGCAAACCGGAGGTGGAGTCCACCGACCAGGGCCTCAGGATATCGGTCTTTGACCAGTCGCTCCAGGCTGATCTGGCCCTGACAGCCGATTATCTGGTCCTGTCCACCGCCATCAGGTCCCATCCCATGAGCCGGGAAATCGCCAAGGTCTTCAAGCTGCCCTTTGACGCGGACGGCTTTTTCATGGAGGCCCATCTGAAACTGCGGCCCCTGGATTTCGCCTCCAGCGGCGTCTTCCTCTGCGGTCTGGCCCATAGTCCCAAGTTCCTGGAAGAGAGCCTGGCCCAGGCCCAGGGGGCGGCCGGCCGAGCCCTGGGGATCCTGTCTCAGAAAGAAATGTATGTGGCCGGGTCGGTGGCCCAGGTGAACCCGTTACAGTGCGTCGCCTGCCTGACCTGCCTGCGCACCTGTCCTTACGGCGTTCCCCGGATGGACGAAAGCGAAGGCGTGGTGGTCATCGACCCCGCAGCCTGCCAGGGATGCGGCAACTGCGCCAGCGCCTGCCCCCGCAAGGCTATTTCGGTAAACCACAACCTGGATGAGCAATTCATTGCCAAAATAACCGCCATCGGCGAACCCTGGCCCGAAGCAGGCCTCCATTAATTAACTAAATTCCGTAGGGCGGGAAAGCGAAGCGCATCCCGCCTTGTAGGCTGAGGAGCAATAATGGAATTTTCCCCCAAGATACTGGCCCTGTTGTGCACCTACTGCACCTACACGGCCGCGGATATGGCCGGCTCGGCCCGCATGCAGTATCCGGACAACGTGCGGATCGTCAAGTACCTGTGCACCGGACGTATTGACATTATCCACATCTTAAAGGGCTTTGAGGCCGGTGCCGATGGCATCTTCGTGGGCGGCTGAGAATCCGGGACCTGTCATTTCCTGGAAGGAAATCTGAGAGCTCACGAACGTGTGGAATATGCCCAGCACTTACTGGATGAATGCGGCCTGGGCGCCGAACGCCTGGCCATGTATGAGATCGCGGCCTCCGACGCCCCCAAATGGGTGGCCGCAGTGAAAGAAATGACGGAAAAAATAAAAGCGCTGGGACCCAATCCCTTGAACCCGAAATGTCCATCCGGAGACAGTGGTCCCGGAAGAACAACAACTGGTGGTGCAACAATGATTATCGCGGAACGGAAACCATTTGCAGAAATCAAGGCGGCCGTGGCCCCCTTTGAAAAGGTCCTGATTGCCGGGTGCGGCACCTGTGTGGCGGTCTGCCTGGTGGGCGGGGAAAAAGAAGTGGGGCTGCTGGCCTCGCAACTGAAGCTCGCCTGGGGACAGGAAGGCAAGCACCCGGACATCGGCGAGATGACGGTGGAACGCCAATGCGACCGGGAATTTATGCAGACCCTGAGCGACGTCGCGGCGGATTATGACGCAGTCATCTCCATGGCCTGCGGCGCCGGCGTGCAGTTTCTGGCAGCCCTGCCCGGCATGAAACCGGTCATTCCGGCCCTCAACACCACCTTTATCGGCGTCAATGAAGAGGCGGGATTGTATACCGAGCGCTGCCGGTCCTGCCATCAATGCTACCTGGGGATTACCGGGGGGATCTGCCCCCAGACCATGTGCCCCAAAGGGCTTGCTCAACGGCCCCTGCGGCGGCAACATCCAGGGCAAGTGCGAGGTCAATCCGGAGCGGGACTGCGCCTGGTGTGAGATTTATGCCAGGCTGGAACAGCAGGGCCGGCTGGAGCAGATCGAGCCCATCCTGCCGCTGCATCCTCACGGACGGAGCACCACCCCCGGCACCGTGATCCACCCGGCATACAAGAGGAGATACTTCGCCCATGAGTAAACTCAAAGAAGCATTGGAAGGCGGTCGGTTCCCCATCGTCATGGAAATTAAACCTCCCAAGGGCATCGACCTGGAGGGTATGCTGGCGCCCCTCAAAGCGGTGAACGGCAAGGTAACCGCCTTTGGGATTCCGGACAATGAGCATGCCAAGATGAGGCTGTCGGCCCTGGCCGCGGCCCGGATGGTAAAAGAGGCCGGGGCCGAACCTCTGCTGCATCATGACCTGCCGGGATCGCAACCGTCTGGCCCTGGAAAGTGATCTGCTGGGCGCCGGCGCCCTGGGCCTGGAAAATATCCTGGTCATCAGCGGCGATTTTGTCAGCCTGGGGGATCATCCCGACGCCAAGCCGGTCTATGACGCCGACTCGGTGCAGTTCCTGCAAATCGCCCGGGGCCTGATGGCCGGCCATGACAGCGCCGACCAGCCGTTACAAGGAAATCCTCAATTCTGTCTGGGCGCCGTCCTCATACCCGAGGCCGACCCGCTCGGTCCCCAGCTCCTCAAGGTGAGAAAAAAGCTGGCAGCCGGGGCTCGATTTTTTCATCACCGCCCCTATCTTCGATCTCAAGAAGCTCAGCCACTTCCGGCAGCAACTGGGTCGACCAGAACGTCAAGGTCCTGGCCTGCGTCAAGGTCCCCAAGGCCTCGGAAGTGGAACAGGCCAGCCAGGGCCAGCTCCGCAAGGTCTATTCCCTGCCGGCGGACCTCGTCCAGGAACTAAGCGACCCCGACCCTGAAGACAGTCTTAAAGAAGGGCGCCGCCTTGGCCGGACGTCTGATCAAAGAGATCAAAGAGCAAAAACTGGCCGACGGCGTCTACGTCAAGGCCCGGGGCCGCGGCGACCTGATGGCCCTGATCCTGGAAAAAGCCGGTGTCTAAGAATATGCCGAATGCAAAAGGTTTTCTCTTGTATTTTTCCCTATCACCTTGGGGTGGAGTATTGTATGAGGATTGTATTTTCTTTTACGCAGAATTCAGCACTCAGAACTCAGAACTTTATTTGGGAAGGAAACTCCCATGAAAACGATACAATTAAGCCGGTGGTGGTCCTGGGCGGTGGCATTGCCGGGATTACCGCGGCCCTGGAGTTGAGCCGGGCCGGGCTCCCGGCGGTCCTGGTGGAAAAAAGCCCCTTCTTCGGCGGCCTGGCCGCCAGCTTCGGCTGCAAGGCCACCGACGTCTGCCAGAAATGCGGCGCCTGCCGGGTCGAACAGGGTTTGCGGGACCTCTTGGCCGCCCCCGGACCTCACCTTGTATGCCCACACGGAGCTGGTGGAAAGCCGCTCTGAAAACGACCAGCTGCACCTGACCCTGAAGTCCCAGCCCCGGGTCATCGATCCCCAGCGCTGCACCAACTGCGGCCTCTGCCTGGAGGAGTGCCCCGCCCCGGGAGCCATTATCACTGCGGCCTCCGCCGAAAATCATCCCCGCTTTGCGGTGCATCCGGCCGCCTGCCTCTATTTTCAAGACGGCTCCTGCCGCCGCTGCCAGGAAATCTGCCCCACCCAGGCCATCGACCTGTCCCGGCCCGAGACGGTTTCAGACCTGGAGGCCGACAGCCTCATCGTCGCCACCGGCTATAAACCCGCGCCCCCTCCTGCCCGGGGGGATTATACCAATTATTATCTTACCCAACATCATCACCGGGTGGGAGTTGGAGGAAATGATTAAGCAGGGCGGGCTGTCTGGTCCGACCCAGCGACGGCCGGCCGGTGCGCCATCTGGCCTTCATCCAATGCGTGGGCAGCCGGGATCTGGAGCATACCTACTGCTCCCGGGTCTGCTGTGCCTATGGGTTGCGCCTGGCCCGGCTCATCCGCCATCGCTGGCCGGAGTGCCAGGTGACCACCTTTTACATGGATCTACAAAACGTCGGGCCTGATCCTAAGGAGTTCGAGGCGACTGTCAGGCAGGAAATTGAATTGATCCGGGCCCTCCCGGGAGATCTGAGCGCCACGGCCGACGGCAGCTTAAGGCTGAAATTTTTAGACGAAGCCAGCGGCCAGGGGCTCTACCGGGTGGTTGATCTCCTGGTCCTGGCCGTAGGGATCGCCCCCGGCCCGGACAATCCCAAACTGGCGGAAATGCTCCACCTAAAACTGGATCCCGACGGCTTCTTAAAAGACGGTCAGGAGGGCGCGCCAGACCGAAGCCCCCGGCGTGTTCCTGGCCGGGACCGCCGCCGGTCCCCAAAGTATCCTGGAGTGCATCGCCCAGGCCACCCAGTCAGTCCAGCAGGTGCGCCAATACCTGGAGGCCAAAACCGGAAATCGTCTGACCTGACGTCTTGTTCCCTAAAGTAAAATTAGTCACCTAAGGGAAATTACTGTTGAATTGTTATGCATTAATATTGTCAATGATATCAAGTATGTTAAAAAATATACGAAATTACTGTTGCATTTCCCGACAAATCGGGCCATCAGGTTTTTGCACCAATGAGAGAAAACCTGCTAACATCAAGCTGAATTAATTATGGCATCATTTTTGCTTGAGTAAGGTAAGCAATTATATCGCTTGCCAAAAGTTCGGTCCTTGATATCCCCTTCTCCCCCCTTGGGGGTCAGGGTCAGGGATAAAAAGGGACATTACGTGTGGCAATCGCTATAAATTTGGGTTTGCTTTGCTGAACCGTACCGATTCTGGAGGGAAAAGATGATTCAAGCCGATTCGTTAAGACCGCTCAATGTCCTGCTCATGTCCGGCCCGGAGCTGGCCGGGGCCGGAATTGATCCCCAAGATTTTTCCCAGGCAGTGGCCAGCCTGCCGAATTGCCGGGTCTTGTCCATGGATACAACCCAACCCACGGCCGCCCAGGAGGAGCAGCTCCGTACCTTCCTTGGCCAGGACCAGGAGCTCCAGCCGGTGCTCCTGGTAGCTAAAGACCCGGAATATCGGGGGGCCGGGGTGACCCGCCTGTTGAGGGATGAGCTTAAGTTGAACCCGGAATATCTCCTGCCCGTGGACCTCACCGCCGCCTTGGCAAACCGGGAGCCGGGCAGCCGGACCGCCAAAGGGCTGGAAATGATCCGCCAGGCCGTCTCCCAGGCCAGTCTGGCCAACCCCATTCTCACCCAGAAGATCCCCGTCAGCCGGCACATCCTGATCTGGGGCGATTCCTGCGCCGCTCTCAAAGCCGCCTTGGATCTGGCCGAGTCGGGCTACCCGGTCATTCTGGCCAGCCCCAACCCGGAACTCAATCCCCTGACCTGGGAGTACTCCGGGGAGGAAGGTGTCTCTGACTCTCCCGCCCGGCTCATCCAGCAGGTCCAGGAACATCAACTCATCAAGACTGTGTCTGCCGCCCGGATCAATAATGTCGACGGCGTCGCCGGTAATTTTACCGTGCGCCTGGATACCCCGTCATACCGCCTCACCGAGAGGGTGGGAGCCGTGGTCCTGGCCCCTGAACTCCAACTCCAACAAGATCCCCAACCCTATGCTGTCCCCAGCCATCCCGGGGTAATCTCGTTGACCGGCCTGGAAGCGTTGCCGCCCTTCGCCTTAGAGACCGATATTCCGGCAACCGTCGTCATCCTGTTGGGCCTGGCCGGAGAGAGTCATCCTCTCGCCCTGGAGCGGGCCTTAAAGGCCTCATCCCGCCTGCTGGCGGCCGGCAGCCGGGTGTATCTCCTGGTAGGCAGCACCAAGGTGGCGGGCCCGGATCTCCAACGGACCATGCAAGAGAGCCAGGACGAGGGCCTGGTGCTCATCAAACTGCATGACTGCCCAAGCATCAGCGTTGCGGACGAGGGTCTCCGGGTAGAATTCCTCGAGCCCAGCATCCGGGAGAATCTGACCCTGAAGGCGAACCTGGTGGTCTGCGATGAACCATACCAGGCGGCCAGGGAAAACGCCGCTCTGGCCGAACTCCTCCGCCTGCCCCTGAGCGCCGAGGGCTTTCTCCAGTCCGGCAATGTCCATCATGCCCCGGTGGCCACCCCCCGGCGAGGCATCTATGTCGTGGGACCGGGACGGGGGATCATGGATCACGAAGAGACCATTACCGATGCCAACGCCGTCGTCAATGAGATCCAGGACCTCCTGGCCCAGGGCCAGGCCGTCGCCCCCCAGGGACGGGCCGTGGTGGACCGGGGCAAGTGCGTCTTCTGCCTGACCTGCTACCGCTTCTGTCCCCATGGCGCCATCACCTGGGATAACCGGGCCGTTATCAATGAGCTGGCCTGCCAGGGCTGCGGTATCTGCGCCAGCCAGTGTCCCAACGACGCCATCCAGGTCCGCAATTTCACCGACGACCAGATGTCAGCCCAAATGGCGGCCTTCGACCCAAACCTCAGCCCCCGGATTGTGGCCTTTATGTGCCGCAACTCCGCCTGGGAGGCCTATCAAAGCGCCGTGAAGCTCCATGCCGCCTCCCTGCCGTTGGGCTTCACTCCCATCAAAGTGCCCTGCGCCGGCAAGGTTGACCCCGATTATCTCCTCCAGGCCTTCAACTCCGGGGCCGACGGGGTCCTGGTGATGTCCTGCCCCCAGGACAACTGCAAATCAACCCACGGCAACCAGTGCGCCCAGTGGGACGTGGAGCAAACCCAGGAACTTTTGGCGGAAGCCGGTCTTGACCCCGGCCGCCTCCTCTTTCACTCCCTGGCCGCCAACGCCCCCGGAGACTTCATCGACGCCGTGGATGCCTTAATGGCCAACCTCCGCCGCCTGAACGCCGCCACCGACGACGCCTACCCCGTCTGGCTGACCACCGGAATGACCTACAGGGAGCACCGTACCGTCCCCCGGACCTATACTGCGGCCTTTGAGTCCCAGGAAAAGCCCGAGGTGATTATCGAAATCAATGCCGCCGACGCCCGGGATCTGGGCCTCCGCTCCGGAGAACAGATCAGAACCACCAGCCGGGACGGCATCGTTACCGCCACGGCCCTGGTAACCAAGCGGGTCGGCCCGGGAACGGCTTTCCTGCCCCGGCACTTCTTGAAAGACGCACTCAACCTGCTCCTTGGCGGGACAGAACCTGCTGGCGTCATTTCGTCCTCGGAAGGGCTGGCCGTCAATCTGGCAAAGATGCTGGAGCGCCTCGAGGAGGTCTTTGGGATTAAGGTGGCCACTTCCCGCTACCTCCACCGGGGGCATACCTGGGTAGCCCTGGAGTCCGGCGGTCGGGTGCGTATCGGCATGGATGACTTTTCCCAGAAGGTCCTGGGCGCCAGCGATGACATCAGGCTGCCGATCATCGGCCAGGAGATTCGTCGCGACAAGGTGGGGATGGCGCTCGCCCGCCAGGGAGCCGGTGCTGGGGTGCTGGCGCCGGTAGTCGGAATCATCGAAGAGGTGAACCACAAGGTCCTGAAACGGCCCGGGCTGACCCACGACGACCCCTACGGCGAAGGCTGGATGATGGTCGTCGCCCCCACCAACCTCAGGCCGGACCTGGAAAATCTTGTCTCCGGCGAGGGCAGCACCGCCTGGATAGAAGAAGAGACCGCGCGCCTCCTGGCCATGCTGGAACCCTCGGTGGGCGCCACCCTCCAGGCCGGTGGTTCCCTCATCGACGACGTCTTCGCCCAATGCCCCGAATTGGGCTGGGACCGCCTGGTCAAGGAGTTCCTCCGCTCCGCCTGACCCGGCCCCTAAACCGTGACACCATACTAGGGGCGGATTTATGTGTCCGCCCCTAAAAACTGCCCGCCAGTGCCTTCCCTGTCCTTGCCCTAAACCTGATTCTGTGCTATCTTCTAAAAAATCCAAGGCCAATGAACCATCACATGTTTCCCAAATTCTTCAAAATCTTCCAGAAGCGCCCCCCGGCCCCGGAACCGCCAGACCCCCTGGCCCCGGTGCTGGCTGAACTCCACGATCTGAAAAAACAGGCCCGACGTCAGAATCTGTTTCTGGACGCCTTGAAAAGCCACCTCACCAAAGCCATCCTGGACCAGCGCCGGCCTGAATTGGAACCCTACTTCGCCCTGGCCGACGCCTTTTTTTATCACGCCCAGGCCCTGGCCGCCACCGCCCCGGAACAGCTCGAGACCCTTGACATGATCTGGGAAAAGGTGGATAGCCTGCTCTCCTCGGTCGGCGTAGAGATGATCCGCCAGGCGGGGGAAAATTTTGATGCCAACCTCCACGACGCCATCGCCAATCAGGCCCCGGGCGCCAGCCATCTGGTCGTCCTCCAGGTAGTGCAGCCCGGCTATCTCTTCAATAACGTGGTCAGTACAGCCGCCAAAGTTGTGGTCGGTGACCGCCAGCCGCTTCCCACGGGGTAATATGCGCGACATAATTTACGGTATTGATTTAGGCACCACCAATTCCACCATCGCCCGGATTCAAGACGGCAAGGCAGTGGCCCTTCCCGTTGAAGCCGGACAGCCCCTGGTGCCCTCCATCGTCAGCTTCGACGAGGCCGCCCAGGCCATCATCGTTGGCCGCCAGGCCCGCCACCGCCTGGCAGCCTTTCCGCAGCACACCGTACGGTCCATCAAACGCTTGATGGGGCAAAACACTCAGGGTGAGTCTCGGCACCCAAACATTTTCTCCCGAAGAAATTTCTTCCTTTATCCTGAACCATCTGGTCTTTCAGGCCTCCCAGGTGACCGGGGAGAAAATCAAAAAGGTGGTCATCACCGTCCCCGCCTATTTCAATGATGCCCAGCGCCGGGCCACCATCCAGGCCGGTGAATTGGCCGGCTTGGAAGTCGTCCGGATCATCAACGAACCCACCGCCGCCGCCCTGATGTATGATTATGCCTCCTCCCTGCAGATGAGCGACAGTCCCTATATCATGGTCTATGACTTGGGCGGCGGTACCTTTGATGTCTCCATTTTAGAAGTCAAAGGCGAAATCAAGGAAGTGTTGGCCTCGAGTGGCGACACCGCCCTCGGCGGCGATGATTTCGATGACCGGCTCCAGCAATTTTTCCAGGAAGAACTGGCCGCTAAGGCGGGAGATACAGTGGACTGGGACCTCGCCGCCCAGATACGATTGCGGGATATTGCCGAAAAAACCAAAATTACCCTCTCCGATCAACCCTACTGTCAGATTTCCGAACCCGCCATTTGCCTGGTTAACGGCAAGCCCTTGAACCTGCGCCTGGAGATCAGCCGGAGCAAATTCGAAGAGCTCACTGGAGACTTAGTGGCCAGAACCGCCGCCAAGGTCCAGGACGCCCTCCAGGAAGCCAATCTCCAACCCCATGAGATCAGCAAGGTTCTCCTCGTCGGCGGCGCCACCCGGACACCCATGGTCCAAGCCATGCTCCAGGAAATGTTCCAGCAGCCCATCTATCACTCCATTGATCCCGACCTCTGTGTGGCCCTGGGCGCCGCCGTTCAGGGCGGCTTGATCAGCGGTGAGCCCCTGGGCCATATCCTTCTGGATGTCACCGCCCATTCCCTCGGTGTCCGGACCGTCGATCAGATCGACCCGGAAACCGGGGAGCCCGATTTTTTTTCCATTATTATCCGGCGCAATACCAAGATTCCCGCCCGCAAGGCCGAAGTGTACTACACCGTATATCCCGATCAGCCAGGTGTCAATGTCGATGTCTATCAAGGGGAAGAGCCTTCCTGTCTCGAGAATGTCATGGTGGGTAGTTTTAACTTTCCCCTGAAATCCGCGCCCGCCCGTTCCCCGGTTGTCATCGAATTCGCTTATGACCGGGAAGGTCTGGTCCGTATCACCGCCGAACAAAAGGGCTCCAACAACCGCAAAGAAGTGACCCTCGATATCCGCCGGAAAAAAGTCCTCGACGAAGCTAGTGAAACTCCGGGCCCGCACGTAGTCAACTACATCATCGAGAAAGCCCGCAATCTCCTGGCCAATCCCCAACTGCCCGGCAGCGTCCAGGAAAATCTGCACCGCTTGGTGGCCGACTACGAGCAAGCCCTCCAAATAGAAACGGCCGGCGAACAGCTCGATAATCTGGAAGACGAATTATTAGCGCTCATCGAGGCGGCGGCAGAGGGGCTGCTGGAACGTGGCTAAAGTAAAGAAAAAACGCCTTGCCAAAGATCTGGAAAAATTCTGGCGTACCGGCAAATACTGGGACTGGGTCCAGCTCGTCACCCAAAGTGATCAGCTTCAGCACTACCCCGCCCAGTGGCAGGAAGCCTGGCGCTACCTCTGCCGCCAGGCCTTGCGTCTGCCCCGCCAGTTACAGGAATTCTGGCACCGCCTGGAAGCACAGCCCCAGGCCCCCGAGCTACCGGACCTGGTCTTTATCCGCTGCTTAAAAGATTTCTTCGCCGGCCGCGACGTCCGCTCCCAGATGGCCGCTCTCACCGGCCTGAGCCCCCCGGCCCAGATGCTCCGGGAAAAACTGCTCAACCAGCCCCCCGCTGCCGTTTCGGAACGGAAACTCAGCCGCCTTCTCAACCTGCTCATCCAACAGCCGGACAAGGTCACCGGCAAAACCTACAACGACCTGGCCGCCCTGGTCCAACCCAACCCCTTGGCTACGGCTCTTATCTCTCTTGGGGAAACTATCAACCAGCTCCGTAAGTTAAACCGCAAAGGCGGCATCAGCCCCCATCTCATCGGCTTTGGGGCCAATCAACTCAAACATGCCGATACGCTGCTGGCTCAGGTAGCCCAAACCTGGGAGCCCGCCGTCCGCACTGCCCTGCTCCATCCCTTCTGTTACCAGCTCTGGCAGTGTTGCCAACGCTTGTGGGAGACCGAAGACTTTGACACCCTGTTATATCTCCTCACCTTTCTGCCTTTTCTCTCTTCCCAGACCTTTGGGCCGGACGCGGCCAAACTCCAGGATTACAGCCGCCAGCAGGCTGAAGGCTTCGTCTCCGAGGCCGAGTACCTGACTGCCCTGGAACAGAGCTGGACCCAGGGCCTGGACAGTCAAGCCCTGGCCCTGGGGAAGATCAGAAAACTGCTGAAATCAAACACCTTCGAGCCCTCTTCCCGCTTCCTGGCCAAGCTGCGCACTGCCTATCTCCGCCTTATCAATGAGATCGGCCGGTTGCAGGCCGAATTAAAGCCCCGGGAAAAAATCGACCTGATGCGGGTTATGGACCCCATTCTCTTCGAAGATCGAGACTGGCTGGACGATGACGATACGTTTTGGGAGGATTTCCTTCCCCTGGTCTTTGCTGCCGGGGTTGCCGGGGTCAAGCTGTCCATCCTAACTCTGCTTGCCAGGGATCTTGACATCCACCCCAGCCTCAGGAAGCAGGCCAAAGAAATTCTCCGGCAGCTCCCGTACCCCGGTGATCAGCAGATCCAGGAACTCCTCCTGGATCCGGATATCCTGCCTTTCCCTGATCTGCACCGCATAAAGCCCCTGTTCCAACTCTATCCCAACGAGGCTTCGCTCCGGCAGCTTTTTATCAGCCAGGTCAGCCGCAACCTCGGTCTGCTCCTGGTAAGCAGCGCCATCAGTCTCAAGTTTGAAACAGGCAAGAAGGTCAGGCAAACCAAAGAGCGCAACTGTCAAGGCGGCATGCAGACCCTGACCCGCAGCCTGGCCGAGTTGCAGGAGTATGCCGAGGTGAAGCCTCTGCAGGAATTGGCCCTGTGCTTTCCCGAGGGCTACCTCACTCACGCCGGCTACCAACGTCTCCTGCAACGGTTGTATGAGCGGACCCGCAGTCTTGACCAACTCCTGAGCCAGCTCGATGAGTATGTCCCGTTCTCCAGATTACCGGATCTCCTCGAATCCCCTTTCGTCTACTTTTTTGCCTCCCAGTTCCTTGAGGATTATGAAACCTTACTGCTGCAATTTATGATCAACCATTTGGCCGATTTCGAAACCGCCTCCCTGGAAACCATCCACCAGTTGATCGACAAATTCTGCTATTTCGAGCGTCCAGACCAGAAAATAGCCAACTTTTTCCTACATCTGGCCAATCTCTTACAACGGCGCCTCCAGGCCGGGGAGACCGCCGCCGAAGCCCTCTATGATCGCATCATGTCCACGCTCATCGACATGCGCCAGACCGGCCGCCCCAGAAAGAGGAGGTCCCGCAAATGATCCGTTCCGAAGCCCTGACCATCTTGAATCTGCCGGAAACGGCCTCCCCCCAGGAGATTGAACAAGCCTATCTGCGCCTGGTGCGCCGCTACCCCCCGGAATTTCATCCCGAGAAATTCCGCCAGGTTGACGAAGCGTATACGTTCCTCACATCACTCCCCCACCGCCTGGAACAGCTCCTGTCCCCTCCCAAATTTCAAGCCTCATCGTCCTCCGGGAAGTTTCCCTACCCCCTTGCTTCCCCCGACCTCACCCCCCCGGAACTCCTGACCGCCTTCCAGAGGCAACTCCTCTTCTCCCATCTTTGGGACCCCACCCCGGAAACCGCCAGCCAGCGCCGCAACCCCTCTAAAACCCCAACCTCAAAAGATCCGGACTAACTCCCAGCGCCGGTCGTTTAACCGGAGGAGACCCTTTTTCACCTTTTCATTACTATCTCACCTAAATTAGAGGGAAATTATTTTTACTGGAGATGATCAGGAGGAACAGTCCTATGATGATCTAAAAAATCCTGCCTCTCCGCCAATGCCAGAGAAGGCAAGCAGCCGCCGAACGGTCAAATGGGAAGGAAAAATGAACTTTATCCTTTTCTTTGGGCTGGATTTCTTATACAAAGAATGAGATAAATTGCACCGTGCCTTCTTTTCTGTCAACCAGAATATGGAGGCGGTGTTAATCTCCGAGGGTTTGCTGATGGCCGGCTGCAGCCGCTTCCTGCTTGTGCTCATGTTTGGCATACTGTCTCTGACTGCCTGCGGCAGCATGAAACCCGTCCCGGCCCAATTCAATCCAGCTGACTATACCCCAGTTGATTTTGAACTGTTGCAGCGTGATTCCTCCAGCCTGAACACCGGGCAACTGGTTCGCTTTCAGGGCAATTTCTGGCAATTTCTTACCTATGATCCGGCCCCCCAATATTACTATTTTAATCAAATGCGCTACCCCTTAAGTTGGGGGAGCCTGGAATGGTTTGCTCTCTATAAAGATAGTGATATGACGGGCTATTTCGATCGGGGAGTCATGTCCCACGCCCAGCGTCTGGAATTTAATCCTAAACGCCTGGACCCTCTCATCATCTATGGCGAGCTGGTTCCCATGGGTGGCAGCAAGCTCTACCTCCTGGTGCACCATCTGGAGCGGGTTACCATAGATTAAAAGATTGTTCTCGAAGTGCTAGCCAATCTTCCTTCTCACGGCGATGTAGTGAAAACCGGCTTCCTGGACTGCAACCAGATTTGCCGCCGTGGCGATCCCGGCATCCATAACCACTGTGGGGGTAGTCTGAAACTTGGACGCAGTTTGAAAAAGTGGTGTAAGGGCACGAGGCCCCGCGCCCTTACATCTGTGACCTCTAACGGGCTTCCAGGCGCATGCGGACCTTGCCGGCGGCGTCTTTCAGTTCCAGAGTATTCCCGGAGAGTTGCACCCCGTGGTGGCTCCCAGGACCTGGAGGAAAGCCCTTTCCATCGCGTCCACCGGCGGCGGGCAGGCCATTTTGGTTGTCGCCATCTGCTTGAAGCGAAGGCTGTTGCCGTCCTGCTCATAAGAACCCGTCAGCCGATTGCAGCCGGTGGAACCGCTCACCCGGCCCTCAGCAGCTGAGCACGAGATGGGGTTCCCGTTTGTCGGATTCCACGGTAACGGGGTTGCCGTCAATTGCCACGGCCCGCCAGTAAGTCCCAACCAGCCCACAGTCCGCCTGGGCAGGACCCCCTAAAGTGCAGAGCAATGCCATCAGTATGCCCATAACGCTTAAAGTCAACCATTTCATACGGGTAAGTATCCTCCTTATCCCTTCATCAGCGCTTGGTTGCTTTTCGCTGCCTCAGGAGCTTCGCATCACCATGTGCTGTTCGGGCACCGGGAATCCTGCTTCGCCAAAGCTTTCCCGGATGATCCGGTTGGTGTCAAAATAGACCTGCCAGTAATTGTCATTATGGACATAGGGCCGCACCGCCAGGACCGGGCCGGCCAGGTTGAACTCCAGGATTTCCACATCCGGAGCCGGGTCGGTGAGAACGTTGGGAATCTTGGCCAGACGCTCCTTCAAAAGCTTGATGGCCTGGGCATGGTCCACACTGTGATTCAATTGGGCCTTGAGGTCCACCCGGCGGTAGGGATTAGCGGTAAAATTCTGGATATTATTGGAAAAGATCTTGTTGTTGCCGACGAAGGTGCGGATGTTGTCCGGGGTGTCGATGGTGGTGGCAAACATGCCGATTTCATGCACCGTGCCCACGACGTCGCCGGCACTGACAAAATCACCCACCTTAAAAGGCTTTAAAAAGACCATAAAGGCGCCGGCCGCGAGATTCGACAACATCCCGCCCCACATGGTGCCGATGGCCAAACCAAGACCGGCCAGCAAGCCGGCGATAGTGGTGGTCTCGACGCCGAAGTAACTGAAAATGGCCACAATCAGGATGACCTTCAACAGAATGCCGACGGCTGAAGTGATGTATTTTATGAGAGTTACATCCACCTCTTTGGCAGTCATGGCACTGGTCATCATTCTTCTGACCATACCAATCAGCCACGAACCAACGATCCAGACGATGACGGCTCCCATCACTTTGAGGCCGATGTCCAAACCTTTCGACATCAGGTCTGCTAACAAGGTGCTATCCATATAATTCCTCCCTATTGTTATAAAAAAATATTCTTGTCTAAAACTAATTATTGTTAACGAGTAATCAAGCAGTTTTCTTGGTATATTTGGTTTTTTTGCCTGAGTAATGTGGTAGTCGTGCCGAAGGGTTGGTGCCGATAAGGTCAAGGTGGGGATACTCAGAAATTATCCTAATTGCCAAGTTTATCTGAGATATCTCTCATTTGTAGCTCGCAACCTGACCTTGTAGGACGAGCAAGCGCAGCGCATCCGGCCTTAGGTGAAGCGGGTTTTAAAAAGCTGTCGCCATATGTTGAAACTTCTACTAGTCGCAGGATAAAAAATGCCGTTCAGTAAACGCACCACGGCCAGATCAGGATAATAGTCAATGATATTCAATCCGGCGTAAGCCTGATCCAGATGGAAAATATGCTGCAAATCCAAGCCCATGGCCTGGCTCAGGATCACCCGGTTGATACCGGCGTGGGCCACCACCAGGAAGGCCTCACCGGCATGATGTTGGAGAAGTTCTGCCAGCCTGGGCGCCACCCGGGCTTGCAGATCCTTGAGACTCTCGCCCCCCGGAATCCGGAAATTGGCCAGATCAGTGAAACGCTGCTGCAGTTCCTCGGGGTAGCGGGTCATAATTTCCTGAAAACTCAAACCCTCCCAAACCCCGAAGTTGATTTCCCGAAACTCCGGGACCGTCCCCACCGCAAGCCCGCGCCCCTGGCTGATAATTTCCGCCCCCCGCCGGGTGCGGGTCAGGTCTGAGGCATAAATCCCGGCCAGCTTGACATCTTTGAGATGCGCCGCCAGGGCCTGACACTGGCTGACCCCGGTGGGACTTAAATCAACGTCATTATGGCCGTTGTAAATGTCGGTGTGGCCGTCCGCGACCTGGCCATGCCGGACCAGATACAGACGGGTGGCGGTGAGCAGTCCCTGGGCAGCCAAAGCTCGAAGCCGCATCAGTCTTGCCGCAAATCGACGTTATTGGGGACAATCACAACGCCCCCCTCGCTGACCGGAAAGCGCCGGGAGTCAGTTTCCCGGTCATAACCGATGGTGAATCCGGGCGGCACCTTGACCCCTTCCTCGATAATAGCCCGGCGCACCCTGGCCCGAGCGCCGATGTAAACATCATCAAAGATAATCGAATCAGTTACTTCGGCATAATAATCCACCCGGACGTTGGGTGACAGGATACAGCGCCGGACCGTAGCCCCGCTGATGATGCAACCGTTGGCCATAAGGGAATCTTCCACCTCCGCTGACCGGATATGGCCGGGGTCCCCGCCGAAAATAGTCTTAGCCGGTGGACACTGGCGCTGATAGGTCCGGATCGGCCACTTGGGATCGTACAGATTAAAAACCGGGTCGATGGCCACCAGATCCATGTTGGCTTCGAAGTAGGCATCAATGCGGCCGATGTCCCGCCAGTAATGCACTTCCTTTTTGTTTTCATCCCGAAAACTGTAGGAGTAGACCTGCATGCCCCGCTGCACCATGGAAGGAATGATATTTTTACCGAAGTCGTGGTCGCTGTCGGCCTGCCGGGTGTCTCGAATCACCTCCTGGACCAGCACTTCCGTATTAAAGATATAGATGCCCATGTTGGCCAGGGAAAATTCCGGATTCCCCGGGATGCCGGGTGGGTCTTTGGGCTTCTCCAAAAAGTTGATGATTTTAAGGTCTTCATCCACATGCAAGATGCCGAAACCCGTGGACTCAAGCCGGGGAAACTCCACGCAGGCCGCAGTCAGATCCGCCTTTTTGGCTATATGATAATTTAACATCTCCATATAGTCCATCTTGTAGACATGGTCCCCGGAAAGGATCAGGACATAATCCGGTCTTTCGTTCTGTAAGATGCTGATATTCTGATAGATGGAGTCGGCTGTGCCCCGGTACCACCGGTTGACCGTCACCTGCTGGGGCGGTCTGCTGTAAATGTATTCCCCCATCTCCGGGTTCACCACCTCCCAGGCCATACGCAGGTGATGATCCAGGGAAAAGCTGCCGTATTGGGTGAGTACGTAAATCTGGCGGATCCCGGAGTTAATGCAGTTGGACAGCGTAAAATCGATAATCTTGTAAATGCCGCCGAAGGTTACCGCCGGCTTCGCCTTATCCCGGGTCAGAGGAAAGAGCCGCTCTCCCCGCCCCCCGGCCATGATCAGTGTGGTCAGCTTGTGTGGTTTATCCATGGTCTCCGAGATCCCTTCCTTAAATGTCAGCTTTCACCCGACTATAGCCAGTAGAAAAGTGCAGGATTGCCCAGTCGAAAACTTTTCTTTCGAAATCATTACTGCTATCTTTTAACTCGAAACTCAAAACTCGGAACTCATTTTAGCAGTTCCTCAATCTTTTCCTTTAATTCGGTCAGGTCAAATGACTTGATGACGTAAGCGTTGGCCGCCCAGGCCATAAAGTCCTGCTGATACTGGGAATAGGCGGTATTCAAAATTACCGGCAGGTTTTCTTTCAATCCCAGGATTCGGGGCAGCGCCTCCACGCCGGTCATGCCTGGCATGCGAATATCCAGGATTACCAGGTCGAGGTCTTCTTTCTCAATGATTTTTAAGGCCTCCGGGGCGCTGGCAGCCTCCAGTACTTCGTAACCCGCCTCCGTCAACTCTTCGTGGAGATAGTTGCGGATAGGGTCCTCATCATCTACCACCAATATTCTTTTCATGCCTTATCTCCCTGGAAAGGTAACCTGTTAGCCCAAAGCTCCCCTCGTTATTTTTTCCTCTCCCCTCAGGGGAAAGGTCAGGGCAGGGGGTGAACAGGAAATAACTTTTGGCAATTACTATAATACTTTATTATATGATCTGCACCGCGCGGTTACAAGCAAAAGGCGATGATGAAAAGATGAGCTTTCGGCTAGCTGCCCAGGGGCGGCTGCCAGTACTCCCCAAAATACAGCGGCAGTTCCAAGGCGCAGATCGGCCCCACCCGGATTTCCCAACCCGCTGCGGTGGCCAAGGGCTGCTCCAGCGCCGCGGCCAGCCCCGGGATAATCAGGGTGCGATGCTGGACCTTATCCGCCAGGTGTGCTTCGTGCACCGCGGCCGTCACCTTGGCCGGCGTGAATCTTTCGTAAATCAGGGCCATGTCCAGGGTGTCCCCCAAGGTATCCACCAACAGAAGATAGAATGGGCTCACCGTCGTGGCCAACACCGCACTCAGCACCGTCAGGGTAATCTCACTATTGCCGCTCACCAATACCGGCGCCTGCAGGCCCGGGGCATTGATCTCATGTAACCCCGGTTGGGTGGGCTGGGGCAATGCCATGGCCTCCACCGGCGGTACCAATTCCACCCCCTGCAAAGCCAATTGCAAGGCATACCGCTTGTGGGGAGATAAACCGGGAGCATCTTTGAGTTCCAGACTCCGGTTTTGTAGGCGTCCCAAAAAATCTTCGCAGTTTTCAGCTCCGGCAGCCCGGCACTCCTCCTGGGTAAGATAGGGCAGCCACTGCAACCGTTGTAGATAGAGATCGGCCGGGGCATGATGGTATCTCCTTGTTAGAGAAATAGGCTTTCAGTTTGCCGCACTCAGCAAAGAAATAGTCGGCCTCAAGGGCAAGAACCCCCCAGTTTCGTTACCTGAGGTATCTTCGTCTTGAGGTATGTTCGGGGTAAAGGCAAAAACCTGTAAACTGCTACCAGATTAACTTACCAGAAATACGCTGCCGGAGCAAATGGGGTCAGGTGGCTTTTTTGAGAAAATCGGCAGAAAACACGACCGAAAAATATTTATTATCTCCTACATCAGTCCTGGAATTTAGTGCTGTTTTAGAGTATTATTGGTTCGATTTGAGTTTAACGGCGGTGGCTTCGTCTGAAAGCCCGAAGAACTGGTTAGCGGCCGCTTTGTGGACCTGAAGCCCCGGCATTGTCATGGTTTTGCCATACCAGGCGATGATTGTTATGTGAAGGCGGAAAACTGATGAGCCAGAAAATTCTCCAAGGCAGCTGCTATCTAATTACCCTAAAGGCCTGGCTGGTTTTCTCAGTCCTGATGCTGAACTGGGGGGCCGGCCGCGTCTGGGCCAGCGCCGAACCTGATGTCGGCGCCCCGGATATTGTCATAACGTCCCAGGTTGAGCCCTTCCTTGAGACGGCTGCGCGGGAGGTGGCAGAGGGTGAGGCCGCCGCCGCCCTGGCCGCGGTAGCCCAGGGGCTGGTCCGCCACCCCGACGACCCCAAATTACTTGAGCGCCGGGCCGATATCCTGGCCGCCCAGCCGGCTTTTCGGGAACAGGCCCTGGAACTCTACCAGCGGCTGCTGGCCGCGCACCCCGCTGATCTGGAACTAAAAGTCAAGCTGGCCAATACCCTGCTGGCTCTGCGCCAACCCTTTAAGGCTGAAGCCTTGTTTCAGGAGGTCCTGGCCCTCGATCCTTACAACTACCAGGCCAACCTGGGCCTGGGCCGCATCTATCTGGCCGCGGTCTTCTATACCATGTCGGCCCGGCATTTTGACCGGGCCCGGGCCAGCCGGCCGGAAAGCCGGGAAGCCCTGGAGGGCTGGCGCCAGGCCAGCTCCTTGATAACTTCCCAAATTCAAACCCTGGTCAACGTTTTTGAAGACGCTGAAGGCTATCGGCGTGCTTCTCTGTGGAACGGATTCTGGCAATATCTCCACCCCAGGGTGCGTCTTGGCAGCGGCTACGGCTATCTGAACTATCACAGCGGCTTCGGTCCCTTCCGCCGCAATAACGAGGGCCAGAACCTGCATCGCCATGTTGTGCCCGTCGTTCTTCAGTTCCGCCCGGCCACCCGGGTTTACCTGGAGGCGGGAGGCGCCTTTAACGACTATGGCCGTTGGGGGCAGTCAGGCACAGCTCGAGTGGCCGCCTACTGGCAGGCGACTCGCGCCACCGGCCTCTCCCTGGCCTACAGCTATTACGATGTCATCGAGTTCTTCGGTCCTTTTCGGGGACCCTGGGGCCTGTTCTTTGATGATTTTGCCGGGTATAACCGCTACCGCTACGGCATCGTTAACCCCATCGGTCTCTGGTCCCAAAGTTTCTTCGGCGCCAGCGCCTCCAACACCCTGGCCGTGACCCGTAAGATCCACACCCACGATGTCATCCCTTGGATGTATCAGGCCCTCGGGGAAAAGCTTACCCTGGTGGGCATGGGTGACCTGAGCTTTTACTCGGACGGCAATTTCCGTCAGATCTGGAGCGCCACGTTACAGTATCGGTTGTTGCCGGAGCCGCTGTTCAAACTCAAATACACGTTTAGTTACGGCGATTATCTCTATCCCGCCAATGAACTGGCTCCCCCCGGCGCCGCTGCTCCTTATTTCGCTTTTCAGAACCTGAAGTATCATTCCTGGGGGGTCGTCCTGGAAAAAAACTGGAGCCGCCGGTTCAAGTTGGCTTTAGAAAGCAACCTCAACTATAATCAACGCAGCAACACTCCTGGATTCAACTCCCTGGTGGAATTTGATTACCTGCTCACCTACCATGTGTCGGCCCGGGTCGTGGGCTTCTACTCCAATGCCCTGACCCAGGGTTCGGCCTCCTACCAGGTGCGCAGCGCTTTGGCGACGCTTTCATACCGCTTTTGATGAGGATCAATGTATGTACTCATGCAGATTCCTTCTTTTATTGTCCCTGATCGTTACTGTCTGGAGCTCTCCGGCCTTGTCCTGGGAACCCTCCGAGCTGCCTCCCGGCTTTACGGTGGCAGAACAGGGCACTCCCGTGGAATTGGAAGGCAAAACGCTCTTTCGGGTGCGCGTCAATGCCAAACAGTTTACCGCCCAGCAACGCGCTCGAAAAATTCAGCGAAGAAATTTTGAAACTGGCCAAGGATCCCACTTTTAATCCGAATATCCTCACCGTCAAGGATTTTGGCTTGAGCTCGGATATTATGGCCGGTGATAAAGTCCTTGTCCCGGTCTGGGCCTTTGACGCCAAAGTGGAAGGGCGGCCGGTGGAGGAACTGGCCCGGGATTATGCCGAAAAAATGCGGCAGGCTATAATCGCATATCAGGCGGAGCATAGCCTGACCAACTACCTCATCGGCATCGCCAAGACCATCTTAGCCTTCCTGGCTCTGGTGGCGCTGATCATTCTGGTCAACCGGGGTATGCGCCGTCTGAACCGGACCATACAGGCAAATACGAAAATACGATCCGTCAAACTGGGCGAGTTTGAATTCTTTACCGCCAACCGTATCAAAACCGTGATCATGAGCGTCGTCAAAGTATTACGCTTTCTGATCATCCTGTTCCTCTTCTACCTCTACCTGCAACTGGGTTTGAGCTTCTTTCCCGCCACCGAAAAATTTGCCCTGAAACTCTACGGCAGCGTCTTCGGGACCTTTGGCGTTATAGGCGAGGCCATCTGGGATCAAACGCCCGCTCTGACTTTCCTGGTCGTGCTCTTTTTTCTCGCCCGCTATGTTTTGAAGACCCTGCACTTTTTCTTTGATCAGGTAACTATGGGTAAAGTAAAAGTGGCCGGCTTAGACGCTGAAACCGCCCCTATAACCTATCGAATCTTCAAGATTCTCCTCATTCTTTTCTTTCTGGTGGTGGCCTATCCCTATATTCCCGGCTCCGAATCGCCGGCCTTCAAAGGCATCTCCATTTTCGTGGGCGTGCTCTTCTCCCTGGGCTCATCCTCGGCCATTGCCAACCTCATCGCCGGAGTCAGCCTGACCTACCAGCGCTCCTTCCGGGTCGGGGATGTTATCAAGGTGGGAGATTCCACCGGCGTGGTGCTGGAACGCAGTCTCAACGTCACCCGCATAAAGACCTGGAAAAATCAAATTATTACCATACCCAACAACACCATGTTGGGCAGCCACGTCATGAATCTCAGCCAACAGGTCAGAAAGGGGGACGGCCTCATCCTGCCTACCACCGTCACCATCGGCTACGACGCCCCCTGGGAAACGGTCCACGCCCTGCTCATCGCTGCCGCCAGGGCCACCAAACATATCCTGCCGCTGCCGTCGCCTTTTGTGCTCCAGACCGCACTTAATGACTTTTACGTCAGCTATGAACTAAACGCCTATACCGATGCCCCGGAGATCATGCCCCGCATTTACAGCGAATTGCACCAAAACATCCAGGACAAGTTTAACGAAGGGGGCGTGGAGATCATGTCGCCCCATTACACCAATCTTCGGGACGGCAACCAGACCACCATCCCGGCCGACTACCTGCCGCCGGATTATCACGCGCCGGGTCTGAGGATTACCAACGTTGCCAAGACTGATAAAAACGATGCCAAATAACCCAAACCGGTTTTCTCCTACGTGCGGCGCCTGAGGTAACGTATGGACCTGATTCACTCTCTGCATGGTGGCTTGGGAACGATTGTGGCCTTCCTTAAATTGGCCCTGGAGTCAATTTCGGTATTTTGTGTGGTCCTGGGTTTGGTTTCCTCCCTGACCATGATAGTGGGCTTTACCCGACGTTCCAGCCGCTTACTGCAAGACCTCCCGGCCCTCAGATTGCAGTTCGGGTCCTGGCTGGCGCTGGCCCTGGAGTTTCAGTTGGGCGCCGATATCGTCGCCACCACCGTCAACCCCACCCTGCAGTCCCTGGGAGAACTTGGACTGCTGGCCTTGATTCGAACTTTCCTCATCTTCTTTCTCCAAAAAGAACTGGAGGCGTCCGAACGCCAGGTCAAAGCCGCGTCAGAGCCCAAGGAAAGTGCTCCGGGCTGAGGTGAGGGGACAGGATCAAAACCCTTCACTATCTAACCATTGTTATGTGATGAAAACGGGAAAAACAAATAGATGAAAGTGCTAGTAATCGTTGCGCATCCCAATAAGGCCAGTTTCAATCATGCCATCGCTTTGACCTGTTCTAAAACGTTATCTGACAACGGTCACGAGGTCATTGCTCACGACCTGTACGCCGAACATTTCGATCCCATACTCTCGTTCGACGAGTTCCCTAAAAATGCAGCCTTGCCCCCAGAAGTCCAACTACATTGTCACGAAGTTGCACAGGCTGACGGGATTATCATCGTACATCCGAATTGGTGGGGGCAGCCCCCGGCAATATTGAAAGGCTGGGTGGACAGGGTAATCAGACCAGGAGTGGCCTACGAGTTTCTGGAAGGAGACACGGGTGCAGGCGTTCCCCGAGGTCTCCTCAAGGCCCACACCGCCATCGTCTTCAATACTTCGAATACCGAGACAACCAGAGAGAAGACCGTATTCGGCGACCCACTCCAGGCAATATGGGAGAATTGCGTTTTTGGTCTCTGTGGCGTTCCGAACTTTCATCGACGCATGTTCAATATTGTCGTTACAAGTACAGAAGCACGAGAGAAGAGCCATGGCTGTCCGAAGTCGTAGCCACCGTCAATCGCTTCTTCCCAAAAGTCATCATGTTTAAAAATCACCACGAATCATGAAACCAGGGATGAGGGCCCGGCGGTATTTAAGATCGCTGATTTTTTCCTTCAAGAGTCCGGGTGCTTTGTGTTGCTCACCTCTCGCCCGGCGGCTGCAAGAGGGTTTGATCTTGCCAAGATTGAGAGTATCTTACGTCATTCAGGAGAGAGATATCTGGATACGGTAACCGGCAGGCTTATTGCAGTCGGCAGGCATGGTGCTAGATTGGTCATAATCCCATATGAAATAAGTCGGGTGCCGCCGCCCAACGACCATTTTGGGGCGGGTGAGAGACCCGCCCCGTATTTGCAGGCTATGAGGAGAGTTGTGAGCCGATCAGTTCCTGGAGGATAAGCTCCGGCGCCCAAGCCCCGCCATTACCGCCACACCGCTTAACAACAGCCAGAGACTTCCGGGCAGGGGCGCTGCTGCTGCGGCGCCTATCGGAACCAGCAGACCGCCGTCCTGGAGGTGGTAGGTCAACTTCTGAAGGTAGTCGTTCAGGAGGGGGTCGTAGTAGATATTCAGGCCGTTCTGGCTGAAGATATTGACGATCTCGTCCTTGCTGACCTGGAGCCCCTGTACGGTACTGACGTAGAGGGCGCCGCCGGGAGTGCTGGTGTTGCCGTCCGCCAGGTTCAGGATCTGGCCGTTGATATCCAGAATTCCCCAGGCAAAGTTGTTTTGGAAACCGTCTCGAACCGCCCCTTTATCAATGCCGACCAGATCCAGGCGATGCTCGTTGCTGTCGCCCACGACAAATTCCAGCTCCGCCTCCAGGGTGTTCCATTTCAGATTCTTTTTGCTCTGGTTGAGGAAGTCGGTCTCAATGATAAAGGAATCGCCGACGCCGCCGGTCCAGACGCCCCCGGCGCCGATGGTGACGCTGCTGAAGGTCTGGCTGCGCGGGTCGCTGTTGTAAGTCCCGTGTTCTTCATAGCCGCCGGCAAAGACCAAAGGTTGTTCGACGGCAGTCGACGCCGTAGGTCTTGATCGTGCCGTAGTTGGTCACCTTGTGGGTAAACATGACCGGGTCATAAATGTAGATCTTGCCGCCGAGGCTGTTGTAAACTTGGCCGATGACCGAGGTGTTGGGCGAATCAGTAGATTCATCCCCCATAAAATACAATTTGCCGGTGCCGCTGTTGACCAGCCCGCCGGTCACCAAGTTACCGTTCAGGGACATCAGGGCGTTATTGGTAAGGATATAGCCGGTATTGATCAAACTACTATTTTTTATCACGATGGAGCCGTTGTTGGCGGCCAGAGCCTGGGTAAAAGTTAACCTGGAATTGGCGGTAGCTTCGATAATGCCAGAGGCGGAATTGGTCACGACCCCTCCCAGCCTGAGATGATTACTTGCTGAAGCAGCCAGCAGACCATTGTTGACGATATTAGAGCTGATTACGCCGCCACCACCGCCAGAAGCAACAATGTCGCTGTAATTGGTGATGGTCCCGCCGGCAAGGGTACCATTATGATAAATTAATATAGCCGGTTTTGGAGTTGACGAAGTCTTGGGCAATAGACAATGTCCCACTACCAACATTGATACTACCGTTATTCGTCAAGGTACTGGTTATAGTGCCGTTACCATTAATTTGCCCGTTGATATTGTTAATCAAGGTGCCATTATCAATCTTGCTGTTACTCATGTTGATAATGCCGTTGTTGGCCAGGGTGTTACTCGTACTATCGGGATTTTCGAGGTTAAGCGTCGGTAAACCGGAACTTGAAAAATTAATGGTGCCGTTGTTGGTGAGGCCCCCGGTTTTCTGCATATTGGCAGCAAAGCTGGAGACGGTTAAAATACCGTCGTTGGTAAAGACGCCGGCGCCGCTGACAGTGCCGCCCAGAGAGAACGTAACGTTGTTGTTCACTGCCCCCTTTCCCTTGCAGGCGACCATTTTGGCCCAGGTTAAAATTGCCGTTGTTATCAAAACTAGTGACATTGATTGTGGCGGAGGAAGCATTCACATTACCATAATTACTAAAACTGCCGCCCCCGGGAGTAAAATTGCCGGAAAAGTTGGCGGTCCCATAATTAGTCAGGTTCCCGGTTAACGTTCCCCCGCTGAAATTATAGGTGCTGGCGCCGTTATTTATAAAATTGCCGGTGTACATTCCCGCCGCTCTGATTGAACGTCGGGAAATTCATCGTGCCCCCGGTCGGGGTGAATGTCCCGCCGTAATTCAAGTTAAACGTGGAAGGCCGCAGAGAACCGTTGGAGAGGGCGTAATTCCCTTGACGCTAATAGTTCCCCCATTCACGGTGCCCCCGGTCTGGGTGAAGGCAGCCCCCCGCATTTACATTCAACTGGGCGTTGTTGATCGATCCGACGTTGGAGAGGGCATAATTCCCATTGACGTTAATATGTCCCTGGTTATCAAGGGTGCCCCCGGTCTGATTGAACATCCCGCCGGAATTTAGATTGACTTGGGAGGATTGCAGGGTCGCCGCCCGTGAGGTTATACGTACCACCAATATTCATACTAACTGCCGTTCTGATTGAACACCCCGCCTGTCTGGTTGAACACCCCGCCGGAATTAATATTCATGCCGCTATTAGAGTAATTGTCTCTGGTTTAACGTCCCACCGGACAGGTTGAACACCCCGCCGGAATTTAGATTGACTTGGTAGGCTTGCAGGGTACTGGCGCCCGAGAGGTTATACGTACCACCAATATTCATAACGCTGTTCTGATTGAACACCCCGCCTGTCTGGTTGAACACCCCGCCGAGATTAAGATTAACTTGGCCGAGGTTCAGGCTGCCGTTTACGAGGGAATAAGTAGAACCAGAATTAATATTAATAATTCCAGGAGGTCCAATATTCAAGGTGCCCCCGGTCTGGTTGAACACCCCGCCGGAAAGGTTGATGGTGGCGGGATTCGAGCTGGCATTCAAGGTCCCGCTGCTGCTCAGGGTGAAAACGCTGCCAGGGTTCAGGTTGAGGTTGTTGGTCTTGAGGGTGCCACCTGATAGGTTGAACTTACCGTTGGCAGCCAAATTGTTGGTGAACGCAGTGCCGCCGGACTGGGCGAAAACGCCGGCGGGGTCCAGGTAGAGGTTGGTGGCATTCAAGGTCCCGCCCATGAGGTTGTAACTGCCGGATGACATTATAGACAATTGAGGGGTGGTATTGGTCGCGCCTTTCTGCATAAAAGTGCATTTGCCGGGGCCGCCTATGGATTCATTAATCGCCGACAACTGCGACGCATCATTCCAATAGCCAAAATGCAGGGTTATGCTGCCGGGACCGTTTTGATACATCCATAATTTTGTCAGGTCCTGAGTCAGTGGGACAGGATAATAATTAACATACCAAGCAGTGGCGTCGTTTTTGGCTAAAAAGACAGTATCACCGGTTAGCGGCACCCCCCCTGGATTCCAATTGGCGGCGTTGTTCCAATAAGTGCCGGTACCACTGTTGCTACCCTTCCAATACTTATCCACCGCCTGGACCTGGCCGGACCAAAGTCCCAAGACCAGGACGAGGGTGGCCCAGAACCATTTAATTGCCTTGCTGCACGGCGTTGACTGACGCTTCATTGACTCTCCTCCCATAAAGTGTGGTTTATCGGCAGGTTGACTGCCAAACTGCTGCTGGCAGCAACCAATTTTCGCCTGGGGAAATTTGAACTTTGCTTCGAGATAGAGGATTGTGCAGATAGTTAGTCTTACTGACCCTTCCCACCCTCATGGTTGGCTCTTTTTAGAACTTTAATAAAAGCATCCTAATATAGAAAGAATTATAAATCAAGGTATTTTACCGATATTAGAGGAAACCAGTAATACTGCCAAAACTCCGGATAGCGACGGGTGGTGACCAGGTTATTGACGAACTGATCCACCATGAGCATGATCAGGGCCCCAGTGGCAACAAGTGCTTGCTTGCATTAATAATAGATATCATATAATGATGCTTGGTTAGCAACTGCCAAACCTTTAATGTGGCCGAAGCGCGAAGTAAAAGGTTCATAAGTAAAAATACTATAATTAATTTATGCAATCTATTCCTAACCTCTCGCCCATTGCCTCTCCCTTCCCTCTCCCTTTTCCCTGTTTTTGCGACATCTGTCCCACCTGTTCTGTCATTTTTTCCCGTTATTTAGTATAGCTGAGGAGAAAGATCATTTTCCCCTTGGCTCTTTTGGGCTGCAAGCTGAACGCTGATCGCTCACAGCCTTTTACACTTTGCACTTTGCACTTTTTATTACTTTTCACTTTTTACTTTTTACCGGAGTTCCCCATGCCCAAATGCACCGTCTGCACCCACCCCGACTTCCAGGCCATCGACCAGGCCCTCCTGGCCGGTAACGGCACTCTTGAAGCCCTCAGCCGGCAATACGGGCCCAGCCCCTCGGCCCTGCACCGGCATAAGAAACATCTCCAGGAAAAAATCTTCGAAGCCCGCCGGTGCCTGGACCACAACCTGCGCCAGGGCTATCTCTTCAAGCTCAACCAGACCCTGGCCGAGGTTGAGATCGCCTCGGCCAAAGCCCAGGCCGCGGATAACGTCGACCAGGTCTTCAAAGGCGCCCGGGTGAAAAACCGCCTGATCCGCGATCTCAGTAAAATGGAGACGCCCTGGGATACGAATACGGTCTACCGCCTTATGGCCTCCACCCAGTGGCAGAGCCAGGACTGCCTCCTGCCCACCGAACCCGAGTTCCTCGCCGCCGGCCATAAAATCCTGGCCGATGCCCTCTTCCACCCCTGCCCGGAGCCTCCCCCGACCTGGACGCCGAAGACGACGACGATCTGGACCGTGTCGAGCCCAAGAGCCCGGCGCTTTCTTCCCTTCTCTCCGGAGATCCTCGCCGCCCTCCATCCGGACCTGCTGGCGTCCCTGCTGGACACCCTCACCCCACCGCCAGACCCCCGAGACCCCACCGCGACGCCAGCGCGAAATTAGCGCGAAATCAGCGCCAAAAACCGCTTCCCGCAAACCTAATAATCAACAAAATCAAAAAGATAACCTTTGCAAAAAAAACACCCGAAAAAATTCTCGGGTAGGGCGGGAAAGCCCGCAGGGCGGCGACGCCAAAGCGCCTCCCGCCGTTAAGCCGTCCTGCTCCCCGCCTGTGAACCTCACTCCGGAACTCCCTCCGGAAACCGGAAACCTGACCGGCCAACCGCTACGAAACTCAACCCCCGGTTGCTCCTGATCCGTTTCTCCAGGCCTTCCCCTACCTGGTTTGCAAGACTTCCAGCCGAAAATTGCCCCGCCCCCAAAGCACCGCCAGTCCCTGCCACAACAATCTCTCCGGAACCCATTCACCATGGCCTTCAGGAAGATAACCGGTTAAAAAATAATTCTGCTCCTGGAGAACTCGCGGTCGCCTCCCGGCCCGATCCCGCCCCCTTCCAGGAGCCAGGCGAGATTATCCCCCTCAACATTTCGGAACGTTCCTACCAGGGCATATATTAAAATGAAAATAATCCCGCCCCAAACCCGGTGCGCGGCCGGGAAAGCCAGGCGCCTCCCGCCGTCCTCCTCCCTGCCTGTGGCACTCCCTCCCCGGCCACCGGAAACCGATACCCGACCGCCGCTGGGAAGAAGACTTCGGCAACCCCAGAAAATTCAAAGGCGCCTACTGACGAACGTCCTAAGAATCCTCTATTCCTGAAACTGTTCTTTTTAACTCTATATCCGAAAACTGGAAATCGAAAACAATCTTTTCACTTTCCCCTGGCCCCTGGCCCCCGGCCTTTTTAACTTGACTAAACTTTGCTGATATTCTAAATTTCAAACGTTATTTGCACATCATGAAGAACTCAACACCGGGACTCGAAGCCTCCGCTCAGGAAAATCTAATTTGCCAGCCTTGTAAAAGGGTAGTGTCGGGTTTGTGTCTCTGGCGGTCTGCCCGTCATGGCGCGTCCCCGGTGAGGATCAATAATGCAAGAAGAGTCCACCATCGTCCGGCAACGCCGGGACAAAATTCAAGCTCTGCGGGAAGCCGGGGTTGAGCCTTTCCCCAATACCTTCAAGCCGCAGCACCACGTCGCCGAACTTCTGGAGCGCTATGGCCAGACCAGCCATGACGAACTCGAGGCCCTCAACGAGACCTTCAGTCTGGCCGGCCGCCTGGTGTTGATGCGGCAGTTCGGCAAGGCCACCTTTTTTCATTTCCAGGACGAGGGCGGCCGCTTGCAGGGCTACATCCAGCGTCAGGAAGTCGGCCCCGAGGCCTATGCCCTCTTTAAACAGCTGGATTTGGGCGATATTGTCGGCTTCACCGGCCGTCTCTTCCGCACCAAGACCGAAGAACTTACTCTGGCCGTGTCCGGTTTTGTCCTGCTGACCAAATCCGTCCGGCCCTTGCCCGAAAAATATCACGGTCTCAGCGACGTGGAACTCCGCTATCGCCGCCGGTATCTCGACCTCATCGTCAATCCCGAGGTCAAAGACGTCTTCCGCACCCGCTCCCGGATCATCCGGCTTATGCGGGAGTTTATGGACGAGCGGGGCTTCCTGGAAGTAGAAACCCCCATGATGCAGCCCATTCCCGGGGGCGCCACGGCCCGGCCTTTTGAAACGTATCACAACGTCCTGGCCATGCCCCTGTACCTGCGCATCGCCCCGGAATTGTATCTCAAACGTCTGCTGGTGGGCGGTTTCCACCGGGTCTTTGAAATAAATCGGAATTTTCGCAATGAAGGCATCTCCACGCAGCACAATCCCGAATTCACCATGATGGAATTCTATCAGGCCTTTGCCGCCTTCGAAGACTTAATGGCCCTGACCGAGGAGATGTTCACCCGGATTACCCAAAACCTCCACGGGTCAAATCGGGTTTCCTATCAGGGGCAGGAGATCGATTTTACTCCCCCCTGGCGTCGGTTGGAGATGGCCCAATCATTGACCGTCGTGGGCGGCCTTCCTGCCGAGATGGTGCAAGACCCCCAGGCCTTGATAGCTCTGGCCCTGGAGCAGGGAGTGACGTTGCGCCCTGGTGAAGGCTATGGCCGAGCCTTGGCCAAGCTCTTTGATCTGCACGTGGAGCCAAAGCTCTTCCAGCCCACCTTCATCACCGGCTTCCCCATAGAAATTTCACCCCTGTCCCGCCGGAACCAGGCCAACCCGGATATTGCCGACCGGTTTGAGCTTTTTATTGCCGGCAAGGAAATCGCCAACGGCTTTTCGGAATTAAACGACCCGGAGGACCAGCGCCAGCGCTTCTTAAAACAGGTAGCCGCCCGGGAGGCCGGCAACGACGAAGCCCATTTTATGGATGAGGACTTTGTCCGGGCCCTGGAATACGGTATGCCACCCGCCGCCGGCGAGGGTATCGGCATCGACCGGCTGGTGATGCTGCTCACCGATTCGGCCTCCATCCGGGATGTCATCTTCTTTCCGCAATTGCGCCCCGAAGGAACCTAATCTATGAGTTTTGAGCGGCTGGTAGCCCTCAGATATCTTAAAGCCAAACGCCGGGAAAAATTTATCTCCCTGATTTCCTTCATCTCCATTGCCGGGGTGGCAGTGGGAGTTATGGCCCTGCTCGTGGTCATCGGGGTGATGACCGGGTTTGACCAGGATCTGAAGAAGAAAATCCTGAGTGTGAATGCTCACGTTATTCTTATTAAACCCGGCTATAGCCTGGATAACTACGATTCCCTGGCCCAGGAGGTGGAAGCCATCCCGGGGGTGGCTGCGGCCAAGCCCTTTATCTACACCCAGGTGATGGTTTCCGGTCCGGGCAATATCTCCGGCGGCGTTATCCGGGGCCTCGACCTCCCTACTATTGATGCTGGCGGCCCTCCCGCCGTGGAAGTGCGGGCCGGCAGTTTTACAACCCTGGCGGCAGCTCGGGAAGGCGAATTGCCCGAGGTGGCCCTGGGCAATGAACTGGCCAAAAATATCGGCGCCACCGTCGGTGGCCAG
Source organism: uncultured delta proteobacterium (assembly GCA_963777875.1). Lineage (GTDB taxonomy): Bacteria > Desulfobacterota > Desulfobaccia > Desulfobaccales > Desulfobaccaceae > Desulfobacca. The sequence goes on along the minus strand of CAVZSK010000022.1, from coordinate 109,670 downwards.
ATTAAAGTCATTTCCCCTCTGGGCACCTTGACTCCCATGGGCCGCATGCCCCGGATAAAAAATTTCCAGGTGGGCGCCATCTTCCATTCCGGGATGTTCGAATTTGACAACACTCTGGTCTATGCCAGTATTCCCCGAGTGCAGGACTATCTGGGGTTGGACGATAAGGTCACCGGCCTGGAGGTCTCGGTGCAAGACATTTATGCCGCGGATAAAATCGCCGCCGCCATCCAGGAGAAGCTGGGCCCGGCCTACCAGACCCGGGATTGGATGCGCATGAATCGTAGCCTCTTTGCCGCCCTCAAGCTGGAAAAAATCGCCATGTTCATTATCTTGACCCTCATCGTCCTGGTCGCCGCCTTTAACATCACCAGCACGCTCATTATGCTGGTCATGGAAAAAACCAAAGATATAGCGATCTTAAAATCCATGGGGGCCACCCGGCGCAGTATTATGAAGATTTTTATGCTGGAAGGGATTATCATCGGTGCCATCGGCACTGTTTTAGGCCTGGGACTGGGTTTCCTCCTCACCTCGATTCTAAAAAAATACGAATTCATTAAGCTGCCCAGCGATGTCTATTACATTTCCACCTTGCCCGTAAAAATTGAAAGCCTGGACGTCGCCCTCATCGCCGGCGCCACGATGCTCATCAGCTTTTTAGCCACTTTCTATCCGGCCTGGCAGGCTTCCCGTTTGGATCCGGTGGAAGCCATCCGGTTCGGGTAACACCATGTGCCGTCGGGGCGGGTCCGATACCTGACCCGACCATACAGAATTGTGCAGGTCTGGGCGCTGCCCACGCATAAATCAATAACTCCATCCTTAATTTCCTCCTCTCCCCTTGAGGGGAGAGGGTCAGGGTGAGGGGTGAAGAGCAATCCGCCACTATGACAGAACCGCACCAAGCCTCCAAGGCGTTAATACAGGCCAGGAACCTGTCTAAAACCTTTATCTCCAACAGTAACCGGGTGGAAGTCCTGGACGGTGTTGATCTCGACATCCTGCCGGGAGACAGCCTGGCCATCGTGGGGGCCTCAGGTGTGGGCAAGTCCACCCTGTTACACATCATCGGGACCCTGGAAAGGCCTTCCGCCGGGAAACTTTTTTGGTATGGCGAAGAAGTCTTCGCCCACAATGATGAGCAGCTTGCCGCTTTCCGCAATCGGAAAATCGGTTTTATCTTCCAGTTTCATCACTTGCTGCCCGAATTCAACGCCCTGGAAAATGTCATGCTGCCAGGCCTTATCGCCCGCCTCCCCAAATCCGAGTCCTTGGACCGGGCGGAAGCCATCCTGCTGCAGGTTGGCTTGCAAGACCGATTGCAACATCGGGTCGGTGCCTTGTCAGGCGGGGAACAACAACGGGTGGCGGTGGCCCGGGCCCTGGTAATGGAGCCGGATGTCCTTTTGGCCGACGAGCCCACCGGCAACCTCGATCCCCGTATCGGCAGGCAAATTCATGAACTGCTTGTCCGCTTAAATCAGGAAAAAGGCTTGACAACCGTGGTAGTGACCCATAATCTGGAACTGGCCGATCTGCTCTCCTATCAGATTACCATTAAAGACGGTAAAGTTATCAGACTGCCCAGAGACCATAGGTGAGGTGAATTACGTGAAAAAAATTTCTCTGGCAATACTTACGTGCTTACTTTGGGTAATCCCTTTGGGTGCCCAGGAAATTACTGTGAAGCGGGTGGCGGTTTTTCCTTTCGCCATTTTGAGCAAGGAACCGGCCCCTGGGATAGCTGAAAAAATCCAGCAAATCATCATCGAGCATCTGGAGAAAGAGGGGTTTGGGATTGTCTCGGTCGAGGACCTGCAACGGGAAATTACCGCCCTCCCCACTGTCAGTGCGGCAACCTCGGCCGAAATCGGCAAAAAACTCGGTGCCGATGTTATCCTCACCGGTTCTTTAATCAAAATCGGCCCCACCGTGGCCCTGGAAGCCCAGCTCGTCGACCTCATCGGCAAGGTGGCGCCGGTGCCATTCAAACTGGAAGGGACCAGTCTTGCCTCAGTGAACCAACTTGCCGCTAATTTAGCCAAAGATGCCGGATACAAAATTTTAGGGCAGGAAAGAATCGCCAAAATTGCAGTCAAAGGGAATCAGCGTATTGAGAAGGAAACCATCCTGACCACTGTTCAAACCCGCCCCGGAGAATTAACCTCTACTATAAAACTCCGGGAGGACCTGAAGGCCCTATACAACCTGGGCTCTTTTACCGACGTCAAAATCGACGTCACCGATACCCCCCAAGGCCGGATAGTTACCTTTATAGTGGCAGAAAAGCCCTCCATTAGCACCATAATCGTCCAGGGCAATAAGAAGATCAAAACCAAGAAAATCCTGGAAGCCATGGATATCAAGCCCTACAGCATTGCCTCCGAAGCCGCCGTTAAGGAAGCTATAAATAAGGTCAAGGCCGTTTATCGGGAAAAAGGGTATTACGAAGTAGATATTTCCTATCAGCTGGAGCCGATAACTCCCAACGAAGTAAATCTCCTCCTGGTGGTGGCGGAGAAGGGGAAATTATACGTTCGTGAAATAAAGTTTGAAGGAAACGCCGCTTTTAGTGACAAACAACTCCGAAACGTTATGGAACTCAAGGAGAAAAACCTGTTGAGTTTCATCACCGGAACCGGCATCATCAAGCAAGAGGCCCTGGAACGGGATGCGGAAAAAATTTCCGCTTTTTATTTTAATAACGGCTATATCAAAGCCCGGGTTGGGGAACCCAAGGTCGAGGTCGCGACGAAAGGGATTTATGTTATTATCCCCATAGAAGAAGGTCCCCAGTTTAGGGTTGGCAAGGTCGATTTTCGGGGAGACCTTCTGGAACCAGCCGAAGTGTTGCGGAAAAATCTTGATATTTCCAAAATAAGTATTTACAGCCGGGAAGTTATCCAAAAAGATCTTACGACTCTAAGCGATTTTTATGCTGATCAAGGCTACGCCAATGCGGATGTAACTCCCATGTTACGAGAGAATGACCAGGATCGCACCGTAGACGTCACCTTTGATATCCGCAAAGGCGAGAAGGTTTACTTCGAACGCATCGACATTGCCGGCAATATTAAGACCAGGGACAAAGTCATCCGCCGGGAACTCCGGGTTTACGAGCAAGAGCTGTTTTCTGCCACCAAAATCAAAAAAAGCACCCAGAATCTGCGCCGCCTGGAATTCTTTGAAGACGTCAATTTTAGCACCAGCCCCGGTAGCACTCCCGAAAAGATGAACCTCAAAATTACCGTCAAAGAACGCCCCACCGGCCAGTTTGGCGTTGGCGCCGGCTATAGTACTCAGGATAAAATCGTGGGTATGGTTGAGGTTTCCCAGTCGAATCTTTTCGGTCGCGGCCAACAACTGCGCCTGCAGGGCGTTTTGGGCCAACTTTCCCGCCGCTACCGACTCAGCTTCACCGAGCCTTACCTTTTTGATAGACCCCTCAGTTTTGGCGTTGACGCCTTTAATTGGGAACGTCAATTTAACGAATATACCCGGCAAAGCGCCGGCGGCAACATGCGCCTGGGCCATCCCCTCCGGTGGGAATATACCAATCTCTTGTGGATGTACCGCTACGAACATACTAACTTAGTTGACATTCAACAAAATTCCTCGCCATTGATTTACCAGGCGGCAAATATTAAAAATACCAGCGCTACTTCCCTGTCCCTCCGCCGGGATTCCCGGGACGCGGTCTTTACGCCTACCAAAGGCTCCGACAATAGTCTCTCCATTGAACTGGCCGGTTTGGGTGGCGATGCCGCCTTCACCCGCTTTGTGGTCGACAGCGGCTGGTTTTTCCCCCTGTTTTGGCAAACAGTAGGTGTCCTTCATGGCCGCCTCGGCTATGTTGCCAGAAATTCCTGGGGCGCCTTGCCGGTCTATGAAAAGTTTTATCTGGGCGGCATCGATACCATCCGAGGCTATAAGTACGCCGAGATCAGCCCCCGGGACCCTGCCACCGGGGATCGTATCGGCGGCGATAAATTTCAATTTTTTAATGCGGAGTGGCGCTATCCCGTATACAAGAAGGCTGGCCTCATGGGGGTAATATTCCTGGACAGCGGTAATGTCTATGGTTCCGGCCAGAACTACTTCAGCAGCATGCGCACCAGTGTCGGCACCGGTATCCGCTGGTTTTCGCCCATGGGGCCCCTGCGGATTGAGTGGGGCTACAATCTCAATCCCAAATCGTATGATCGCAAAAGTGCCTTTGATTTCTCCATCGGCGGCAACTTCTAATCCTGACGCCTTGGACTTAAAAATAACTCTGGCATATCCCGGTTTTTCATTACCTGCTGATGGCGACCAGAGACCTCTGATATGCTATACTATTTGCCAAAAGTTCTGTTCTTGATCTCCCTCGCTCCTTGCGGGGAGAGGGTCGGGGTGAGGGGTGAATCAGACAATACTTTTGGCAACACTAGATATTCTGTCATTTGAAGCCGTTGGCTAGACAAGGCCTCGACATTTTTTATCGGTAATAAAATACTGGCATAATCCCTGAATCAGGGTAACTTATTATCTCCCAAGGAGGGTTATATGAAATTGAACGTCTGGTTTGTTTGTACTGCTTTGATCCTTAGTTTGATCGCCCCGGCCCTGGCTGCCGCAGAAGTCAAAATTGCGGTGGTGGATATGGCGGATATCATCTTCAATTCCGCCGAAGGCAAAAAAGCCCAGGAAAGCCTGAAACACAAGGGCCAGGAACTGGGCAAGGATCTCGAACGCCGCCGGGCTGAGTTCGGCAAACAGGTGGAAGAGTACCAAAAGCAGGCCGCCGTTATGAAAGAAGACGCCCGCAAGAAGAAAGAAGAGGAATTCGGCAAGAAACAAGCGGAACTCCAACAAAAAGTCGGCTCCTCCCAGCAAGAGTTGGCCAAAATGGAAGAAAAAGAACTGAAGCCTCTCTATGAGAAATTCGCCAAAGTGGTGGATACGATTTCCAAGGAAAATAAGTATACTGCCGTTTTTGATAAACGTGTGGTGATCGGTTTTGATCCCGCCATCGACATCACCGATAAGGTAAAAGCCGCTTTCGGCAAATAATTTTTTCGTGGAAAAGACCCTTAAAGAATTGGCCCAATTGGTGGGTGGCGTCTGTCAGGGACCGGAAGATCTCAAAATCCGGGGTCTGGCCGCCATCCATCAGGCCGACCCCACAGAAATTACCTTTGTGGCCCGGGCCAAATTTGCCAGGCAGATTGACTCCAGCCGGGCCGGGGCCTTCATTGTGTCCCCTGATTTGGGGCATGTGCCTCGGCCACTAATCATCACCTCCGATCCCTATCTGGCTTACGCCAAGATCGCCACGGTTTTTGCTCCGCCCCCCCGTCGCTGGCCGGGGATCAGCAACCAGGCCTATATGGGAGCGAACTGCCAGGTAGGAGAAGATGTCTCCATTGCCCCTTTTGTCTGGATCGGCGATAATGTCTCTCTGGGCGACAGGGCTACCCTTTTCCCCGGCGTCGTTCTCGGCCATGGGGCAACCATTGGCGCCGATACCATGCTATACGCCAACGTCACCGTCGGTGACAGCTGTTCCTTGGGAAACCGCGTCATTATTCATAGCGGCACGGTGATTGGCGCCGATGGCTTCGGCTTCGCTCCGGATGGTGCGGCTTTCTATAAAATTCCTCAACTCGGCAGTGTTGTCATCGAGGATGATGTGGAAATCGGTGCCAATTGTACCATTGATCGAGGCGCCCTGGGGGAAACCCGAATCTGCCGGGGGGTAAAAATTGACAATCTGGTCATGGTCGCCCACAATGTCGTGATCGGAGAAAATTCCATCATCATTGCCCAGGTTGGAATCTCCGGTTCCACCCAGATCGGTCGCAACGTGATTTTGGCCGGCCAGGTGGGTATCGTGGGCCACCTTAACATCGGTGACGGCGTGCGCATTGGGGCCCAGTCCGGCGTACCAAATTCCATTCCCGCCGGTCGGGTTGTTATGGGCAGTCCGGCACTGCCCCACAATGAATATTTGCGCATGAGCGTCGTCCAGAAAAAACTGCCCGAACTGTATGACCGTCTAAAGGCTTTAGAGAAGCAGGTGGCCGCCCTCAGTGCGGCTGTTGTTAAGGAGTCCTCACCATGACGTTGCCAACTCAACTTACCCTGGAAGAAATCATGCAGTACCTTCCCCACCGCTACCCATTTTTGTTAGTGGACCGAATCTTGGAGGTGAAGGCGGGGGAATTCATCAAAGGTTTAAAGAACGTCTCCTTTAATGAACCTTTTTTTTCCGGCCATTTTCCCGGTCGGCCGGTCATGCCCGGCGTCCTCATCGTGGAAGCCATGGCCCAGGTGGGCGGGATCCTGGCTTACATGACTACCCAGGGGCACCTGGAAAAAAAATTATATTTATTCCTCGGCATGGACAAGGTTCGATTCCGCCGGCAGGTTGTCCCCGGCGATCAGCTCATCATGGAGATGACCACTATTCGGAGCGGCAAGAAAGTTTGGAAAATGGTGGGCAAAGCCCTGGTTGATGGTAATCTCGTTGCTGAGGGTGAATTTTTGGCCGTCCTGACCCAGGAGGAGATCCCCGCACATGCTTGATATTCATCCCACTGCCATCGTCGATCCGGGCGCAGTATTGGGCGCCGGGGTGACCGTGGGGCCTTATACCATTATCGATGGCAATGTCACCATTGGAGATGATACCCATCTGGGTCCTCATGTCATTGTTCGCCCCTACACCAGCATCGGCAAACGCTGCCGGATTTTCCAATTTGCCGTAGTCGGGGAAATTCCCCAGGACCTGAAATTTCAGGGTGAAGAAACCAGACTGATCATCGGGGACGATAACGTCATCCGGGAATTCGCCACTCTGCATCGAGGTACCATGGGGGGCGGCGGCCTTACTCAGGTGGGCAACGGCAATCTGCTCATGGCTTACACTCACGTCGCCCATGACTGCCGGTTGGGCAATAATATTATTATGTCCAATTTGTCCACCCTGGCCGGGCATATCACCGTGGATGATTATGCCATCCTGGGTGGTCTGTCCGCCATTCACCAGTTCTGCCGAATTGGCGCCCATGCCTTTATTGGCGGTGCTTCGGCCGTGGCCCGAGACGTTCCGCCGTTTTGCATGGCCATCGGCAACCGCGCCAAGATTGTCGGTCTGAATTTAGTCGGGCTCAAACGGCATGGATTTAGCCTGGCCACCTTGGATATCCTGAAGACCGCTTACGAATTACTGTTCACCTCCGAGTTGACCCTCAAAGAAGCCATGGTCCAGGTTCGCCAACGTTTCCCGGAAGAACCGGCAATCTTAAAATTACTGCAATTTTTAGAAACCTCCGAAAGAGGTGTCTCGCCCATCGATGTCCGAGAAAATCGGTCTTATCGCGGGAAAGAGTAATTTCCCCCTCATCTTCGCCCGATCCGCCCAAAAGCAGGGTTTTGAGGTGGTGGCTGCGGCTCATCGCGGGGAAACCGACCCGGCCCTGGAGCACCTGGTCTCCTCTCTGCAATGGGTCTCTGTTGGTCAACTATCTAAAATAATTAGATTTTTTAAAAAGGCTGGCGTTGCCCAAGCCGTCATGGCCGGTGGCATCACCAAAGGTCGTCTGTTTACCCATCTTCGGCCGGATCTTAGGGCCTTGAAACTTCTCAGTAGAATGAAACATGTCGGCGACGACGGCATTCTCCGCGGCGTGGCCGCCGAACTGGAAGGCGAGGGTATCGCCATCGTTTCCCCCACTCTCTATATGCCCGAACTTTTGGTCCCCTGCGGAGTCCTTAGCCGCCGGCAGCCGACTGCGGCAGAAATGCGGGATATTCAGTTCGGTTGTACCATAGCCAGAGAAATCGGCAGATTGGATATTGGCCAATGCGTTGTGGTCAGGCGCCAGGCCGTGCTGGCCGTGGAAGCCATCGACGGCACGGACGACACCATCCGCCGGGGCGGTCTCCTGGCTGGGGAAAAAGCCGTGGTCGTCAAACTCAGCAAACCAAATCAAGATCTGCGGTTTGATGTGCCGGCCGTGGGTCTGGGAACCATTGAGGTCATGCAGGAGGTCAAGGCCAGTGTTCTGGCCCTGGAAGCCGGTAAAACCCTGATGTTTGATCGTGAAGCAATGCTGCAACTGGCCGATCAAAGCAAGATCGCCGTCATCGGTCTTGCCTGATATCGTCGGAATAAAAAGGACCGGCTCGGCTCGTTAAGCCTCACCGGTCCACAGACCCTGAATTGAATAATTTTCTCACCGTCAGAGCTTTAAACCTTGACCTGTTAAGCCCCCAGGAAGAATTCCTCTTTCAACAAGGGCGGCTTGTATTCCATCACCCGGAGCAATAACACCGGCACCGTCGCATGACTCAGATTTTTTCAGCAGTACTCCCCATAACCCAGGCCACTTCGCCTTTGCCGTGCGTTGCCAAAGCAATCAGGTCAACCGGGTTTTCTTGGGCATACTTAACAATTGCCCTGGCTGGGACGCCTTCCAAACAGACCGAATCAACCTTGAAACCCCTTCCTTGCAGCTCCTTAACAGTGGCTTCCAAATACATCTGACAGGCCTTGCTCCATGCCGGGCTGCCTCTTTGAAAATCTCCGGGCTGGCCATTCCCGCCACATCAGTGGCTTCAGAGCTCACCGAAATTAAGGTTACGTGGGCGTCAACCAATTTCGCCAGCTCTTCCACTTTTGGCAGGATCTTTGCGGCCAGTTCTGAGCCATCCAAAGGAACGAGAATTTTTTTAAACATACTCCCTCCTGCTAATGTTAAGGTTATCTGTCAGCATTGCTTAACTTCAAAAATCCACCGGGCGAATTACCTCATTGCCTCGTCATTCAATCTAAACCAATGACACTGCTCAATTATGAATTCTTGTAAAGTAAATAATATATATAATATAAAATTAATTATAAAGTTTGCGACTGTCAATACGTACTATAATATTAAAAATTACCTTATTCCTCATTGAATTCTTCCGCCTGGACCTGGTCTTCCGGTTCCAGGGTGATCTTATAGAGCTCACGTTGTAACAGTCGCAGATATGGAGTGAAATTCCCAGCCGAATTATCCGCCTTAAGATGCTGCTCCATGATCTTTAACTTAGAATCCAAATCATCGGCAAAATAGACCACCATAGCTTCCCGGGTTTTGGGAACCACCGGTGAACCGAAATCCCGCTGGCCATGGTGGGTGATAATAATATGTTCCAGTTGCAGCAATAAATTCTGGTCTGGAAAATTGATCGCCGCGGCCTCCTGCCGGATCATCTCCCACCCCAACACAATGTGACCCAAAAGCTGACCGGGAACGGTATATTCCGGGGCGTAGGGTTGTGCCAACTCCTTGATTTTGCCGAGATCATGGAGGATAGCTCCGGCGACCACCAACTGCCGGTTGATAGCCGGATACAACCCCGCTGTCTGGAAAGCCAACCGCGTGACAAACCAGGTATGCTCCAGTAACCCGCCTAAATAGGCATGATGGTTCCGTCTTGCCGCCGGGTGCAGTTGCCAGACCTCCGCATGCCGATGCAGCAGATTCAGCACCAGGTCCTGTAACGGCGGGGTCAAAACCTCATCAACGATAATCAACAATTCCCGCCACATCTGCTCCAGGTCATAATCGGTGGTGGCATGCAGCAGGGAGACATCAAAGTTTTCCGGTTCCTGATTAATGAGTTCCTTTCTCTGCTTTATCTCCTGAAGAGTGTAGATTTCCTGCACGGTAAGCTGTAATTCTCCCTGATACGATCCGACTTGGCCCACCGTCCCGACATAGTCACCAACTCGAAATGGTCCGGGAAAATCCCGTAAAACGTTGGACCAGACCTTGGCCTTCAGAAACCCGCTCCGGTCGGCCAACACCAGGTTAAGATAGGGCTTGCCGTTTTGGGTAAGCCGTTCCTCCACCTGCCGCACCAAAAAATACTGCTTAATTTCCAGGCCGTCTTTGAGATCAGCAATGAATTGATGGGTCATACCGGAAAGTTCCTCTCCTTAAAACATGTTAATTAGGCTGAACCGGAAAGTGTCTTGTTCCAGAAAAACTCGGCAAAGACGCTCCACCTGGACAGGCGACAGCCCCTGTCCCAGGCGGGAATCTTTCCAAAGCCATTATGTTTGAAATCAATTAGTTAATGCTTCTTGACATTTAGGTTTACTAGAATTAATTTAGGACCATGATTAAGTCGATAAGTTAATATGACCAGCTTAAGTGGGTTCCCATGATCATGTGCTTATCATCAGTGCTTCATGACAAAATCTATCTCAAATGTTTTTAAAAATATTTTGATTATTTTGACATAATATGATAGTATCAGATTTTAAATTTTATAGCAGCTACCTGCGAAGGTTATAAGAAATCTCCTATGGATAGAGATTATATAGATAAAATCATTCATCTGGGAAAAGAAAAAGGGGGCTACCTCACCTACGACAACCTCAATGAGCTGATTCCATCGGATATTATAGATCCGTCTGAAATCAAAGAGGTTTTCGATTCTCTCCAAGAAGAAGAAATCGAAGTGGTGGATAGCCTGGAGGACGTTTCCTATCCCGGCATGGAATTAAGCGAAGAATCAGGGGAAGTCGAAGTTGAAGAAGTTTTCGACACCGAAGAAGTGCCCGAACAAGAGGGCATCGTTGCCGCTTACTTTCGGGAAATGCTTCGTTATTCCGTCTTGACCCCTGATGAGGAAAAAGATCTAGGACGCATTATTAAAAACGGCCAGGAAACTATCCTAAAATTAGTGGGACACGTGCACTCCGATCTCGATGAAATTCATTATTTGCAAACCAAAGTGCGGGATTGGTTCCAAACCGAAGAAAAAACTGCCCAAGCCAAAGAAAAACTGTTCCGCTTTATCAACCGTACATTGAGTGAAGTGTTGCGGCATTATCCCCAGGCCGATGAAATTAAACAGTTGGCCAAAAATATCAGGGCTAAAGAAAACGAAGTCATCAGAGCTCGGGATGAAATGATCAAAGCCAATCTGCGGTTGGTGGTGAGTATAGCCAAAAAATATCTTCACCGGGGACTTAGTTTTTCAGATCTTATCCAGGAAGGGAATTTGGGTTTAATGAAGGCCGTCACCCGTTACGACTACACCACTGGCTATCGTTTGAGTACTTTTGCTTCCTGGTGGATCAGACAGACCATCACTCGGGCCATTTATGATAAAACCCGGACCATCCGCATCCCGGTGCATCTTCAGGAAATCCGCAACCGCTGCTACCGGGCCTTTTATGATCTTCTCAAAGAACTGGGCCGGGAACCTTTGCTCAAAGAAATCGCCGAACGGTCCGGCGTGCCGGAAGATAAAATCCTGGTGGTGACCAATCTTTCTGATGAACCCATTTCTCTGGAGACTCCCGTGGGAGATGAAGGTGACCGATTGGGAGATTTTATCCGCAATGATCAGGCAGTCTCGCCTTTCGAGTCCATTATCAGTTCGGAGTTGTCTGAAAAGACCGACGCCATATTGTCTACTCTTACCCCCCGGGAAGAAAAAATCATGAAGATGCGGTTCGGTATCGGGGCTGAAGTCGAACATACCCTGGAAGAAATCGGTCGCGAGTTTAAGGTTTCCCGGGAGCGTATCCGGCAGATAGAAAAGAAAGCCCTGAAGCGACTCAAACATCCCACCCGCAAGGCTACTCTGGAGGATTTTCTGGAGTAATCGCCGGCCTTTTCATTTTTATTCGCCTTATGACTACCGAGAGCTTTTTTATTGGGAGGGATTCCACTTATGACAATTACGGACACAGATAAAATTACCCAGTTGCGGGACCAGTTGTTGGAGCGCAAGCGAAAACTTTGGCGGGAAGTCAAAGGTCAGATAAAAAGTGGTTTGGGTGAGAGTTATCAGGACCTCCTGGCCACCGCCCGTGATGAAGAAGATCAGGCCCAGGTCAACCTTCTGGAGGAAACGCAGTTCTCCCTGATTGAACCCAAGCGCCAGGAACTCATCGCCATTGAAGAAGCCCTGCAGCGTCTGGAAGGCGGCACGTATGGAGAATGTGAGGCCTGTGGTAAGCTCATTGAACCGCGGCGTTTAGAAATAATGCCTCAAACCGCGCTCTGCCGCGACTGCCAATCCCAAAAAGAAAAAATCGCCAAAGCCAGCTTACGGTAAGGTGCGCCACCATATGGTGCCGCCGACACCCTCAACTCCCCCACCTTAATGCCCTTACCATCTTTGACGGCTTTGAGGGTAAAAGGCTGAGGGAAGGGGGCTGGTTGCACTGATGCCGGCTTGTTGCTCCCGATTCCCTTAACCTTTCTCCAGGTTGAGCTAAGACATCCAACCTATATATTCGGATATATCTATGGAAAAGAAAACCTTCCCTGGCTCAATCAAGGCCGACAAGCAATCCAAGGGATATGCCGGCGTCGGCCCGGTGCGTTATGATGTCTCCCTGCTAAGTGCCGATGATCTGTTCATCTTCAATGAAGGCAATCATTTCCGCCTCTATGAAAAGCTGGGGGGCCATTGTCTGGAGTCTGATGGAGCTACCGGGGTCTATTTTGCCGTTTGGGCTCCGGATGCCGATCGGGTTTATGTTATCGGCGATTTCAATGGCTGGCATAAAGAATCTCACCCCCTCGGGGCCCGGGGCCAGTCCGGCATCTGGGAAGGTTTTATTCCTGGCGTCCAGAGAGGGGCAAAATATAAATACTACGTTCATTCCCGGTATCAGGGTTACTGCGTGGAAAAGGCCGACCCTTTTTCCGTATTTTTTGAAGGTCCCCCCCGCATGGCTTCCATCGTCTGGGATTTGGACTACACCTGGAGCGACCAGGACTGGCTGGTTCGGCGTCGGGAGCGCAACTCCCTGAAAAGCCCCATGTCCATCTATGAAGTGCATTTGGGCTCCTGGATGCGGGTCCCCGAAGACGGCAACCGCTCCTTGAGCTATCAGGAACTAGCTTCCAAACTGACAGCTTATGTCCAGGAGATGGGATTCACCCATGTGGAGTTTTTGCCGGTCATGGAACACCCTTTCTACGGCTCCTGGGGGTATCAGACCACCGGCTACTTCGCCCCCACCAGCCGTTACGGCAACCCCCAGGATTTTATGCATCTGGTGGACAGCTTGCATCAACGGGATATCGGGGTGATTTTAGACTGGGTGCCTTCCCATTTCCCCGCGGACGAACATGGCCCGGCTTATTTCGACGGCACCCATCTCTATGAGCACGCCGACATGCGCCAGGGTTTCCACCCGGACTGGAACAGCTACATTTTCAATTACGGCCGCAATGAAGTGCGCAGCTTCCTGCTCAGCAGCGCCTTTTATTGGCTGGAAAAACACCACGCCGACGGCCTGCGGGTGGATGCCGTGGCTTCCATGCTGTATCTGGACTACTCCCGGGAAGAGGGCGAATGGGTCCCCAACATTTACGGCGGCAAGGAAAATATCGAAGCCATCGGGTTCCTGCGTAAGTTCAACGAAGAGATTTATAAAAACTTTCCTGACGTCCAGACCATCGCCGAAGAATCCACCGATTGGCCCATGGTTTCCCGGCCCAATTACCTGGGCGGTCTGGGCTTCGGACTCAAATGGGACATGGGCTGGATGCACGACACCCTGAAATATATGTCCAATGACCCCATCTACCGGCGCTACCATCACAACAGCATAACCTTTCACATGCTCTACGCTTTTAACGAAAACTTCATCCTGCCCCTGTCCCACGATGAAGTCGTGCATGGCAAAGGCTCCCTGATCAGCAACCTGCCCGGCGACTATTGGCAAAAATTTGCCAATCTGCGGCTGCTCTTCGGCTACATGTTCGGTCAGCCGGGGAAAAAGCTGTTATTTATGGGGATGGAATTCGGCCAATGGAATGAGTGGTATCATGAAGTCAGCCTGGATTGGAACCTGCTGGACTACCCCAGCCATGCCGGAGTGCAGCGCTGGGTGGCGGATCTCAACCGGGTCTGCCGGGAACAACCCGCTCTCCATGAAGTAGATTTTGACTGGACCGGTTTTGAGTGGATCGATTGTAATGACGTGGATGCCAGCACCCTCACGTTTCTGCGTCGGGGTCGCCGCCCCGAGGACGTGGTCCTGGTGGCCTGCAACTTCACCCCGGTGCCCCGCCTCAATTATCGGCTGGGCGTCCCCTGCGGCGGTTTCTGGCAAGAATTATTGAACAGCGACGCCCAGGAGTACGGCGGTAGCGGCCTGGGCAACGCTGGCGGCCTCGACGCCGACCCCTGGCCCCACCACGGCCGGCCGTTTTCCCTCAATCTGACCTTGCCGCCCCTGGGGGTAGTTTTTTTAAGACCATTATCTTAGCAAAAGATGAGATGAACGTAAAACGCCTTGTGAGAATCTTTGCGGGCCTCGTTTTAATTATCCTTGGTCTGGTAGGGCTAGTTGTGCCAATTTTACAAGGATGGCTCTTCCTGGCCCTGGGAGCTCTGGTCTTGTCCCCGGACATTCCACTTTTCGCTCGAATGGTGGACTGGATCGAAAAACGTTTCCCGGCGATCAAAGACCAGGTTCAGCGGATTCGGCAATTTTTAGATAAATATTAAATAAGGTGATTGGGGAAAATCAGACTTTTCGTTCCGATCTAATCTCTTACTCTTCAGGAAGAGGAGGGAACTTACCGAAAATTGGTAAAAATCGGCATTTTTCATCCCAGCAACCGCCCCACCTGAAAGTCCGTCCTGCGGGGGTCCGCCGGCAGCGATGGTAACGGCGTGCGGTTGTAGATCAGATTCAAATAAACTCCGGCGTCTTCCACCTGCCCCACCAGAATGACACCCACCAGGCGGCCGTCTTTAACCACTAACCGGCGATAACTTTGGCCAGAAGGATCATGATGGACGTGCACCTCGCAGGAATCGTCGGTCGGGCGCACCAGGCCGCCGGCAATAACCCGGGTATTACCCACATATAAGGTATTCTGAGATAAGAGACCGCCGTAATGCCGGTCGTGCCCCGCCATATTGGCCCCGGCCAGGCGGCCCTGCTCCACTGCCGCGGGCCAGATGGCAAAATACGTTTTTTGACCAGAGAGACGGTCGTACGGCTGGACGCAGTCGCCGGCCGCAAAAATATCCTCCCGGGCGGTGCGCAACTGCGAATCCACCGTCAGTCCATACGGGTCGCTGAGGCCGGCTTCCCTCAGAAACTCGGTGTTGGGAATAACGCCGATGCCGATGATCACCAGGTCGGCCGGGATTTCGGTGCCGTCCGTGAGCACGACGCCCTTGACCCGGCCATTCTGGCCGCTCAGAGCTGCCGGGATGGAGTGAAAGCGTAATTTCACTCCGACTCTGGTCATGGCCTGGTGCAGTAAATCAGCCGCGGTCTCGTCCAGCAGGTTGCTCAAGACCTGGGATTTGCGGGCCACCAGGGTGACGTCATAGCCACGGTGGGCCAGGGCCTGGGCCGTCTTGATCCCCACCAGGCCGGAGCCGATGACCACCAACGCATCTCCGGCCGGAGCATCTGCTGCATGGCTTTGAAATGCTCCAAGGTTCGGACCGTAAAAACACCCTGTAAATCCTGCCCCGGAATATCCGGCAGGGTGGGCCGGGCGCCGCTGGCCACTAATAAGCGGTCATAAGGGATGGCCTCGCCAGAGTCCAGAAGCACGGTCTTGGCGTTCGGATCAACTTGCACCGCCCGTTTACCCAGTATCGGGGAGAATTGCCAGCGCTGGTAATAGTCTGTAGCTTTCAGCCACAGATCTTTTTCCTGGATGTTGCCGCCCAATAGGTAGGTGAGCAGGGGGCGGCAGTAGGGTGGATAGGGCTCATCGCTGATGATGGTGATGGGCGCCTGTGGTTCCAGGCGGCGGATGGTCTCGGCGCCGGCCAGTCCGGCCGCACTGTTGCCGATGATGACGAAGCGCATGGGGTGTCTCCAAATTCGAAGAATAAAAAGAGTAATTAAATCAAAAGATCAACCAGATAATCTGTATTTTTGAACTATGAAAAGTTAAATAAAGAATTGTCGGCGGTATATTTCAGCCGGTATAAAAATTTCTTGTCAGCATACCATCAAACCATGTTTTTGGGAATGGAAAACCTGGTCCTTAAAGGGCTTGCATAATTGCTCCGGGTATAGTAGGAATATGATGAAATCATTTCAAAATGACTAAACCGCCTCCCAAGGCGTTTACTGAATTGGAGGACCTTAAATGAAACCCATCAGCCGGGCCATAATGAGTGTTACCGATAAATCGGGTCTGGTGGAGTTTGCCAAAGCCTTGGCCGCCTTCCCCATAGAAGTTTTGTCCACCGGCGGCACCGCTAAGGTGCTGCGAGAGGCCGGTTTAAAAGTCCGCGAGGTTTCCGACTTCACCGGCTTCCCGGAGATGCTGGACGGCCGGGTCAAGACCCTGCATCCCAAAATCCATGGCGGCATTTTAGGCCGGCGTGACCTGCCGGATCACGTCACCCAGATGCAGGCCCATCAGATCCTCCCCATCGATCTGGTGGTGGTGAATCTCTATCAGTTCGAGCAGGCCGTGGCCAAACCGGGCTGCACCCTGGAAGATGCCATTGAAAACATCGATATCGGCGGCCCGGCCATGCTGCGGTCCTCCGCCAAAAATTTTAAAGATGTTACCGTCGTGGTGGACCCGTCTGACTATCCCTTGATCATTCAAGAGATGCAGGCCAACCAGGGCGCCACCAGCCTGGCCACCCGGTTTAACCTGGCCCGCAAAGTCTTTAAATTGACCAACGCCTACGACGGCGCCATTTATAATTACCTGGAGAAGGTGACCCTGACATAATGGCTTCCATTGATCCCCCCAAGACGGTAACCCTAAGCCGGGGCCGGCAGATTGACCTGTCGCAGCCGAATTATTACCGGGACCTGCTCACGGGCATAGCCACCGAAATACTCCACGAACTGTCGGAAATTGAAAAAGTCAATCTGGAAACCCTGGACGAGGAAGACTTCCAACAGGTCATCGGCATTACCCAAATCCGGCTGCTGAATGAACTCTACTACAGCCTGGGACAGCTCAAGTCCCGGGGATTGGACCTGAACGTCAAGCAAGCCATAGAAGACCTGAGGGATATTTGGAACAGCTATATTGACAAGACCAAACGCTCCGAAGCCCTGAAATTTTTCGTGGAACCCACGGATACGACCAAACAATAAGCAATGGCGACTAAAATCGGATTTGTTGGCACGGATGGGCGCAGTTTTCTGGCAGCCCTGGAAACCAGCCGCTCGGTGAGTGAACTCTATCCCGGGGATTATGAGGGTCTGGTGGTACGGGGCACCCCGGCCATGCCGCCTTTTGCCCAACGGCAGAAGTGGCCCCTAAGTTTTATTCCCACTGCAGATAATTCCACCGAATCCTATGCCGCGGCCTTAATCCGGGCCTTTAACCAGGCTGACTTGGATATCGCCCTGATTATGCCGGAAGCACTCCTGTTTCACGGGTTGGTGGATCAAGTGACAGCCGCCGGTCACGGCGACAAGATCATCGGGTTGGGTCAGCAAGGGGCCTTTCTGGAGGCCGATAAGATCGCCGGCAAAGAACTATGCGCCGAAGCCGGCATTCCGGTGGCGCCCTGGACCACGGTGAACGCCAGGGATTACGCCGCCGTGTTAAAAATCTGCCTGGATTATCTGCACATCCATGGCGGTGTGGTCCTCAAATACCCTTACAGCGCCGGTGGTAAGGGGGCCCGCATAATTTTGCACGCCTGGGAAATCAGGGAAGTTTATGACCTCTTGCTCCATGATTATAAAGAGGATTACACTCAGCTTTTCGGCCGCAAAGGTCCATGGCCGCTCCTGGTGGAAGCCCGCATGTCTGGAGTGGAGATCAGCTTCACCATTCTGGTGGATAGCCACGGCAACTTTCAAATTTTGCCCACCGCCATGGATTATCCGGAACGGTTTGAAGGCCCGCCGGGCATCAACAATCCCATCACCGGCGGCATGGGTGCCATCTCCCCACACCCTCTCGAGTCCCCGGAACTTTTAGATTTGGCGGCCCAAACCATCGCCCGCCCCCTCGTGGGCGCCCTGGAGGCCAGGGGCATCCTGCGGCCCTGCGTCCTCTATCCCGGCTGTTTCCTCTCTTGTACTGATAATTTCCGACCGGCCAGGCTGCGGGTCTGCGAGGTCAATATTCGGCCGGGAGAGCCGGAGTTTCAGCCAGTGGTCAAAAGACTACGAAATTTGGGAGCCCTGGTCCAGGCCATGGTGTCCGGTAAACTGCATGAAGTGCAGCCAGAAGTTCGTGCCGACCAGATTTCTCTCTGCCTGGCCCTGGTAACCGGTCCCGGCGGCCCTAAACAACAGAAAGGCTATCCCTGGTCCCTGACCAAGGGAGAGCCTCTGGAAATCGATTTCGACTATTTTAGCAAAAAAAATATTACCATCATCCCCTCTGCCATGGACTGGGACCCGGAAATCGGCTTTAAATCCGACGGCTCCCGGGTGGCGTACCTGGTGGCCAACGTTACCATCAAAGACGGGCAAAAACCCGGCACCGCCGTGGAAACCCTGCGCCAAAGACTGCTCACCGCCTTTGACCAGGCCAAAATTCGGATCATCCCCCGGGAGGACCAAAACGGCAACCGCCTGGCCCTGCGCCGGGATATCGGGCATCACTATAAACTGGCGGAAGCGTTGCTGGCTAAATAAAGCTAACAGGCGGTCAGCAATCAGCTTTCAGCCAAACAAAAAAAGTATAGTATTCAGTAAGTTCAAAAATCTTAGAAAATTATTAGGCTCTTTATTTTTTTAGCTGACCGCTGCGAGCTGAGAGCTTAAAGCCTTTTTAAAGAAGGATATTTAATTTAATGCGCACATTATTGCTAAATCCACCGTCATTTCAAAGCTTTGACGGTGGCGCCGGTTCCCGTTACCAAGCGACCCGGGAAGTGACCTCGTTCTGGTATCCCACCTGGCTCTGTTATCCTGCCGGTCTCATTCCCGGCAGCCGGGTCCTGGATGCCCCACCCTTGAATCTCGGAGTGGCGGAGGTAGCTGAACAGGCCAAAGACTACGAACTGGCGGTCCTCTTTACCTCCACGCCATCCCTGGCCTATGACCTCAAAACCGCCCGGCATCTCAAGGATGCCAATCCCAACCTGATCCTGGGTCTGGTAGGACCACACGTCAGCATCCTCCCTGCAGACGCCTTGCAGGAGGGGACGGCCGTTGATTTTGTGGCCCGGCGGGAATTTGATTATACCATTCAAGAAGTGGCCGAAGGTCGGCCGTGGGAAACTATCCAGGGCTTAAGTTATCGGGTCAACGGCAAAATCCGGCACAACCCCGATCGTCCGTGGGTGGAAGACCTGGATGCCTTGCCCTGGGTCAGTGAAATTTACCACCGGGATCTGAAGATCGAGAATTACCATATCCCGTATCTGAAGGACCCGTATGTCTCCATTTACACCGGCCGGGGCTGCCCCAGCCGCTGCGTTTATTGCCTCTGGCCCCAGACCTTCACCGGTCGGCAATATCGCCGGCGCAGCGTCGCCGATGTGGCCGCCGAAGTCCGGCGGGCCCTGGAGTTGTTCCCCCAGTCCCAGGAAATTTTTTTTGATGATGACACCTTCACCGCTGACGGCGAACGGGCTCAACAAATTGCTCATGCCTTACGACCGCTCAAATGCACCTGGTCGGCCACAGCCCGGGCCACCACCAGCTATGAAACTTTGAAGGCCCTCAAAGAAGGCGGCTTGCGTCTGCTGGTCATCGGCTACGAAAGTGGTAACGCCCAAATCCTGAAAAACATCCACAAGGGTGCCACCCCGGAACTGGCTCGCCGCTTCACCAAATGGTGCAAGGAATTGGGTATCCAGATCCACGGCGCCTTCATGGTGGGGCTGCCGGGGGAGACCCCGGCCACTCTGGAAGAGTCCATGCGTTTTGCCTGTGAATTGGACCCGGATACCATTCAGGTCTCCCTGGCTACTCCCTACCCCGGCACCGAATTTTTTGACTTTTGCACTCATCAAGGCTATTTCCGGTCTGGCGCCCTGGTTGATGGGGAAACCGGTTATCAAAAATGTGTTATTGATTATCCGGGTCTGAAGGCTGAAGAGATTTTCGCGGCGTTGCCCAAGTTTTATCGGCGTTTCTATTTTCGGCCCCGTTATATGCTGCGGGCCGCCCAGACCATGCTGGTTAACCCGGCGGAGCGTCGGCGGCTCCTCAAAGAAGCCAGGGAATTTTTCCAATTTTTATTCCGGCGGCAGCAAGGCCAGGCCTGCAAAACTTGAGGACAACCATCCTATCCACTTATGAAATTCAAAGAACACTTGCGCTTGCTGGGCCAGGGAGGCCCGGGGTTTGTGCAGATTGCCCTTACCAATGCCTGCAATGCCCGGTGCCGGTTCTGTAGCTTTCCCCAAATACAGCCCGAGGACCGAGTTATGGCTGACCCGGAGCGACTGCGCCGGGGGCTCCAAACCCTGGCGGCAGCCGGCGTACGCTATATCGTTTTTACCGGCGGCGAACCACTCCTGTATCCGCACCTGGAGGATATTTTAAGTGAAGCCCGGGATCTTGGCATCCAAAACCTGCTATGCACCAACGGTAGGCTGCTCAACCCGGAGCAGATCGAGACCCTGCACCAGGCCGGTGTTTCCCATCTCATCATCTCCATCGATGCCGCTTCGGAACGTGAGCATGACGATCACCGGGGCTTTCCCGGCCTCTGTGGCGCCATTCGCGCTCTGTTGCCGGAGGTTAAACGCTCCGGTATGACGCCGGTGGCCTCTGTCACCATCAGCCGGCTCTTTTCGGACTTCGAAGTCCTGGGCAATTTTCTGGCCTACCTGGGTTTTAAACTGGCCACCTTTTCCTACCCGGTGACGACTCTGAATTCTTCCTATTTGAGCTATGCCTCACACGAAACCGTGACCTTCTCGGCCATGGAAATGCTGGATATCTTCCAGCGCTTGAAAGGGTGGATGCGCAAGGCACCGGTTACCGTCCTTAACCCACGTTTAAGCATGACGGAATTGCAGCGACAGCTTTGTGGCCTACCCCTGCGGTTCCCCTGCCTGGCAGGCTATAAATATTTTTATATTGACTGGCACCTGGATGTGTACCGGTGTCACTATCTCGATAATATGCTGGGTCCCTTGGAAGACTTTGCTACCCTGCCCCGAACGCGGGATAACTGCCATGCCTGTCTCATCGATTGTTACCGGGATGCCAGCGTCCAGCAGTATCTTGCCGTCGCTTTCGGGGATGCCTGGGTTGAGCTGCGGCGGGGGAAGTGGGGACAAGCTTTGGGGCGTTTAATGTATCCCGACAACTTTTTGTCCCTAAGTTCCATCCTGCAGAGCCGACACTGGTTGGGTCGCAACGGTCTTTGAAATCATGGAACCGGAAACCCGTCGGGTCATAATTACCGGTGATGACTTTGGTCTAGCCCCGGCCGTCAACGCCGCCATCGTTCGGGCGCACCGGGAAGGCATCTTGACCTGCGCCTCCCTCATGATCAACGGTCCGGCCTGGCAGGAAGCTGTGGATCTGGCCAAAGCCCACCCGGATGTATGTCTCGGGTTGCACCTGACCCTGATCCAGGGCCGGGCCGTGTTGCCCCAGCGCACAATTCCGCACCTGGTGGATACTCAGGGCAACTTTCGCCGGCAGCCGGTGGGTGCCGGTTTCACCTATTTTTTCTCCCGCCGGGCTCAGCAGGACATCCGCGCCGAACTCGAGGCGCAGGTGGAAAAAATGCTGGCCGCAGGCGTGCATCCCTGGTTTCTTAACGGCCACCTGAACATCCATCTGCATCCGGCCGTGTGGCCCGTGGTGCGGCAGTTGGCCGAACGCTATAACATTCCCGCAGTGCGACTAGCCAGGGAAAACCTCGGGGTGAGCCTGTCTTTGAATCGGCAGCGTCTGGCCTCCAAAACGGCTCACGCGCTCATCTTTGCCTGGCTATCCCAACGGGCGGCAAAAAGTTTGGGGAAATTAAAAACCAATGATCACCTGTTCGGCCTGCTCAATGACGGCGCCATGGATGAACCGTTCCTTCTGGGTCTGCTGCCCCGATTGGCTCCCGGAGTCACGGAAATATACTGCCATCCGGCTGTGCCCCCGGACCGGGAAACACCTCACTGGCCACCTCATTACCGGCCGCAAGCGGAACTGGCCGCTCTGGTAAGCCCCCGAGTGGCAGAGGTTTTTAAAAATCTAAAATTTAAGTTGATATCTTTTAAAGATTTATAGAGAATGGAAAACGTATGATTAAAACCTTATCTGTCCTGGCTGTCGCCATAATTTTGGTCTCTGTGGGAGATATGCTCCTGGCCCACGGCATGAAAAAAATCGGCGCGGTCTCTTCTTGCACCCCTGCGGCCCTTTTCCAGGTGGGCCTGCGGATTTTTTCCAATCCCTCCATCATTATCGGCATTATCTTCCTGGCTGGGTTTTTCTTTCTCTGGCTGGCCATCCTTTCCTGGTGCGACCTCAGTTTTGTCCTGCCCCTCACCGCCCTGAGCTACGTTCTCACGGCCTTTTTGTCCATCTACTTTCTGGGTGAAACCATCTCGCCCCTGCGGTGGGCCGGCACTATTCTCATCTGCGTCGGGGTCGGGCTGGTTACCAAGAGCGGGATTTAACATTGTCTGCTAGATTGCTATTTTCGCACTTTTTCCAGGCGTTTCACTTATGGCATCCTGATGGTACCAATGACGGTTGCCCGGCCTAAACCCGGCGTGTGGACCTGAGCTCCCTCCCGGATTAAGCATCCATCTTCATGCTTTGACCCCGACTCCTTCTTCATACCTGGGAAAGTCAGTATAGCCCAACTCGTCAAATGAATACCAGACCTTCATATCTGCCGGAGGATTCAAGGGCCAGCCATGCGCGAAACGCTCTACCAGGTCCGGATTGCTGATGAACGGCCGGCCAAAGGAGATCAAGTCGGCATGGCCGCGCTGAATTGCAGCAGCTGCCGTTTCCTGGGTGTAACCGCAATTCGCCATCAGCGGGCCGGCAAATACCGGGCGGAATTCTTCCGAGGTCATGGGAGGCCCGAGTTCATGAAAGCCAAACGCCAAACCATCAACAACGTGGAGGTAAGCGAGTTCGTAGCGGTTCAGGCACTTGGCCACATAGAGGAAAGTCTCGCGAAAATCGGGTGAACCCATATCATTGAAAATGGTGTTGGGAGCCAGGTGCACTCCGACTCTTGGTGGGATTCCTTTTTTCTTGCTTCCGAAAGATCACGTTTTAGATTTGGCGGCAAAGTTAGTCATCAACACCACGTAGAAAGTAAGATATTCTTTGAACAACTCAGCCATCTCGGCGCCGGTCTTCAGAGCATTCTTTGTCCACGTGAAAACCCTCCTGAACATGACCAATTAGCCCTATTCAACTATTGGGCCGGACACTAATAAGCCGGTCTTTACTTCCAGGGTTCCCGAGTCTGCCAGCATGGCCGCAAGGCCGCCATTTTTCAACCAGTCTCTGACCTTTGAGTCGTTTTGTAGATACCCCTCCCAGAAAGTGGTGGTGCTCAGGCAGATCAGCTTTTGAATCAGTAAATCTTTACCATAATCCCGCCAGAAGTGTCGTCGTCCGGAAAAGACGCCGTGGTCGCCCCCTTGAAAATTGACGAAATACTGGTCGCGGCCGTTGATATAATCAAAAGCCAACCGCCGCTCCGTAGCCCTGGTGTGATGTATTATGGTTTGATCTTTCGTACCGGTCAAATGCATAATGGGCAGCTTGATATCGGCATAGACCTGCTCCAACATGTCCTTGATCTCTGGCACCGGCGGACTCATAACCACGACAGCCTTGATACGGGAATCGGCCAGGGAACCGGGCAGACCGTCGCGGTCCAAAGAGTGCTGCCCGGCCAACAACATGCTGGTAAAGGCCCCATAAGAATGACCGGCGACGCCAACTCGGTGGAGATCAAGGCGGCCTTGGAGCAAGTCGTCGTTCTGGTTAAGTTCCCTCAGCTGGTCAAGCGCGAAGCTCACATCAAGAGTTCGATTATAGCTGTTTACCGGATTGATGGCCCGCTTCAAGGCTCGCAAAGGGTTAAGGCTTAAGCGCCAGACAGCCTTGTCACTCCCCAGGTGCTGCACGTGCACCGAAACCAGACCATGGCTGGCCCAATGGCGGCCAAGATACTCATAACCTTCCCGGGAACCACCCAACCCGTGGGAAAAAATAATTACCGGGAAAGGACCTTGACCGTGGGCAGGAAAATACATTCTTATTGGCACCTGTCGCTCACGGCTGGCATCATACCAATCTAAATTTATAACGCTGACGTTATAGGGGCCACCACTCATCTTGGCCGGATAAAAATCGCCGGAGTCATCAGCAGCCCTTGACTGTTTGGCAGCAGGCGCTATAAACATCACACACAACAAGACTGCAGTCCAGGCACTAAAACATGCTCTTTTCATAGTCATCCCGTTACTGGACTCTGACATTCAAATCGCCCGAGACGCTCTTATTTCTGGAGGCGATCAGACATTGAAACGAATTTCCACGATTTCCCCAGCTTCGATGTCATAGTCCCGGTCCATAAATTACCGCCAAGATTGGTAATCTCCCATCTGCTTAGGATGGAGCCATTTTGAGGCTACAGGGAAATTTGTCGATAAAAGTAATCTAATTAAATATTTAGTGTAATCACTGTGTTGTAGATGTCAACTTGACCGGCTGAACCAAGCGGAAATTGAATAATGGCAGTCCGGTAACCGGGAAAAAAATCGTTAATTACTGGCAAAATTGAGTCTTTTGCTGATTTTGGTATAATGGCGTTGCAAGCTAAATTCAAGAGTAGGTTCGTGAGTAGGTTTGAGTTTTTATGAGTGGAAAAGAGGCCATAGCTTAGGCCGGGTTTGCCTGGTGGTTTAGGAAATATTCAAAGGATTGGAATTTAGAGAAACTTGAAGCCGAGGCCAGGGCGGCGAAACTTGGACTTTGGGTGGATCCGCATGCTATACCGCCATGGGAATATAGGAAAATTGTCGTCGGTAGTGTTGAGGCGTTTAGAATGCCAGAACTTTATTAGACAGTCAGCCTGGACTTGCCTAAATTACATATATAAAAAGAGTATTATAGGATAAAGGAGGCCATATTATGCCGCGAGTACATCCCTGTGGGCAACGGCAAGCTGTTGATGTGCTTCGACCGGGAGTTACTGCCTCCGGAGCTGTTTTTCCCCTACGTGGGGCAGGAAAACCACATGCACGGCAAGGTTTGCCGGTTTGGGGTGTGGGCAGAAGAAAAGTTTTCTTGGGTGGGACCGGAATGGCGCAAGGAACTCCGTTACCTGCCTGACACCTTGGTCACCGAGGTCAGGCTCCATCACCCCGAAATGGAGGTCTCCCTAGTCTGTCGCGATGCCGTGGACTTCCATGAGGATGTTTATCTCAAGCAAATCACGGTGGATAACCTGGCTCCCAGGCCCAGGGAGGTCCGCCTCTTCTTCCACCTGGACCTGGGCATAGCCGGGAATGACCTGGGGGACACGGCAGGCTTTGATCCCAAGACAGGTGCCGTGATCCATTACAAAGGCCCTCGCTATTTTCTCATCAGTGGCCTGGGCCCGGACGGTGTCGGCCTGAGCCAGGTACGCCGTGGGGCAGAAGGGGATCTCCGACAAAGAAGGCACCTTCCGGGATGCCGAAGACGGCCTCTTGTCCGGAAATCTCATAGCCCAGGGCTCGGTGGACTCCGTGGTGTGTGTCAGTCTCACCCTGGAAGCCAAATCCCTGGCTACGGCTTTCTTCTGGATAGCGGCAGGTTTTAGCTGGTACGACGTGCAACGCCTGGACAGTCTGGTCAAGTACAAGCATCCCCAGAAATTAATCAAACGCACCGAGGATTATTGGCGCCTGTGGATCCAGAAAGAGAGCCCGCCGCTGGAGCTTCTGCCGGAGAAACTAGCAGAGCTTTACCGTCGCAGCCTCTTGATTATCAGGACTCAAATAGACGCTCAAGGAGGGATTCTGGCGGCCAACGACTCGGACATCATCTATTTCAATCGGGATACCTACTCCTATGTCTGGCCTCGGGACGGGGCCTTAGTTGCCTATGCCCTGGATTTGGCCGGGCACCCCACGGCCTCGAAGAATTTCTTCCGCTTCATTGCCAAACTCCTCCAGCCTGAGGGGTGCCTGCTCCACAAGTTCAACCCCGACGGAACCTTAGCCTCTTCCTGGCATCCCTGGAGCTATGAAGGCAAATCCCAGCTCCCCATCCAGGAGGACTCCACTGCCCTGGTGCTGTGGGCTTTATGGCATCATTTCGTCCTTTACCGGGATCTGGACTTCATCAGGCCGCTCTATCGCCCACTGGTGAAAAAAGCCGCAGATTTCATGTGTCAATACCGAGATGAGAAGACCGGGCTGCCGGCTCCTTGCTTCGACTTGTGGGAAGAACGGCGGGGCATCTTTAGTTTCACGACGGGCGCAGTCTTCGGGGGCCTCACTGCCGCCTCCCTGTTCTGCACCGTCTTCGGCGAGGATGATAAGGCGGCTCAGTATCAGCAAGTTGCTGCGGAAATTCGAGATGCGGCCTCAAAATATCTCTGGCAAGAGGATATGGAGCGCTTCTGCCGTATGCTCTATCCCGATTCCAAGGGAGAGTTGCAGGTGGACGCCACCTGCGATTCCAGCCTCTGGGGGCTCTTTGCCTTCGGCATGTACGGCGCCGCCGACCCGCGGGTAGCCGCCACCATGGAAGCAGTCCAAGAGCGTTTGTGGGTAAAGACTCCGGTGGGGGGCATGGCTCGTTACGAAGACGATCCTTACCACAGGGTGAGTCCTGATGTTCCCGGCAACCCCTGGATAATCTGCACTCTTTGGCTGGCGGATTATCTCCTGGAAAAAAGAGACAATGACGAGGAACTTGCCCAGGCCCAGGAAATTCTAACCTGGGTCACCAACCACGCCCTGCGCTCGGGTGTTCTGGGCGAGCAAATCGATCCCATTACCGGTGAACCCATCTCTGTATCTCCCCTTACCTGGAGCCATGCCGCCTACATCACCACTACCCACCGCCTTTTGCAACGGTTGGCCGATCGGCGGTCACTGCCCGAGTCCCAGGAGCGTCAGGAAGATTGGGTGGGTCGGCTTTACAAAAAGACCTGTGATGCCATTCACGGCCTCTGCAAGTTTTAGGGAAAACTTTATTTGTAAGCGTTCAGATGCTTTTGATATAAAAATATTCATTCTTTTTATTTTTCTATTTTCATTGAAAGGTTTAGGCCATGAATCTGTTGATAATCGGCGCCACTCGTGGGATAGGAATCCAACTCCTCGAGCAGGCATTGCAGGTTGGGCATACCGTTACCGCCCTGGTGAGAGATGCTCAAAAAATGCCAAAACAGCATGATCGGTTAAGGGTGATTCAGGGTGATATCCTTGATCTGGAGTCGGTTCAATCGGCTATGGCCGAACAGGAGGCCG
Source organism: uncultured delta proteobacterium (assembly GCA_963777875.1). GTDB lineage: Bacteria > Desulfobacterota > Desulfobaccia > Desulfobaccales > Desulfobaccaceae > Desulfobacca. Next base: position 82,286 of record CAVZSK010000022.1, on the reverse strand, counting down.
TTTGTATTACCATCGGCATCGGGATAACCTGGAAGCCGGTAAGGGTATTCTCCCAAGGGACCAGGAATGTACTCGAAGCGATGCGGCGGCAAGGCGTCCGGCGCCTTATCTGCATTACCGGAGTCGGGGCCGGGGACAGTAAAGGGCACGGCGGCTTTCTTTATGACCGTTTCTTTAATCCAATCTTCCTGAAAACCATTTATGAAGACAAAGACCGACAAGAAACCCTAATCCGGGCCAGTGAAACCGAATGGACCATCGTCCGGCCCGGTTTGCTCACCAATGGTTCATTAACTAAAAAATATCAGGTGATCACCGATCTGACGGACGTCACCGCCGGAAAGATATCCCGGGCTGACGTGGCCCACTTTATTTTGGAGGAACTGGCAGCGAACCGCTACTTAGGACAGACACCGCTGTTAACGTATTGAATTACAGCGTGGATATGATCTGGCGATTGGAACCTCTCGATACCCTAAAAAGTTTTAAATCATAGCAGATGGGTGAATTTTTCAGTTACTTAATAAGATTTTAGTAAGAGCAGATAGATTGAATTCTTAGCCGTTTGAAAAGCTCACCCTTGGCTGGGAAATTCCAAGGCAAAGACTGTCCCGGCCCCAGGTTGGCTACCCACCGCAATCTGCCCGCCGTTTCTTTGTAGTAGATTTAAACTCACTTTTAGCCCAAGATGAGTGCTTGCAGGGTCCTGGCGGTCCCAGGGAGTGAGGAGATGGATTTTTAGCTTCTCTAATTCTAGACCGGGACCATTATCCCGGACCGTGACTCGCACCCATTCATTGGCTGGCGCCACCTCAATCCGCACGTGGTCTCCGGCCTTCATGGCGTTGCTCAGGATGTTTTGCAGGATAATCTCCATGGAGTAGGGCTCGAAGGGAAAAGCCAGGTGCTCACTACATTCTTCCAGGGGCTGGCCGTTGATCTCCACCCTCAGCTTTTTTTCCCTAAATCGCAGATCCATAAGCTCCTGCACGTTTTGCTTCAAGAAGGGATAGAAATCTCGGGGCTGCGCTTTAACGGTAACGCTGGTCAAGGCCTTGATCAACCGCACCTCCTGCCCCAATTTTTGATTAAGACGTTGGGTGGTTGCTTCCAGGATATTAACATTGTTAGCCAATGATTCAAAAGCAGCATGATAGCGGGCGTTGGTGAGGCACTCTTCTGAGGCACAACGGCGCACTATTTCATCCAGTTTGGGTATATTGCGCTGGATGCGTTTTGAAAAGCCATCGATTCCCAGGGTCAGGTTTTTATAATGATGCCTCAAGGCACCCACCTGGAGCTCAAAATCCTGTTGCAGAGCGTCCAGACCCAGGTGATTCTCCTTGAGACGTCGGAAGATAACGCCCAGGATAGCCCCCAGGATGCCCCCAGGGATGGCGTATAAAAGCTTCATGGGCAAAAATTGGGTGGCAAAACTGTCAAAGATAATCTGATCCGGACGGAAAGAGGCAAGATGAAACAGGGCATCGTGCAGATTTTCCACCATCATGGAGATGGGATGGCCCACAAGAATACCGGCCCCCGCGCCGATCAGTAGACCTATCCAGGGATAGGCCCAAAGACTGCCCTTCAAGGGCGGGAGCTCCAGGATCAACCGTTCCAATCGTTCTGGGTTCATAGAGGGTCAGCACCCCTTCGGCTCTAAAGTGGCCGTAGACCATTCTGATAGAAGTTTCTTTTGTCCTATTATACACACTCAAAATCGTTCCTGGTAGGGTAGGCATGATGCCAAACAACAATTTCTCTAAGATATCAAATAGACGAAGACATGATCCCCATAGTGAAATCCTTCAAAATGATCTTACAGACCACAGTCGATGGCAGAAATGATTAATCTGACATTTTTATATGATGCTCCCTTTGAGTCTGGATGGAAACATTATGAGCTCTTGACTAGTTCTTAAAGAAGACTTAAGTTAGGAATCATATTTGAAGTTAAGGAGAAAATTGGATCAAAAATAACTTTTATAAGGCTCAGTTGGATAGGCAAGAGGAGATAAGCAATATGTCAGCAGTGATTCATTGGCGCACGAACTGGGAAGAAGCGTCGGGTGAGGCGAAAAAATCGAATCTCCCTTTGGCGTTGGAATTTTTCATGGAGGGCTGTCCGGCCTGCGGCCGGATGGTCCGTGAGACCCACCAAGACCCGGCAGTGGTCAAGGCCTTAAACAATCGTTTTGTCCCGGTGCGTTTAGAAGCGCGCGATCACATGGACCTGGTTCAGCAACATCAAGTTACGGCTACGCCTACCATTCTTTTGTTCACTCCGGAAGGGGAGGAGAAGCACCGTTTTGACGGCTTTCAGAGCGCTGAGAACTACCTGCAAGAGCTGGCCAAAGGTGGTTGAGGATTTTCATCGGAAACTATGCCACCTCCTCCACCAAGGCAATCATAATCGGAGTCGCCAATATCTCCACCCAGCTGCTGCCCAGATTACTGGAAGTGTTTGTGTTTCAGGTATTATCGGTGCATAATTAGTTGCCACACAGTTAAAAATAGTTCGCCCCACCACCCGATAAATGAAATGATGAAGGTTACCGTAATCGCTTTCTGCCAAGAATTAGGCAGGAGTTCCGAGGCTCGGCCTTCCTTCTCGCGCCCAAGAAGCAATGGGCTCACCCAAAAGGATAAAAATAGACCATTGACAACGAGCAGGATCGCAATTACCGCCTGAACCACCAGAATCTGTGACCAGTCCCGTTGGCCGTGAAACATGATTGCCCCAAGCACTGCAAGAATTAATCCGGCCCAGATGAGAGGCTTGGTGACCTTGTGAGTCCGGGTGGTGGCTTCAGTCCAGTAGGAGGACTTGCGGCCCAGGAAGCCATGGAGATCAATGACAGTCACGGCGCCCAAGCCGATGACAAAGCCGGCCAGATGAAGAAACAAGCCTATAAGCTTAAACCAGGGAACATTATGGAATAAGAGCATAATTGTCTATCCTTATCGATAGTGCTTTTCTGCCTTAAAAATCATAACTAAAAATATCACTGCAACTCTTGACTGAAACACTTTCAAAATTAAGCTTAAGTTTTTCCAACAAAAGACTTTTATGAAACCGGTTGGTTAAAGGCCCCAGAGGCAAGCTATACCCAAAAGGACCAGCCGGCAAAGAAGAGCAAAATCCCTGGCGAGCCAATTGCCGATTTGGATGGCCTACCAACCTTCTGTCCCCGGGGTCCCTTTGAAGGGTCCGGTTATGTTTGCAGTAATCCAACCCCCGTAAAAATCGCCAGGTTGGCGTTTTACCTGCTCTGCCCCGACATAACATGCATCCATACGCCCGGGATAAAAGGCATGGTAATTACGGATCGATTCGTAGCCTGGGCTTGGCATGGGATAGGTCCAGATGGCATCCCGGGCCTCACGCTCCCTGACCCGCAGGGTCCAGTAATGGGCTACCCCCTTAAATTCGCAGATAGTCCGCTGAGGAGATGGATACAGAAATGCTGCTTTGACGTCCTGGGGAGGAATATAATATACAGGTGGGTGGCTGGTCTCCAACACACGCAATGCCTGGCGAGTGTCGGCGATAACCTCCCCATTGAAAATTACGCGTACCCTCTGGCTGGTGCTCTCCACTCGAGGCGGTCTGGGATAATCCCAAACGGATTCTTTGGGGGAATTTGCTTCAGGAGTTTCCATTTTTTAACCCGTCGTTACAAGGATCTTGGTTCAGGCATTCAGCCGCCAGATGGAGAAGTTCAGATAGGCGGCGAATGACACCCACAACCAGTAAGGCAGCATCAGGCCGCCCGCAACCAGGTCTACTTTCCAGAAGGCTACGAGGGTGAGCAGTATGGCGCCCCAAAGGAGCATGATTTCGGCGAAAGCCAGGCCGGGGCTTTGCAGGCCAAAAAAGATATACGTCCAGGCGGCATTGAGAGCGAGCTGGACAAGGAATAACACAAGGGCGAGCCTGGCCCCGGTAAAGCCGCCTTGGCGCCACACCCGCCAGGCTGCAATCCCCATGGACGTGTAAAGGACAAACCAGACCAGGCCGATTTTCCAACCAGCTGGCGTGAACGCAGGCTTAATGAGGCGGCTATACCACTCCCCTGGAGGTTGGTGGGAGCCGACCCACATGGCGCCATAGCAAAGGAGCATCCAGGCCATGAGCCCCACGAGGTTCCGTTTTCTCTCCATAAGCACTTTTCCCTTATGGTGCTATTGCCGCACTGAGAGGGAGTACAGCTGCCTGCGTCCCCATCGGCGAAAGTTGTTCCCATGAGCAATGATCGATACGCCAGCCCGGCTTGACTTGCATCAGAGCCTACTTGGAAATTGCGTTAGTTTAGCGCGGGGTTCTCACCTATCGGATTTTTTCCGCATTTCCATCCGGCGCATGGGCATGGTATCGATAAGGCCAAAAATCTCCCCAAGCGGTCGTTCCCTCTTCCCGCCTCAGTTTTTCGCTGCCGTCTTTGCCTATCAAAACCATCGTGAAGGCCCCCTTTTTGATGGAAAACCGCTTTTTTAATGCTTCAACCGTGGTTTTTTCCAACCTGGCATCGCCTAATCGGCTCTGACCCTCTTCCAGGAGAGAAAAAACCAGCACATCCCGATCATGAACCCCGTCCTGCTGTCGGCGAAGTTCATCGGCCAGGAACCGGTAAGCGGGGTAATCCTCTGAAGGGGCAAAAATCAAGAGCAACCGATTTTGCCATTTATACTTTTTCAGGTCAACGAGATTAGACTCCCGGCTGTAGGCAAATCCCGTCAATGCGCCGGATACGAAAACCAGGCAGATGGCGACGAGATGTTTCACGCTTGGCCTCTATTTCAATCAACTTGCCCAACTGGGATGAGAACTTCGTTACGCCGCAGGAACCAAGGCATAAAGGGAGGATTGTATCTTGCAAAGATGGGCTCACCGGCAATATTTAGACCTCTTTGCCGGATTAGTTCCTTCAGCCGATTCTCTTTCTCCTCATACCTCTCTTTGCTCCAGGTACCAGAATACTTGAAAGCCGCCATGAGACGCGGCGGGATTTCAATCAACTTGATCCTTGGATCTAACGGTTCCGGTAGAGCTTCTATTGAATAGCGGGAAGGCAGAAGGAAGGTGATCCGCCATTTTTCGCCGATTCTTTCCTGGTTAACGGGCGCAGTCATGGGGATCTTCTCTGAAGCCGCCTCTTGGGACACCGGGGCAGTCATGGGGATGGATTGCTTCTGACGATTTTTACCTGAGATATAGTCGAACAAACGTCGGAAGCCTTCATTGCCCACTTCCTTGAAGTCACCCTCCACCAGGGTTTCTGCGACGATTTGGGGTTGATATTGCCTGAGTTCAAAATCCCCGTCGCGCTCAAGTACATTATATTCTGCTTCTTCTGTCGCCATAAGGGTATTAGGGGGACCAGCCAAAGAAATAACAACCAATAGAAGGAATGCGATTCTGACGACACCACTTCTGGGTCATAAACCGGCTTTTTTTTATTTTGGATTTAGGTCCAGGCACAAGCAGCACGAGGTTGATGGCATAAGCAAACTTGAAATAATTCATCGTCTAGCTGATCTTCGGCAATAATTCTCCGAATAAGATTTGAAGCAACTGAATCTCCTTCGGGCCGGCTCGAGTCATTGCGCGAGTTCGGCCTGAGCGTGTTCGTGGTTGTCTGGTAAACACCCTTTCGCTCCATACGTCTTCTCGCCAGCTCCTCAGAAATATCGAAGGGTGATCCAGAAGCATCTATCACGGCCTGCACTTGATAGCCTTCACAACGAGCGCTAATGGCGGGAAAGACGAGGCATACGTCAGTCGTCACCCCAGCCATGATTAGGTTCTTGCGCTTAGTTGCCTCTACCGCTTTTTTAAAGTTTGGATCATTCCAGGCGTTCACGATGCCAACTCATATGTTATTCTCCTTTCGAAGGCTTCCGGTAAGATTTGTGATAACTCTGAGATGATCGGACCTTGAAATTTCTCTTCTTGGCTGCTTGTCAGAACAACGGGCATATTGAGAATCTTCGCGGTCTTGGCCAACGCTATGGTATTGCGCTTCACCACCTCAAGAGGAATACTCTTAATTAACTGCATTGTCCCCACCTGATGGTCGATGAGCAGCAATGCCGAGTTCTCCGCGCAAGGCTTTCTTCCATGCCATTTTCTCCTTTGCTTGTCAAACATAATAAACAAGGGGTAATGTTCAACCAATGTAACCACTTCTGAATAAAAAACAAGAGTCACAATAGCTTTGAGCCCATAGTGCGTTATCCGGAAGCATCCAAGTCATTCTCCTTCTGGTGATTCCCCACTTAGTAAGATCGCCGCAGAGCTTGCCAAGCTTCGGAAGTTATCTTTGGATCAGAAATATCCCAAATATGGTTTAATATCCAACCGCTTAGCGGTCTTCCACCTTGGCCAGGAGCCAGTACACAAAACCTAAGACGAGAATTCCGGCCAGAATGACGCCTTCGAGGACGATGTCTTTAGGTGATAAGGAAAGGACTAAAACTTCCCGGATGAAGGCCACCAGGCCAACGCCGACGAAGAGATTCAAGCGAAAAGCGCCGCCTTTCAAACGGTCGATTTCTGATTCCAGCAATTCGATGACCAACCAGAGGACGAGGAGAGATCCCATGGTGGAGACCAGGCCCTTGGCGAATTCTCCGGTGAACATATTCATAACATCTTTTGCGATCATGGCAATGGCCCCGAAGGACAAGCCCAGGAGGCCGATCACCAGGATGAGGCTAAGGCCGGAGGTAAAGCGTTGGGCAAACCTGATGACGGTCTGGTCCCAATGGAAGGAGACGATTACCCGGCGCAGTTCTTCCTCATGATAGGTACGGGTAATAACGTCAAGATTGATGTCCAGGATTTTGTTCAGGGCTTCAAGGGCCTCGGGCTGATCCTCCGGGTTGGTCTCGGCTTCAATGAGCTTTTCAAGCCAGATCCGGATATAATTCATGGCCACAGAAACATAATGGGCGGGCAATCCTACCTGGACATGGGTATAGCCGATGCGTTGCAGGCGGATAAAGTAGTGATCATCAAAAGGACCTGTAAAGAGCCCCAAAACCCAGCGCTGATGGTATTGCCGCAGCCTTTGCAGCCGGGCCTCATCCTGTAAGAACTTGGCGATTTCCGGCATGGTCCCCAAAAATTCGTAAAAATTATCTGTAAGCCTTTGGGTAACGGGCTCCACCAATGGCTGCAATTTTTTAAGCGCCAGGATTTCTTGTTCGGTCAAGCGATAATGCCGCAGTATGGTTTGGGAAGCTATCATGATCTTTTTTTCCTTGATGCCAAATGATCAGCGGGGTTGGTTGCCGCTTTTCAACCAACACTTACATTTATCACGATTTAGCTTTAGCCTGCAACCTGGTTGGCTTTTTCTCACTGTCTGGTTAATTAGCTATGGGGCGTTATTAATGACAAGACATTAATAACTGATTAAATGAGATAATGTATAGAAGAAATCAATATTCCTAGAGTTTTTATAAAATTAGCGATCCAGCATAAATCTCCCAAAGCAATATGTCCGATAAGCTTCTCCGCATATTTTAGAAAAAAAATTATGCTGGGGACTTGCATTTTCTAATAAATGAAATATTACTAATCAGTAAAAATTATCTGTTTCTTATAAGTAAACTTAAAGATTATTTTACTCGCCCCTCCGGTGCAATGAAGACGGAGTGGGCAACGCTTTGGAGGCTGTGATGTCAAAACCTGAAGAGATGTGGCAGTGCCAGTTTACCAACTGCGGTTATATTTACGACCCGGCCCATGGGGATAAGAAAGGTAAGATCCCCCCGGGGACCCGTTTTGAGGATCTCCCTGAAGACTGGAAGTGCCCATGCTGCGGTTCATCCAAAAAAATGTTTCGGCCTCTGGCTGGGCCTGGTTCGGTGGCTGCCGAACAAGCGGGCCAATGCGCCAGGTGACCCTCAAGTCATCGCAGGCTAATCGGGATCAATCCTGCACATAAAGCAGCGGTTGGACGGGGTGCCGGTGACCGGATCCCGTCGATCATCATCGGTCAGGTTGTTGACGTTGGATTCGGGATTGACTTCTCCCCAACCCCAGGCAATCCGTACGACGCCGGGATGCACCGCCTCCGATATTCTGGCCCGCATGCGGACCTGACCTCGGGGAGTGGAAATGGTCAGCCACTGTCCTGAAGCAATATTACGCTTAAGGGCGTCTTCCGGGTGCAGGTCTGCAGTTCCTTCGCCCTCCCTCTTGATGAGTGACGGGATGTTGTGAAACTGGGTGTGGGTGAAGCGGTTGGTCCGCTCCCCGCTGATGCCGACCAGGGCGCCTTCTCCGAGGGTATCGGCAAAGCTGATGGGATTTTCGGTGTTCCCGTCCATAAAGGGCACGGGCAGGTGTCCGGCTTCTTGCAGGCGCGGTGAAAAAAACTCCACCTTGCCCGACGGGGTGGCAAAGCCTTGGGTGCGATATTTTTCAAACTCCAGGGGGGCGGCGCGCAGTCCGTCTGGATGGTGCCGGAGCATCTCAACTGTGAGGCCCGAGGGCGTCAGTTGATAGTCAATGGCTGCTTCGGCCGAATGCCAGGGAAAATCCGATTCAAAGCCGAGCCGGCGGCCCAGTTCGAAGACGATTTTCCAGTCCGGCCAGCTGTCGCCGATCCAGTCGATGACCTGGTTTTGCAGAATGACCGGGCTGTTGCGCATGGAGGCGCGATTGAGCTGGGTTTTTTCAAAGCAACTGGAGGCCGGCAGAATCACGTCGGCATATTGGGCCGTGCGGTTCCGGAACAGATCGATAACCACCAGAAATTCAAGCTTTTCAAAGGCTTTCCGAACCCGGTTGGCATCGGTCATGGTCACCACCGGGTTGCCGGACTGCACCACCACCATCCGAACCGGGTAGGGGGTTTCGTCCAGGATCGCATCCACCAGACACGACTGGGCATGCAGTCCCCAGGTTTCATGAAATTCATTGAACAGAGGGTAGGCCTGGGTAATCGGCGCCACCCCCGCTGGCAGCTTTGCTTTGCATTGGATATTCTTGAGGGGAACGGGCTGGGGGATGAAGTCGCCGCCGTCTTTGTCCAGATTGCCGGTCAAGGCCCGGAGCAGGCAGACGGCGCGGGTGATCTGAAACACCTGTAGTTGCATGTCGATGCCATTCCCATCGATGATGCACGCCGGCTTGGTCGTGGCATAGAGGCGGGCCGCCTCCCGGATCGCCTCCGGATCAAGCCAGAGGCGGGGACCCACCGAGTCGGCCGGCGTAGGCCGCGGCCGCCGCTTTCAACGCATCGAAGCCCAGGCAGTGATCCCGGACGAAATCGGCGTCAAAGAGATTGTTGGCGATGATTTCATGGATCATGGCCATGGCGAGCTGGCCGTCATGGCCCGGCTTGATCTGGAGCCAGAGGTCGGCCATTTTTGCCAAGGGGGTCATGACCGGGTCGATGACGATCAGCCTGGCGCCCTGCTGTTTGGCGTGAAAAATTGCCTCAGCGGCTCCCGGCGCGGTGTTCCGGTCATTCTTGCCCCAGATAACGATGCATCGGGCGGTTTTCGGCAGAGGCAAGGTCATGGCGCCATAAGTGTAGACGTGGGCCATATCCCGGGCCACGTGGCAGACGGAGCCGTTGCCGATGGTGTTCGGGGAGCCGAAAAGGTTCATGAGCCGATTGGCATAATCCCATTGAGCGCCCCAATCGGCCGCCATGCCGCGCAGCCAGGCCACCGACTCGGGGCCGTGGTTCTGCTTGAAATAGAGGAATTTTGCCGCCACCAGATCCAGGGCTTCATCCCAGGTTGCCTCCTGGAAACCGTCCCCAGAGGCACCTTTCCTTCTGATCAGGGGCTTTAGCACCCGCTCGGGAGAATAAACAATTTCCGGGGCCGCTTGCAGCTTGGGGCACAGCAACCGTTTATCCTGAGGTAAAAAGGATTTTCGCTGGGCGCCAAGCAGTTTCCCGTCTTCAACTTCGGCAGTCACGGGGCAACAGGCGGAGCAGAGGCGACAGACCGTATCTAATTTCATGGGTATTACCTTTAGTTTGGAACTAGATTCGGTAGGCTTTACTGATTTACCGATCGCTTTGATGAAACAGCTGCGGATCATTTCAAAATGATTGCTATGGGTTCGAATCTTCCACCAGATGTGGCCTTGTGACTCGACCTGCCATCCGGGTGATAAGGCCCCAATTTTGCCTTCCAGCAGGGCGATGAGGTTGTCCTGGCCCCTGCCTGAAAATGGGCCGTTGGGCTTGCCTCCCAGCCAGTCCGCTTCCGGCGCCACTTCCGTGGACCAGGAAAACGGATCCGAAAACAGAAACTGGCCCTGGTTCGTTCTGGCCACGCGATTGATTTCTGCCAGATGGGCCATGGGTTTGGGCACTTTGTCCACAATGTTCAGGGAAGATAGACCAGAAAAGGCCCCGGCCCGAAAGGGCAGCGCCTGGGCGTCGCCCACAATGAACTCGGTATTGTCCGTTTTCCAGTCTTCGGGGAAGGTAAGGGTCTCCTGCCGGGTGAGCACCCCCTCTTCGGGCAGGGCCAGGTCGGCTTGCCGGCGGAGCATCAATTCCCGGGAGGCCCGGATAAAGGAGACGGAGTTGTCGAGGCCGACGACAAAGTCGAATTTTTTCGCCATGTCAAAGGAAAAGCGTCCGACTGCCGACCCGGTGTCGAGGCAGACGCCGGAGCTTGGGCGCATCAACCCGGCCCAGCGGCTGTAGGCGTCGGTGGCCTGTTCATCGCCAAGCAGATCACCGTAGTGGCTCCAGAGGTATGAGGACAACACCGGCAGGGTTTCATATCTGTTCGTGGTCTGGGACGCTTCCATGTGGTTGGGGTTCAAAAACGCAATCCCTGCCTGAATCGGGTATACAAAGCCGCATCGGCTGCACTGCAGCGTTCCCTCGGTGATGTCCTCCTGGAACGCCTGGACAATGGTTTCCTGGAGGCGGTGTTCCTCGGGCAGGCAGCGGGGGCAGATGAGCATGTCGAGCAGAACCTTTTTCATAGCTTCCTCAAACGATTTTTTAGGGCCAGGAACCTGAAGAAACTTCGGCGGGTTGCCTTACTTATTCCAGACTTTCCCCATATTTTTATAGTCATTGACCTGGATAATGTCAACTGCCCGGGTTCCCCCTGAGACACCCTGAACCCAAAAGTCATTCCCCGTTAGGGCTGGAGTTCCCGGATGACCGCGTCAGCGGCCCGGCGCCCCGAAACCATGGCCCAATGGATAGAGGAGAGACTCTGATACTCGCCGCAGACAAACAGCCAAGGGTTTACCCGCACCGGTTGGCTGAGGGGATCGGGGGTGGGGGGTATCTGGTCCGGCAAGGCTTTCTTGATGCGATAAATGCGGAGAAGCCGCCAGTCGCTAACCTCCGGGCCAAACCACCGGGTAAGCTGCTCCCGGCTCTTAGCTTCCAGGTCAAGGTCGGTTATCTCTGGATTGCCCACCACGGTGGCCTGGATCAGGGAAGCACCGGGAGGCGCGTAGGATGGCGCCACGTTGCTGTCCACTGCCAGGTTGGTAACCGGCCCCGCATTTTCGCCGTCCAGGATCAGTATGGGTTCCGTGACCGGAGGCTTATGGGCGACAAAATAGAGGCAGGCGCAGTCCACCGTAGAAAAGGCTTTGGCCTCGCCCAGCAGACGGGCGGTCTCGCTGCCGTCGGTGGCCAACACCACCAGGCGGCCCTGCACCTCCTCCCCGGAAGCCAACACCACCTTACCCTCCTCAACCTTGAGCCACCGGCGAGTTAGTCCTGATGCTGCCTGCCGGCAGAGCCTCGGCCAACTGGGCGGGGATGGCACCGATCCCACCGGCGGGTAAGGCGGTGTCCCCCTGCGGCCAACATCCGGAAGACGAACTCAAACATGCGGCTGGAGGAGGCAAGATTCCGGTCGAAAAAAACCCCGCTGAAAGAAAGGCCGGAAAAAGCGTTCGATCATGGTATCAGAAAAGCCCTGGGCTCTGAGGGCTGCCAGGGTGGAGGTCTCCGGGCGTCGGAACAGGTCTTCTATGGAACCCTGGGAGACCTGCCAGCGCAGGCGGGCCACCCGCAGCTTATCGGCCAGGGTGCCGATGGGGGAAAAAATAGTCGAGAAGAGGTGCCGAGGCTGGCGCAGGGGATCGCCCACCCGGTGCAGTCGGCCGTCGTAGTACACCAGGGCCCCGGGATAGAAAGGCTTGAGCTTGAGGGCCGGATAATCCAGAACTCGCCGGGCTTCGGGGTAAGCGGTTTGCAGGACCTGAAAACCCCGGTCCAGGAGAAAGCCCTCTACCCGGTCGGTCCGCACCCGTCCACCGACCCCGTCCGAGGCTTCCAGAATCATAAAGGGAATATCGGCCTGATGCAGAACGCGGGCGCAGCATAAGCCAGCCAGACCGGCACCGATAATTAAAACCGGCATGCAGATGATCCTCAGGGACGTATGGCTGTTGTCCAGTTAACTTCTAGGTTGAAACGCTAACCGAATTCTAACAAAATATTTGGTTAAAAAAACTTGACCGATGAGAAGTAATGATTATAAGTAAATATATCAAACTACAGAGGAGAATTCAAGATGGCTGATAAACCTAAACCCCAGGAAGAATTTGGTGGTAAAGGCGGATCCGGTGATGTTACCGGCAAAGAAAATCTTTTTATGTGTCCGGAATGTGATGCTGAGCATGCCTTCCCCGGCCATAAGCCCGGTGAACCACTGATGTGCCCCAAATGCGCCATTCCCATGAAAGCCAAGTACGTCAAGTAGATGATGGGCTTTCTTAACTCCTTACCTGCCGGGTAACTGGTGGGAGGGGACAACACGATGATCGGATGGTAAAATATCAGATTGTCGAACGGGAGGAGGCGAAAACCAACGCCTCCTTTTTTTATATTAGCGATATTATGATATCAACTTGAACCTTCAGGCAAAGGAGAACCCCGTGGTCGAACCGACAGCTGGTCGCCCGAAATATGTCAAGGTAAAGGATAGCTCCGGCAATGAATGGTTGTGCCCCCTGGACGCGCTAAAAAATGCCAAGGACGCCACCCAGGGAGAACTGGACGATTGTGTGGAGCTGGACGTCGTCACCCACACCGGCGGCCTGATTGATGCCGAGCGTTAGGGAGGACAAGGTGCATTTATGTGTCAGGAAAAGCGAAACCTCCCCAGTCCCCGGGCTTTTTTTACCAACTTGAAAGGCCCTCAGCCCTGGACTGAAAAATTCCGTCTATTGCTTCGTAACAATTGGCTAAAGATATCACATTTTCAAACCTGCTGCGGTCATCCCGGGGAACCGGGTTGCTGACAGCAAAGCATCGGCCTCGGTGAGGCCATCTCCCCGGAAGATACAAAAAATCAATAATCGCCGGCAAAAACCCGATTTCTTGAGATATCGGCGGCAAGGAGACAATCAACATGTCAGAGTTAATCCAATGGCGGCCGAACTGGCAGGAGGCGTTGGAGGAGGCGAAAAAAGCCAACCGTCCTCTCTGTGTGGAATTTTACATGGAGGGGTGACCCCATTGCAGCCGGTTGGTCCGTGAGACCCACCAAGATCCCGCAGTTATTCAGGCCCTGAACGAGCGTTTTATTCCAGTGCGCCTGGAAGGACGCTCCCACATGGACCTGGTGCAACAGTTTGAAGTCAAAGGTGCACCCACCACAATCCTGTTCTCCCCGAAGGGGGACGAGAAACACCGGTTCGTTGGCTTTCAGACAGCTGAAGATTTTATTAAAGAACTTTCCCATGGCGGCTTGGGCCCGTCGGGCAATTGACCTGACACCTTGTTTGGCAGCGACCTGGTTTGATATGAGGAAATAATCCATGTGGCACTCGGTTAAACTGTATATTTTGGTACTTCTGGTTTTCCTGGCCATTGACCTCACCTGGCTGGGAGTGCTCATGGCCAAGTTTTACAAGACGGAGTTGGGTTCCCTGGCCCGCCGTTCCGGGGAGGCCATGTCCCCGGTATGGTGGGCTGCCTTCCTGGTGTACGTCCTGATCCCCCTGGGGTTGGTATTATTTGTCCTGCCCCGGCTCTCACCGGAAAGTCCGGCGATTGCGGCTCTGGGTTGGGGATTTTTATATGGGGTCATTCTTTACGGGGTCTATGACCTGACCAATTACTCTCTCATCGACCGGTGGCCCTGGCGTATGACCCTCGTGGACATCACCTGGGGCGGGTTTCATCTGCGCGGTCACTTCGTATATCGCAGTTCTTTTAGACCGCTGGCTGGCGTGACGACCGCAAAGGATGACAATCTCGACAGTTTTTTAGAAGTACCACAAACCCAGTTTTCATCAAAAATTATGAAGACAAAGTTTGATGCCAACAAACAGCTGCCGGCTGATAGCGGAGCGGCTTCCTCCTGGAGCCCGGGCGGGCAGTTGACCAGAGCAGCGAGTATCTTATGAGAATTGCCGTCATCGGGATGGGTATCGCCGGCATGGTGGCGGCTCATCTTTTGGCCGAAGAGCATGATCTAGTGGTCTTTGAGGCCAACGACTATGTGGGGGGGCACACTAACACCATCCCGGTAACTTGGGGAGGCCATACCTACCCGGTGGACACCGGCTTTATCGTCTTCAATGAGGTCACTTACCCCAACTTCGTCACCCTGCTGAAGCGTCTCGGCATCCCCTGGCAACCCACGAACATGAGCTTCAGTGTCCAAAACGCCGCTACGGGCCTGGAGTATGGCTTCAGGACCTTGAACGGCCTTTTTGCCCAACGGCGCAATGTGTGGCGTCCAGCTTTCTTCCGGTTGCTCTGGGACATCTGGCGCTTTCAGCGGGAATGCCGGGAACTGCAGGGGGACGAGCATTACCTGATTGGGTTGGGAGAATATTTGGCCAAGAAGCAATATTCTCCTGCCTTCATTCAGGACTTCCTGCTTCCCCTGGGGTCTGCCTTATGGTCGGCGGATGCCAAGGGGTTGTTAGATTTTCCAGCCCGCTACTTTGCCGACTTTTCCTTGCGCCACCGGTATCTGCAAGTCTTCCGGAGAATCAAGTGGCAGGTGGTTCAAGGAGGCTCCAGCAATTATATTCCGGCCCTCACGGCGGGCTATCGGGACCGGGTGCGCCGGGGTTGCCCGGTGGCCTGGATAAAGCGGCATGCAGACGGGGTGGAGGTGAAGCCCTGCCAGGGTGAAGCCGAGCACTTCGACCGGGTGGTGATTGCGGCGCACAGCGACCAGGCGCTGAATTTGCTGGCGGACCCATCAGACCGGGAACGGGAAATCTTGGGGGCTTTTCCGTATCAGGAAAACTCCACGGTATTGCATACCGACGCCAGCCTCCTCCCCCGCCGGCGGGCGGCCTGGGCCAGCTGGAATTATTATCTACCGCCTGGGCCGCAACGTAAAAGCTACCTTAACCTACCATATGAACCGGCTGCAGAGTCTCGCCGCCCCAGTGGAGTTTTGCGTCACCCTGAACCGGGACCGGGACATCGATCCAGCCCGTATTATCAAAAAAATCACCTACCACCATCCGGTATATCGGCGGCAGGCCCCTGTGGCCCAACAACGCTGGCCAGAGATCAACGGGGTCAACCGCACCTATTTCTGCGGCGCCTATTGGGGCTACGGCTTCCACGAGGATGGCGTGGTGAGCGCCCTCAAGGTCTGCCGGGAATTCGGGAAGACGTTGTGAACTCCCAGAGCTGCATCTACGAGGGGCATGTCCGGCACCGGCGCTTTCAACCGGTGGTCAACCAGTTTTCGCTACCGCGTCTTTCTGATGTACCTGGACCTGGACGAGCTTCCCACCCTCTTCGCCAACCGCCTCCTCTGGTCCGCAGACCGGGTTAACCTGGCCTATTTTCGCCGCCGGGACCACCTGGGCGACCCCCAGCGTCCCCCTGGACCGGTCGGTGCGAGATTTAGTGGAGGAGAAAACCGGGATCCGGCCCAGGGGTGCCATCCGTCTCCTGACGCACCTGCGCTACTTCGGCTATTGCTTCAATCCGGCGAGCTTCTACTACTGCTATGACCACTCGGGGGCACGGGTTGACAACATCGTCGTACAAATCCATAATACACCCTGGGGAGAGGAACATTGCTACGTCCTGGACGAGGCCCACAACGAGCACCCGGCGCCCGGTTTCAAGCGTTTTCAGCACCCCAAGGAGTTCCACGTCTCTCCTTTCATGCCCATGGACATCTGGTATGACTGGAGATTCAAGGAACCGGGGAAGACCCTGAACGTGCATTTTATGAATTACCACGCAGGGCAAAAAATTTTCGACGCCACCTTGACGCTGACCCGGCGGGACCTCACCCCCCATAATTTAACCCGGGTGCTCTTCTCCTATCCACCCATGACCCTGAAGGTCATCACCATGATCCATTGGCAGGCCTTGCGCCTGTGGCTCAAGGGGGCCAGGTTTCACGTCCACCCCGGAAAACTAAACGGCAAGTAATTCAGAAGTCCATGAGACCTGTCACCATAATACCTCAGACTGACGCTACCAATTCCCCTGCCTCTGCTTTGGACCGGCTGGCCCGGCGGGTGATTTTCTGGTTCCTGGGAAAACTGCAGCACGGCAACCTGACTTTGGTGGAAGACGGTCAAAACTTCACCTTTGGTGAACCGGTTGGCGCCTCTTCAGGCCACCGTCACCGTGCAACATCCCCGTTTTTACCGGAGCCTGCTCCTGGCCGGCAGCCGGGGTCTGGGAGAGGCGTACGTGGCGGGCTGGTGGTCCGCCGATGACCTGACGGCGGTAATCCGCATTCTTACCCGAAATCTTCATCTCTTAGAAGGTCTCTCAGGGCACTGGGCCAGGCTGGCGGGGCCGTTTTTCCGCCTTTTACAGCTCCCGTTCCGAAATACCCTGGCCGGCAGCCAAACCAACATCGCAGCCCACTATGACCTGGGGAACGACTTTTACGCCCTCTTTCTGGACGAGACCATGACGTACTCCTGCGGCATCTTTGAGAACGAGGACAGCACGCTCAAAGAGGCCGCCATCGCCAAGTACGACCGCATCTGCCGGAAACTCGCTCTTAAGCCGGAAGATGAGGTGTTAGAGATCGGCAGCGGCTGGGGCGGCTTCGCCCTCTACGCCGCCGGCCGTTACGGCTGCCGGGTGACCACCACCACCATTTCCCAGGCCCAGTATGATCTGGCCCGAGAGCGCCTCCAAGCTGCCGGTCTGGCCGACCGGGTAACCTTGCTGCTCAAGGATTACCGGCACCTGGAAGGAACCTACGACAAGCTGGTCTCCATCGAGATGATCGAGGCGGTGGGATACGAATATTTCGACACTTTTTTTCAGGTTTGCAGTGAGCGCCTCAAGGACGACGGCCTCATGTGTCTCCAGGCCATCACCATAGCCGACCGGGTCTTTGACCGCTTCCGGCGCTCCCATGATTTCATCCGCAGCCACGTCTTTCCAGGAAGCTGCCTCACCTCTCTGGCCTCCATGAGCGCGTCCCTGGCCCGGGTCACGGACCTGAGACTTATCCACCTGGAGGACATCACCCCGCACTACGCCAGGACCCTGAGGCTCTGGCGAGAGCGCTTCTTCGCCAACCTTCACCAGGTGCGGGCCCTGGGTTATTCGGAAAGCTTTATTCGTCTGTGGGAATTTTACCTGTGCTATTGTGAGGGCGGTTTTGCCGAGGGCTACATCGGCGACGTGCAGTTCGTGCTGGCCAAGCCCCGATACCAGCAATCACTCCGGTCGCCGTCCTGGGGCGGTTAAAAAATGCCGCAGCGCTCTTCTCATCTCCACCTCATTATATAATTAGACGTAAGAACAGTTGATTTAAGAAGATTGGGAGATCTTATGAGTTGCCTTAGAAAAAATTTTCATCCTCAAAGTGCCGTGGCCTCGATCTATCCCTGGTCCAGCCATGACCCGTTAACCCATTCCAGTAGGATTACTGCCTTTACCATCAGGCACCGGGTATTTGCTGTCCTTGTCTTGTGCCTGGTCGTCTCGTTTTTACGCTTTCCTGCCCTGTCAGCCGCAGCAGATGAAAGGCCCCCAGAGTCCTCACGAGGTCTTGGGGTTGGGCTGGCCGCGGCACCAGTATATATGTTCCCGGCCAAAGTGGGTGGCGGCGGTACTCTCAGGTACCACCAGCCTGATTTTTAATGCCGATATCTCCAGGCAGTTAAATGAAAAGCTGAGACTGGGAGTTGGTTTCTCTTACGAATTTACTGACTATGACTTTTCAGGGTTGACCAGCTTTCCGGTGGCGCGCCCGTGGCAAGAGGTCCAACGCCTGGGTTTCAGCTTCCCCATCATGTATACCCTCACTGACAACTGGAGGCTCCTCATCACCCCCACGGTCCAGTTCTCTGGGGAATTTGGGGCTAGATGGGGAGACGCCATGGTATACGGCGGCGCCATCGCCTTAACCTACGCCTTCCGGCCGGATGCCGTCTTTGGCCTCGGCGTGGCCGGTTATGCCGATATCGAAGAGGCCAAAGTGTTTCCTTTTGCCGTTGTCAAATGGCAAATTACCGATCGGTTGCGGCTCACTAACCCCTTCCGCACGAGCCCCGCCGGCCCGGCCGGTCTGGAATTGTCCTACGCCGTGACCAAGCAATGGACAGTCGGAATCGGTGGGGCGTACCGGTCCCACCGATTCCGTCTTGATTCTAACGGGCCTATCCCCAATGGCATCGGTGAATACAAGAACATCCCCACGTTCGTGCGACTCTCTTATAAACCCGTTCCGGCCTTCGGGATAGACCTTTACAGTGGGGTCTCCTTCCTGAACAAGCTTTATGTCGATGCCCCTGACGGTGATAATCTCTATAAAACCACGCATAGCGTGGCGCCCCTGGTGGGAGTGGGGCTTTCCGGAACGTTCTGATTTCTTTGATATTACGATCCCTGACTTAATCCGGGAAGGTATGTTTAAAATTCTCAAATAACTGGCTTCATGCTTATCGGGCGGCGTATCGGTTGGATTGCGTGATAGGACTTAAACAAAAAGAAAGAGCGTCAGCTTCTGCAGAAAGGAGAGTCATGAACCCTCAAGAACTCAAAGACTACTTTGAAAACACCACCGGTCACGGCGTTCTGGCCACGGCCGACGCCAATGGTACTTCTCAACCAGGCGGTTTTTGCCAGGCCCCATGTCATGGAGGACGGCACCGCGGCCTTCATCATGCCACACCGGCTCACCCACAAAAACCTCCAGGAGAATCCCCACGCCGCCTATCTCTTCATGGAGAGCGGGCCGGGTTATAAGGGGAAGCGTCTCTATCTCAGCAAAGTCAGGGAAGAACAGGACACGGAATTGCTCTACGCCCTGCGTCGCCGCACCTACCCGGCGGAAAAAGAGAAACAGGAAGGACCGCGATTCCTGGTGTTCTTCCGGGTTGACAAAGTCCTGCCGCTTATCGGCGCCGGGGCAAAAACCACCTGAAATTATGGTTGCGAGGTCGTGGCTTTGGCAGAAGGTTACTCCTCTCTTGGTGTTTTGAAGACAGGGGGGTAGAAGATACTGAGCTTTGCTTAAAGCCAGACTTCTTGGGATTGCAGCACTGATACTTTTATTGCTTCGGTCGGGGCTTGAAATGGCGGACGACCCGCTCCGGCGGCTGGCGACGCACCCACTTGATGAATTTTTGCATCTCGGGATGCTGCCGCACCTGGGCGGGAGTGGCAAAGTAATCGGCTAACTCTTTGCCGGTAAACAGGGAATGCAGCTTGCGGTGGCAGGTGCGGTGCAGATATTCGGCCTCCCGGCCACCATGAGACTTCGGTTGCCAATGGTGGCGGTCCACGCTGTCGCCCTTGAACATCGGGCGGCCACACAGGGGACAGGGTCCCAGGGCCTCAGGTTTGTCCCCTTCCTTCATGCCCTTTTACCTCTTCAGGGTCCAGAAACTTCAGGCCACATTAATGGCATGATTCTGCAAGTCTTTCAAGGAGACGTACTTGAGCGCGGCCTCATGGGTTGCCGACAGGATCACGGGTGGGGCCACTCCGGCCTCTAGGGCTTCCCGCCAGCGGTTGGCGCACAGGCACCAGCGGTCTCCAGGCTTTAAGCCCGGGAAGCCCTGGGCCGGAGCCGGGGTCGTCAAATCGTTGCCCCTGGACTTGGTAAAGGTGAGGAATTCTTTGGTCACCTGGGCGCAGATGACATGCGTCCCCACATCCTGGGGCCCGGTCTCACAGGTCCCGGTACGATAAAAACCGGTCATGGGTGCGGTGCAGCAAGTTTCCAGCTTTTCTCCCAGGACATTTTTGCTCTCAGACATAACCTAGCCTCCTCAAACTTCCTACTTACCTATCCCTGGCCGGACCAGCGCCTTAGTCTCGGCGCCGAAGAAGATAGTGAGACACCAGCCACTCCTCACCTCGGTGAAAACCCCAGAGCTCGGCGCAGGCCAGGAAAAACAGGCGCCAACGCTGCACCCAGCGTTCTGGGGCTTCGGGGCCGTAGCAGTTCCGGAAAATCTCTAAAACTTCCGACCGCCGGGCGTCCAGGTTGGCCAGCCAGGCTTCCGCAGTTTTCTGATAATGCTGCCCGTTTACCCGCCAGTGGCCCTCCACCACTAAATCTTCCTGGCAGTGGAGGAGGAGTTCATCCGAAGGCATCATCCCCCCGGTGAAAAAGGTGCGCCCCAGCCAGTCCGCCGCCCCGGTGGTCTCAAAGAGATAGGCAAAACGCCGGTGGCTGAAGACATGAAGGAAGAGTTTCCCCTCAGGTTTGAGCCAGCCGGAGAGGCGTTCCAGGAACCTCGGCCAGTTGCGCAGGTGCTCGAACATCTCCACGGAGACGATGCGGTCAAAGGCGCGGCCCGGGACGAAATCAATCATGTCCGCAGTCACCACCTCCACCTGATTCAGACCCTTCTCGGCCGCCATCTCCCGGATAAAGTCTCCCTGGAGGCGCGAGTTTGATACTGCCAGAACCCGGGAGTTAGGAAAATGCTCCGCCGCCCACAGCGTCAAGGACCCCCAACCACAGCCCAAGTCCAGGATATCCATGCCGTCCGCTACTTCGGCCCGGGCCGCGGTCAGGGCCAGCATGGCCTCCTCGGCGGCGTCCAGGGTCTTAACTCCCGGCGGCCAATGGCAGCAGCTGTATTTGCGCCGTCTTCCCAGCACTTTTTCAAAAAAAGCCGGGGGCACCTCGTAGTGCTGTTCATTGGCGGCCTGCGTCTCCACCGCGATGGGGCTGCGCCGCAGGTCGCCCAAAAAATGCTGAAGCAGCTCTTCTTGTCCTGCCAACTCCCGCCGGGTCTCTTTAAGCAGGCGCCGCCGGTTCAGGGCGCGGATACCCAAGCGTATTATGGGGTCGGGTATGAGGCCCCGCTCAGCCAGGTCCAGGAGCGGCTTCACGGTTGCCGCCGTTTGGGAAACCACGGGAATAAAGGCGCTGGTGGTCTCAAGATACTCCCGGTATTCAGGCCGGCGCGCCGTGATGTCTTTTTCCAGGAGCACCACCCCGGAAACCTTGAGTAAGAGGAAGGTGATGACCACGGGGCTGATGAGGGCCCACCAGCCGTGGGGAGTGGCCAGGGCGATAAGGAAAAGGCCCCACCAGATGAGGGATTCCCCAAAATAGTTGGGGTGGCGGGAGTAGCCCCACAGACCCCGGTTCATGACCTTGCCCTGGTTGACAGGGTCGGCCTTAAACCTGGCCAACTGCCAATCGGCCACAGCTTCGAAAGTGAACCCTACGACCCACACCAATGACCCTAAAAGATCTAACCCGGTGAGGTGGGCTGGGGTCACTGATATCTGCCCTAGCTGCACGGCCAGGGACACGAGCCACAACAGCACGGCCTGGGTCAGAAACACCGTAAACAGACTCACCCACCAGAAGCTGTCACCCCGCTTGAGGCGCCAGTCCTGATAGCGGCGGTCCTCCCCGTGCCCCCAGTTACGCCAGGCAATATGAAGAGAAAGCCTGAGCCCCCAGGCGGTGGTGAGGAGAACGATGAGGAGTTTCCTTCCCGGATACCCCCCGGTGAGGGCAAAGCTTACCCAGGCGAGGAGCACAAACCCCAGGCCCCAGAAGATGTCGGCCAGACTGGCGTTCCTGGTGGGGAGACTCAGCAGCCAGACAAACCCCATGAAGCCCAGAGCGGCCAGGAGATTCAGGCCTAAGAGATATGATAAAGGGTATGGTGCCATAACAAGGGAATATGGGAGAAATTAGGCTTCGGCCGGGATGATGGGCAATCCCGCCTGTTTCCAGGCCGCCACACCCCCCAACAAGGCCCTGGCGTTCTTGTACCCCTGCGCTTGATACTCACCTGCCCGACCGGCAGAGGAGTGCTCATTGTTTCAGGCGCAATAGAAGATGATCTCCTGGTCTTTGGGAAGCTGGCTGACTCGGGCCTTGAACTCGTTCAGGGAAATGGCTCCCTCCAGGATCATGCTTCGAAAATTTTCTTCGCTGTCATACGCACACACCAGGAGGCTTGCGCCGGATTTCACTTGGGGATAGATCTCTTCCGGAGAAACACGCAAAATCTCTGTCATGATTGGTCCTTTTTCTCTTCTTAGGCCGGAATTAGGCTATTTTACGCCAAGAGAAGAAAATTCTTTTGAATGAAATAGTAACAGCAATTTTTGATTACATTAATCATTAATGCAGGCATGTCAACTTGACTGGTAGTGGCGGTGGGTAATTTTGTGCCTCCGGGATTATTTCCAGAATCCGCACAAGGTTTCGAGTGGCCGCAAGACCGCTTCATTGGTTTGCTGGGATTTTTGCGTCCTACGTTGATTTTGTGCCAAAACCGCTGTCTATGCATCTTCGGTTCCTAAGGCTGGAGTGGCGGGGCGGTCAAAGAAATCCAGGACTTTGCCTCCCAAGGCAACTGGACAGTGTGGAACCCGTTGTTCAGGTCAAAGGGGCGCCAACCCAGGAAATCTTGGAGAAATGCTTCGTATTGGGAAAAAACCTGGCTGAGGCGATCAAGAAATAAAAAACCAAGAATTCCCTGGATTACTTAAAAAAGCCGGGATAAAATTGATAGTAGTCAAGAACCTTTCACCCTGAAAAGTCCTGACGACAATCGTGCTGATACAGGCAGTCGTTGCCCTTATCCTTGTAGTAAAACGGTTTTTTTCTGTCCTTCTCGGTAAGTCCTTTCATGCTGCAAAGGGAAAGGGAGGGAAAATATGCTGAATTTTTTCCTATCGCCTGGCAACAGAAGATTACGGTAGCTTTCATTATTTCGTTTCTTGGGTGGTGGGGCTGTTTACTGGTTACTGTCATTGATCTACTTACTTCTCGATAATTTTTTGTTATCAAGGAGTTATCTATGCCGGTTTTTGGAATGCTTTCCTTGTTAGCGGGAATTGTTCTTTTTGTATTTACCAATATTCATGCTCCTGAAGACGCCTTTCCCGGTGTGCGATGGGTTTATAAACCTGAATTTTATTACTCATTCATAATCATCTCTCTTGGTTTTGCATTTTACGGACTCTATGAAATAGCTACCGAATTAAGGAGTACAGGGAAAAGAAGGAGAACATCAACTCCCATTATTGATCCTCCGAAAACCTGCCCCAGTTGTCAGGAGATACTTTCTTTCATGGCCAGGTTTTGTCCTCACTGTGGCAGAGCAGTGCACCGTTCTGACGAAAGTTCTTGTCCCAGGTGTGGTTATATTGGTAGTGCAGGGGCGCGATTTTGCGAGTTATGCGGCCATGTTATGACCAGTCCGGCGCCGGGTGCCGTCGGCGCGTCTGCACCAGTTCCGGTCCAGTCGGTGCACAAGGTGTGTGGTTTTTCCTCCCCCGCTGCTATTGTCACCGGATTGGTAGTTGCCATTTTTCTGGGGACGGGGTTATGTGTCTGGTGGCAATATGCTCCCCTCCAAACTTGGTGGGCGAAAAGGCACGATGAGGTTCAACAAGCACGTAACACCAAGACAAGCCCTTTATATTCCGAGAAAAGTCCTCGTATGCAGAACCCCGCTCCCTTGCCCCGAGAGTCCCAAGGGCCTTTCCAGGTAGGGAGTGAATGGGCCATTGATTGGCAGTCGAAATACCAATACCAAGGAATGTTACGTATCAAGGGGCAATTAGCGCCCGACCAGTATGTCGCCAGGATTACTGTGAGCTTTACAACTAAGAAAAACAACAGGAAAACCGTATCCATGGATGGCCTCGTGACGATAAGGGGGCAGGAAGTGATTATTAATTGCCGCAATCCCAGCGTGTCCTGGTGGGATACTGATGATTTTTACCTGGAATGGCAGCAGAATACCATGACGGGTTTTAACATTGATAAAAAAGGCCGCCGCGGGCAGGCTGTTTTCACTTTGGTGGAGGGGGCTCAGGAAACATTGTGATATAGTTATTTTAGCCAAAAAAATATTTTTGCTGTGCTGGCCAGGATAGTCTGAATTCAACAGCGAAATAGACAAATATCTGAGAGTCGTTTAGAAAATTGTCAAAATTACCGAGAGAATCAGCAAGCTATATCATTTTGCATAAAACTCCATGGTAGTCTAATGCATGCAATCCTTCAACAACGTCTCAGACCCTTAAACCACCACCCCTACCAGGGCGGCCCGGTCATTTACTGGCTCAGCCGGGACCAGCGGGCCCAGGATAACTGGGCCCTGCTCTATGCCCAAGAACTGGCCCTGGACCACCAGGCCCCCCTGGCCGTGGTGTTCAACTTAGTCCCCCGGTTTCTCCAGGCCGCCCATCGGCAATACGATTTCATGCTCCGGGGTTTAGAAGAGACGGCGGACAGGCTGGAGCAGCACAACATCCCATTTTTTCTGCTCCAGGGAGAACCCACCGAAACCCTCCCGGCCTTCCTCAAGCACTGTCGGGCCGGCGCTCTGGTCACCGATTTTGATCCCCTGCGGCTCAAGCGGCAGTGGAAAAATCAGGTTCTGGAGCAGCTGCAGATTCCCCTCATTGAGGTTGACGCCCACAACATTGTCCCCTGCTGGCTGGCCTCCCCCAAACAGGAATTCGCCGCCTATACCCTGCGACCCAAAATCCACCGCCTCTTGCCTGACTTTCTGACCAACCTGCCCGCCCTGAAAAGCCACCCGGTTGCCTGGCCCGAAACTGCACCGGCCATTAACTGGGGCCGGGTCCTGGCCGGGGTGGCGGCCGATCCCCGCGTCCCGGCCGTCTCCTGGTGCCAGCCCGGTGAGGACGCAGCCTGGGAAAGACTTCGGACCTTTATCCGTCTGGGGTTAGGGCCCTATGACCGGGACCGCAACGACCCGACCCTAAAAGGCTTGTCTGACCTTTCCCCCTACCTCCATTTCGGCCAGATCGCCCCGCAACGGGTGGCCCGGGAGATCCAACAGGCCGACGCCCCTCCGGAGGCCAAGCAGGCCTTCCTGGAGGAACTTATCGTCCGCCGGGAGCTGTCGGATAATTTCTGTTGGTATAATCCCGATTACGATAAATTTTCCGGTTTCCCGGAGTGGGCCCAAAAGACCCTGGACCAACACCGGGATGATCGCCGGGAGTATCTCTACAGTCGTGAGGAGTTTGAACAGGCCCGGACCCACGATGCCCTGTGGAACGCGGCCCAACTGGAGATGGTGCTTAGGGGCAAAATGCATGGTTATCTGAGGATGTACTGGGCCAAAAAAATTCTGGAGTGGACCGCCTCTCCCGAAGAGGCCCAGGAGACCGCGATATATCTCAATGACCGCTATGAACTGGACGGTCGGGACCCCAACGGCTATGTCGGCGTGGCCTGGTCCCTGGGCGGCGTCCATGACCGGGCCTGGGGGGAGCGGCCGGTTTTCGGCAAAATCCGCTATATGAACCTATCCGGCTGCCGGCGCAAATTCAAGGTCGATCAGTATATTGCCTGGGTGGGGGAGTTACATCGACAGGAAAGGTGAGGGGAGTCGCCGGGTTACCGGCTTTCAGCAGGGATTTCCACCGGCAGGTCTGCCACGGTCCGCACCTGGATCTTTTTCACGCGCCGTTCATCCGCGGCGATAGCTGTGAACTCTAGATTTTGGGTGATCACGGTATCATTGACCTGGGGCACCTTGCCCAAGTGATGGATCATCAGGCCGCCCACCGATTCGAATTCACCCTCCGGCACCTCGATGCCGAAATGGTCCGCTAAATTTTCAATCTCCAAACGCGCGTCCACAATCACCGAACCATCTTCCTGGGAGAGCAGGCGAGGTTCCTGGGTGTCATATTCGTCGTAAATCTCACCAACGATCTCTTCTAAAATATCTTCAATGGTAATGAGGCCGGAGGTGCCGCCGTATTCGTCGATGACGATGGCGATCTGAATCTTTTTTTCCACAAAATCCCGGAGCAGATCACTGATCTTTTTGGCTTCCGGAATAAAAAAGGCCGGCCGCAAAACTTTCGTTAAGTCGATATCCGTGTCCGGCTTGTTCCAGAATTCCAGCAGGTCTTTGGCCAGCAGAATTCCTTTGATGTGGTCGATATTATCTTTAAAAACCGGCAACCGGGAGTGGCCCCGCTCCAAAATCACCCCGATAAGGTCGGTTATCGAGCTGTCTTGGGAAACACAGGCGATATCCACGCGCGGGACCATGATCTCCCGGGCCAGGGTATCTTTGAACTCAAAGATACTTTCGATCATCTCGCCTTCCTGGCGAGTAATAAAGCCGCGTTCTTCCCCGGCCTCCAGGATACTTTGGATCTCCTTCTCTATGTCGTCCGGGTGCTTTAGATCCCGTTTCCTGAAACAACTCCGCCAGAGACGCGTCCAGAGGTCAGGCTTGGTACTGTCTGGTTCGTCCATCTTAGGCCCTCATTTCCTTGCGTTCATCCGTCATAAATTGGGTCACCGCCCCCATATCCCGGGGAAATTCCAGCCCCCGGTCCACAATTTTGACCTCCTGGCTGGTGATCCCGAATACCTTAGTCGCAAAATCCACTGCTGTCTGGACATCAAAGTCCTTACAGGAGAAAACGTCGATGCTTAAATACCCTTTCTCTGGAAAGGTGTGAATACTGATGTGGCTTTCGGCGATCAGCACAAAACCGGAAAGTCCCCAATCCTGGGGAACTTTGCCTGAATACTTAAAGGCGTACGGCGGCATGATCTTGGTCATATGGATCAAATCCGGGCACTGATTTAAGAATTCGTAGATCCGATCCAGGTCCGTCAAAGTATCGTACGGACACCCATAACCATCCAGCATCAGATGCTGGCCAAAACCCATTTCAAATTTTTCCAATTCACGCTACCTCCCTCGCTAACTAGCTTTTCGTGTGGCTAACCTAATGTCTGACGTCACGATGTAACATGACCCTCCTTACCCAAAAATCGGCGGGGTGACGACCCATAAGATCCGGACTTCCTGTTTGCCCGGATTTACCACCGTATGTTCCAGGTTCGAACGGAAATAAAAACATTCATGTTGTTTTACCTTGAAAGTACGGTTGTCCAGCTTCAGAGTCACCGTTCCCTTCAAAACTATGCCAAATTCCTCGCCCTCGTGGGGTTCCTGGGCCGGGAATTCCGCCCCGCCGCTGATGCTCACCAGCACCGGGTCCATCATCCGGTTCTGGGCGTCCGGCACCAGCACCTCCACCCGACACTCCGGCGTGGAGTTCGAGGTGGTGATCCGGGCGCTGTGCGGATAAACCACCCGTCCCGGGGCCAGGTCCTGGAAAAAATCGGCCAGGGGTACGCCCAGGACATCCAGAATATCCTTCAAGGTGGCAATGGAAGGAGAGGTCTGGTCCCGCTCCAATTGCGAAATAAATCCCTTGGTCAGATAGGCCCGGTTGGCTAACTCCTCCTGGGTCAAGGAATTGGCCTGACGCAACC
Organism: uncultured delta proteobacterium; assembly: GCA_963777875.1. Classification (GTDB taxonomy): domain Bacteria; phylum Desulfobacterota; class Desulfobaccia; order Desulfobaccales; family Desulfobaccaceae; genus Desulfobacca. Next base: position 54,575 of record CAVZSK010000022.1, on the reverse strand, counting down.
TTTTCAGCTTTTCGCCAATCTTCACGGTTCGTCCGGTTTAATGTTGATAAACAATTTGTTTAGTAATACGATCTTTATTTATACTTCCTGTTACTAACGTCGTCAAGTGGTTTTTCAAACGGAATGAAAATAATTTCCATACCACCCGCACTGTCTATCCTGAAGGAAATGAGAAAATACCAGGGTTGGATAAATGCAGATTCAGCCCATCGGCACCGGCTTGCCAGTTTGTGACCAAAGCACGCCACCTCAAGCCGCGCAGGCCTTTCTATGTGCAAATGTTCAGATAAATAACCATTTCCCGGCACTACGTTAACCAGTCTTAACAAAAAATCGCCCTCGCCTAATCAATAATTAGAAACAAAGGTTCAACTTTTTGAACAGACCGTCAAGTATGCATAACTTAATTGATATATATATATATATGGCTCGCACTCATTTATCGCCGAGAATTGTTCACGAGGTTGAACATAGGCTCATGCAGGTGATTTTTGTTAGGGTGTAACAGCCTGTATTTTATCGTCAATCAGGCAGGTGGAAATTGGCATACATGTTGCTTTAGTTGGGGACGGAGCTTTCTGAGCTTGCGACATACCAAAATTTTCTCACAGGAGGATGTTCTCGTGAATTTGAAGCGCTCGTCGAAAATCTCATTCACCCCCACCCCCATGCTCATGCGTAAAGCTTTTTTGACCACCTTTACGTCCCTGGCTTTGACGGTGCTCTTGGCCACCTCGGTGCCGGCCATGCTTATTGTTGACACCGGGGCGCCCACAGCATTGGGACCAGCTTTAATAAGCAACCAGTGGCATTACGGTCAATTTACCACTACCCAGGATTATTGCATCACCGCTATTTTCGGGTTTATCAGTCGGTCCCGACACGTTGTGGGATTTTCCAGTAACGTTGACTCTGTCCACGGATAACTCCGGGGAACCTGGGAGTGCTCTTTTTTCCCAGGATTTTATCCCCCCCCTCGGGGAGAGCTGGCAGGGGGTTTCCGGGGTGAGCTGGAATATCGCCGCGGGAACGTATTGGGCTGGTTTTGAAGTTCATTATCCGCCTTCCGAGTTTAACGGCACCATGTCGGTGGCCCCACCAAATCCCCTGGATAAGTATGGTGTAATGTATGACCAATTTGGGACGCAAAATTTCCAATGGTTCGACGTGAGCGGGAGCATTGGACTTCAGATCTATGCTGACCAGGTCTGCCCCGCCCCGCTCCCCGGCACCATTCCCCTGCTGGGCTCGGGCCTGGCCATCCTCTGGCTCTGGCGGAAGAAGTTTTCGGCTTAACAAGTATCAGTCTTGAGAGGCCAAAGATGTCGGAAAGCCTTTGCCGAGACACAACCTCTGTAAGAGGATTATCTATCTGTTGGACAAAATTAAGCGGCAGGGTCGTGTCTGGCCCTGCCGCATTTATCTGCCAAACAATCCTTCCTGTTCCCAGGCACTATCTTGGGAGCATCCTTTAAAAAAGTTCAATTTCGCTCCTCTTCTTGCTAGAGCATACTATCCGTGCTATCATGTTAAAAAATGATCGTTTCATTTCGACAGGAAGGCACGGAAGATATTTTCAACGGCAAGAACACCAAGGCGGCGCGCCAAACCTGCCCAGAGTCGTTGTGGAAAATTGCCGCCCGAAAGCTTGATCAACTCGACTCAGTGATAACTCTTGAGGAATTGCGCGCTACCTCCTGGCAATCGTCTGGAACTGCTGGGAGGGGATCGACTCGGACAGTATAGTGTCCGTATTAACGATCAATACCGTATATCTTTCACGTGGTCAGATTCAGGTCCGGACCAAGTGGAGATTGTCGATTATCATTGAATTAGCTAAAAGGGCAAAATCTATGATTCGCATTCCTACCGACCGTTTTCCAACCCACCCGGGCGAGATGCTTTTGGAAGAGTTCTTAATCCCCCTGGGGATAACTCAGCGTGCACTTGCCGATGCCATTCACGTCCCGTATCAGCGGGTCAATGAGATCATTAATGGCCGTCGGGGCATAACCCCCGGCACCGCCTTGCGGTTAGCCAAGTTTTTGGGCACCTCGCCTGATTATTGGATGAATATTCAGCAACGTTGGGCTCTCTTTGAGGCCCAACAGTTAGAAAATGAGGCCCTGCAAGCAATTCGGCGCTATGAACCGGTTGCTGCCAACGAACCTGCCAGCTAGGGTTGACTTTCCTCAATCCGGCCGGCGGATTATCGTGCTGATGACAAGAACCAGCCCGCCATTTAACAACCCGGAGATGATACCTGCATCCCCAATTAAGGCTTCCATGTGCTCGGACCTGGAGCGCCTGTCCTGCCAGCCGCACTGGACGATAAAGCAAGTTTTCCATATCCCGGGGTATAAATTCTGGAACATCAGATTTATACATTAAATTAATTGGTTACCGGTGCAACGGCAAATTTCGGCTCATTTCAGTTCAAATTATTGTATTCGGCATATTTCCGGGAGGGTATGGAGCTAATTGGCTAACCACATGAATATACATTAATAAAAATTATATTAGATCGGGCGCGATGATATGGCACGGGATGTGCATATATAATAAAGCAATGATGAACAATTAAGGATCCCCCAATCCCCCCTTAATCAAAGTTCATATACCATTTTCTCCCCAAACCCTGCTGACCGGATGCTCCCCCGTCCGGTCAGTTTTTTTATGGGAAGCCTGGGAAAAGGGTTCTCCCGGTGGGTAAACAATTTCCATATGGACGTCAGGTCGGCATATTAGTGAAACATTTCTGTTTCTAAGTCAAAAAGAATTGTTATAATTATATATTGAACCTCTTTACGCCCCAATTCGGCCAGGGTGAAAACTCACCACTCCTGCGGTTCCGGAGCGTAAGAGAAGTTAAATCCATCTAAAGAACGGATAATGAAAAGTTTACCAACCATAAAGATCAACGAGGCCCACAAAGAAGTGATTTTTGTCCAGGGCGGCATGGGGATCGGCATCTCGCTGGCGCCTTTAGCCAGAGCCGTGGCCAAAAGAGGCGGTATCGGGACCATATCCAGCGCCGCTTTGCATGCCATAGTGAGCAAAAGACTTGGCAGGCGAGTTGATGCCTTTCAGGCTGCCGCCATCGAGGTGGCCGAAGCCAAACGGGATGGGGGTTGTATTGCCATCAATATCATGGTGGCTTTGCCCCAATCCTTTAATGATTCTGTTCTGGGAGCTATTGAGGGAGGGGTGGATGCGATAATCTTAGGGGCCGGCCTGCCCACCACCCTGCCGGAGTCTGTAGTCAGTGCCGATGTTGCCTTAATTCCCATCGTCTCCTCGGTGAAGGCGCTGAGAATAATTTATAAGAGATGGACCGAAAGATTAAAACGAATTCCGGATGCGGTAGTCCTGGAGGGGCCTTTAGCCGGGGGACACTTGGGATTTGCGTATGCCGATTTGAAAAAAGATGAGTTCCGGATGGAAAAGCTTTTTGGGCCGGTGAAGGAATTCGCCCAAAAACATGGCGATTTTCCGGTGATTGTGGCGGGTGGGATTTACTACCACGAAGACATCGTCAGGTGGGTGAATGAAATTGGGGCTGACGGGGTCCAGATGGGCACGAGATTTGCGGCCACCCATGAAAGCGGCGCCTCGGCTGATTTCAAACAGGCCATGATTGATTGCCGGGAAGAGGATATAATTGTGGCCAAAAAACCGGGGTCGCCCTGCGGCCTTCCCTTCAGGATCATTAAAACCTCGCCCGGGTATCAGACTGCTTTGCAAAAAAACCGGCCGCCGAAATGCAACCGGGGATTTGTGCTGCGTAAAGACGAGGACGGCGACTTTACCGTCTGCCCGGCCAGGGATTCCTATGATAATTTTTGCATCTGCAATGTGCTCTTGAGCGCCCATGGCTTTACCGACAAAGAAGAGCCGATTTATACCATCGGCCGACGTGGTCACCTGGTGGATCGGATTGTCTCGGTGGACGAGCTGATGGATGAGTTGATCGGGTTGAATTAGCCGTTAGGGAAGCAGAGTGCGTGCCCAAGCAAGGAACCTGGACACGCCCCGGAATAATTATTGGTTGGATACGTTAAAACTTATTTGGGGAAATACGGTTTAATTTCTGCCAGCACCTCGGGGAATAATATCCGACCAGCCGAAGGGCATGAAGTGGATACCCTGACACATGGGAGCGAGTTCCTTAAGGAGCTTAATGGTCATTTCGGTGGCCTTTTTTTTGTACTGTTCCTTGGGGACGCTGTCCATCTCTTTGATCCAGGCTTCGGGCACATGGATGCCGGTAACGTTGTCGTTGATGAATTTCGCCATGCCCGGGGATTTGATCACCACCATGCCGAACATCACCGGGGCGCCGAATTTTGAGGCCTGTTTCATAAAGGTCTCGAACTTCTGAGGCTCGTACACCGGCTGGGTCTGGAAGAACTGGCAGCCGGCCTTGACCTTGTTTTCCATCTTGATGAGCTGCAGGTCCAGGGGCTCGAAATTGGGATTGGCCGCGGCGCCCAGGGCCAGGTTGGAGGCCTGGGTAAGCTTGTTGCCCATCATATCGTGGCCATCATTGAGACCCGAGGCGATCTTCAGCATGTGCACTGAGTCGATGTCAAAGACCGGTTTGGCGGTCTTGTGGTCGCCCACTTTGATATGATCGCCGGTGAGGCACAGGACGTTGTCGATGCCCAGGGTACAGGCGGCCAGCAGGTCGGACTGGATGGCCAGACGGTTACGGTCCCGGCAGGTAATCTGAAAGATGGGCTCCAGACCGAATTGTTTGGTCAGGACGGAGGCGGCCAGGGCCCCCAGGCGCATGGAGGCTCCCTGGTTATCGGTGACGTTCACGGCGTGGACGTAATCTTTAATGTCCAGGGCTTCCTGGATATAAGCCGGGGGCGGGCCGCCGTTGATCCGGGAGCAGCCTTTCACCGGTCCCACTTCGCCGGTGATGACAAATTCCTTTTTCTGGAAAAGTTCTGTCAGTTTCATGCGCATCTCCCCTCTTTAATATAGAGCACCCGGGGTTTAGCCATTTTGCTGTAGTCTTTGGGCTCCATGTAGCGTTTGAGGCTTGTCCAGTTCACCCAAGGCCGCCATGCGGTTGTAGATCAGGACCCAGGCGCAGTCCCGGTTGGAGTCCACTTCGCACTTGCCGTTTTCCGAGCCGCCGCAGGGGCCGTTGAGCAGGCTTTTAGCGCACTTGGTCACCGGGCAGATGCCGCCGGTTTCATTGAGGATGCACATACCGCACTCCTGGCACTGTTCCATGGCCACAGTGCCGGGGACCACCATATCCATGTGGCCCACGGAGTCGAGGCCGACCTTGACCGGGATGGTGAGGCCATATTCTTCCGTGGTCTGGCGGGCGATCTGGACGGCGCCGCCGCAGCCCAGGACCAGGACGGCATCGGCGGCGGCGATCTGATCCTTACAGGTATCCAAGGCCTCCCGGGATTTCATAATATTGCAGGTACGCTCGGGGCTGACTTCCAAGGTGATATTTTTCCCTTTGCCCTTGAGGTCCTGAGCCATTTCTTTCACCTGGTCCAAGCCGCCGGTGGCGCAGACTTTGGCGCAGCCGTCGCAGCCGACGACGGCGATTTTCTCATAACCCTCCAAGGCCTGCAAAATTTCTTCCAGGGGTTTTTTCGTGGTGCCGATCATATTTCTCTCCTAAAGATGATAAAGGTTTGGGAGCACTGATGGAAATTCAGCGTAGAGAATTCCCTTGGCTATCCTTGTCTGAATCAGGGGCGGCCAATTTTGGGCAAACCTGTAATTCTTCAGACAGCCCGAGTTTTTCCCACGGCCGGGAGAGGACTCGAGAACCGGATATGGGAGAGGCGGGTCTTTAAACCCGTGATCGAGGCGGGCACCGCCCACCACCGTCAAATCAGTATCTAACCTTCACGTTTGTCCTTTTGGCTGCGGCAGGCCTGCTAGTGCAGTTACTCGAGTTATTTTCTGATGAGGGTGGTGGTTAGGCCAACCGCCGATGATAAAAACACTTTCCTTAATGTTAAAGTATAATTATGTTGCAGGCCGCGGTCAAGGTTTAATTGAGCATAAGCTCATTTCCGGGCAGGGAGGGAATTTTGGGGTAGTCCCGATCCTGCCGGTTTCCGGTGTCAGGCTCAATTGATCCGGCAGTGATGGTTGCCGGCTCAAAAAACCGGAGGAGCTACCCGAACATCAGCCACTCCGGTTTGAAAATGATAAGGACGCCGATGGCCAGCATGGCCAGGCCACCCAGGAGATGGGAGAGGCGGCTGTATTTATCGGTCAGACCGGTGACCTGGAGAGTGGTCATGGCCACGATGTAGACGATGAGGTCATCCAGCATGAAGATAAAGATGTAGAGCAGGATGTAGAGGTAATAGTGCCAGACAGGCAGTTGATTCAGGGTCAGGACCTGGAGGTAGACCACCGGCAGGCTGGCGGAGCAGATTAATTCCACCAGGTTCACCACGAAGGCCAAAATGATGATGCCGCCCAGGGCCAGCCAGAATTTTTGTTGTTGCGTGATGTCTTTTAATTTTTGAAAGATGCGTTGACGCCGATCAGTGCCAGTGACCTTGCAGACCCCGGGTTGGTTCAGAAAGTATTCCTTGAGATTGTAATAGCCGGCCGCCAGGGCTATAATTCCCACCAGCAGCCGCACCCACCAGATAAAGCCAAGGAACATTAACAGGTTCAGCCAGGCAACCATAAAAAGGAAATAAATCCCGGCGGACGCGGCGATGAAGGTGCCGCCCAGAATCCACATGCGCCGGCGGTCTTCCAGGCCTAAGAGCAGGCCGATGAGAAAAACCAGGACCCACATGGCGCAGGGGTTAAAGCCGTCCACGGCCCCCATCATGACGGTAAACAGGGGCAGGGAGACGTCCCGGGTGTGGATTTCGCCAAAGACAGGCAGGGTAATGGTTTCCGGAATGACCTTTGGGGCCGGGATGGCTGGGCTTTCTGGGGGGATGGCCAGATTGCCGACCAGGTCCACGTGGGGACCGGCAAGATAACTTCTGGACGGCTGCCTCGATGGCGGTCCCGGTGGTTTGCTCATCCAGCCAGCCAGTGAAAGATTGATCACCGATCACCGTGAATGGGACCCCGGAGACGGTAACCTTTAACTGGTCGGCCACTTTCTGGAGGAGTTCCTGGTTTTCCGGGCTGCTGCTGATTTCGTAAGCATGCAGCCTGACTTGAGGATATTTTGCCTCTAATTTAGCTAAAAATTTCTTTTCCAGGAGGCAATGGGGACAACCCTGGGTCCAGAAAAGATGGATCTTGACTATGGTTTCGGCGGCGCCGGCTTCTACTGGGTGATACAGGCTGGCAGGCAGAAGCAAGCAGCTCCAGAACACCAGGTTTAAAAAGACCCGGGACACTCTGTTTTTCATGGCTTAGGATACCTGGTCAGTTATGGGCAGAATTATAGTACATATATTTTATATCATGCCCAGAGTCAAATAAAAATAGTTTATGTCTCCCCTCGGCCAAAGAGAAAAATGCCTAAATTAACCTTTTCCACCCGGGAGCGTGATGTGGTATAAATAAAAAAATGGTTTTTAAAGGAAGTTATGGCATGGCTGTTTCCCGCACCCGGTTTTCACCCAGTCCCACGGGCTATTTTCATATTGGCGGCGCTCGCACGGCACTCTTTAACTGGTTATATGCCCGTCATCATCAGGCCACCTTCATTCTCAGGATCGAAGATACGGACTTAGAACGGTCGCAAAAAGTCTATGAGGACGACATTATCGGCAGTCTGAAGTGGCTGGGGCTGGATTGGGATGAAGGACCGTATCACCAGAGTGAACGTTTTGAAACATATAGATCTTACGCCCAGGAACTCCTGAACCGGGGTGCGGCCTACTATTGCGACTGCCCTCCGGAGGAACTGGAAAAGCAGCGGGAAGAAGCCAAGGCCAAGGGAGATAAACCCCGCTACAACGGCCGTTGTCGGGAACGCTCTCTCAAAGCCGGTCCCAACACCGCTCTGCGTTTTCGCAGTCCTTTAGAGGGAGTCACTCACTGGCACGACCTTACCAAAGGCGCCATCGCCTTTGACAACACTGAACTGGACGACCTGGTTATCGTGCGGGCTGATGGCGTCCCCACGTATAACTTTGCGGTGGTGGTGGATGACATCACCATGGCAATAACTCATGTCATCCGGGGGGACGACCACATCCCCAACACCCCCCGGCAGATCCTGATCTATGAGGCCCTGGGAGCACAATTGCCGCAGTTCGCCCACATTCCCATGATCCTGGGCACGGACCGGGCCAAGCTCTCCAAACGCCACGGCGCCCCTTCGGTCCTGGATTACCGTGCTATGGGCTATCTGCCGGGGGCCATGGTGAATTTTCTGGCCCGGTTGGGCTGGTCCCACGGTGACCAGGAGATTTTCAGCCAGGAGGAGTTAATCCGCTTTTTTTCCCTGGAGCATGTGGGCAAGGCCGCCAGTATCTTCGACACCGACAAGCTGTCCTGGCTCAACGGCCATTACCTGCGGGAGATGCCGGCCGCGGAGTTGGCGCCGCAGTTGCAGGAATTTTTGCAGAAAATCGACATTCAGGCCACCGATCTGGTGCATCTGGCCAAGGTGGCCCGCACCCTGCAACCCCGCTCCCACACCTTGGCGGACATGGCCGAGCAGGCCCGTTTTTATTTCCAGGCCCCCCGGTCTTATGAGGAAAAGGCGGCTAAAAAATTTCTCACGGCCAAAATCAAGCCGGTCCTGGAGATCGTCAGCGGCCGGTTGGAGGCTCTGCCTGTCTTCAACGAGGAGGCGGTGAATCAGTGTTTTCAGGAGATTCAGCAGGAAACGGGACTAAAGATGAAAGAGATTGCCCAAGCCGTGCGGCTGGCCTTAACGGGACGCACCGCCAGCCCCGGGTTGTTTGAAATCATTGAGATTTTTGGTTTGAAAGAAGTCCAACAGCGACTTCAAGCCGCCATGAGCGTCTGTAGCTGATAACTATTTTTAATGCCAGATTTTTTAGAATGATATTTGAATCTAACGGAGGAACCAAGCTATGAACATATCAGAAAACTACCGGACCACCCAGGCCGTTTTGGTCATCGCGATCTTTTGCCTTTTCGGGCTGGCAGGGCTGAACATCAATTTGTTTATCACCGTGGGCTCGATCCTGGCGGCCGCGGCTCTAGCCCTGTACGCCTCAACAACCCAGCCGAAACCGACTCATAATGATCATGGCCATCATCACTAAGGTGGGAAAAAGTTTAATAATTAACCCATAAGCACAAACCACTGACCACTCAAATGGAGGGTAGCTATGCGGATTGCACTACTTGGCCAGGCGGCCTTTGGCGCGGATGTATTCAAGGCTTTGCACCCCCGTTATGACATTGTCGGCGTCTTCTGCCCACCCGACTCACCCAAGGGCAAAGTTGACCCACTTAAGGAGGCGGCCCAGGAAGTGGGCAAGCCGGTGTTTCAGCCCAAACGGATGAAGGACCCGGAGGCTTATGAGCAGATGAAAAAGCTGGCCCCGGACCTGGCCATCCTGGCTTTTGTGACCGATATTGTGCCAGGGCGGGTGTTGGCTCTGCCCAGGTTAGGGAGCATCTGTTATCATCCATCCATACTGCCCAGACACCGTGGGGCCTCGGCCATCAACTGGGCGGTGATCGAAGGCGATACCAGGACCGGTTTGACCATCTTCTGGGTGGACGAGGGCATCGACACCGGCGACATCCTGGTGCAGAAGGAAGTGGATATCGGCCCGGACGAAACCACGGGAGCGGTTTATTTCAACAAACTCTACCCCCTGGGAGTGGAGGCCCTGGTGGAAGCGGTTGACCTGGTTGCCGCCGGCAAAGCTCCCCGTATCCCCCAGGATCATGCCAAGGCAACGTACTGAGCCTCCTTGTGATGAAAAAGTGGCTGGCATAAACTGGGAGCAACCGGGGCGGGTGGTCTATAACTTCATCCGGGGCTGCGATCCTGCCCCCGGGGCCACCACCAGCTTCCGTGGGGAGATGGTAAAGTTTTTTAATGCCGCTTGGGCGGCACCGGCCCACAGTGCCGTCCCTGGTGAAATACTGGAGGTCTCTCCCAAAGGCTTGACCATCGCAGTCCAGGGCGGAGCTGTAATCATCAGCCGCTTGCGTACCAAGGATCTGGGAAAGGTGAAGGCCCAGGAGTTTATCCAGGCCAAAGATCCTAAGGTGGGAGAAAAATTCGGGAGTTAGCACGGGCAGCAATGATGGGCGCCGGTCTAGGTCCCGGGAGCTGCAAGGAATGCCACGTGGGGATGGTAATGTGGGCGACAAAATCGTTGAATTTTTGTCGCCCATTTTTTTGTACCTTCGAGAATTCTCCTAGCAGAGCGACTAAGATTGGGTTCGATCAGGAGACCATAAAGAAGGCTCAACAGAGCTTTGATCAGGGCAAGGCCTGTATCTTGGTCTGGACAAATTTAAAAGCATCAGACTTGACAGTAACTAAGCCGGAAAAAGGCGTGTCAATGTCATAAATGACGTAGATGCAGGACAGGAGCAGGAAGAGCAGCATGAAATTGAAGATGAGGCGGACCACATTCGGCTGCTCGTGGAGGAAGTATATACCGAAAAGGATGGTAGTGAACCCGAAGATAATGATCACCCAGATAGGGGGGAAAGATTACCGGTGAGAAAATTCCTGCGGGCCAGCCTTTGGGAACTGGCTTCTTCCAGGAGGGCGGTGACATGCAGATACATATCAGAGTTGCCGCCAGGTTTAGGCCTCAACGGCTGGAGGTGCCCCCACACCCGGTCAAAGTTTTGATTGGCCCCGGGGCTCATTGTCCCGACTTGCATCAGGTCCCATTCATCCTCAATGACCAACTTAACATAGTCACGGAGGGCCTGACGAAAGTCTTGGGAGTCGGGCAAATCCAGGGAACCGCGATAGGCGCTGAGCAAGATGGCGGCTTCTTTTGACACGTTGCGTTCGGCATTAAGATAGGCCGACCAGAGGGTGAAAAGGGCAAAACCCAGGAAAATGGCATAGAGGGTGGTGAAAAACTCAAAGATGGAAGGATGAAAGTGATCCCGGGTGACTTCCGGAGTCCCGAAACGCCGGTGCAACAGCAACAGCAGCCCGGTAAGGAATAGGCTGATCAGTAAAATGATGAAAAAAATTGTTAAAAATGATTGCATCTGGTTCCATGCTGCATTACGGTCAGCGGCCGGAGAAAGACTTTAAACGGCTGGTCAAAAATAGCCCTAAAAAGGCATCGTATTTTTTAGTTCATCAACTATTTCCATGTTACCTTAATACCTAAATCCTGGGCAAGCTTTTAATGAAAGGTTATTTCCCTGACCTTTTTTCTGGCTGAAATCGCCAGCCAGGAGAGATTGGGCGAGAATAAGGGATATTTCGCAGCTGATCGAGTTAACCTTCACCCCGGCGGGACAGGTGGCGCAAGGGGAGGATCAGGAGGTGGAAGGGGATCAGGTACAGAGCGGCCAGGAGAGAGACGTAGGGGTCGCCCAGGTCGTTTCCCAGGACGAGGACCAGGATGTTATTGATCCAGCCCAGGGAGGCGGCGGCGGCAGCCTGCACCGGGGGCTGGCGGCGCCAGAAGGCGGCGGCGCCGAGGCCGGCTAAGACCAGTGACAGGGCTGTACTCAGCCCCAGGGCCAGGACAATCTGGCTCTGATGGGCTTTCAGAAAGGGAGCGAAGTTGCCGAAAGCTCCCAGGTTAATGATGGCGATGAGCAGCAGTGAGGGGTAATACGAGCGCAGCCCCAGCCACTGAGTCAATCCTGGCAAAAACCGCTGGGTAAGATTGGCTGCTGCCAGGGGGATAAAGATGATGGCTCCGATCAAACCTCCCAGGTGGATGGGATCTACGGCCAGATTTTGCCCTGCCAGCAGCTTGGCCATGAAAGGCAGCGTCACGGGGAGCACTATGGATGTGGCCACGGTCAGAAGCAGCACCAGGGGGATATGGGCGCCCACCAGGGCGGCAAAAAAAGGGGCGGAGACACCGGTGGAAACTCCGGCCAAGAGCAGCAGACCCAGGGCATACTCCGGAATGAAGCGCACAGCCAGGGGATAGATGAGGGCGGGCAGGAGGAAGAGTTTCAGGGCCAATAAAAGAAGAAACTCCCTGGGATGCCGCTGCAGTTCCCCCTGGATGGCCCGGGGCCTGACCTTGAGAAAGGCTAAATACAGCAGGATCATGAGGAGTCGGTTCAGATAAGGGGAGAGCCGGCCGGCCGGTTCAGGCCAGAGCAGACCGGTGGCCATACTGAAAAAGACCACCAGGAGGAGGATGACATCTTTGAGGTGCAGCATTATTATTGATCCTGACTGAAAATATCAGAAAAGCCGCGCTGAGCGAAGAGCGAATGGCGAATGGCTGCAGACTTATTATTGGTTTGGGCTGAAAGTGTCAGGGACGAAAGCTGGAGGCAAGATTCGGCGGAAGTATTTTTGAGGGCTGTGGGCAAAAAACCTGAAAAAAAGCCGGGATTTTACCCCGGCTCGCCGCGGCTCTAACTGATTTAGTTATTCTGCTTTGATTTCAATGGTTTTAGCCTTTACTTCTTCCTTTTTAGGGCAGGTGACAGTTAAGACGCCCTGTTTGTAGGAGGCCTGGATCTTGTCGGCTTCGACTCCTACCGGCAAACGCAGGCTCCGGGTGAAGGAGCCATAGCTGCGCTCCACGAGGTGATAGTTCTCTTCTTTTTCCTCGCGTTCAGATTTCTTCTCTCCCTTGATGGTGAGAACATCGCCGGAGAGAGAGATGTCGATATCTTTGCTGTCGATGCCGGGAACATCAGCTTTGACCACGATTTTATCGGCGGTTTCGGAAACATCTACCGACGGGAGCCAGGTGCCTGCCATGGGTTGAAAGGCCCGGCGGCCGCTGCCGAAGTAATCATCCCAGAGGCGGTCCATTTCATTGCGAAGTTTAGATACTTCCCGGAAGGGTTTCCATTCCTTGATATCCATGTTAAGCAACCTCCCATGATTTGATCATATAATTAATTATAAATAATATCGGAATGTTAAGTTGTCAATATTAGGGAGAAAAAATGTTTGGAAATTCATAACTATCGATGGTAATTTGAAAAACCTTACCAAGGTAGTCGTATCTGGTATGCTCTTGTTTCCAGGAAGGTGGAAGCAATGGTCAAGAAAAGTCCTTGAATAAAATATGCGATGGTGGTATGAATATACCGGTTCATAAATAACCCGTTAGGGAATGATAAAAGATGATCTGGCGAATGGTCAGGAAAACTACTGCATAAAACCTCCTTTGGCGACAAAGGGGGTTTTTTTTGGTTTGGAGGGTGAGGGGTGCAAGCAGGCGGAGCACAAAGCATGACGTTTCGACGCAAGGACCTGTTGGGGTTGGCGGATCTGAGCCGGGAGGAAATCCAGAATATTTTAACTACGGCGGCCTCGTTTAAAGAGATCTCCACCCGGAGCATTAAGAAAGTGCCCACCTTGCGGGGGAAAACGGTCATCACGCTATTTTACGAACCCAGCACGCGGACGCGCACTTCATTTGAGATTGCGGCCAAGCGGCTGAGCGCCGACACGGTAAACTTAGCCATCGGGGCCAGCAGTGCCGTGAAGGGGGAGACGCTCATCGATACCGCCATGAACCTGGAGGCCATGCGGCCGGACATTATCATCATCCGGCATGCCTGCAGCGGGGCGCCGCACCTGTTGGCCGACCGCTTGCGCAGCAGCGTGGTTAATGCCGGGGATGGTCTGCATGAGCATCCCACCCAGGGGTTGCTGGATCTGCTCACCGTGTGGGAGGCCAAAGGGCGGCTGGACGGACTCAAAGTAGCCATTATCGGAGATATTGCCCACTCCCGGGTGGCCCGTTCCAATATCCACGGCTTTCGCACCATGGGGTCCCAGGTGGTGGTGGCCGGACCGCAGACGATGCTGCCGCCCTACCTGCAGGATTTGGGAGTGGAGGTCACCTACTCCCTGCCCGAGGCGGTGGCGGGAGCCGACGTGGTCATGATGCTGCGGCTGCAGTTGGAGCGGCAGGGGCAGATGTTCTTGTCGACGCTACGGGAATATTCCCGGTTTTTTGGGCTGAACCAGGAGAATCTGCGTCTAGCGCAACCGGATGCCTTGGTCATGCATCCAGGTCCTTTAAACCGGGGGGTGGAAATCTCGCCGGAGGTGGCCGATGGGGCCCAATCCGCCATACTGAACCAGGTCACGAATGGGGTGGCGGTGCGAATGGCCGTTTTGTATCTGTTAAGTGGAGGTGAGCAAAGTGGGGCTGCTGCTTAAAGGCGGGCTGGTGCTGGACCCGGCGCAAAATTTGGAGGAACGGCGAGATCTGCTTCTAGAAGATGGGCGCATCGCGGTTTTGGGAGCGCCCGGGTTGGTGTCAGAGAAAGCTCATCAGGTGGTGGATGTTACCGGCCTGCTGGTCTGCCCCGGCCTCATCGATATGCACACCCACCTACGGGAGCCAGGCCAGGAATATAAGGAGACCATTGCCACCGGGGGGCAGGCGGCTCTCGCGGGAGGATTCACCGCGGTGGCCTGCATGCCCAACACCATGCCGGTGAATGACTCGGCCACGGTTACCAGGTATATACTGGAGAAAGCGACTCAGGCCAGGGGCGTGCGGGTCTATCCCGTGGCCGCCCTGTCCCAGGGCTCCCGGGGGGAAATTCTGGCGGAATACGGGGAGTTGAAGGAGGCCGGGGCCGCGGCCCTGTCCGATGACGGCAAGCCGGTGGGCAATCCTCAACTCATGCGCCGGGCCTTGGAATACGCCCACACCTTTGACATGCTGGTCATAAGCCATTCCGAGGACCTGGCCCTCACCGGCGACGGGGTCATGCACGAAGGGGTGGTCTCCCTGGCAATGGGCCTCAAGGGCATCCCGGCCGCGGCGGAAGAGGTGGCGGTGTTCCGGGATATCGAACTGGCCCGTCTTACCGGAGCCCGGCTGCACATTGCCCATGTGAGCACCGCGGGATCGGTGGAGATCATCCGCCGGGCCAAATCCCAGGGGGTCAAGGTCACGGCCGAAACCGCACCCCATTATTTCAGCCTCACCCACGAAGCGGTGCGGGGTTTTAACACCAATGCCAAAATGAGCCCGCCGCTCAGGACCGCGGCAGATGTGGCGGCCATCAAAACCGGGTTGGCCGACGGTACCCTGGACTGCATCGCCACGGACCACGCGCCCCACAGCGTCCTGGAAAAAGAGGTGGAATTCGACCGGGCGGCCAACGGCATCATTGGCCTGGAAACAGCTCTTGGTCTGAGCCTGGAGCTGGTGCGGGAGGGCGTCCTGACCTTAGCTCAACTGATCGCCAAACTCAGCACCAATCCCGCCCGTGTCCTGGGGGTGCCGGGGGGGACTTTGCAGGTGGGGGCGACGGCGGATATCACGGTAGTGGATCTGGACAGACCCTGGACCGTGGACGTGCAGCAGTTCAAATCCAAAAGCCGGAACTCGCCCTTCCATGGCCGGCAACTTACCGGCCGGGCGGTGATGACTATTGTCGGGGGAGAAATAAAGTTCAAAGTGGAAAGTGGAAAGTGAAAAGAGCAAAATGATAGTTAAAGCTTATTTATGAACTTATGATCATATAGGAGGGCGTTGATGGCCAGCCAGGTTTTTTATTTTGATTTTCGAGTCACCATTAAAGACACCAACTTCAAGAAGTTCGGCCGCCTGCTGGAGGCGGTGGACCTCAAGGGCATTGTCCAGCGCAAGAAAAAACGGCCGCTCACCGCCATCAAACTGCACTTTGGCGAGAAGGGCAACACCTCGTTTATCCGGCCGGTTTACGTGCGCCAGGTGGTGGATAAGCTCTGGGAGTACGGCGGCCGGCCCTTTGTCACCGACGCCAATACGGTGTATGTGGGCACCCGGGCCGACGCCGTGGACCACTTGACCACCGCCATCCAGAACGGCTTTGCGTATGCCGTGGTGAACGCGCCCTTGATCATCGCCGACGGTCTGCGGGGCACTGCCGAAGCCGAGGTGGAGATCAACCAGGAGCTGTTTAAGTCGGTCTTTATCGGTGAAGCCATTGTGGAGGCGGAGGCCCTGGTGAGTCTGGCCCATTTTAAGCTGCACGAATTGTCGGGGTTTGGCGGGGCCATCAAGAATGTGGGCATGGGCTGCGCCTCCCGGCATGGCAAATTGGCCCAGCACTCCAACATCGCCCCCAAGATCAACCAGAAGAAGTGCACCGGGTGCGGGGACTGCGTCACCCATTGCGCTCAGGAGGCCATCAACCTGGAGTCCGACAAAGCGGTCATCGATCCGGCCAAATGCGTGGGCTGCGCCGAGTGCATCCTGGTCTGCCCGTACGGCAATATCGAAATCCAGTGGAACGAGTCCATCCCGGTGTTCATGAAAAAGATGGTGGAATACACCTACGGCGTCTTGAAAGATAAGCGGGACCGGGCGGTGTTCGTCAACTTCGTCACCCAGGTGTCCCCGGCCTGCGACTGCTACGGGCACAACGATATGCCCATCGTGGGGGACCTGGGGATCGTGGCCTCCCGAGACATCGTGGCCCTGGACCAGGCCTCAGCAGACCTGGTGAACCAAAGCCCCGGCCATCCGGGCTCCTGCCTGAAGGACATGGCGGCGGGCCGTGACAAATTCCGGGATGTCTATCCCCAGATCGACTGGGAAGTGCAACTGGACTATGCCGAGCAACTGGGGCTGGGAACCCGGTCCTATGAACTGGTAAAGATTTAATGCCCGGCCGGGGCCGGGTTTGCCGGCCCCGGCCATAAACCGCAATTCTTGCTCTATCACTCTCTCGGGATTATAAGAGAGGGGATTAAGGAAATTTGCCGGGAAACCGGTCAAACCCTTTGCTGGCCAGAGCTGCTGCCCTGGCTGCATCCTCAGCGGTATTGATATTGAAAAAAGAAAGCTCCGCCGCATCATACCGGGCAACCTCTTCGGGTGGCAGTATTATGCTTCGGCAGGAGTTCAATAAAGTTCGCAGCCGCAGATCTTCACCCTGAACTTGAGCCTGCAATCGCTGGAGCAACCGGCAACTGAACACCCCCGGCAAGGGTTCCAAGCCCCGGCTGGAGCGGCATACCACCGCGTCCTGGCCTCCTCGACGTGCCTGGGTGATCATTGCCTCCAACAGGGCTGGCTGTAAGAAAGGCGTATCGCAGGCACTCAGGAGTACATGGCTGCCCCGGGTCACCAGCATGACGCTCAGCAGCCCTCCCAGGGCGCCTCTTCCCGGCACCACATCGATGAGCAGGGGAAACCCCAGGCTAAGGTGCTCCAGGGGCTGATTGCTGATCAGCCAGTACTCGTCTACCAGGGGACTGACCGCGTCCATAACCCAGTGGGCCAACGGTCGGCCGGCCAGGAGGAGTCTGGCTTTGTCCCGGCCCAACCGGCGGCTGCGCCCCCCCACCAAAACAGCTCCGGTAATCAGGTTTTGAGCCATTGGAGAATAAAATCCAGGATCTCCGGCGCCTGATCCCGGGAAAACACCGGCAACTCCGTATGTAAGGCCGTATCACTGATGTAGGCGATGATTTTCTCAAAAACCGGGAGATCAGCGCTGGGCGTCCCCAAGGGCACGAAAACGATCTTAGGCAGGGGGCCCCTTTTATACCCCTCCACCAGGACAAAGTCCAGATTGCCGGGGAGCGCTGCCAAGGCGGCTGCCACCGGCGGGTCCCCTGTCACGACGTGCGTCACTTGCAGGAGGCCCGGGGCAGTCAGGGCCACGGCCCGGGCGCCGGCTTGCCGGAAACGCCAGGTATCTTTCCCGGGCTGGTCGACTTCGAGAGTCTTGTGGCTATGCTTGAGGGCGGCAACCCGGTAGCCCCGGGCCTGGGCCAGGGAGAGGAGTTTACAGATCAATTCAGTTTTGCCACAGTTGGAGAAGCCCACAACTGCCACTGCCCTAAGCGGCACGACCCCGCCGCTGGGTTTGATCAAAGGTTTGCTGTTGTCGGGGAGAGCTGAAGGCGGTCTCACTTTTAGGTAGGAAATGGCTTCAGGATTTGTTCCTTGGGGACGTCGCGGTTGAGCCAGATGGCGCAACGCTCACAGGGCCCGTTGCAGCTGGTTTCACGGTATTCCCGCACCTCATAACACGGGCGCCACGGCAGCAGATAGGCTGAACACTGTTCTTTGACCTGGCAATCAAAAATATTCCAACACGGCGCTAACACCAAGAGATTTCTGAGGCAGGCCAGGGTGAACCCCCGGTCATGGATCAAGGCATTAATCCGCTGGATCTGGGCGATTTCGAATTCGGAATACAGGCGGTTATTGGTGCTGTTCTCCCGAATCGGTTTAACAAATCCCTCTTTTTCGTATTCCCGGATACGTTTTTGGGAGAGATTGACCAGGCGGGAGACCTCGTTAATGAGGTACAACTTATCCTCATCTAACCGCTTGCGTTGATATCTGCCTCGTTGCATGAGTATCTATAACTGAAAAGGTTTAGACATAATTATCGGAGAATTTTAGTAATTTATAGCATAGCCCCAGGTAATCCGCAAGGGATAAATCCCCTGCCGCCTGGGGGAGGTAAGGAGATGGGAGCGGTGATACTGGTTACCATCCCCATCTCCTTAAAATAACCGAGAGGTTTAAACCATTTCAAGCGGTCCGGCGCCTGATGCAGTCTCACACCCTTTAAAAGCGCCAATTTATCAAACGAAAACTGAAAACTGAAAACCGTTTTACAGGCCTTTTTCCGTTTCCTGGATGGTGCGTTCGATGTCGTCTTTTAAGGCCTGGGGCAACCCTTCGATTTCCACATTCAAAAATCCCCGGACAATGGTGGAGGCAGCTTCATCCTCGGTCAGCCCCCGGGCCATCAGATACTCGATCTCTTCCTGGGCGATACGGCCCACTGCGGCTTCGTGGGACATCTCCACCCCGGCCACCTCGCCGGTGAGTTCCGGAACGGCATACATGATGCCTTTTTTGGCCAGGATCAAACCCCGGCATTCCAGATGGGCCTTAATCCCAGGGGCTTTGCCGATGAGATGGCCGCGTGCAATGGCGGTGCCGCCGGTTGTCACCGTCCGGGCGATGACCTCTGCCTTGGTATTTGGCGCTTCCAGGACGACTTTACCCCCTAAATCCAATTCTGAGCCGGGATGCGCCACCACCACGGAGTTGAGCCGGGCCACGGCGCCTTTGCCCACCAGGCGGACGCTGGGGTACATCTGCACCGATTTCACCGGCTTCAGGACAATATAATTGGACAGGTACACCCCGTCCTCCTCCACTATAATGGCGGAACGGGGCCGGACATGGATATTTTCGGCCCAATTGTGGACCATGGTAAAGGTGAGCTGCGCTCCCTTTTTAATGAAAAACTCCGAGATTCCCAGGTGTAAACCGGAATTTACCCCGGGATGGGTGGTACAGCCGGTGATAATATGCATTTGGGAACCCGGTTCGCACACCACGATATTGTGGACATGCTGGGCCATCCCTTCCGTGCGGATGTATAAACAGGCTTCCACCGGCTGGGCGATGCGGGCGCCGGGCAGGGCCCGGATAAAATAGCCGTTGTCTAATTCCAGTTCGGCCGCGGCAGTATATTTATCGGCATCCACTGCAACCAATTTCCAGTAATATTCTTTTAAACCGTCGTATTTCTGGAGGGCTTCCTTGATGGGGAGAATTTCCAACCCCGGCTGGCTGGTTTTACAATGCATAATGGAGCGGTCGGCTTGGAAAAAGGTCCCGGCGTGGTCCTCATCCGTCAGTTCGATGCCGGCCCGCAGAAGATGTTCTTTCTCCGGGGTATCAAAACTTTTATACTCCTCGTCATAAGACCAGTCCTGGGCCTGGCGTTGAAACTGCTTCAAGTCCAGGTCCTGGCCGATGGCGGCCTTTTTGTCCCGGCTTTTTTCGGCTGCCTGTTTTAGTTCTGAAGACAGAGGCATCGTACGCACTCCTCATAACCAGATTTTTTCACGTGGTCCAAAATGTCCATGGGATGGCCCTGACAGGCTACCTGCCCGTCAGTCAGGACATGGCCCATGTCGGCATTGAGATAATTGAGGATATAACCCGTATGGGTGATGATCAAACCGGCCTTGGTGCGGTCTACCCGGCGCTGATCTTTTTGCAGCAGACGGCGGATGATCTGCCCGACAAGTTGCAGACTTTCGAGATCAACTCCTGATTCCGGTTCATCCAACAACACCAGCTTGGGGTCCTGGGCCACTAATTGCAATAATTCCGATTTCTTGATCTCACCGCCGGAAAACCCGTGGTTAATCTCCCGATCCAGGAAATTTTCGAAGCCATATTCAAAGGCCAGGGCCTCCACGGACAATTTACCCCCGGCACAGACCCGCAGAATATCTTTGGTCTTAACCCCGCGAATGGTGGGAGGCCGCTGGAAGGCGATCCCAACACCTAACTGGGCCCGTTCGAAAGTTGGTAGATCAGTAATATCCTGGCCCAGGAACCGGATGCGCCCCTGACGCACCTGATAACGGGAAAAACCCATGATGGTCATCAACAGCGTGGTCTTGCCGGACCCATTTTTGCCGAAGAGAGTGTGAGTTTCACCCTTCTTGACATGGAGGTTGATGCCCTTTAAAACCTCTTTCTCCTCAATGGTTACCCAAAGGTCTTCGATTTGAAACATCTTGTGCTCCTACGGCCTCGAGGCCATTATTTCAAGGTTGCCCCGGTATGTCGTGACGGACGGCAAGATTACCAGAGCCAAATAGTATCGCCACCTTCCCAGTTGTAACGGCCTGATGGGAGGAACGAAATAAGCCCCCAAAGAATCATCTTCGGAGGCTGGCAGGTTACCGCCCATGCTGGTCTATCCCGGTGTAATAAAAAAGATTCTTCCCCCAACGTGCGGTTCAACCTCGAATTTCCATGCTACTGATCAACATTCTCATGCAATTATAGACTAGAATTCAATAGTCGGCAATATATCTATCATTTGCTAAAAAGTCAATAAAGTCAAACGATTTTGCGTTATAGTCCTGGCACATCCGGCAATACCGCCCAATCCTGCTGCCTGAATTTTTTTGCCGGATGCTGCCCTTCTCAAGAGCACATTCAACCCGGGCTTTTTGGCGGCACGGTTTTGACCTGGTCCAAACCAGGGGCCTGAGGAAAAAAATTTTTTATGATGGTCCAGAAACGATTTGGTGGAAAAGAATATCGATATCAATAGGCTAGAGGTGGACAGAACCATGGTCTAAAAACCTATAAAAAGCTAACATTCTGAAGTCATTTATATTTATTACGATTTTGAAAAAATGACTTCTGTCACATATTCTGCTTGACAAATACGCGTGACACATTATAAAAACATGATGGATTATGGGTAAAGCAAAAAAGTAAGCTTTGGCTTTGTGGATTTTTTCTTTTATTCCCTAATGACACATTGAGGCTGGTACCATGGCGGAAATCAAAAAGCCTGTAAGCGCTGAGTTAACCTCGGAGCAGGTTAAAAGCATTAAAGAAGTATGTCAACAGCTCAACAAGGTTAAGGGTAAGGTCTTGCCCATACTGCATGCCGTGCAAAATATCTGCGGCAACTGGCTCCCTCTTGAGGCCCTGCAGTTGGTGGCGAAAGAATTAGATATCCCGTACGGTTATTTATATGGGGTTATGACTTTTTATTCCATGTATGCCGTTACTCCCCGGGGCAAATTTATCATCCGGATGTGTGAGTCGGCGCCTTGTCATGTGAACGGCGCCGAGAATATCCTGGAGACGCTTAAAGAGGAATTGGGTATCCAGGTGGGCCAGACAACCTCCGATGGGTTATTCACCCTGGAACAAACTGCCTGTCTGGGGACCTGTGAAGTATCGCCGGCTATGCAGATTAATGAGGTGGTATTCGGCAACCTGACCTCGGCAAAGGTCAAGGAAGTTCTGGAAAACTATCGGGCCGGCAAGGCCGTGGATTACCGGACTTTGGCCCGGACTACCATTCCGCCGTTGGCTTACCCGTTGAATCCGGATGAGATGGTGCTGTTTGCCAACTTAGATCAGATCGACCCCATGAGTGTGGATGCATACGTGGCCAAAGGCGGCTATGAATCACTGAAAAAGGCCGTCACCGCTATGAGTCAGGTGGATGTGATCAATGAAGTCAAGACGGCGAACATCCGGGGACGCGGGGGCGCCGGCTTCCCGGCGGGGTTAAAGTGGTCATTTACCCAGCCAAGTCCGCTAGCACCGAAATATATTGTCTGCAATGCTGACGAAGGTGAGCCGGGTACTATTAAAGACCGGTATCTTATGGAAGGGGACCCCAACCGGGTGCTGGAAGGCATGGCCATTGCCGGTTATGCGGTGGGCGCCTCCCACGGCTATATTTATGTCCGGGGTGAGTATTATCTTTCCATGATGCGTCTGCAAAACGCCATCGACCAGGCCACCGCCAAAGGATATTTGGGCAAGAATATCTTCGGCACCGACTTTAGTTTCACCATCGAAGTGCAGTCCGGTGGGGGAGCTTATGTGTGCGGTGAAGAAACTGCCTTGATCGAATCCATTGAAGGTGAGCGGGGCAATCCCCGGGTTAAGCCGCCGTTCCCGGGCCAGGTAGGTGTTTGGGGCAAACCAACCATTGTCAACAACGTGGAAACCCTTTCCAGTATCCCGGTGATCCTCGCCAAAGGCGGCGAATGGTATAAGAATAAAGGCACCGAAGATGCTGCCGGCACCAAAATCTTCCAGGTGGTGGGCCACGTCAACAAACCCGGGGTTATCGAAGCCAATTTAGGAATGACGGTCCGGGAATTGATTGACAAATACGGCGGCGGCGTCCGGGGCGGCAAAAAATTCAAGTCTTGTCAGACCGGCGGGGCTTCCTTTGGGTTCATTACCGAACCCCAGCTGGACACTCCCATGGAGTATAAAGCCATGGGGGCCATTGAGGGGGCTCTCGGCTCCGGCACCATGCTGGTGATGGATGAAGACACCTGCATCGTTGATGTGGTCAAATGTATTCTTTACTTTTTTCAGCACGAATCATGCGGTTTTTGTTTACCCTGTCGCCGCGGCACGCGCATTCTCTATGATCTGATCTGCAAGATCGCCGACGGCAAGGGTACGGAAGCCGATATGGAAAGTATGCTTAAGGTGGGGCAGGTGATGCTGGACAGCGCCAACTGTGCCCTGGCTATGAGCCCCATCTTCTTTATCAAAACCACCATGGAACGCTACCGGGACGATTATCTGGCCCATATTAACGGAACCTGCTCGATTTGCAAAAAGTAGGCTTTGGTGGGAGTTTTCTGGTAGTGAATATAGTCGCAGCTAAACGAAAGAAATAAAAAGCCGTGCAGGCTGGAGGAAGGAACAGGCGATGCTCATAGATTATCTACCAATTCTGGTCTATCTGATCATAGCCACCGGTGTCGCGGTGGGAATGGTGGGTTTATCCGAAGCTGTGGGCAAGAAAACTCATAGTCCGGTAAAAGATCTGCCTTACGAGTGCGGCATGATTCCCACCGGTGACGCCCGGAGCCGCTATTCGGTTAAATTTTTTGTCATTGCCATGTTTTTTCTGGTGTTTGACATTGAAGCAATTTTTCTTTATCCCTGGGCGGTGATTTATAAGTCCCTGGGCTTATTCGGTTTAATTGAAATGGGCATTTTTATTCTCATTTTGGCTGTAGGTCTGGCTTATGTCTGGGGCAAAGGCGCCTTGCAGTGGGAATAGGGTGCCCCTGAAAGTATTTGCACAAGTATCGCTCACTATTACTACTATCTCGGGATTGAGAGTTAAATCAAACCTGTTGACAGGCAAAGGGTAAGAGGAATTCGGGATGGGTATAGAAGAACACTTAGGGAATAACGTTCTCACAACCTCTTTAGAGAAGCTGGTGGACTGGGCCCGGAAAAACTCCCTGTGGCCGGCCACCTTTGGTCTGGCCTGCTGCGCCATCGAGATGATCGTGACTGCGGCCAACCGCTGGGATATTGCTCGTTTTGGGATGGAAGCCTTTCGGGCCTCCCCTCGCCAATCCGATTTAATGATTGTGGCCGGTACCGTAACGAAGAAAATGGCGCCGGCGGTTGTCCGGATCTATGAGCAAATGACCGAACCCAAATGGGTGATTGCCATGGGCGCCTGCGCCTCTTCGGGAGGAATATTTCGGAGCTATGCGGTAGTTCAGGGTATCGATCAGTATATACCGGTGGATGTGTATGTTCCCGGTTGCCCACCAAGACCGGAAGGATTGTTATACGGCATTCTGAAGTTGCATGAAAAGATTTTGAAGGATCCTTTCCTGACACAAAAATATCGCGACCAGATTGTCCCGGCAGGGAGGAAGCATGAACACGGCCACTGAGAAGTTACAGGCTCAATTCCCCGATGCTATCGTCGATATCTACGAATTTCGGGGAGATACCACGGTTACGGTAAAACCGGACAGTGCTAGTGGAGATCTGTACGTTTTTGCGAGATGACCCGGAGACCTCATTTAAGTATTTATCATCCGTTTCCGGTGTCGATTATCTGCCGGATTCTCCCCGGTTTGCTGCGGTGTATCATCTGTATTCGCATTTATACAAAAATAGGCTGGCCCTCAAGGCCTTTTGCCCTCATGACGAAACCCCGGCCCTGCCCTCGGTAGTCCCGGTATGGATTACCGCGGATTGGCATGAGCGGGAGGCTTATGATTTATTGGGCATCAAGTTCATCGGCCATCCTGATCTGCGACGGATTCTGACGCCGCCGGAGTGTGAAGGCTATCATCCCTTAAGGAAAGATTATCCCCAAGAAGGGTATTAGGAAGTAAAAACGATGAATAGCGCCGAATTAGCATCTGGCACCGAGACCATGCTCCTGAACCTGGGCCCGCAGCACCCCAGCACCCACGGGGTCCTCAGGGTCTGGTTGGAGTTGGATGGGGAAGTTATTGTCAATGCCGACCCCGATATCGGTTACTTGCACCGTGGAATTGAAAAGATGTGTGAGAACCGGACCTATCATCAATGTTTGCCGCTTACCGATAGGTTGGATTATCTGGCCGGCACAGCCAACAATTTTGGATTTGTGTTGGCAGTGGAAAAGTTGCTGGGAGTTGAAGTTCCGAAACGGGCCCAGTACATTCGGGTACTGATGGCGGAATTGACCCGGATTTCCAGCCACCTCTTTTGGTTAGGTACTCACGGCCATGATTTGGGTGCCATGACGCCGCTCTTTTTTGCGTTCCGGGAACGGGAGCAGCTCATGGACCTGTTTGAAATGGCCTGGGGTGGGCGGCTGTTTCCCTGCTATTTCCGTATCGGGGGCTTGGCTGCAGATCTGCCGGAGGGGTTCATTGAAAAGGCCTGGGAATTTGTTAAGGTCTTCCCTTCCAAGATGAAAGACTATCACAATCTTTTAACCAAGAACCGTATCTGGATAGCCCGGACCAGAGACGTTGGTGTGATGACCAAGGACGAGGCTATTGCTTGGGGTTGGTCCGGGCCAATGTCACGGGGCTCCGGGGTTGATTGGGATATTCGCAGGGATACCCCATATTCAAGCTATGAGGATTTTGACTTCGACATCCCCTTAGGTTCGAATGGCGACACCTATGACCGCTACCTGGTGCGGATGGAAGAGATGGTGCAAAGCAACCGGATCTGCCATCAGGCTCTGGAAAAAATGCCGGCAGGAGAGGTGAACGTCCATGACCCCAACATTATCCTGCCGCCCAAAGATAAAGTTTATAACAACATCGAAGCCTTGATTAACCACTTCCTTCTTATTGAAAAGGGGCTGACCCCGCCTAAAGGAGAGGTATATCACGCTATCGAGGCCCCGAAAGGGGAAATGGGATTTTTTATTATTAGCGATGGGAGTCCGCATCCCTTCCGGATGAAGGTGAGAGGTCCTTCTTTTATTAATCTCTCACCCACCAAAGTATTAGCAAAGGGACGCCTGCTGTCCGATCTCATTGCTCTCATTGGGACTATGGACATCGTGTTGGCCGACGTGGACCGGTAGACACTGCCATGATGAACGAAATCTGACAAACAATTAGGACATTACAATGGTCAATCTGACGATCGATGGCAAAGCAATACAGGTAGAAGAGGGAATAACCATACTCAAGGCTGCACAGGCTAATGGGATCAGAATTCCCTTTCTCTGCTACCATCCGGCTATCAAAGCCATCGGCTCGTGCCGGATATGTGTGGTAGAAGTCAAGCCTGGGCCTCCCAGACCATCGCCGGCTTGCACTACTAAGGTGGCGGAAGGCATGGAGGTCACAACCAATTCGGAGCGGATTCAAAATATCCGTCGAGAACTGGTTAAGTTCATGCTGGTCAACCATCCTCTGGATTGCCCCTGGTGCGACAAAGGCGGCGAATGCGAGTTGCAGAATTTGACGCATGAACTGGGTATAGCCGAAGTTGATTATGAGGCGGTGCGCAAACCCAGCAACAATGATTTTGACTCTATGCTGATTGAGCGCTATAACAACCGCTGCGTCACCTGCGGGCGATGTGTGCATGTCTGCAAAGAAAAAGTTGGTGCCAGCGCCATCAATTTTGAGAACCGAGCCTATTTCACAGACTTGGGTAGTGGACAACAGCCTTTAAATTGTGAATTTTGTGGCACCTGTATCGAGGTCTGCCCGGTGGGAGCGCTGATCAACAAATTGTTCAAATATGGCGCCCGTGCCTGGGAAATGACCGAGACCCACACTATCTGCCAGTTTTGTGGTGGCGGTTGCGACTACGACGTGCACGTCAAAGACGGCAAGGTCTTGCGGGTTCGCCGGTCTGAGGAAAATCCGCTGTTGTGTATGCGAGGCCGGTTTGGATTCGGCGTGCTGGATTCTCCCGGTCGGGTCAAAACACCCCTGATCAAAAAAGGTGGCCAGTTTATCGAGGCAAGCTGGGATGAGGCCCTGGATTTTGCAGCTCAAGGTCTCATGCAGGTTATGGCTAAAAGTGGTCCTGGGTCAATTTATGGCGTAGGGTCCCCCCGGGCCACCAATGAATCTAACTATCTTTTTCAGAAATTCTTCCGGGTGGTTTTAGGGACGAATCAGATAGATAACCCGGCAAGATATAACTACCTGAGGGCTTTGGAAGGAATCGCCGAGGTTTTCGGGCAACCAGAAATCGATGGAGTTAATCGGGAGCCTCTAAAGATCGCCAAACCATTTCATAGTACTCTAACCTTGGGGGAAGATGCTAAGGGTAAAGGATTCCCCTTTGTCCTGGGTGACTCCGCCAAGTTGAAAAACGCTGATGTGGTATTGGTCATCGGGGCTGATGTTACTCCGGAAATGCCCCCGTATGGCTGGCAACTCATGGAAGCCTTGGAAAATAATAATTTCCAATTGATCGTTGCCAATCCCCGGAAAACCAAATACGATCGCTATGCTCATTCCAAACTGCGTTATTATCCAGGGACGGAAAGAGCCTTAATCAATGGCTTGATGGAAGCCATTTTAGATGAAAAGTCAGGTCATACTCCCCATCTCGAGGCGGAAGGCTTTGAGGAATTCAAAGAAAGTCTCCAAAAACTGCCTCTCAAAGATGTCAAGGAATTAAGCGGCGTCTTAGTAGGAGATATTCGGGAGGCGGCCAAACTCTTAGCTCATGCCCAGGCGCCGGCCATAATATTCGGCAATGACCTCTTGGCTCAAGCCCAGGGTAAAGAAAATGCCATGGCGGTGGCCGATCTCTTTCTCCTCATCGGGCAACCGTGCAATCCTGGCAGCGGCCTGTATCCCATTGCCGAAAAGAACAACACTCACGGGGTTTGCGATGTAGGCGTGCTCCCTGATATGTTGCCCGGTTATCAAAAACTGGATCCTGAATCAAGTTTCAGCCAGGCCTGGAATAAATCCATTCCGACTATTCCAGGATTAACCTTGGATGAAGCTTTGACCAGGTTGGAGAACAATGCCGTCAACGCTCCCCAGGCTTTTTATATCATGGGTGGTGATCTGGTGCGGCAGGTGCCCAATAGCAAAAGAATTCTCAGCATTCTCCAAAAAGCTAAATTTATCGTCGTGCAAGGCGCCTTTATGACTGAGGTGGCGAAATTAGCCGACGTGATCCTGCCGGTGAACATTCATGCTGAAGTAAACGGCACCTATACCAATACTGATGGAAAACTGGGACAGCTCAAGGCGGCCGTAAGCGCCAATGGGGCCAAACCTGGCTGGCAGATTATTTCCGCTTTAAGCCGCAAATTGGACCACCCCATGGATTACTACAACGCCGAGGATATTTTCAAGGAAATGTCCAGCCATATGCCGCTTTATGCCGGGATCAAAAATGGCTATCGCTGGCCCTGTCCCACTATTGCCGCCGAAGTAAAGGGAAAATTTGTTCCTTTCAGCACCGAGGTTGATATTGCGGGGGAAGGCTCATATACCCTTATTGTCGGCAAAACCATGGGGCATTCTGGTAGCTATACCACTTGGGCGGAAGGTCCTATGACAGTCCTGGGAAGCCAGGCAATGCGGATAAATCCAGAAGATGCTGCGGGCCTGGAGATCGCTGATGGTGATCAGGTAACCATTAGCTCTCCCCAGGGCAGTATAACGGTCAAGGCGACACTTAGCGATATGATGCCTCCAGGGGTAGTGTTCCTGGCGGATCATTTTGCTGACCCCATGGCCAATTCTTTAACTATAAATTCTAACCTCTGTCGCGTAAACATTCAAAAGGGTTAAAGCTATGAACCTGCCGTTATTAATTGGGGTCATGGTAGTGAAGATACTGGTTGTGTTTGTGGTGTTCCTCACTACCATAGCCTACACAGTGCTGATGGAACGGAAGGTTTTGGGATTTATCCAATTCCGTTACGGTCCCAACCGGGTGGGTCCCTGGGGATTGTTTCAACCCCTGGCAGACGCCATTAAGTTGATCTTCAAAGAGGATTTTACTCCTCCGGGAGCTAGCAGAGCCCTCTTCATATTAGCGCCTATGATAGTCGGCTTAACGGCTTTTCTACCGCTGGCGGTAATCCCGTTTGCAGATAGAGTTTTGCCGGATTCCGTTACAATCTATGGGCAGACCCTGGATCTGACAGTGGCCAGCTTGAATCGAGGGGTCATAGCTGATGTTAACATCGGGCTCTTATATGTCTTTGCAGTAGCGGGGATGGCTGTTTACGGAGCCGTCATCGGCGGGTGGTCATCGAATAATAAATACTCCCTGCTTGGCGCCTTGCGCTTGTCGGCCCAAATGATCAGCTACGAATTGGCGTTGGGATTATCCATTATTGGGGTTCTGATGCTGGCTGGCACCCTGAGCCTGGTGCAGATTGTGGAAGCCCAAAAACATATGTGGTTCATTGTTTATCAACCGCTGGGTTTTATCCTCTTCCTCACCGCGGCTTTTGCGGAATGCTCCCGGACGCCGTTTGATCTGATCGAGTGTGAAAATGAATTGGTGGCCGGATATCAGACAGAATACAGCTCCATGAAATGGGGCCTGTTAATGATGGGTGAATACGGCCATGTAGTTATTGCCAGCGCTTTGACGACAACTCTCTTTCTGGGTGGTTGGCAAGGACCATTTCTGCCCCCGGTGGTATGGTTCTTACTGAAAACCTTTGGTTTAATCTTTTTCTTCATCTGGGTTAGAGGCACCTTTCCCCGTTTTAGATTTGATCAATTGATGTATTTTGGCTGGAAAGTATTGTTGCCGCTATCATTGGTCAACATACTTCTCACCGGCATATTTATGCTCTATTTATAGAGGTAACAAAATGATAATTCCACTTATTAAAGGGTTAGGGGTCACGCTTAAGGCAATGTTTTCCAAGCCGGTAACTATCCAATACCCTGAACAAAGACGACCAGTCAGCGCCAGATTTCGGGGGCGGCCGGAATTGCAACTCCATGATAACGGCAAGGTTAAATGTGTCGCCTGTACCCTTTGCAAAACGGTGTGCCCATCCCAGGCTATCACTCTGATAGTGCCGACCGAGGGTAGTTATGGGGAGAAATATCCCACTGAATTTGAGATAGATCTTACCAGATGTATCTTCTGCGGCTTCTGCCAGGAAGCCTGCCCCAAAGCGGCTATAGCCCTTAACAAAGAGTATGAATTGGCGCAGTATGATAAAAAACTGCTCATTTACAATATCGAAATGTTAAAGACCAAAGGTTAAATCAGGCCAGGGAGATTAAAGGATGCAAATAATATTTTTCCTATTAGCCGCAACTGCTTTGATCTCCGGGATCATGGTGGTAATCCAGGTAAATCCGGTGCGGAGTGCGCTTTTCCTGGTATTAAATTTCTTTGCTCTGGCCGGCATCTATCTTCTGGCAAACGCACAATTTATCGCCGCTATCCAGATAATTGTCTATGCCGGAGCCATCATGGTTCTGTTCCTGTTCGTCATCATGTTGCTTAACTTACGGCAACCTGAAGAAGGTGGGGCCCAACTACACCTCGGACAGAAAATTTTCGGCTCTTCACTAGCCACAGGCATTGCGGCTTTGGTGGTTTACAATATTTTTAAAATTTCTTTGCCGCCTGGAAGGCCGATGGTTGCGGATTTCGGTACCACGGAAATGGTGGCCAAGTCATTGTTTACTGAATACTTGCTCCCATTTGAAGCTGTTTCTATCTTATTGTTGGTTGCAGTGGTGGGAGCTGTAGTTCTGGCAAAAACAAAATTGGATTAAAGCCGAGCTATTTCAGGAGATAGACATATGGTAATGCCGATTACATATTACCTGGCTCTTAGTTGCGCCCTTTTTGCCATCGGGGTGGTTGGGGTGTTAATAAGACGGAATGCAATTATCATTTTTATGTGTATTGAAATGATGCTAAATGCCGTAAATCTTGCTCTAGTAGCCTTTTCGGATTATTACAAGTCTATAGATGGGCAGATGTTGGTCTTTTTTGTCATGGTGGTGGCGGCGGCTGAAGTTGCGGTGGGATTGGCGCTCATTTATGTCATCTATCGCAATAAAGGCACCGTGTATGTTGATGAACTTAATATCATGAAGTGGTAAGGAGCAGGCCATGATTAAATACATATGGTTGGTGCCTGTTTTTCCGTTAATAGGTTTTTTGATTAACGGCCTCTTTGGCAAAAGGATTTCCAAACATACTGTCAGCATTGTGGGTCCTGCTTCTGTAGGGTTATCCTTTGCGCTGGTTTTGGGAGCTTTTTGGGAATACGTTAACTTGCCGGCCAATGCCAAACCGGTAGAGGTATTTCTTTTCAATTGGATCACATCCGGAAATTTCAATGCTCAAACGGCTTTTCTGGTTGATCCCTTATCTCTCATTATGCTGTTGGTGGTCTCCGGGGTAGGGTTTCTCATCCATATCTATTCGGTGGGCTACATGCATGATGATCCCGGGTATGCCCGGTTTTTTTGCTATTTAAATTTATTTGTCGTCAACATGCTGATATTGGTCATGGCCAACAATTTCCTGTTGATGTTTGTGGGTTGGGAAGGTGTGGGGCTGTGTTCATATCTGCTCATCGGCTATTTTTATGAAAAGAAATCAGCCAGCGACGCCGGCAAAAAGGCCTTCGTGGTCAACCGGATCGGCGATTTCGGATTTTTAATCGGCATTTTTTTGATTTTCTATACCTTTGGGACCATTAATTTTCGCGATGTTTTTGCCCAGGCAAGTAGTTATCCGGTGGGCAGCACTATAATTACCATGATAACCCTGTGCTTATTTGTCGGAGCTACCGGTAAGTCAGCCCAGATTCCGCTCTTTACCTGGTTGCCGGATGCCATGGAAGGTCCTACACCCGTCAGCGCCTTAATCCATGCCGCCACCATGGTTACTGCCGGTGTTTATATGGTGGCCCGGTGCAGCGCACTCTATGTCTTGGCGCCTGTTTCCATGACCGTGGTTGCTGTTACAGGTTTGGCAACAGCATTTTTGTCTGCTTCCATCGGTTTGGCTCAAAACGATATCAAACGTGTTTTGGCCTACTCTACGGTCAGCCAATTGGGATTTATGTTTGTAGCCTGCGGTGTTGGTGCTTTTATCGCCGGAATCTTTCATTTGATGACCCATGCCTTTTTCAAGGCCCTGCTCTTTCTTGGCTCTGGTAGCGTTATCCACGGGATGCATGGTGAGCAAGACATGCGGAAAATGGGTAATCTCAAAAGCAAAATGCCCATTACCTTCGCGGTGATGTTAACGGGAACTCTGGCCATTGCCGGTATCTTTCCCTTTGCTGGATTCTTCAGTAAAGACGAGATTTTATTTAAAGCCTTGACGGACGGGCATGTGGGATATTGGGCCGTTGCCTCCCTGGCCGCCTTAATGACCGCATTTTATATGTTTCGTCTTATCTTTATGACGTTCTATGGAGAAAAACGCTGGGATCATCATGTTCATCCCCATGAATCGCCTCCGGTTATGACCATTCCATTGATTGTCTTAGCAATCCTATCCACTGTGGGGGGGTTAGTGGGCATCCCTATACTGGAAGGGTGGAATGTTTTCCATGAGTTCTTGTCACCCTCCATCGCTCATGTAGCTGGACCTGCGGTGCATCATTCCATGTCGTTTGAAATTATGATGATGCTGGTAAGTATGGGTGTGGCTATCGTCGGCATTTTCCTGGCCTATAAAATGTATATCAAACAACCGGAATTACCGGATAAGGTCACGAAAAAAGTCCCTGGTCTCTACGATCTGATCTACAACAAATACTACGTGGATGAATTATACGATGCCACAATAGTAGAACCGATCAAAAATGGGTCGGTGGTTTTGTGGAAAGAAGCCGATTCCAAGGTTATCGATGGGGTGGTTAACGGGACTGCCAGCTTGGTCGAAAGGATAAGTGCAATCATCAGAAAAATGGAGACAGGGTACGTGCAAAATTACGCCCTGGGTATTTTAGTCGGAGTTGCGGTTATCACAGGATACTATCTTGGCCGTTAGTAGGTAGGATAAGGAGTAAATCAATGAATTTTCCGATTTTATCTATATTGATCCTGCTTCCCATGGTCGGGGTAGCATTGATCATGATGTTGAACCGTGAAAATCAATGGGTAATTAAAGGCGCTGCCATGGCTGTGGCATTGTTAAACTTTATTATCTCATTGCCTTTGTGGTTTGGCTTTAATGGCGACACAGCCGCCATGCAGTTTGTGGAAAAATATAGCTGGGTTCCATCGTATGGTGTCAGTTACTACGTCGGCTTGGACGGCATCTCTTTATTACTCGTATTATTAACAACCTTTATAACTCCAATATGTATCTTGGCCTGCTGGGAAGATATCCAGGATAAAGTCAAAGAATTTATGATCTGCTTGCTCTTCCTGGAAACGGGCATGATTGGGGTTTTTGTTTCCCTGGATCTATTCCTATTTTATGTCTTCTGGGAAATAATGCTGATCCCCATGTATCTGTTAATCGGTGTCTGGGGTAATCCGGCGAGAAGGATATATGCGGCCGTAAAGTTCTTTATCTTTACCATGGTGGGCAGCTTACTGATGTTAGTGGCCATCTTGGTGCTTTATTTTTACAATTATAAAGTTACCGGCGTCTATACCTTTGATCTGTTAAAAATGTATGGGTTGCAGATACCCTTTGAAATGCAGTTTTGGATGTTTTTGGCCTTTGGCCTGGCTTTTGCCATAAAAGTTCCCATGTTTCCGGTGCACACCTGGTTGCCGGATGCTCATACCGAAGCACCGACTGTGGGTAGCGTCATTCTGGCGGCAGTTCTATTGAAAATGGGGACATACGGCTTCCTGCGCTTTAACATGCCCATGTTTCCCGAAGCTGCCTGGTACTTCGTGCCGCTGTTCAGCATTCTGGCGGTTATCGGCATCGTTTATGGCGCCTTGGTTTCATTGGTCCAAGTGGATTTGAAACGTCTTGTCGCTTTTTCCTCGGTCAGCCATTTAGGCTTCGTCATGTTGGGGCTTTTCAGCTATACCATGGCCGGGGTCCAGGGCGGAATTATCCAGATGATCAACCATGGCCTTTCAACCGGGGCATTGTTTTTGATTGTTGGCATGGTTTATGAGAGGCGGCACACCAGGATGATCGCCGATTTTGGCGGGCTTTCCAAGGTTATGCCGGTATTTGCCGTATTGTTCATGATAGTCACTTTGTCATCCATAGGATTGCCCGGTTTAAACGGGTTCGTCGGGGAATTTTTAATATTATTGGGGGCATTTAAGGCCAACAAAGTATATGCCATCATTGCGGCAAGTGGGGTAATTTTTGCCGCGGCTTATATGCTGTGGATGTTCCAGCGGGTCATGTTTGGTCAAGTGACCAATGAAAAGAACCAAAAACTTAAAGACTTATCAACGAGAGAAATAGTCGTTCTGTTACCGGTCATACTGTTTATTATTTGGATTGGAGTGTATCCCAATACCTTCCTGGAAAAAACCAAGGCTTCGACTGAAAATTTTGTTGCTATGATGGAAAAATCCAAAGCCACCAAAGTGGCTGCGGCTGATGTGATTTTTAAGGGGGAACAGAGATGAGCATTGAAATTCCCACGATCTGTCTGACCAGCATCGGTCCGCTGATCACTTTAAGCGTGGCGGGGCTTTTGCTCCTCGTGCTGGAAGCCTTCTCAATTCATGGGGCTAAAAAAGGCTACTTTCACCAAATATCACTAGTAGCCATCATTATTGGCATTATCCAAACCATTCTGTTGTGGAATAGAAATACTACTGATTTTAGCAGAATGATATATGTGGACAATTTTTCCTTCTTTTTTTATATGATATTTTTAATCGGCACGGGTATCAGCGTTATCCTGTCAGTGAAATACTTAGAAGATTACAAGAAAAATTATGGGGAATATTATGCCTTGATGCTTTTTGCGGCTGTGGGTATGATGCTCATGGCTGCAGGCGGCAACATGGTAACGATCTTCCTGGGGGTGGAAATTTTATCCATTCCGATCTATATACTGGCAGGGATGTTCCGTGAAGACGTCAAATCCAACGAAGCTGCATTAAAATATCTTCTTCTGGGTGGCTTCTCGTCAGCCTTTCTTCTATTCGGCATTGCCATGCTTTATGGAGGGACAGGGACTTTTTATCTCGCGGACTTAGCTAAAGTTATTAAAGCTAGCGGTATGAATAGTTTGACCTATATGGGATTAGGGCTCCTCATTGTTGGTTTTGGCTTTAAAGTCTCATTAGCTCCTTTTCATATGTGGACTCCCGATGTGTATGAGGGTGCACCCACTTCGATAACCGCCTTCATGTCCGTGGGAACCAAGGCTGCAGCCTTTGCTGCTTTCCTGAGAATTTTTGTGGAAGTATTTCCCTCCGTTAAGGTTGATTGGGATATGCTGCTATGGGTGGTGGCGGTTGCCACTATGACCATCGGAAACTTAACCGCTTTGGCTCAAACCAATATCAAAAGAATGCTGGCCTATTCTTCCATTGCGCATGCGGGATATATTCTGGTTGGCATGATAGCTGGGAATAAATTGGGAGCCATCGGTATCTTATATTATCTTCTGGCTTATACCTTGATGAACTTGGGCGCCTTTGGCGTTGTTATCCTGGTAGCCCGGAAGAAGGATAATTATTTGAATATATATGACTACAGCGGTTTGGGATTTCAATATCCCGGATTGGCTGCAGTCATGACTGTTTTTATGTTTGGTCTGGTGGGCATGCCGCCAACAGCTGGGTTTATTGGCAAATTCTATATTTTCTCGGCAGCGGTGGAAGCCGGTTATATCTGGCTGGTCCTTATTGGTATGCTTAACAGCCTCATTTCGGTATATTACTATCTAAGAATTACCGTAATTATGTATATGAAACCGGCCGAAGCTGATTTAGGTCCGGTGGAATTAACCTCTTCCGTGAATGCAACCTTGATTCTTAGTGCTCTGGCGGTATTGTTGATTGGTATTTTCCCCGGCATTATTTATAATTTGGCCATGAGTTCGGTCAAGATCTTTCCCAGCTAATTAGTTTAGCCAAGGGAACATAACAAAGGGGGCCATTTGGGCCCCCTTTTTTTATAGGAAAAATTATTACAGGGAGCGGGATAAAATTAAAGCATCCTCTCCGGTGTCGCTATAATATCGTTTTCTGGTCATGACAGGCTTAAATCCCAAAGATTGGTAGAGAAAGAGGGCTGCGTTATTAGAGGGCCTGACCTCAAGCCAGGCAGTTTGGCAGTGTTTCGCTCGTGCCAGTCCGAAAGCTTCGAGAATTAAACTACGACCAATACCTTGTCGGCGATAATCAGGGCTCACAGCTAAATTTAAAATATGCATCTCATCGATAATTAGCCAAAAAACTAAATATCCGACAATATTTCTGGACGATGGAGCCTGCCGGTGGGCGAGTAAGATACAGGAATAGGGCTGATCTATTTCACTTTGAAAATGCTGACGTGGCCATGGGGACCGGAAAGATTGGTTTTCTATAACGAGGAGAGCATCGATATCAGCGGCGACAGCAAATGAGAATTCAACGTCTGCAGGTGCTGGATTATTTTTTATGGAGAAGTTCACTGGCAACAGTAATACCCTGCTGACCGGATTGTTGCAGAGTTAAGGCCATTTCCCGCAGATTGGCATAGTTCCCTTGACGCAAATGGTTAACTTTGATCAACATAGGTAGATTTACCCCACTAATAACTTCCACCTGTCCCTCTTTGAGAAAAGAAAGGCTTAAATTAGACGGCGTACCGCCGAACATATCTGTCAAGATCAGGACGCCATCGGTGCCATTTAATTTTGCCAGGCCTTCGGAAATTTGGTGGCGGGCATCATCAGGCAAGGCACTCGGGTCTAAGGAGACCGCGACAACCTTCTCCAAACGACCTAAAATAAGGTCCGAGGCTGATACCAAGGCTTCGGCCAATTGCCGATGAGTAACAATCAGTATTCCAACCATATTTAACAACTCCTATTCGCGTAAAATATCCCGGTGGTCAATAGTGAGTGGGAGCTCAAAGACCTTTAAGTGTTCCAAAAGGTTGTTGGCGATTACCACGGAGCGATGATGGCCGCCTGAACAGCCGATGGCGACCGTCAGGTGGGTTTTTCCCTCCTTCTGATAATTTGGAATAAGATAATCCAGGAGAGGGAAAAAACGGCTTAAAAACTCCTTGGTTTCTTCTCGACCTAAGACAAAAGCCTGTACCGCTAATTCTAAGCCAGTTAATTCTTTTAAATCTTTGATGAAATAAGGATTAGGTAAAAAACGGACATCCATGACGATATCTGCATCAGGAGGAAGACCGTATTTAAAACCGAAAGAAATTATATGCAGATTTAGGCGACGGCTCAGGGGGAATTGGCTGTACTCTTCCATTATGAGAAGGCGTAAATTGTGAACGGTCATATTGGAAGTATCAATAATGCGAGTGGCATGATGGCGCAAAGAATCTAATTGTTTTCTTTCTTGTTGGATAGCTTGGACAATTGATTCATTTTCCGCTAAAGGATGCTGCCGGCGGGTTTGGCTGAATCGTCTGATTAAGATTTCGTCGCTTGCTTCCAGAAAAAGGATATGTAATTGATATCCCATTTTGCGCAGGCGAGGGAAAAATCGCAAATAATTTTTGACAAAACCCCGAGTGCGGACATCCATCCCAAAGGCAACTTTCATATCTTCCTGAGTAATTTGGGCCCTTAGTTGCAAAAATTTGGGCACGAGGTGAATGGGAAGATTATCGATACAAAAATAGCCAATATCCTCAAGTGCTCTTAAGGCTGTGCTTTTCCCGGAGCCTGATAGGCCGGTGATTATTAATACCGGGAAGGTCTCCGGGTTGTCAGGAAAGTTTTGCATGTTAGCTTTATAGGATGGAGGGCAATAAACAAATTGATAATTGAGGGCGGTTAAGCAACTGCCCTCCAGTTAAAAACCTGCCGTTGTCTGCACCTAGATTAAGGATCGGAATCCTCTGCAGTCAACAATTGTAAGATTGTGGTTGCATCAACAGCTTCCATTAAGTTACGGCGAAAGGAAGAATCCTTTAATAACCGTGAAATCTTTGCCAAGGCCTTAAGATGAAGTCCTATGGAATTTTCGGGGGCCATAAGAAGAAAAAAGAGATGGGTCGGTTTGCCATCCATGGAGTCGAAATTAACCCCTGGCAAACTGCGGCCAAAACAGAGTACTAATTTATCAAGATTGGATAATTTCCCGTGCGGGATAGCGATATTATCACCGATGCCGGTGCTTCCTAAACTCTCCCGCTCCAAGAGGACTTCTAGTACCTTATGCCGGTCAAGATTATCGAATTCCTTAACGAGGGCATCAGCCAATTCCTCCAAGACCCCTTTTTTGGTGGTGGCTGTCAAGGACGGCAAAATGCGGTTGGAATTCAATAGATCAACAATTTTCATTGAGGGATACTCGCTTTAACCATGTTCGGGTTCAATGAGACCAAAATTACCATCTCGGCGTCGATAGAGAATATTCAAGGCCGTACTCTGGGAATTGGTAAAAACCAAAATCTCATCATTGCAGCTTTTTAATTGCATCACCGCTTCCTCTATATCCATGGGTTTTGCTTCCATCGACCGACTGCGGATAATATGCGGGGATTCCGTCTCTTCAGTCGATGTGCCCGCGATGACATTGAGCCGCGCTCCCAATGATTTCAGGTTACGGGCAGCTTTAATGTTTCGAGGTCTCTCCCGAAAGCGCTTTAATTGTTTTTCAATTTTTTCCATAGCTAAGTCAATGGCTGAATACATATCGCCGGTCTCTTCTCTGCCCTTGATTTTTAAGCCATCTCCAGTAACAGTTATATCAGCCTGATGACGAAATTTTTCAATGCCTAAGACAACGTTGGCTTCCATAGGACTATCTATATACTTATCCATCTTAGACAATTTTCTGATGGCGTAATCTTTGAGCGCTTCGGATGACTCCACGTGGCGAAAGGTTACAGAAATTTGCATACTTCAGTCTCCAATATCACATAATTAGTGGCATAACCTAAGGTTATGAAAGCAAGAATTACAATATTTCAGAAATTCACTAGACTGCCAATTTCTTTTTAGGGGTGATAACCCGCTTGCGCTTACTCGAAGACAGTAAGCCTAACATTTCCCTATATTTAGCTACAGTTCGGCGAGCAATGACAATATTGGCCTTTTTTAATAAGTTGACAATATCCTGAT
The DNA here is from genome assembly GCA_963777875.1 of uncultured delta proteobacterium. Classification (GTDB taxonomy): domain Bacteria; phylum Desulfobacterota; class Desulfobaccia; order Desulfobaccales; family Desulfobaccaceae; genus Desulfobacca. The sequence continues at coordinate 15,539 of CAVZSK010000022.1, read as the reverse complement.
CACTATATGGATTTTGGGCATCTTCAGAAAGAACTAGCTGCTTGATGGTATCTTTGACGCTTTCAGACGCTACTTGCTCTCCATGGATTCGGGATATACCGCTATTAAAGAAGAATTTCAATTCAAAGACGCCCTGGGGGGTATACATGTATTTATTGGTGGTGACCCGGCTAACGGTAGATTCGTGCATTTGAACGTCTTCAGCGACCTGTCGCAAAGTCAAAGGCTTGAGTTGAGCGATGCCATGGTCAAAAAATTCTTTTTGAAAGTTGACAATACTTTTAGAAACGCGATAGATGGTTTTTTGTCTCTGGTGAATGCTTTTAATAAACCAAATGGCTGACTTCAGCCGATTTTGGATATAATTTTTCGTGTCTTCAGTGACCTCTGAGTTGCCGCTCAGGGCGTCACGATAGTATGAGTTGATCCGTAATTTCGGCAGTCCGTCTTCGTTCAACGACACTTCATAATCATCTCCCATTTTATACACATAAATATCGGGATTGACATAACGGGTCTCCAAGGAATCAAAACTACGTCCTGGTTTAGGCTCTAAGTGGGCGATGATTTCAACTGCCTGAACTACTTCTTCTAGATTTGTTTTTAAGTCTTTGGCAATAACGGCATAATTTCTATTTTCTAAATTTTTTAAATGATGCTCGATAATTGGGCGCACAAGGGGGTTGTCCAGGCGTTTGACTTCGACTTGAATCAGGAGACATTCCTGCAAGTTCCGGGCACCGACCCCCACTGGTTCGAACTCCTGGATTTTTTTGAGAGTTTGTTCAACTTCGGAATCAGGAATCTGAAATTCTTTAGCTATCTCCTCGAGAGAGGTTTGCAGATACCCATCTTCATCAATATTGCCGATAATCACCACACCAATAAATTTTTCTGCATCAGTCAGTGGCGCCATTTGAAGCTGCCAGAGCAGATGTGATTTCAGGGAGGGGCCCAGAGAGGATAGATTTTCAATGGCAGGGCTATCCCGATCTTCCCTTTCCTGACGGATGGAAGGCGAACCTTTGTCTTCCAGGTACGCTTCCCAGTCAAAATCTTCCCCCACCCGGGATTCCACCGTCAATTCTGTGGGCGAACTTGGCTCCACAGGTATCTCGTTAACAAGCTCTTCGGGTGCCCCGTCCCAAGCTTCGGGTTCCTGCTCCTCATCAGTCAAGGTTTCTTCCAGGATCGGATTCGTCTCAAGTTCCTGATTAATTGCGGTTAAAAGCTCTAATCGGGAGAGTTGCAACAGTTTAATAGCTTGCTGCAACTGAGGGGTCATGATCAGCTGCTGGGTGAGTTTTAGGCTTTGCTTGATCTCCAGTGCCATAATCTTAGTGCTTACTCTTTGGAAAAGGAATTGCTATCATTAATGTTTATTATAACTGAAATGATTCTCCCAAGTAAATTTTTTTGGCTAATTCGCTGCTCACGATTCTTTCCGGGGTACCTTCTTCCAAAATAAGACCCTCATTGAGGATATAGGCACGGTCGCAGACTCCCAGGGTTTCCCGGACATTATGATCCGATATGAGGATGCCCAAATTTTTTTCCTTTAAGTTCTGAATGATCATCTGGATATCATTGACTGCCAGGGGATCTATGCCAGCGAAGGGCTCATCTAGTAAGATGAATCGGGGAGCGGTTACCAGGGCTCGGGTAATTTCGACGCGACGTCTTTCTCCGCCAGAGAGTGAAAAGGCTTTATTATCCGCCAGGTGCGATATTTTTAATTCTTTTAATAATTCTACAAGTTTAACTTGACGGGCAGCCTTGTCAAGGTTAAGTGTCTGTAAAATAGCCAGAATGTTTTCGGCTACGGTAAGTTTCCGGAACACCGAGGGTTCCTGGGGCAGGTATTGAATGCCGAGACGGGCTCGCCGATGTATGGGGAGTTTCGAGATATCCTGGTCATCGATAAAAACGGCCCCGGCATTGGGCTTAATAATGCCGACGATCATATAAAAAGTGGTGGTCTTGCCTGCTCCATTAGGCCCTAAAAGTCCGACGATCTCGCCGCTGCGGACCTCCAAAGAGACGCCATTGACAACTTGTTTGCCATGGTACGTTTTTTTGAGGTCTTCTGTTCTTAATAGACTCATTGCTGAACCTGATGGCACCATTTATAGTCGAAGCCAAAAGTATTGTTTGATTCACCCCTCACCCTGAAAATAGGGGAAATAACTTTTGGCAGGCAGTCTCGTTAGGGTGAATTGGCCGGTGGTTTACCGGGGAGCTGAACTTTTTGGGACGGATAGATGACGGCTTCCACTCGTTTTTTGGGATCACCCTCCACTATGGCGCGATTTTCCTTGAGGTAGACGACGATCTCGTGCCCCTTCAAACTGTTTTCCCCTCTCCAAAGCTGGGGGTTTCCCATGAGCACAATCTTATCGTCCTGGGTGTAATAAATTGCCTTATCCCCGGTGGCAACGCGATCGCCTTGAACCATTCGAACCTTACCCTGGGCTTCAATGCGGGTAATTTTTTCTATGCCCGCGGCCCCCAAGGGTGAGGTTTCGGCTCCCTTTTGACCATCTTTAGGTTTAGAAGTCTTTGGCTCGCCGGCTGATTCCGGACCCGGTGGTGATTCCTGTCCGGGTGGACAACTCTTGGTGCCAATTTTCTCCTTACCAGGGGCGGGTTCCGTTTTGGCCTGATAGAAGATTTTTAAGATGTCAGCGTAAAGAATCATATCTTTCTGACGAGCTACTACCTTATTAATAAAGGAAATCACCTGCTGGTTCTGATCCACTTCCAACCGTTCGGCGGTAATATTGAGGGGTAATTCCTCTTTCCCGGCAGATTTCGACCCGGTTTGGGAGTAACACGGTGAAGACCAGGACAGGCTCAGGGCTCCCACGAGACACAGCAGCAGGAATTCTTTGGTTCTCAAGGTTAGAAATTCCATAATTTACCTGAAATTTGCAACTTGGTGACTGTATGCTGGGCCACGTCGAGTTTATTCGTGCCGCAGATCGACAGTCATCCCCTTGCCTTCCACGTATAAACGGGGGCCTTGGACCTTGACCGGTCCAGGCGCCGAGAGGACACGGGTTTTGGGTTCATAATGCACTATAGTCGCTGGTAAATTCATACCCGGCGGATTTGGCATGGACGTTGCCCTCCAAAGTCAAATCACGAGATTTGATACCGATAAATCCTGCGTCACCGGTGATGATGACATTCTCATGATCTTTTCCGAAGACCTCTACCCAAACTTGGTTGATATAAATTTTGTCCTTATCTTTAAGGTAATCAGCGTTAGCAGCCGTCAAAACCCATTGTTTTTCCCCACCCTGAATTTCGGTAAGTCTAATTTCTTGCATTTCCCCCTGTTTTTCCGGGGCAATGGTAATGGGTGGCGGCACTGGCGGTTCTACGGCCCTGAGGGGCAGATGCAGGCAGAGAACTAGCCCCAAGAAGGCCAGCAACCTAGAGTATTTTTTGGGACCCGATCAACATATCGTGCAAATTTAGTCTTTGCCAAAAGTGATCAGGTTTAATAAACACGACGAAGTATGAAAAAAATGTAGGATGGGCATTGCAGAGGACTTAACATCTTCAATATGGTGGGCAGTGCCCACCCTACATCTGCTCTGCTCACTGTTCTCAGACAAGTTTTCATACGTTGTGGTATTTTTCAAAAATGGTCACTTCTGGTATTTGGTATACAAGTCTTTCTTAACAGCAACAATAGCTAAGGGACGGTCTTGCCGACGAGAACCTGCTTCATTCGGCAAGATAATGACGCAGCAGATCTTCCCACACACCTTTGGCTTTGAGCACTAGCTCGCAGAGTTCCCGGACTGCGCCTCGGCCACCGACAACCGAGGTCACCCAATGGGCCCTTTGTTTTACCTCGGGGGGGGCATCGGCGACGGCGACGGCCAACCCTGCTTGCTGCATCATGGCTAAATCCACCAAATCATCACCCACAACTGCAGTTTCCAGGGCAGAGACGCCCAGGGTGGTTTGCAAGGATTGTAATACGGCCAGCTTATCTCGAACGCCTTGATAGACATGAACCAGACGCAAATTTTCGGCTCGATGGGCCACCGCCGCGGATTGCCGTCCGGTGATGAGAGCCACGTCGATACCCGCCTGCTGCACCATGCGGATGCCATGACCATCCCGGACATGAAAACATTTGATCTCCTGGCCGGTGTCGGTATACATGATACTCCCATCCGTTAAAACGCCATCAACATCTAAGACCAGCAGTCGAATCTGTTGGGCTCGCTGAAAAATATCTTTAGTTATAGTCGTTGCCATGAGTTCTGGGTTCTGAGTAAAAGATTATTAAAATCACTTAGCCAACTGGCGCTGGCAGAGGGAGTTGAGTTCCAGCAGGTCCTGCCATAATCGAGGCACCTCAGTTAGAGGCAGGCTGTTAGGGCCATCGCATAAAGCCTTATCGGGATTAGGATGAACTTCCATAAACACGGCATCTACACCCACGGCCACGGCGGCTCGGGCCAAATACGGGATAAATTGACGGTCCCCGCCGGAACAGCTTCCCTGGCCGCCAGGCAGTTGCACACTGTGAGTGACATCCATGACCACCGGGAAGCCGAGGCGGCGCATGATGGGCAAACTCCGGAAGTCTACCACCAGGTTATTATAGCCGAACTGCACGCCCCGCTCCGTGAGCAAGAGGGAAGAGTTACCTGCCCCGGTGGCTTTGGCGGCCGCCTGAGCCATGTCCCAGGGGGCCAAAAACTGCCCTTTTTTCAGGTTTAGGGGTTTACCGGTGCGGGCCGCCGCTTCGATCAAATCGGTTTGCCGACAGAGGAAGGCGGGAATCTGGATTACATCTAAAACCTGGGCGGCAGGAAGGACCTGGGGCACTTCGTGAACGTCGGATAATACCGGCAGGCCGACTTCTTCTTTTACCTGGGCCAAGATCTCCAAACCCTGGTTCAGGCCGGGACCCCGAAAAGATGAGGTAGCAGTCCGATTGGCTTTATCAAAGGAGGCTTTGAAAATGAGAGGCACCTGTAAGCCGCCGGCGTATTCCTTGAGGGCATAGGCCACCTCCAAGGTCATGGCTTTGGATTCCATGACACAGGGACCGGCGATGAAAGCCAGATTACCTGCTCCTAAAGAAAAGCCGGCCACGTTGACAATACGTCTGGACACCGATTTGCTAACCTCGTTTGTGTTCGATGCACGCCCGAATATAGTCAATGAATAAGGGATGTGGCTGTAGGGGGCGGGATTTGAATTCAGGATGGAATTGACAGCCGAGAAACCAGGGATGATTATCAAGTTCAATTATTTCAACGAGTTCTCCGTTAGGGGAGGTACCGCTGATCACCAAACCGTTTTGAGTTAACTGGTCGCGGAACGTATTATTGAACTCGTAGCGGTGTCGGTGGCGCTCATGAAAGTTCAGGGTTTTATAGGCTTTGGCAGCCAGAGAATTTTCTTTGAGAACACAGGGGTAGGCCCCCAGTCGCATGGTGCCGCCTTTATCAGCCGAACGATCCCGACGGACTATGGTCTGCCGGCGATAATCAAACCATTCCCGCATCAGATAAATTACCGGATGCGGGTTTTCGGCATCAAACTCCTCGCTTTGGGCGTCAGACAGACCGGCCACGTTCCGGGCGAATTCGATAACCGCCAGTTGCATGCCGAAACAGATGCCGAAGTAGGGGATCTGGTGGACACGGGCGTAATTGATGGCCTGGATTTTCCCTTCCACCCCTCGATACCCGAAACCACCAGGCACGAGAATACCGTTCAAATGATGCAGGAGGGCATCAGGACTCTCGCGTTCCACGGTTTCGGAGTCGATATAATGCAGGTTGACCTGGGCCCGGTGGGCCACGCCGCCATGCACCAGGGCCTCATGCAGGCTTTTGTACGATTCCCGCAGATTGACATACTTGCCAATAATCCCGATATCCACCGATTCAATGGGATGCTTGATCCGGTCCACCAAATCCTGCCAGACCTCCAGGCGGGGGGCTCGGGTCCAGATATTTAAGATTTCAATCACCCGTTCATCCAGACCTTCTTCGTGGTACAGCAGAGGGATCTCGTAGATGCTGTCAACGTCCTGGGCAGTAATGACACAATTTGCCTCAAGATTACAGAAAAGGGCAATTTTGGCCTTAATGTCCGGCGTAAGATGTTTTTCGGTGCGGCAGAGCAGAATATCCGGCTGGATACCGATACTCCGGAGTTCTTTGACGCTATGCTGGGTCGGTTTAGTCTTGACCTCGCCGGCGGTCTTGATGTAGGGCACCAGGGTAAGGTGGACGTAGCAGACGTTCTGTTTGCCCAAGTCTCCTTTAATCTGCCGGATAGCCTCCATAAACGGCAAACTTTCAATATCGCCCACGGTGCCGCCGATTTCCACGATGGCGACATCAACCTGGGGGGCGATACTTAAAACCGCCTGCTTAATTTCATCGGTGATGTGTGGGATGACCTGGACGGTGCCGCCCAAGTAATCTCCCCGGCGCTCTTTACTAATGACACTGTAGTAAATTTTGCCGGTTGTATAGTTATTTTCCTGTCCCAGGTTCACGGTCGTGAAGCGCTCATAGTGGCCCAGATCCAGGTCGGTTTCGGCGCCGTCATCAGTAACGTAGACCTCACCATGTTGAAAGGGATTCATGGTGCCTGGATCAACATTGATATACGGGTCTAATTTCAGATAGGTGACCTTGAGACCGCGGCTTTCCAATAAAGCCCCAATAGCTGCCGCAGCCACCCCTTTACCTAAGGAAGACAAGACCCCACCGGTGATAAAAATGAATTTTGTTTTCATAGTCTTAGATGAAAATAGGCTATAGGCTAGAGGCTATAGGTTATGGGTTATGAATAAACCAAGGAACTTAGCTAGTTTTCGGGTTGTGCAGTGATTTTTAAACAAGATCATTTTGGCAATCGGTATAACTTCTTGTTGTTGCTCCAAGGCTGCCAGCTCTAAGCCAAACGCTGACACCCTCTTTATATCTTGCCGGGCGCTGGCCTGTCAAGATACCGGGCAAAATTCAGATAAAACTGAAAGAGTGAAAAAATAAATGATTTCAGAAAGTTTAACGGATTAAGGCGTTAATCTTAGGGGCAGTGAGGAAATGGGGCGGGAATAACCTGGCCGTGCACCTTCCATCGAATCCGCCACTACTCGAACTGAAAGCCAAGGGTTATGAATTAGAAGCCACCACGACACGGACCGCCTTGCTTACCGCTGCTTCCTTCCGGACCTGACGGGGTTCACAAGCGTCCGTTGCGTGGGGTCCAATCCCCCCGCTTGGCATCCAGGACCCGAACAGCGCTGCAATCCTTTCAGAAGGAGTTCAACCCCGCTAAGCGGATCTCGGGTTACAGGGCACCGCTAGCTCCCCGTCTAGCACGACCAGGACAAACTTTTTGGGGTCAACAAACTACTCTTCACCGCTATTGTCAACCCGCTCTTTCAATTCTTTCCCAACTTTAAAGAACGGCAATTTTTTTTCACAGACGTCAATAACCGCCCCGGTTTTTGGATTACGTCCCTGATAGCCATCATAACACTTTACTTTGAAACTGCCGAACCCGCGAATCTCGATGCGCTCATTTTCAACCAAGGCTTCCGTCATATTGTCAAACAGGGTATTAACCACCATCTCCGCCTTCTTAATCGTCAGGTTTTCTGCTTTTGCCAAGGCTTCGATTAACTGCGATTTGTTCATCTGTCCTCCGCGACCCTCACCTGTTACACTTTAATATCTATCACAATAAAAACGCGCCCGAGAGGCCTCAGGCAGATCCGTAACGAGCCTGCAAGTAATAATAAACAAAAAATTTGGTAAGGTAAAGAAAAAATTGTATGGACATTAGTAAGTTATCCGGGTCACGATGGTAAGCGCCGGTTGACAGTCCCGGAAAGCGATAAGCGGTGAGCAGTTAGCAGTTAAAAGAAGGCAGAGCCGCTTCAGGCCAGGCTGGTTTTCAGGCTTGGTGGTGAACCTCGGGCGCGGGATGAAAGCAAAATATGCCGACAATTTAAAAAATATTTATCATATTGATTTAATTGCAAATAATCATATTTTGAGTCGGTTTTCCCGCTAATTTCCCGGTATTTTCCCACTTCCGGAATAGAGTTTCGAGTTTCGAACGGGTGCGGGTGCCACCGGGTCAGGGCAGGAAATCCCCGGCGGTAGGTTCGGGCGGACGCGGTCCGGAGATGATTAAGGAATTTTTCGAACACTTTTTTTGCCAAAGATAACTTATTGAAATTAAAAGTTAACATTCTTGGGAAGAGATATTTTCGCGCTAATTTCGCGCTTCTTTTTCGGGTGGTTGGCAATCAGCAGTTTGCGGTTTTCGGTAGTTATTGGCCTGGCACGTTGCCGGGCCAGGTTGAGATTTTGGACCAGGTCCGGGCCTGGGGTAAGCCAAGGCGTCGGTTGGATCAGGGGTTTCTAATTTCAGAGTTGTGAATTTGGAGCGGAGAACTTTGTGCCGGTGCCGGGATCGGTTCGGGTTCCGGTTCCGGGCAGGCGGCGAAGAGATTAACTTTCAGGGTCTGGCGGGTTTCGGACAGGGCCTGGAAGGCATTGGGCAGGAGGTTGTCCTGGAGGTCCCACTGGGGAGAAGCCATGAGACAATAGATCATTTCCGGTTCCAGAGGCACCTCCATTTTGTTCATCAGGCTGATAATCCGGGTGAATTCCCGGCTGGCCTGGAGGAACAATTTGAAATCCCCGCCGGCCTTGGCGCCCCGGACGACACTCAGGACCAGTTCCATGACGATATTGAGCTTGCAGAACAAGCCCTGGCGTAGACCAGTCATGAAACCGTTTTTGGGCCCAGGCCATTTTTTGCAGTAAATGCTCCTGGTGGTGGTGCAGGGCCGAGGTGCTGAAGCCGTAGGTTTGGCTGAGGGAAGAGAATGTGGCGCCGGTGAGCAGGGCGCGGTCGATGTCTTTGATTTGATTGTGTCTACAGACGATACACATTTTTAACTCCAGGGGTTCGTGAAAACAGTTTTCGGTTTTCGGTTAAAAGCTAAATAAATTTATCAGGGTCAGTTTTCAGAGATAAACAGGTTTGTCATGCTGAGAGTAGCGAAGGATTTAGATTTGGCCCTGGGATTTCTCGGAATGACACTTTTTACCGGTCATCCGTCATCAGATTTAACATAAAGTTGGGGGAAATAACCAGAACAGGTGGGACAGATGTCGCAAAAACAGGGAAAAGTGAAAGTGGCAAGTGAACGGAAAAAGGGAAATGGGAATAGGGAAAAGGGGAGAGAGAGAGGCGAGGGGCGAGAGGAAAGGGGAAGGTGATACCAATGTGCAATCAAATGGTGGCATAGGCTTTCCAGCCTGTGCAATCCCAGAAGTAATCCCGTTAAAACGAAATGTACATTTTTACTGCGACTTGGTATGAAAAGTGGAAAGTGAACAAAAGAAAGGAAAAGATAAGAATGAATTCGAAAGAGGGAAAGGGGAAAAAAAGAGGGTAGGCGGGAAAGCGAAGGGCTTCCCGCCTGGCGCACCCTTTTATCTGTGGCTAAAAAATTTGGAACCGGTTTTTTTCTGTTCCCGGCGGTGCTGAGATGGGCGCGGCGGACGGACGAACTCGGCATCGCGCGACAGGGCCGCTTTTTTATAATCAAAACCGTTCAGGGTGCAACGTTGGACCTTGGCGCGGAGGACACGCTCGAGGCTGCGGACCATAGCCTCATCTTCCGAGGTAATAAAAGTGAAGGCATCACCGGTTTTGGCATTGCGGCCGGTGCGTCCGATGCGATGGGTATAGGCATCAGTAGTATCCGGCATATCGTAATTGATGACGTGGGAAATCTGAGTCACATCGATGCCCCGGGCGGCAATGTCAGTGGCCACCAGTATCTGGAACCTGCCGGTGCGGAACCCGTTCATCGCGGCCTGCCGCTGGGCCTGGGAGAGATTGCCCTGGATTGAGGCGGCCCGGTAGCCGGCTCGGTCCAGTTGTTCCCCGAGACGCTTGGCCCGGTGTTTGGTGCGGGTAAAGATCAGCACCGACTCGGTATCGGTATGGCGCAACAGCTCTATGAGGAGCGTGGTTTTGAGGTGCGCCGCCACCGGATAGAGCATATGAGAGACATTAGTTGCCGGTCCGCTGTCATTCACCCGCACCGTAACCGGGGCTTGCAGGATTTCCCGGGTCAGACGCAGAATATCGTCAGGCATGGTGGCCGAGAACAGAAGCGTCTGGCGGCTGGCCGGCACGTGCGTGATGATCTTTCTGATATCGGGCAGAAATCCCATATCGAACATCCGGTCTGACTCGTCCAGGACGAGCACTTCCAGATGCGACAGGTTGATGGTGCGTTGATTGAGGTGGTCAAGCAGGCGGCCGGGACAGGCAACGACAATCTCGGCGCCGCGTTGAGCTTATCCACCTGAGGACCGAAGCCAACGCCGCCATAGATGGACACGCTTTTAAGGCCGGTGCGGCGTCCCAGGGTGCCGATGGCCTCGTGGGTCTGCTCGGCCAGTTCCCTGGTGGGGGCAACAATCGAGAGCCCGGACGCGCCGGCGTTCGCCTTGCATCAGGCGATTGAGGATAGGCAGGACAAAGGCCGCGGTCTTGCCGGTGCCGGTATGGGCCAGGCCCACGATGTCGTGCCCTTGCATGACCAGGGGGATTGCCTTGGCCTGGATAGGGGTTGGGGTGAGATAGCGTGCCGCGATAACGCCGGCGGCGACCTGGGGGTGAAAATCAAATGTGTTAAATTTCATAAATCCTTTTTTTCTCCGTTCGGGAAAAAATCCCCGGTGTCTCCGGAGATTTTCAATAATTTTTTGCCGCGCCGCCACTGAACATGGCTATTGCGAGTGGAATGCAGGCAAAGAAATCCTGTACGCCACACGTATTCAAAGCGTTATGACCAGATATAGGCATCCCAGGAATAGTTGGGGTCAGCTTAGCAGCAGGCCTCTAGAGGTGAATGAGGACAATGTGCGGCAGAACCCCCAGTTCCCGCCCTAAGACGGAATTTGGATAGGCAGCGACACGATCTAGGAAAGCTGTTTCTATAGTTACGGTTGGGCTGGCTTTGAATCCCACACTGTGGGACTTAATCCATATACTATACAACAAAAAAGTGTAATGTCAAGGTGCAGGCAGGTATTGATGGTCAGATATTTATTTTGTCACATATACCCGGCAGCAGGATTGCAGGGAAGGGGTTGTTGTGCTTTACTGTCATGAGAAAATTTTTTTAAAAAATCCTGTCTGCCTGAATCGTTTTAGAGGTGGGATTGGGGGAAGGGTAGGCTTCACAGGTACTGGTATGGTTGAAAATTTTGGGTCGCCACATGGATTACAGGGAGCGGGCCTGGTACGGACGCGGCCGGATTTTACCGGGGCAACAGAATTGGTGGCCGTGGAGGCGGTTGCTAGGGGGGCGGGAGCAGAGGCGGTGGTTGCTGCCGTGAAGCGGGTGGCTGAGGCGGCCAGCGATTTTTCCTGGCTTGCCCGGGGAGACGTGGTCTTCATCAAAGTGGCAGGCAATTCCGGCAACCGGTATCCGGCGACGACTTCCCCGCTGGCGGTGCAGGCGATGGTGAGTCTGCTGCGGGAAAAGGGGGCCGGCAAGGTCATCATGGGGGATAAATCCGGGGTGGAGCACGTGTACGACGATGGCCGGAGGCGATGGGGATCCAGCCGTCAACTCTTTAGGCAAAACGGCCTGCACCAGGCGGCCCTGGACTCCGGGGCAGAGGTCCATTATTTCGAGGAGGCCGGGTACAACGCTTATTTTAGCGATCAGACCGAGCATTCAGGGGGCCATTGGCAAGGCGCCTTGATGCTCCCGGAAATTTTGACCCGGGTGGATCATGTGGTGCTGTTGCCCCGGGTGAGCCGGCACGTTTTGGCCGGATCGACTCTGGGGCTCAAGGCCGGGGTGGGTTGGCTACGGGACGACAGCCGGCTGGAACTGCACCGGGACGCCCGGAGCTTTTTTGAAAAGATCGTGGAAATCAATGACGCCAGCACTTTAAGGAAAAAGCTCAGGCTGGTGCTGACAGACGCCACCAAGGTGCAAACCACGTACGGGCCGGATCGGGGCTTTGCGGTGGAACCGGACCCAGGGCTGGTGTTCGGCTCGGAATCGCTTTTGGCCCATGACATGACGGCTCTGGGTTGGCTGCTGTGGAATCGGGACAACAGAAACCCCGGCTGCCCAGTTATCCCGGCTCAAAGACCCTTACCAAACCTATCCCGGTATGATCAACCGGGCCTTTGTGGGCTATATCTGGGGTGTGGGGGCATTATTGAAATCCGAATCCTACCCCACCAGGCTCATGGACTCCGTGGCCACTGATCCAGTCCTGTCCTGGGCCGCCCATCTCTGGGGCGGGTTTCCGTCAGCTTGAACTGGGCGAGGCAAGGGGGGCGTTGCCTCCGGCTCTAAAAGCGTATCTGAAGATGAAAACAGGCAAGAGGCGATAGGCAAGAGGCAAGAGGGGAAAAAATCAGCGATCTTAGCCAGAACCTCATCCCTGGTTTCAGGTTGCGTGGTGATTTTTAAACTTGAAATCTTTGGGGAAAAGCCACCTCGTGACGGCATGAGGTGGATTCCAGGGAAAGTTGGGTGCCGAGATGAGGCGGCAGGTATGGCCACCTGGCATGGTTAGGCCGAAAATTCAGCCAATAATGCCTTCAAAAGGAAAGGGTCTCGGCTCGATTAAGGGTATCCCGAACCGAAACAGTCCGGCAGCAAGGATGCCCTAAAAATATCTCTTCCCCAGTTGTATTTCTATATCTGACATATATTTTAATAAATTAAAAAAATATTTAATTAAATATTGACAAAATAATTTTATAATATGTATATAAATATGTTAATAAGAAAAAGTAAGGGAAAAAGAAGAAGCTGCTTAATATATAATGTTAGTTGCCCAGTATGAAATTCGGAAGCCCATTAGACTTGCCTGTCCGTCAGAGGCATAACCTGTCACCATTATTGAGGGGGAAATCTTATGGAAGAAGAAAAATCTGCCGGAACATCGAAGGGTGCACTGATCATGAGGACATTACACGCAACGGCGGGGTCGCACGTCGACGAAGCGGGCTTTGAAGGTTATCTCACCGACTGCGAGAAGCTGAAGCCGAAGGTCAACTGCGACCGACTCTATCTCTCTGAGGTCCTTCCGCTCTTGCGGCGCCGGCCGAAGACTTGCGCTTTCGTGCCTGTGACATTGCCGACCCGGGAGATCGGGAAGCTGTGCCGTCTGGCTCGCAGCCCGAAGGGATTCTTTCAACCGGCTTAGGGCTTTTGTGCTGGTGAGCGAACGCAGCAACTTTGACGCCGGCCTTCCCTATGCGGTATTGGAGGCCGAGATAGCCAGGGTCGGTCTGGCGAGGGGTGATCCGCCGCCGGCGAAGAAGAGCGGTGGTGAGAAATCAGGGAAGCCGCTCGACACCGAGGCTCGATGGACGAAGCGGACGCTCAAACTGGACCAAAAGGAGCGGGAGGTGATCCTTGCAAGGGCGACGGCTCACTTGCAGCGATTGCACGCGCAGTTTTCGAGTCTCGCACAGGCAACGCAACCGGTGCTCATCGAACAAGCCCAGGTCGCCTAAAGCGCCGCTCTTAAGTCAAGCCGCTCTGGTCGACAATCTCCGCGGCCTGATCGCCAACCTTCCTATCCGCAACCGGACGAGGCGAAGCCCGCTCTCGGCTTCGAGGTCATCTACCGCCAGGAGTGGTGCTCCAAGGGTTATCGAGCAGGCGGCCGGCTCGTCCGCTCCATTCCACTTTCCGCTGATGGTCGCAAGGAGATCAGCGTAAAGTCATGGACAATTCGCAAGGAGCGTTCGCGAGGAGAACGAATCCGTCGAGAACGACATCTCTACCGAGATCGTCGGTGACGAGAAGTGGTCGCATGCCACTACGAAGCAGCTCGCGGAGCTGAACCAGACGGTCGACGCCAACCTGAAGGCGACCGGCGAGATTCCACTCAAGGGTGCCAAAGTCGGCGCAGAGGCCGGTGCGGGTTCCACTACGAGTGGAACGGTGGCCAGCTCGATCACCGATACCGAAGAGCGAATTCATCAAGCGACGATCAAGGTGACAGACTCCTTGAGGAAGAAGGTTTCCTCCTCGGTAGAGACCAGCGAAGAAACCGGCCTGGAAGCAACCATAACCGAGGACCATCCTCAACCCGAACAAGTGCAATACGCTTACCTACCATTTTTTCGAGGTGACGGAGCTCTACGAGGTCAGCACCCGGGTCCCGGCCTCCCTCGCCGGTCCTGCTGGTGGCGCTGCCATCGCCCTCGATCACGCCCGAATGGCTCCTTTGCCATGAGTGCCTCCTGAAGAAACATTTACCGTGCGAGACCTATTACGCCGGCTTCGAGGCGGCGAAGATTGCCTAGACCGCGGGCTGCTTCGGGGAGTTTCTCGGCAACCTGGGGAGCAAGGAGGTGCAGCAGGTGACCGATGCCTCGCTGGAGGCGGTGGCCCGCGGCGATCGCGGCCTACCTCTCGCTCAAGAATGCGACGATCAGCTTGGGCCCGAGCGAGAACAGCGGCGGCAATATCCTGGAGGATGCCTGGAATGATTTTCAGGACGGCCTGAACGAATTCGGCAATCAGGCCGGCGAGTTTGCGGAGGGCCTCGTGGAAGATGCCGGAGAGTTCATAGATGACGTCGCCGAAACCGCTGGCGATATCATCGAGGGGATCGGCCAAGGCCTCGAAGCGGTGGGGAGTATGTTGTTCTCGCCGGACCGCGAGAATGGCAGGGGGCGGATCGATGGCTTTTCCGTGGCGCACATCCCGGGCGGCATCGGCAGCTACATCTATTGGCAGGTAGCCGAGATTGCTGCACCAGAGCTCGGAAATGCGCTGGCGGGACTCGAAGCGGCCCATACACAGATCGCGGCGATGCCGGCCGGACCGGCAAAGGCGAACGCGCTGATCGGCGCCCTTCGGACCTTCTTCACTACTCTCGGCGACGTCGACAAGGTCTTCAACAAGATCAATATGGGGCTGGCCGTTGTCGCCGCCGGGCTCGCGGCGACGACGTTCGGTGGCGTGGCGGCGGTGATCGCCTTCGTTGCCGTCACCGGTGTCGTCACGATTCCGATTGCGCTGGCGTTGCTCGGCGCGGCGGCCGTGCTCGCGCTTCGGTGAACTCGTCGCCCTCATCGCCGGAATGCTCGCCAGCGATCAAGGAATCGATATCGTACCGGACGATGCGGGTCTCAAATCCGCCATTGGAGGGGTCTACGGACTCTTCCAGCAGTTGGGGCAAGCCGGGGACCTGCCGGCGCCGCCGCAGTCGGACGATCCGGCGGATACCGCCGCCTACCAGCAGGAGCTCCAGGAGGCAAAGCGCCGGCGGACGGAGATGGCCGAGGCCCAAGTGGAACTCGATCGGCTGATCTGTCACATGAGCGAGAATCGAACGCACTACGCCCAGCTCTACTGGTCCTCGATCTCCTCCGCCGATCTGGAGCGCATCCTGCACAGCGAGTTCAACATCCCACCTCACTTTGTGGAGCCGAAGATCGTCGGCTTTGACGGTGCT
>CAVZSK010000021.1:0-21303 GCA_963777875.1 uncultured delta proteobacterium | reverse complement strand
CTCGGCCTGGAGTCCCCTGAGGCCGCAGCCCGAGCCCAGGCTGCGGGGCTGCAGGTGGTGATGAACCGCTGTATGAAGATCGAGCATGCTAATCTTACCTAAAGCTAATTCCCGGCCTTGACCCATACTATCACGGCAAGACCCAGGTCTTATGGCGCTGTATCCCTTTAAGGAGTTTCTTATGGCGGAAATTGACATCATACAGGCCATCGAGCTGGCCATCTCCCATGAATTGGAGGCCAGGCGGGCCTATTTAGACTTGAGCGACCAGGCGGATGATCCGGAGCTGAGAAGACTTCTGAAAGAAATTGCCCAGGAAGAAGCCGGGCATGAGGCCTCGCTACGCAGGACCCGCCTGCGCCTTTATGAGCAAAAACATCTCCTGCGGGAAACCATTTCCCGTTATGTCAGCCCCAACGTCTGTGAAGAAATATTAAAAAATCCCCAATTGTTAAAGTTAGGTGGCAAGCGCCAGCGGGTGACGGTGCTCTTTGCCGATATCTGGGGTTTCACCAGTATGGCGGAAAGACTGGCCCCGGAAGCCGTGGTGGAGATGCTCAACCATTTTTTTACCGCCATGGTGGATATTGTTTTTGAACATGAGGGCACACTGGACAAATTTATCGGGGATAATCTCATGGCAGTGTTCGGGACGCCCCTGGAGATCGACCAGCCGGCCATTAAAGCGGCCCGCTGCGCTCTGGCCATGCACCGGCGGTTGCGGGAGATGCAAACCGACCAATGCCATATCGGCCGCATCGGCATCGGCATCAACACGGGGGAGGTCATTGCCGGTAATATTGGTTCGCATCGCCACATGGACTTTACCGTCATCGGCGATGTGGTCAACATCGCGGCCAGGTTGGAGAGCCTGACTCGGGAACTGGACGCGGACATCATCGTTGGACCGGAAACCTATCAGGAAATCTCCCCCCTTTTCCACCTGGAGGCCTGTTCCCCGGTGGTGCTCAAAGGCCGCAGTGAACCGCTGCTTACATACCGGTTGCTGGGGGAGTAGGGGCCCCTACTACGGTCTAGCGGCGGCAAAACCGTGCTTGCGGGCCAGCTTTGTGATCATGTGCGCCAGTCCGACGCCCAGGGTGAAAACCGAATCGGTATCGAGATTCCGGTCGGCAGTTTCATCAAAGAAAACGAGCAGATTGGAGTCCATGCCTTCCTCCGGCAACCAGTAGCAGATCAGGATGGGAACTTTGGGCAGCGGCTGCAAAATTACGGAGATATCGGAATCGAATTGTGTGGCCACCTGCCGGCCGCTAAAAAGTTGCACAATGTCGTCGAAGAGGGCGGTATAGCTATCGGCCACCAATTTCAGGGGTTCTTCGCACTGTCGGCGGAAAAGCGGATACCGTTCCCGGCCATCGTGTAACTCCCGCAGCGAAACCCACTTATGCGCCACCGGGAGGCCTGCCCCATAGAGAATATAGTTGAGAAACGGCACCACGATCCAGGGGTTGATGTGGATTGCGGCAGACATATTCCCCTGAGTATCGACGCTGAAATCTTTGCCGAGAACCTTGAGGGTCAGCTTGTTATCCGAAAAATTGCCCCCCATTCTTGCGGCAGCAGCGGCAAGATCAAGGCTTGGCCACCTCAGACTTTAATTTTTCCACGTACTTAAGGCCTGGTTCAAAGGGAGGGTGGGTCTCGATTTCTCCGGCAAGCTGATCAACGATGTTCTTGGGCAACTGGGGGCAGTCATGGAGCTTTCTCTTCTCCAGAAAGACTGCTCCAGCAAAGGCGAGACAAGTCTTTTCACCGCATTTTCGGCAATTCGACTTATCCAGTAACTGATAGATCTCTAAAGCATTCTTAGGCTTGCGTTTCAAGGCTTCCTCTTTTATCATCATTTTGGGTCAGATCATATTTCCGGCCTGACGCGCCTCGTCAACATCAACATCTTTATAATAAAGGTTTTTTAATGCGTATCGACTAAATTCCGTTTGTAAATGGCGAAGTGCTTGGCATCCAACGTTATCGCTGCTAAAATTGCGGCTTTACCGGACCCGAAAGCGCGACCGCTTTGACGCTTCCTAAGGCCCGGTCCATTGAGCAGGACAGCTGCGCCATGGCCAGCTTCCGATGGCTCGGGAAGGAGCCGGAGAGGCCAGTCGCCGGTAGTCGCCGGGGGTTTGCCCAGAAAAAAGAGCGAAACTTTTTGCAAAAGCGCTTAGGCTGTTAAACCCCACTGTGTAGGCCACTTCGGTGATATTTGTGTTTACTTCCACCAACAGTTCCATAGCCCGCAGCATCCGTGCCTGGTGCAGAAACAGCCGCCAGGTGATCCCTGTTTCCTTGGCGAATCGCCGGCGGAAATGCCTCTCCGAGAGGGCCGCCGCCCCTGCCGCTGCCCCTATGGTGACCAACTCCAGGTTTTGCAGAGTGTATTCTATGGCGACGGCTACCTGCTCAGTTCTGGCCGCCGGGAGGTGAAAGGGCATCTCATCCCTAATCCATTCGGCGCACAACAGCCCCATGGTACGAAACCAGGTGTTTGCCAGTTGGTCCTCCGGGTCACGGGTGACGGGCCATCGGAGAGCATACCGAACCATCTCTCGTACGATGGGGTCTGCCGAGATAATCCTGTACCTTAGTGATTCCAGTCGGTACCAATGAGGGAGTGAGAAAAACCGATCCGGAACACACCTTCTGCAGCGTGGTGCGATGCAGCACCCCTGCCGGAATCCACACCGCTCGCTGGGGCGGCAGCAGGTAGAGGCCGTTTTCAACCTCCAGTAGAAGCATACCTGAGAAGGCATAGAGAAGCTGGTGACGTGTGTGGGCGTGCCAGTCGTAGCGGATATTGTCGGCCTGGTCCAAGAAGGCGAATGACTCCAAAGGAGAGGTTTCGATCCCCAGCACGTGTAACTGTTCCCTGGTTTCCTCTTTGGTAAGGTTCTTTACCATAGTGTCAATATAGCCGAAATAATGGCCGATAAAAACATAAAAATGTCCTAAAGCAGTTAGACGGCCATTATATATGCGTATATGATGATATTCGTTCTCACATATCCTGCGATAGGAGGAGCACGGCCATGGCCGATCAAAAGGATCACACCGGATCTATTATCCAGCAATTCACTCTTCAAGCTATTCCCTTTGCTCAAAAAACTGCCCATTCCCGTGGAGAGGCCTTGCGACTTTATTGCGAATTAGCTGCAATATCGGCTGCCGACAACATTCTTGACGTCGCCTGCGGCCCCGGATTGGTTGCCTGCGAATTCGCCTCAATCGCCCGGCATGTGACCGGTATCGACATCACTCCGGCCATGATTGAACAGGCCAAGAAGCTACAGGCAGAGAGGGGCTTAACTAATTTAACCTGGCAGATAGGAGAGGCAACACCGCTCCCTTTTGGGGACAATTTATTTTCCCTGGTATTTACCCGTTTTTCCTTCCACCACTTTATGAATCCCTTAACAGTACTCCGTGAAATGATGAGGGTTTGTGCCCCAGGTGGTAGAGTCGCGGTTGTAGACGTCGCTCTGCCACCGAATAAGGTAAATGCTTACAACCGGATGGAAAAGTTGCGCGACCCTTCTCACACCCGTGCTCTGACAGTTGGCGAATTTACCACCATGGTCAGGGAAGTGGGATTACAAGAAGTAAAAACCGGCTATCACAAGATTGAAATGGAACTGGAAGGCCAAATCAAGGCGTCTTTCCCCAATCCGGGAGATGATGAGAATATCAGGCGGATTTTCCGGGAAGACCTGAGACAGGATGCATTGGGGGTGGGGGCACATCTGCGCGGTGAGGAGATCTGGTTTGCATATCCGATTCTGGTTTTGGTTGGGAAGAAATAGGAAATAAGAAGAAAAAACCCAAAAAAAACTTATATAATCCAACTTGCATCCTTACTTTTGGGGCTATGGATAAACCAACAAAAAAATCTGCCAAGGGCCCGGCAATTAATTTTGATAAATTTCCTTGACAGCTTTTCGTAATTCTGTTTTATTAGCTTATTAAGAAACTCGAGGGAAAATTCACATGGATGCACGCCAGGTCGCCTACTCTTTTTATTATTACTTTTATTATCCCTGGCCCTGACCCTGCGCCCTCGCTGTGTAACAAGTAACTACTTGATATAACAAAATAAAAGCTGTGGCGCAGGTGAGGCGACCACGGCTTTTTTATTTCAGGCGCTGGGGTTGACCTTAAAAACAAGGCAAAGACGCTGCGGCAAACAAGGAGATCTGTATGATCGGCAAAATGATCCGCCTGGAACGCATCCTGAATCGTGAAACCGGACGCACGGTGATTGTCCCCATGGACCACGGAGTTACCGTGGGGCCCATTAACGGCCTGATAGACATGAAAACGACGGTGAACAGCGTGGCCATGGGCGGCGCTAACGCCATTGTTATCCACAAGGGACTGGTGGCCGCTGGTCACCGGCGTCGGGGCCGGGACGTCGGCCTGATTGTGCACCTGTCCGCCTCCACCAGTCTTTCTCCCTTCCCCAATGCCAAGACCTTGGTGTGCACCGTGGAAGAGGCCATCAAGCTGGGGGCTGATGCCGTCTCCATTCATCTCAATATCGGCGACGGCACCGAACGCGAAATGTTGGCCGATTTCGGGCAGGTAGCCCGGGATGCCCGGGACTGGGGGATGCCGCTTTTGGCCATGATCTACCCCCGGGGGGAAAAAATTAAAGACGAATACGAACCCAGGGTAATAAAACATGCGGCCCGCCTGGGCGCCGAGATAGGGGCGGATATTGTTAAAGTCTCCTATACTGGGGCCCTGGATACCTTCCGGGAAGTGGTGTCCGGCTGTCCGGTGCCGGTGGTCATTGCCGGGGGGCCCAAGATGAATTCCGACCGGGAAATTCTGGAGATGGTGAAAGGCTCTGTTGAGGCCGGCGGGGCCGGGGTTTCCATCGGCCGCAATGTTTTCCAACACCGCAATCCCACCCGCATGGTGGGGGCCATCAGTCTTCTGGTCCATGAAAACAGCACGGTGGAAGAG
This sequence comes from uncultured delta proteobacterium, assembly GCA_963777875.1. Classification (GTDB taxonomy): domain Bacteria; phylum Desulfobacterota; class Desulfobaccia; order Desulfobaccales; family Desulfobaccaceae; genus Desulfobacca. Next base: position 16,314 of record CAVZSK010000021.1, on the reverse strand, counting down.
GCCCTGGCCTTTCTGCAAACCACGAATGTGGGGCGCTAAGATGAAGCAGGTATGGGTTAAAGTAGATCCCTGGGACAAAAAACGGGTGACCACGGCCCTGGAGGGTGGCGCCGATGCGGTCTGGACCCCGCCCGGCCACGCCACAGAAGTCAAGGCCCTGGGAAAGATCAAGGTTATTGCCGAAGACGGCGATCTTCTCCCCGGCGTGGACCTCTTTGAAGTAACTCTGGGGAGTATTGCGGATGAAGCTGCCATCGTCAACCGGGCCAAGACTCATCCCGTGGTCATCCGTTGCGCTGACTGGACCATTATTCCCCTGGAAAATTTGGTGGCCCAATCCCAGAATCTCTTTGTAGAAGCTGCCACGGTGGAAGAGGTCAAGACATTTTTGGGCATCCTGGAGCGGGGAGTTGATGGTCTGGTCATCACCTCACCTGATCTGGGGGAACTGAAACGGTTGTTGAACATGGTGAAAGAAATTTCCCCATCGGTTGAACTGGTGGCCGCTACAGTGGCCAGGGTGAAATCCTTGGGAATGGGTGACCGGGTCTGTGTGGATACCTGCACCCAGATGGGACCGGGTCAGGGCATGTTGGTGGGCAACTCTTCCGCGGCCCTGTTTCTGGTGCACGCCGAGTCTTTGGAGAACCCTTACGTTGCGGCCCGTCCCTTCCGGGTCAACGCCGGTCCGGTACATGCCTATATTCGGGTTCCGGGAAACAAAACCCGCTACCTGAGTGAACTGACGGCGGGAGATGAGGTCCTGGTGGTGGATCACCACGGCAAAACTCTGCCGGCCACGGTGGGCCGGGTTAAAATTGAAAAACGGCCCTTGATGCTGGTGACCGCGACTCACGAAAGCAAAGAATTCACCACTATTGTGCAAAATGCTGAAACCATCCGCCTTACCCGGCCCGATGGTGAAGCCGTCTCAGTGGTGCAACTGGCCCCTGGTGATCAAATTCTGGTGGCTGTGGAAGAGGCGGGGCGGCACTTTGGCTATAAAGTTACGGAGAGTATTCTGGAGAAGTGATAACTGCCAGTTTTCGGTTTCCGGTTAAAAGCGGTCAAACTTTAGCCGTCTTGCTCGAAGATCAAGACTGATAGCTGACCGCTGCCAGCTGATAGCCTTTCACGCAATCTTTTAGACATTCTGAACTTACTATGGTTTCTTATGATCGATAAAAAAAGCGTTCGGCAACAGATTGACGCCACCGATGAGGAACTATTGGCCCTCATCAATCAGCGTCTGAAACTGGCTCAAACCATCGGGGAAATCAAAAACCGGGAGGAACTGGCCATTCTGGACCCCAAACGGGAACAGGAAGTTTTTGACCATCTGCGGCGGTATAACGCCGGCCCGCTCACCGAGGATGGTTTGCGCAATATCTTCCGGGAAATTGTTTCCGCAGCCCGTCAAGTGCAGCGGCCCCTGTCAGTGGGCTTCCTGGGACCGGAGGCCACCTTTACCCATCTGGCGGCCATCAAGAAATTCGGCCGCTCCACTCTCTTCAAGCCCCTGCCCACCATACCAGAGGTCTTTATTACTGTAGAGAAGGGCAATCACCACCTGGGCGTCGTTCCCATTGAGAATTCCACCGAGGGCGTGGTCAACGAAACCCTGGACCAGTTCGTTGACACCAAGTTGCAGATCTGTGGCGAAATCTATCTGGAGATATCCCACGATCTGATTTCCCGCTCCGGCCAGGTCCATGATATCGAAATTATCTACACCCACCCCCATGCCCACGGACAGTGCCGGCAATGGCTGCAAAGGCATTTGCCCCACATTCCGGTCCTGGAAGTCAGCTCCACCGGTCTGGCCGCCCAGAAAGCGGCGCACAACCCCAATTCCGCGGCCATTGCCAGCGGGTTTGCCGCCTCTCTCTATGAGTTGCGGGTGGTGGAGTCCCGCATCGAGGATCACCGGGAAAATGCCACCCACTTTTTTATCGTGGGACCATATGCTCCCGGGGCCACCGGCGCCGATAAGACCTCCATCATTTTTGCTGTTACGGATACGCCCGGAGCCTTGTACGCCATGTTGCGCCCGCTGGCCGAGCAAGGCATCAACATGACCCGGATCGTCTCCCGGCCCATGAAAACCATTGCCTGGCGTTACTTGTTCTTCGTGGATCTGGACGGACACCGGGAAGAACCTGCCTTGGAAGCCTGCCTGCGGGAAATGGAAGGAATGAGCGCCTTTTTTAAGATACTGGGATCATTCCCCAAGGCCGAAGCCATCGAGAAGATTAGTTGAGCCGCCCCCGAATTTGTATCCCGGTGGTGGCCACCGACAATGACAGAGCGCAGCAGTCCCTGGCCCAGATACAGACTCTGGGCTACCTGGCTGAGTTGCGCCTGGACTATCTGGTCAGGCCGGACGTTCCACGGCTGCTCAATTCACCCCACGGCCCCATCATCGTTACCAACCGACTGCCCGAGGAGGGGGGGCGTTGGCACGGGGACGAAAGAGACCGCCGACGCCTGTTGGAACAGGCCGTAAAGTTGGGGGCTGACTATGTTGACGTGGAATTTAACGCCGATCCCGACTGGCGCCGTGATATCCTGGCCGGGCGAGGCGCCAGCAAGATTATCCTGTCCTGGCATGATCTTAAGGGAGATTCAAGTCCATACCGGCTGGCAGATACCATGGTAGCCATGACGGAGTTGGGTGCTGACATCATAAAAATAGTCGTCTATGCCCATAAACCCGCCGACTGTCTGGTCCTCCTGGCCTTGATCCCCGCCGCCCTGGAACGTGGGCAGGACATCATCGCCTTCAGTATGGGGCCGACCGGCAAATATTCCCGAGTTATCTCCCCTCTTCTGGGTGGGTACCTGACCTTTGCCGTCCTGGAGGCGGGTCAGGAGTCGGCTCCCGGGCAGCTCACCGTCCAGGAATTGCTGTCTATCTGGGAGAAATTGATTGGAAAATAGTCGGGAGGCGAGAGGCGCATTTTATATGATTACCGGCGCCACCACCGTGTATGGCATTTTAGGCCGGCCCGTCGCCCATTCTCTCAGTCCGGCCATGCATAACGCCGCTTTTCGCTCCTCGGGTCTCAACGCGGTCTATGTGCCTTTTGCAGTGCCCAATCTGCCCCAGGCCGTACAGGGCCTCAGAGGTTTGAATCTTGGCGGGGTGAGCGTCACCATCCCCTTCAAGGAAGAAATAATTCCCCTGCTGGATGAGGTTGACCCTCAGGCCCGGGTCATCGGCGCGGTGAATACCGTGGTCAACCGTGAGGGCAGGCTTTGGGGCACGAATACCGATTGGGAAGGTGCCTTGGCGGCCTTGCAGGACCAGACCGGCTTGGCCGGGCAGCACGTCCTGGTGCTGGGCGCCGGCGGGGCCGGCCGGGCCATTGTCTATGCCGTGCGACAGGCCGGGGGAGAGGTAGCCGTGGCCGATGTGGACGAGACCAGGGCTAAGACTCTGGCGCAAGAGTTCGGCGCCTCATTCCTGCCCCTCATAGAGGTGGCCCAAGGCCCGGCCACGATCCTGATCAACGCCAGCCCGGTGGGGATGGCCCCCCAGGAAGATACGACCCCGCTTCTTCCCGACAATTTAAGGCACTTTCAGGTAGTTATGGATATTGTCTATAAGCCGCTCCAGACCCGACTGCTGCGGGAAGCTGCAGCCCAAGGGAGTCGCACTATTGACGGCCTGCAGATGCTCGTGTACCAGGGCGCCCGCCAGTTCGAGCTGTTCACCGGCCAGCCGGCCCCGGTGGAGATCATGCGCCGGGCAGCCTTGGCCGCGGTGGGATAAAGATAAAAGGCTTTCGGCAATCAGCTAAAAAAAATCAAGAAAAAATTATCTTCTAAAGGCTCAATAGTTTATGCAGAAAGAAATTCTTCCCGTTGTTACGATTGACGCCGTCATCACTCTCCCCGGCTCTAAAAGCTTCAGTCACCGGGCTCTGATTGCCGCGGGGTTGGCCGCCGGGCGCAGTACTTTGAAAAATCTGCTCCGGGCCGATGACACCATTCATACGGCCCAGGCGCTGAGGCAATTGGGATGTACTATTCACTGGGAGCAGGACCTCTGTCAGGTGGAAGGCGTGGGTGGCAACCTTGGCGTTCCAGACGGACCCATTTCTTTAGGCGATTCCGGCACCTCCATGCGTTTTCTGAGCGCCGTGGCCGCCCTGGGCCATGGCCGATACGTCCTCACCGGGTCGGCGCGCCTGTGTCAGCGGCCGATACAGGACCTGCTGGACGCCCTGGCCAGACTGGGTGTGGAAGCTACCAGCGAGCCTCACAATGGCTGCCCGCCAGTGATCGTCCAGTCCCGGGGTCTGGCCGGGGGACCCACCAAAGTCTCCGGGAATATCAGCAGCCAATTTTTGTCCGCCATCCTGCTCATCTCGCCCTTTGCCGCCCGGGACGTCGAAATAGAAGTGGTGGGGGACCTGGTGTCCCGGCCTTATGTGGACATCACCCTGAATGTGATGGAAGATTTCGGCATTGCGTATTACCGGCAAGGCTACTCGTATTTTGCCGTGCCCGCCGGCCAAAGGTATCAAGCCCATGACTACGAGGTGGAAGGGGATGCCTCCAGTGCCTCGTATTTCTTAGGCGCCGCCGCGCTCACCGGGGGGCGCGTCACCCTGACGAACCTCAATCCCCAATCCTGCCAGGGAGACATCGGCTTTATCAACGTCCTGGAACAGATGGGCTGCCTGGTGGAGCCATCTCCAGACGGGGTGGTTCTCCGGGGCAGACCGCTACCGCCACCCAGATCAACATGGCCCACATGCCTGACCTGGTCCCCACCCTGGCGGTGATAGCCGCCTTTGCCCAGGGGGAAACTATCATCACCGGTGTTGCCCATCTGCGCCACAAAGAATCGGACCGACTGCAGGCTGTGGCCACCGAACTGACCAAGATGGGCATTGCCGTTCAGGAGACCAAAGACGGTCTTACTATCCAGGGTGGCCGGCCCAAGGGCGCCCGCATTGAAACCTATAACGACCACCGCATCGCCATGAGCTTTGCCCTGGCTGGCCTGAAAACTCCCGGAGTCAGCATCGCCGACCCCGAGTGCGTGGCCAAATCCTTTCCCACCTTCTGGGATTATTTCGAATCCTTGGGGTAAGGGGACAGATACCCCCGGCTTAGGCCCTTAATAATCTTCTCGGATTCCTCGCCATTTTTTCTGTAGGGTAATTAACCAGTATTGCCCCTTTTCCCGAAAACACACAGAGCCATCAGTCCTCCACCAAACAAAAGCCCTGTGGTCGGCAAAGGCACCGCCGACACCTTCACATTGTCCATGAGCCACCAATGGGAATTGTCGTGCTCCTGATGCTTGAACTCCACCAGGTCCACCGGGCCAAAGTTCATGGCCTGCCAGACAAAATTCGGGGTCAGGGGAATTTTTATGCTGCCCGCTACTTTCCCGTCCAGGTACCCGGTGACGGTAAGGCCCTGGGAAGAGAAACCGGCAAGTTTATTGTTTTGAGCCCAGGTGCTGAAATAAGCTCCTTCAATGACAAAAGGCTTGGTCCTGGAAAATCCAACCACTTCATTCCCACCACTCACGCCCCCATTAAGAGCAGCCAGGGGGGAGCTGGGAAAAGTTAATTTTGGTTATTGTAGGTCTTTTGATAATCAGTGATTCCTTCCACTTCAATGAAGTTCCAATCAAACCCCAGATAGCCGTCCGGGACCACACCCCAGGTCCCTTTGGAAGTGGGCACATCATCAAAAGTGATATTGGACGTGCTCATTGCCCTGGCTGGACAAATCAGTCCGAAACTTAACCACATTGCCGCCACCAGCAGAAGCCATTTCTTCATTTATAACCCTCCGGAAATCAGCCATGGAATAGGTACTGCTTTCTAATGCAGTTAGCATTGTTATCGACTGCCGGGGGGAAATCTTGAAAAATAAAAAAACTGACCGGATGGGGGAGGCATCCGGTCAGTGGGTATGGGGAAAGTTATTATGAACTTTGATTAAGGGGGGATTGGGGGATCCTTAATTGTTCATAGTTGATTATATTATATGCATATCCCGTGCCAAATTGTCCGGCAAGTCGGGCATCTTTTATCTTGATGTATTTTCTTATAGTTACAAATAATTACGCCAGACGCCTTCTAAGTTGACAGATATAAAAAATTGAACCGAAATAATCCATGCCCAGACTTATATATGTTAACATAATAATATAATTAATAATTAGTTGGTTTAAGAATTTTTACCCTAGTATATCAAAAATTTTTCTTTTCGAATAACTCGGGGATTAATTGATACCGTGTCGTCGTCAAACAACTAGATCCCATTGGCACAGACATTGCGCCGGTACCGACGCAGGCTCAAGCCTGGAACTCCTCAATCTATACCGATCCCCAATAATATTTTCTTGTTTGGTCCCTGGGAAAACCGCGGGGACGGCCCGACTGACGATAATTCTGATTTATTGTCCCCGGGTTTCTGACCGTTAGGTACTCCTTGAGCTATAATCAATGTACTTTCTTTAAGAATCTACTCTTCCCTTATCAAAAAAAACTGACCGGACGGGGGAGCATCCGGTCAGTGGAGTATGGGGAAAAAATGGTATATGAACTTTGATTAAGGGGGGATTGGGGGATCCTTAATTGTTCACAGTTGTCTATAGTATATGCATATCCCGTGCCAAGAATTACTGTCCTGCTTTAATATAAAATAATATAGTAATTTCAAGCAAATACATCTAAAGCATAATGTCCCCGGGAATATGCTTAGTATAAAAAATTGAACCGAAATAACCATATCTCTGCCATGAGGCAGCTAATACTTTAATTTAATTGACGTTATCTATGTTTTAGGATTTATACCAGAGGATATTGAAATCTTTCTTTTTGGTTTAGCGTTTCTGGCATTGCCAGCTCGTAGTGTCAAATCAAAGAGATCGAGGCCTTCGGGTCGAAGGTAAAAGGTATGCATGTTCCAGGAGACGCCTAACCAGTCGCTCTTTTCGCACCTTATCTTTGATCAAAGATTTTCTTGACCAGCGCGGCTCCCGGGACATTGAACCCGATGTTTCAGCGGGGATGATGTCTCCGGTGCTGAGAAGGATAAATTGACAAAAGCTCCGCCACCTATTAACTTATTTGTACCGAGGTCATGGAGGTGAATATCGAGTATGTAAAAACTTTGGTACCTCTTGATGCCTGGGAAGGAGCAATCTCGTCTGTGGATTGCGTCACCCGGACCTTTGGCCGAACTTCGGATGTGCATATAACCTTACGATATATTATTCCCGGCCGGCCCATGACCTTTTGGGACGACGGCCACCTTCTGGATAAGGAAGAACATGAAAACCGCCGGCGTCCAATAAATTTTTTCAAGACCGAGGAATTGCCGCACCAGCCCCAACCTGGAGAAACCTGATGAACTGGCAGACGGCATCGTTATAAGGAGTGGGCAGGTGACATTTCTTACCGTAGCGACAGATGGCGCCGTTAAGAGCCTCAATCTCGGTCTGCCGACCCTGCTGTAGGTCCTGGAGCATGGAGGGATGATGGGCCGCGGTAGGCGGCACCAGGTGCTCCAGGAAGTGCTGAAAATAAGCCTGGGCCGTAGGGTGCTGTAAGGGAATCTGCTTGACCGCGGCTACTCGGTAAATCTCGTCGATGAGAGCAAACATCAAATCCCGGGTATGAGAGCTGGCTGCCAGTTCCCCATAGGTCACTCCTAAAATGGCCCCCAAGGGATTCAGGGCGCAATTATAAAGGACTTTTTCCCAAATGTGGGTGAGGATATTTTCCACCACCGCGGTGGGGATGCCCGCCTCGTTGAGGTGCGCGGCCACCTGGTGCAGCTTCGGGCTCTGGTTGGCGCCGGACTCCCCGCCCAAAAGGACTTTATCGGCATAGACGGTGACGGTGGCCACGCCTGGCCGGCTGATTCGGGCCCCGAAAATTACCCGGGCGCCGACTGCGGCGGCGGGGCCACACTCTTGAGTGATTATTTCCAGATTGCCCAGGCCGTTTTGGATGGAAATAACCAGACCCTGTGGGGCCAGCCAGGGCCTGAGCTGGCGGCAGGCCGCGGCGGTGTCAAAGGATTTGACACACAGCAGGATAATATCATAGGGTTGTCCCAGGGTAGAGTCTGCCGGGGGGGGTATACTCACCGGCCCCAACTGCACCTGTCCCCAGATGCCATCAATAGTTAGACCCTGTTGGCGCAGGACCTCAAAGTGCCTGCCCCGGCCGATAAAATCCACCGCCTGCCCGGTTCGCCGCAGCAGGCCACCGAAGACGGTGCCCAGCGCGCCGGTCCCCATAATCAAATAACGCATGGTGCTCCTTGGAAACTGATCAACCCCGAACCCCACGTCAAGCCCTGAAAGCCCTGCTGCAGGATGAGGACCATTCCGTCCGGGAGCTGTCCCAACTTCTGTCCCTGTCCGAAAAAGAAGTGCTGGCGCATTTAAACCACCTGGCCAAGGCCCCGGGACCGGATTATCAATTTGTCCTCATCCCGGCCAAATGCCGGCAGTGCGGTTTTGTTTTTACAAAACGGGAACGCCTCACTACTCCTTCCCGCTGCCCGATCTGCCGCCAGACCTCCATCGCCCGGCCGCGTTATGCCCTGAAGCCCAGGGAAAGGAAAAAAGGCAAGGGGGAATAGGGGTTCTGGGATTCTTGAGTTTATGGGTTTGCCAAAAGTACTTCACCTCTCACCTTGACCCATACTAATGCTATCAGAAAAGACTGGAGGTTCTCGAACCGGCTTTTAGGGCGAAACTGGTTGTGGCCTTAAAACCGGGCGCTCCCGGGGGCTTGCGAGGCAGTGGATTGTGTTGTTACCGGAAACGACATTGCTTCACCCGGTACCCACTGCCTCTTTAAATAATCAGCTATTCTCGTTATTTCGGGGCTGGGGCGGCGGGCTTTTTATCTTCTTTGGCAGCAGCCGGCTTTTTGGTTTCCTTGGCTTCAGCCTTTTTGCTTTCCTTGACTTCCACCTTGGTGGCGGTCATGCGGTATTCGATGGTCACCTTGCTGCCGACCTTAAGATCGCCGCTGACATTGGAATCCTTGTCCCGGGCAATCTCCCAGCGGTCTTTGCCTTTTTGTACGACGATCGAGGCGTCATTGACTTCCAGCACCGGTCCGGTCACCTGGTAGGTCTTGACGGCGGCGGCCGCCGCGAAGGTGGGTAATACAAGGATAAGCACCAGGATAACAAGCATCTTTTTCATACACGCATCCTCCTGTTCGGGTTAAGTTGTACCGGTAAAAATTCTCCTCTCCTTTGGCCTGACTCAACTTTGGATTCTTATTAGCTTATTAATTAGGGTTATTCGTTTTACTGATTTTAACCCGTAGTAAATTGATATTACTATGAATAAGAGAGGCAATGCTGCTCGTCTGGCTTTTTTGGGTCGAGGGCACCACTGCCAGGCAAAGACCGCCACCCTCGCAAATTTCATCAGCTTTGTTCACATATTCGGCAGCGTAGGTTTCCGCTTCCAAAAGATAGGCCATGGCTTCTTTCAGCTTACCCTGCCTCTCCGCTATAACGGCCAGGTTATTCAAAGCATAGGGATTGTATCGATCGATTTTAATAACTTTTTCAAACTCTCCCCGGGCCGCGTCATCGTTGCCGGCCCGCAAAGCTTCATAACCCTGGGACAGAGGTGCGAAGACCTCATCTGTGCAAAGGTGTGGTTGGGCCCCCACTGGAGAGGCACCGACAAGGACCATAAGAGTCCAGACGGTCAAAACAGCAGGTAATAGCTTGAGGAGACGCCAGAACATAATCATCCTCCTTAGCAGACGTTTTGTTCATCAAGGTATTGCCGGGAAGAATATACTGATTTCCGGTTTAAAAATATCATTCCGCACCAGAAAAGAGGCGATTCCGGTTTCCCGGTATTAAAAAATCCTGATTATTAATGTTATCAATCGACCGGTATATCCGGCTTCGACTCTGCTTCGGGAGCAGCTGACGGCGGTGTCAGCCGGTAGGAGGTGGCTTTGATCTGCTCCCGAATCAGCTCTATGATATTTCTGCGGCTGACAATATTCTCCTGGAGGGATTGAAGTAAGTTTATCCGGTCCCTGACCTCTTCTTGGAGCAATGGATTGACGTCTCCCGCGGTAAGTTTGGCGTAAATGCTTTCCCCGAAACGTCGGAACTGTTTGGCCATCAGACGTTTTTGCCAAAAAATCCCCCCATACTTCCAACCGATGACCAGACGCCGAAAGCAATTGAGGGAGAAATTCTTCAGGAATAAAAGGGCCAGCCGGATGGTTTTGCTGGCGATATCAATGAAACTGGCCATATTGTGTCATCCTTCCGGAAAGAGCCTGAATTCAAGGAGTGTTCATGTGGTTTTGGAGTTCTTGCAATCGGCTCCTGATGCGGCGCTGGTGGCTTCCTTCCCAAAACACCCGCTGGCATTGGGGGCACTCGAAAAATTGCTGGTGTTTTTGGCTAATATAATCAGGCACTTTACCCTCAACATGCTCGGAAGAGCGCAATACCAGGATTTGATTGCATGTACTGCAGCGCTGTAAGGGCTCCCAGGTTTCAGGGGACAGATGCAACCGGCGGCAGATTTCCGTCAGTTGTTCCTCAGGACGGTCAAATTCCAGAATAACCAGGTCGGACCGGCCCAATTGTGCTGGTAAAGAAGTTTGTCTAGTTAGTATATAAGAATCTCGTTTTGGGTCTGGTAAGTTCTCTTGTGGAGTTAGTCTGATCTGAACCGCATCAAACCCCAAAAGCCGCAGCCACTTGGATAATCCACCCAAAGTTTGATCCACTAAAAATTTCATTGTGGAAAGGAAAGTTCCTGGATCGCACCGGAAACCGGTAAGTCCAGTGCCTCAGGTGCAGGAGCCACATTATAGGTCAGGTCGCGATAACGGACCCGAACCTGGTTAACTTGGTCGCCGGAGGCCAATTTAAGTTCTCGTGGCCCGGTGATCGTGCCTTGGGTGGTAAATTCGCTGAATTCGGCCTGCATCTTTTCCTGACCTTGAGAATTGAGCCACTGAGCCGAGATGATGTTGAGGCTCTGGGACTCTATGGTCAACTTTACCCGGTCATTGCCTCCCCGGGAAGTTAATTCCAGATAATAGACATTCGGGTCCTTGGTTTCAAGCAACATGGGTTTCTCATACTGTTCGAACGCAATGCGGCCAGTTAAGATGGCCATGAAATCTTTAATGGAAACAGGTAGTGGAATAAACCGGCTCAGATTTGTGGAATTGGCAGGTCCCCGGTAAAGTTTACTTTCGGGATAGATCATTAATTTAATTTCTTGTTCGTTCATCAGAAAAGCAACTACCGGTTGTCCCCAGAAATTTAACACATCCACCCGCAGCAGGGAGGGCTTATACACGGTTAGCAGGGCGTTGCCGGTATAGTTTTTTTGGGGTGACACCACGGCTACGTTCCCCTTGCCCCTGAAGCTTTGAATCTCGTTGGCGCGGTCCTCCAACTGTTTGAGCAGATCCGGGGCGGCTTGCACCACTGGGCGTTCCCCGACGGGTGCGGTGGGCAGCCGGGCGCAGGCAGACAGACACACTAAAATCAGGCTCAGAAAAACACCGGTTTTCACACTTAATTTCTGGTTCATAATGGCATACCTTGCATCAATTCTTCGGTGTATTTTATTTTTCTTCTTAATTCCGATATGTTGGCATTGTCCAGAGTCAAAGCCTTTTTATAGAGACGCAGGGCGTCCCGAAGACGAAATTTCTTCAAATAGGCGTCTCCCAAGTGCTCTGCAATGGTAGCATCCTGGGGCATTTTTTGATGGGCCCGCTCGAGGTAAATGATCGCCTGGTCATAGAGGGCCTTCTTATAATAAACCCAACCCAGACTATCGATTATATAGCCGGCCTCAGGTTTGAGGGCCAACGCGGATTGGATTAATCTTTCCGCTTCACTCAAATCTTTGCCCTGGGAAACATACATATAACCGAGAAAATTGAGGGCATCAGGATTTTTAGGCTCCAATTCCAGGACCTTGGATATATATCGGCGACTTTCTTCCGGTTCTTTTTTCTTGTCGTAGATTACAGCCAGCCGAAAATAGACTTCCGACGGGTTGACGTTATTTTCCAGAGCCTGGTTAAGCGTCTCGATGGCCTTGGTATATTCCCGTTCCTCTTCGTAAAAGGCGGCCAGGGTTAGATATAAATCACCATTTTGGGGAAATAACGTCAGGGTATCTCTGATGATCTTGATACCCTCGGTAAATTTTCTTTGTCGGGCTAAAATATGCACCACCCTAAGTCGGGCCGGTATGTAACTTTCGGATTGACGGCTGATTTGTTCATATTCCCTGAGGGCAGCCCCCATGTCTCCCTTTTCTTCTAGTGCTGCAGCCAGAAAGAATCTTGCCTGATCCGGGCCTTTTCGAGTAATTAAGACTTCCCGGAATTCCCTGATGGCGTCATCGTAGTATTTTTGTTCAAAATATATCAAACCGATTTTTAAAGCAGTATCGGGTTCATTCTTCCCTAATCGTTTAATTTCGTTAAAGGTTTTGACTGCTTCCGGGTAACGTTTGGTAAGAAGGTAGATGCGCCCCTGGCTGGCTAAAGCCCGTAGGTTTTCTGGGTCACGCTGCAGAACCCGGCGGTACCAGGTTTGCGCCCGAGAATAGTGGTTTTCCAATTCATAGGCAAAACCCATTTCCAGCATGGCAGGTAAAAAATCGGGCCGCACGTGGAGAGCTTGCTGGAATTCTTTTTTGGCTTCAGACAATTGCCCCATCTCGATGTAGCACTTTCCCAAATAAAAATGGGCAATAAATTGCTCCGGCTGTTTTTTCAGCAGGTTTTTTAAAAGACTAATCGCCTTAGCGCAATCCCCTTGTTGGGCGTAAAGTGTCGCCAGAAATATTACTGCCTCTTGATTGGCTGGATCCAAGGCGATAATTTTCTCGTAATGGGAGGTTGCTTCTTTTAGCTGGTTCATGCCGGTATGGAGTCCGGCCAGTAATTGGTGGGCTTCTAAATGATTCGGATCCAGGTTGATGGCTTTTTGCAAATGCGCCAAAGCTTCTTTTAGGTCACCTTTGCGTATGAGGAGGGCCGCCAGTTCGGTCTCCACCTGGACAGCGGAGGGATCGAGTTTGCCGGCAGCTTCATAGGCATCAATAGCCTTCTGCAAATCGCCGCTGAAAAGGTAATATTGAGCATCCAGATACTGCTGATAAGCCTTAATGGGCGGTGATTCACCTGGTCGTTTGTCAATTGTTCCAGTGGAGGTAGTGGATTCCGGGCGGTGATGGCAGCCAACCAAGGAGAGACAGGTAAGGAAAAGAATGAGAATGGATATCCATGCTGGCGGCGCAACTCTATAATAATTTTTCGACAAGGAGGTTGTTATTAGCACTGGCTTCAGATTGCTTGGCAGACCCATGAGTGGTTAACGTTTAATGTACACGATCAACTAGTAGCATAAAATTCAGTTAGGAAATTATCCCATAATTTATTGAAAAAGTTGGACCAGTAAGCTCATAACTCCTTTTTCTGCAGTTAACCTTCGATTACTCAACCATTATTAAGGTTCAGTTACTAAAGATTGATAGTTATGAAAATCGGGGATTTCATTTTGCATGTACTGCCGCAATTTTTTGAGCAACCTTTCTTCGATTTGACGAACCCTCTCCCGAGAAATATTATGTCTGACACCGATTTCTTGCAGGGTGAGGGGGCGCTCCGCCAATAGTCGTAGATCCAGGATATCTCGTTCATTATCCTTGAGAGTCTCCCTGAAGTTGGCCAAACCCAGATGAAAAATACTTTTCATCTCTTCTCTGGCCAGGTGTTCATCTGCGGCCGTCTCCGTCGAGGTCAAAAAGTTAATATGCAACTCTTCAGAATCATTCTTGAGAGGGGCATCCAAAGAAAACTCCCAGCTCCCCAACCGTTGATCCATTTCAATGACTTCCGACTCTTTGACGTTAAGCCGGCTGGAGATCAATTTGGGATCGGCTTCGTATCCTTGAGCCCGAAGCCGTTCCTTTTCTTTTTTTAGGCTAAAAAAAAGCTTCCGTTGGGCCTGGGTAGTGCCGATTTTTACCAGCTTCCAGTTATCCATAATAAACTTCAAGATGTAGGCCTTGATCCAAAAAGAGGCATAATACGAGAGCTTAATACCCCGATAAGGGTCAAATTTCTTAATAGCCTGCATAAGGCCGATGTTCCCCTCCTGGATAAGATCAAGGAGATTGCGCATCCAAAATTTCTGAAAATCTAAAGCTATCTTTACCACCAACCGTAAATTGGATGTGATTAAGGTATACGCCGCATCCCGATCCCCAGTTTCCACATACAAACTGGCCAACCGTTTTTCCTCATCCGGCTGCAGCAGAGCATACCGGTTGATCTCACCCATATAGCGCTGGAGAGCGTCAACTTCCACCAGGCCCGGTTCCGGGGCCTCAGGTTTAGCATCTTCCTCGAAGAGCAACGGTTCGAAGCCGGAGTCAGACTCAGGGTATTCTTCGACGACGTCGGCTTCGTTCAGGATCTATAACGGGTTTGGCTTCTTTCATGGGTGATCACTTGGTGCGGGATCGCACCGCGGTCGGTTCACGGTTCACCGTGATAAATGGTAATAAATTGCCTCAATTAATGGATTGTAATTTCCCGGCAAGAATTCCTTCCCCAGGCATCTCACCATAACAACCGCATTTTTATTCCCCGTTGCTGCAGGTGATCTTTAATCTCAGCGATAGAATATGTCCCATAATGCACCATAGAGGCGATGAGGGCGGCATCTGCCTGACCCTGGGTCAAGACGTATAGATGGTCCGGATTCCGGCTCCACCCGACGCAATAACAGGTATAGGAACAGCTTCGGAAATGAGTTTGGTAAGTTTGAGCTCATAACCAGTTTGGGTGCCGTCGGCGTCAATGGAATTGAGGCAGATCTCTCCCGGCGCCCAGGCGCTCGCCTCCTGTGCCCACCACAGGGCATCGAAACCCGTATGATCCGCCCCCCATTGATCACGATTTCATAACCCGAGGGAATTTCCTTGGTACCGGCACCTGCTTGACATCCATGCCCAGCACGACGCACTGGCTACCAAAGGCCCTTAGCCCCTGACGGATGATGTCGGGATTCTTCACGCGCCGCGAATTACGCTACCTTTTCTGCACCTGCCAGGAGACTTGCCCGCATATTCGTCCAGGGTCTGAATGCCACCCCCACGGAAAATGGAATAAAAATCGTCCCGGCCACCTGGCGCACCACGTCGATCATGATGTCCCGGTCGTCGCGGAGGCGGTGATATCGTAAAAAACGATCTCGTCGGCCCCCTGCTCATAATAATAGCGGGCCATCTGTACCGGGTCGCCGATGTCGATATTATCCTTAAACTTTATCCCCTTGGTGGTCCTGCCCGTTCCCGTACATCCAGGCAGGGGATAATTCGTTTACTGAGCATAATGACCGTCCCAGGCTAAAAAATTGCTGAGCAGAATTAAGCCGAAACGGCCGCTTTTTTCAGGATGAAATTGCGTCGCCAACACATTTTTGTACCCGACGACGCTGG
Source organism: uncultured delta proteobacterium (assembly GCA_963777875.1). GTDB lineage: Bacteria > Desulfobacterota > Desulfobaccia > Desulfobaccales > Desulfobaccaceae > Desulfobacca. The sequence goes on along the minus strand of CAVZSK010000021.1, from coordinate 788 downwards.
GGAATTCCAGACCATAGTCGGTGACACCCAACACTTGACCTTTCACCGCTGGAGAGGGGAAGTAACTATGGACGAAATAGAATTCCGCGCCTTCAGGTATTCCGGCGAAAACCGGGTGATCGGTTAAAAAGCGGACTTGATTCCAACCCATGTGGGGAATTTTTAAACGTTCACCCTCAACCCCGGGGATTGCTGGGCCCAACCGGCGCACTTCTCCTTGGAGCAGGCCCAAACATGGAGTGTTGTTTTCAGCGCTATGGTGCATAATAATTTGAGCGCCCAAACAAATACCTAAAATTGGTATGCCTGCTACCCAGGCTTTTTGGAGAGCCTGGTCCAATCCCAGGCGCTGCAAATTAGACATGGCTTGACCGGCTGCACCTACCCCCGGGAAAATAATTTTTTCCGCCTTAGCAACTACGGCCGGATCTTGCGTAACTATTACCTGGGCTTCCAGAGCTTTCAGAGAACGTTTGACACTGGCCAGGTTACCCGCTTCATAATCTAGTACGACTATCAAGACAATTTAATCCGATTTTTTTAAAAATTTATACTTCTGCAAGGAATTTATCAATTAGGGCGCCAAGAGTCAATCTAATTAATCTGCCCCGGGGAAGACCAAGGGGGTAAGATCTAAGGAAAAATAAAGGCTTGGTCCATACAATTCCACCACCAGAAGGCAGAAAAACCTGCAAGCTGTCCAGAAATGATATTGGGCTAGTAGTGCAAAAATCAGGATTTAACCTTTTCCGGCAATGAGTTAACTCATTGCTTTAATTCCTGAATTT
>CAVZSK010000020.1:0-72300 GCA_963777875.1 uncultured delta proteobacterium | reverse complement strand
AATTCGGATTTTTTTGGCTTATCTTAAATGGGTGAAAATGGCAATAGAATAATCAACACGTTGCCGAGGGCTGTTACCTATCGGTATGGTATAATAGTTGCACTTTTTAGTTTTTCTTTTATTGCTCTAACGTCCAATTATTCCCCTTCCCCTCAATTTTGTGCTATAAGAAATTTATCCTGCCAATACATAACCGTGCTCAAAGGTCTATCAGGGGTATACATGACCGAAGCCTTTAAAACTTATCTCAAATCCCTGCAAGCCGATCTGGCCAGGGGCAACGCCTCCGAGCACACCCACCGGCCCGCTCTCAAGACCCTCTTGGAATCCTTGGGGGAACGCCTCACGGCCACCAACGAACCCCGGCAAGTCACCGATTGCGGCAAGCCCGACATGGCGGTTTATCAAGGGCCAGTGCTTCTGGGTTACCTGGAAACTAAGGACGTGGGGGTTAATCTTGCTGCTGAAGAAAAAGGCCCCCAGCTCAGACGGTACCGGGAAGCCCTGCCTAACCTCATTCTGACCGACTATCTTGAATTTCGCTGGTACGTGAACGGCGAACGCCGGGCCGTGGCGTCCCTGGGGACTGTGGCACAGGATGGCAAAATTAAATCCAGGCAAGAAGACCTTGCCGCCGTGGGGGATGTGCTGGCTCAATTCCTGGCCCTCAAGCTTCCCTCCATTGGCACGGCCAAAGAATTAGCCCTGAGAATGGCAAATTTGGCCGGGTTAATGCACCATGCCGCCCTCAAGACCCTGGAAATTGAGCCGGACACGGGAACCCTCAAGGGCTGGCTGGCCGCCTTTGAAAAAACCCTGGTTCCCAACCTTTCCCCAGAGCAATTTTCCGATATGTATGCTCAAACTCTTACCTATGGCCTTTTTGCCGCCAAGGTAAGCGTCGGGGCGGGCCAGGAGTTGCGCCGGAATACCGCCGCCATGCTCTTGCCGGAAACCAACCCCTTCCTTAAGAGGCTCTTTTATCATCTTGCCGGGCCAGAGGTTCCGCCGACCGTATCATGGGTTGTGGATGATATGGTCGCCCTGCTTAATTCTGCCGACTTGGAAGCGGTCATGTCCGATTTTGGCCGGGGGTCCCTGGAAAAAGACCCGGTGGTGCACTTCTATGAAACCTTCCTGGCCGCCTATGACCCCCAAAAGCGCAAAGTCCGGGGAGTTTACTATACCCCTGAACCCGTGGTGTCCTATATCGTCAGGGCCATTGATTATCTCCTCAAGGACCGCTTCGGTCGCCCCTGGGGGATTGCCGACCAGAACACCCTGATTCTTGACCCGGCCTGCGGCACGGGAACCTTTCTTCACAGCGTCATTTCCCTGATTTACGATACCCTGTGCGCCAAAGGCCAGGCCGGGGGCTGGGCTTCGTATGTCTCCCAAAGCCTCTTGCCCCGGATATTCGGCTTTGAGCTTCTCATGGCCCCTTACGCCGTGGCCCACCTCAAGCTCGGGTTGCTCTTGCAGGCAAAGGGCTTTGATTTCCCGCCCGGGCAGCGCCTGGGGGTCTATCTCACCAATACCTTAGACGAGAGCTTTAAGAAAGCAGAGGTCTTGCCCCTGGCCGGGTTCATTACTGAGGAAAGCAATGCCGCCGCCCGGATTAAAAGAGAAGACCCCATAGAGGTAATCCTGGGAAATCCGCCGTATGCCGGCCATTCCGCCAATGCCAGCGTCCGCCGGGAAGTTGGGTTGACCGGGGCCCTAAAGACCGTGCGGACCTTCATCGGCCGTTTGATTGAAGATTATAAGCAGCTTGACGGCAAGCCCTTGGGCGAGAAAAACCCCAAATGGCTGCAGGACGATTACGTCAAGTTTCTCCGGTGGGGCCAGTGGCGCCTTACCCAGACCGGTAAGGGCGTCCTGGCCATGATTACCAATCACGGCTATCTGGACAACCCCACCTTCCGGGGCATGCGCCAGCAGTTAATGCAGACCTTCAGCCACATCTACCTCTTAAACCTCCACGGCAACGCCAAGAAGAAAGAGGTCTCCCCGGACGGTTCCAAAGACGAGAATGTCTTTGATATTCAACAAGGCGTGGCCATCGGAATTTTCGTCAAACAACCTGGCAGCCCGACCCCGGCCAAAGTCTATTATGCCGATCTGTGGGGGCTGCGTGACGCGAAATATAACGCCCTGGCCGAAATGGAGGTTGGCAACACACCCTGGCAAGAGCTTCAACCCTCCTCGCCCTCTTACCTGTTTGTGCCCCAGGATACAGACTTGCGGGCCGAATACGACCGGGGCTGGCCGGTCAATGAAATCTTTCCCGGTGAACTCCGTGGGCATCGTCACCGCCAGAGACAACCTCACCATTCATGGTCCCGGCCAGGAGTTATGGACACGGTGAAGGACTTTGCCGCTGAACCCCGGAAACCGCCAGGGAGAAATATCACCTGGGGAAGGATGTAAAAGATTGGAAAGTTGAATTGGCCCAAAAAGACTTAGAAAATTCCGGCCTTAAGGAGGCAAAGGTCACCCCGGTGCTCTATCGCCCGTTTGATGTCCGGTTCACCTATTACACTGGCCAAATCCCGTGGCTTTATCTGCAGGCCCCGGCCTGAAATCATGCGGCATATGCTGGCGGGGGAGAATGTGGGATTATGTCTATCTAAAGGCGTAGAAATCGTTAGTGGTTGGGAACACATCTTTTGCACTAGGAATATTATTGAACACCATGCGGTTTCTTTGAAAGAGGTAAATTACTTATTTCCACTTTATCTTTATCCCTGGGAAAACCGCCAAAAACTCTCATAATAACCAAAAGTCTCTCCAATCCTTATATGAACCTGAAGCCATCTATGGGAGGGAGGTTAACCTTGAGCGCCACCTTCTTATCTCACCTGGAGGGTCGTTTAGGGCTTACCTGCGTCTCTGATGGCCACGGCGACCTGGAAACCACCTTCGGCCCCGAAGACGTCTTCTCCTACGCCTACGCCGTCTTCCACTCCCCCGCCTACCGCCAACGCTATGCCGAGTTTTTGAAAGGCGACTTCCCCCGCCTGCCCTTGACCGGCAATAAGGCTCTCTTTGCTGCCCTGGTGGGCCTGGGGGCCGACCTGATATCCCTCCACCTCATGGAATCCCCCCGCCTGGAAACCTTCCTCACCCGGTTTCCCGTCTCCGGTTCCCAGGCAGTGGCAGGGATACGCTATGAGGATAGCCACGGCGTGGGTTTATATCAACTCAGAGCAATATTTTGAAGGTATCTCGCCTGAAGTCTGGGCCTTCACCATCGGCGGCTATCAGGTCTGCCACAAGTGGCTCAAGGACCGCAAAGGCCGGACCCTCTCCTTTGCAGACCTTCACCATTACCAAAAAATTGTGGTGGCCCTGGCCGAAACCATCCGCCTCATGGCAGAAATTGACGCCGCCATTGACGCCCACGGCGGCTGGCCAATTGCTGGCTCAGCCTAAATTTGCCGGCGCCTAACTGCTTTTCCCCTCCTTCACCCTTTTATGCCTGTTTCTCTAGCTTTTCCACGCAGTCCCCCCTCCTCAGTCCTTATCACTGCGTATCGCCTCTTACCTATTCCTATTTGTGACATCTGTCTCATCTGTTCTGTCCCTCATCCCCCCACTTTGATATAAGCTGATCACAGAAACCGATAACTTTTTACGGTTTTAACTCGAAAACTCAAAAGGAGTCCACCATGTCCTGCACCATCTGTAACCACCCCCAGCGCCAACAAATCGACCAGGCCTTAGTCGCCGGGTCTGCCACTCTAGCCGCCCTCAGCACGGAGCACGGCCTCAGCACCTCCGCCCTGCACCGCCACAAGGCCCACCTCCAGGCCAAAGTCACCCGGGCCAAAGACCAGCTCCACAATAATCTGCGCCAGGGCTGCATCTTTTGGCTCAGCCAGGCCCTGGAAATGATCAGTCAAACCGCCCAGGCCGCCCAGGCCGAAGGCAACTTCAAGGTAGTTCTTCAGGCTGTCCGGCAGGGGACCCGCCTCATCACCATCATCCTGAAACAGGATTTCCAACTGGACGATACCATCATATACCAGATCCTGGCCTCCCCCCAGTGGACCACCCAGGCCAGCCTCCTGCCCCATGACCCCAAGATCATGTCCATGAGCCGCCAGGCCTTGATCGGGAAACTCGCCGCTCCCTGCCCGGAAACCGCAACCCCACCTACATCCCCTGAATCCATGGGTGACCTGGGTGGCCTGGATCTGGACATGCTCCAGGCGCTTTTCCCCGCCCTGGCCCAGCCAGCTACGGCCCAACCCAAAACTGCAAACCGTCCTTTGCAACCGCGGGAAAAAAGTGGGAAATTACCGGGAAAAAACCAGCCTCGGACATAACAATAGCGAGAAAAATCAAGAAGATAGACTGTATGAAAAAATTGCCGGGATGACAAGTCTGCCTCTCCTGGCCAGAACCGTCCCCCCGGAAATCCAAAACTCGAAACTCGAAACTTTATTGCAGCAGTGCGAGAATACCGGGAAAGTACCCACAGATATCCCCCTCTCGGAATATATCTATGAACAATCTCTGAGGGATAACCAGACAAAAAACCCTGTAAAACCGGCGCTTCACAGGTGGCAATCTAACTCCGAGTGACACCGGATATCCACATGCCTCCGCGACGGTCTGCCTCGGTTTTAGGTGTTCTTCTGGGTCCCAGGATTTATTCAGGGTCGATGCGGCCAATATTAACTTGCTCAAACTCCCGATCCACAGAGTTCCACGGTATTCCTGAGCTTTTTGCCATACGTAATTTGCAAAGGCCAGCGTGCCAGGAGGTTATAGTTATAACTGATCTCGGATGATACTTCACTGGCCATACAGCCACTGCCGTCCTGTCGACAATCAGACGCATGCATGCTAACTTGAAAGGACCTCTATGAAAATCATCGCCTTGTTGGGAAGTCCCCGTCCCGAAGGCAACAGCGCCGTGCTGGCCAAGGCTTTTCTGGACGCCTGCCAGAGCCGGGGTGCTGCCGTCGAAACCCATTTATTAAACAAGATGCAGTATAAGGGCTGCCAGGCCTGCATGAGCTGTAAGACCAAAACCGAGGCCTGCATTTTGGAAGACGACATGACGCCGGTCTATGAGGCCATCCGGCAGGCGGACGTCCTGGTGATCGCCTCGCCGGTGTATTTCGGCGATTTTTCCGGGCAGTTGAAAACCGCCTTTGACCGCTTCTACGCCTACCTGGACGCCAACTTCGGCAGTCGCCTGCCGGCCGGTAAACAGGCTGTTTTCATCCTCACCCAGGGCATGCCGGAAGAGGAGCAGTTTAAAGATATTTTCCCACGTTACGAAACCTTTATGAAATGGCTGAATTTTCGAAAAATGCCACCTCATCCGGGCCTGTGGTTTGCAGGAACCGGGCGCAGTCAAAGACCGGCCCCAGTCTCTGCAGGAGGCCGTTGACCTGGCCAAGACGGTGATGGGGGTCTAAGCTTCCACCTGCTCCAGCAACTGCTCCAGTTTATCCTCGCCGTGGCCCGGCTGCTGCTGTTGGGCCGTCACCATCCGGCGCAACGTCTCCAGAGCCTTGCCCTGGGCCAAAGTCTGTCGGGCCTGCTCCACCGCCGCCGGCCAGGATGGTGCCAGGTTCAACAGATACAGCACGGCCCCGGCGTTAGCCGCCAGAAAGTCCGCCCCGGCGCCGTTGGTTCGGGCGCTCAATATCCCCAGGAGGGCCTGGGCATTCTCCCGAGTATCGGCTTTGGCGGCAATGTCCTCATATCTGTATCGGGGCAGCCCCAGGTCCTCTGGTTCCAGAGTATATTCGGTTATTTTGTCTCCCCGCAGTTCCACCACCAGGGTGGGACCGCACACGGAAACTTCATCCATCCCCTGGTCTGCACCGTAACCGTCGCACCGGCCATAGATTCCCAGAACCCCCTCCATACCGACTTCCCGGCAGATCTGCACCAATTGCCGGGCCAGGGCCGCGCTGTAGGCCCCGATAACCAGATACCGGGTGGGCCGGCAAGGCATGAGCAGGGGACAGGCCAGGTTGAAGATGGTGCGGAAACGCATCACCCGGATCAAACGCCCCCATCCGGAGCGCAGGAACTTTTCACCGGGGATATAGCAGAGGCGATGGTCGGCCAGAGATTGGGCTGCTTGCGACAAGGGCGTTTCCAGGTCCACCCCGAAGGCTTCGAAAATATCGGAGGCGCCGCTCACGCCGGTGGCGGCCCGGGCCCCTTTTTTGGCCACATAAGCCCCGGCCGCAGCGGCCAGAATGGCCGCGCCGCTGGAGGCGTTGATGGTTTTAAGGTAATCCGAACCAGTGCCCACAATATCGGCACACCGGGCCGGGAGGGTGGGATTGATGCTTTCCACGTCATATTCCATCTGCGCGTCCCAGGCTCCGGCGATTTCCTCCAAAGTGGGAGATTTGGCCATGTGCGCCGCCAGGAACGCGCCTTGCTGTAAATCCGGCTGCTCGGCCAGAAGAATCTGGCGGTAAATCTCTTTGGTTTCTTCCCGGCTCAGGTGGCGGCCCTCGGTCACCTCCATAATGGCCCGGCCGAAACCGCGTAACAAGTATTCCTCATAGGTTTTCGATGTGTTCATGGCACTGCTCCACATTAGTCAAATTCGATAACAATTTTCAGCCCCCCGCGGTTCAGCACCAGGTCGAGCCCCTCTGCCACCCGGTTCAGGGGCAGGCGATGGCTGATCAGATGGTCAACCCGGATTCGTCCCTGGGCCATAAGCTCCACGGCCAGGGCGTTCTGCCGGGAGGTGCAGCCGTAGGCCCCCACCAGTGAGGCTTCCAGGTAATGCAGGCGATTGAGGTTCACCGGGTGGGTTTCTCCCTCTTTGGGTAAACCGGCATAAAGACACAGACGGCCTCTTTTGGCCAGGACCGCCAGTCCCCAGTCCAGGGCTTCCAGGGAGCCGCAGGCGGGAATAACTACATCCACACCTTGGCCGTCGGTGCCGGCCGCAATTACTGACACCGGGTCCTGAAGCCCGGCGTCGATGACCAGATCAGCCCCGGCCCGGGCCGCGGTTGCCAGGCGAAACGGGTTGTTTTCCACCAGAATGATCCGGGCCGCCCCCCGGAGGCGGGCCACCTGGACGTGGAATAATCCCTGGGGGCCGGCCCCGAAAATGGCCACCCGGTCTCCCGGACCCACCCGGGCCAGTTCCTGGGCATTGAGACAGCAGGCCAGGGGTTCGGCCAGGGCCGCGGCTGTATAAGGCAGACCGGGCGGCAGCAGCGACACCGCCCCCTGCTGGACACCCGCAGCGGGCACCGCCAGATAGTGGGCCAGGCCGCCGTCGTGGTGAAAGCCGATGATCTGCATGTTCTGGCACATATTCGGGGCCCCGCCCAGGCACCACCGGCAGCGTCCGCAGGGCAGCCCCGGGGCCACCTGCACCCGGTCGCCCACCTGCAACCCCGCCACGCCTGAATCAACCTCGGCAATCTCGCCGGCCACCTCGTGTCCCAGGATGCGGGGCAAAGTCAGGTCCCGGTGACCCCGCTGCCACATCTTGGCGTCGGTGGCGCACAGGGAGCAGCATCGCACTTTGACCAACAGGCCGCCGGCCGGGCAAGGCGGCCGGGAGACCTCTTTCATTACTAATTCCTGCGGCCCCTGAAGCACCGCCGCCTGCATCTGAACACTCATCTTTACTTCTTCCGCGTTTGTAAACCTGAGCCTTGACCCAGTTTTGATACTATCCCCTCGCCCCCTTGGGGGAGAGGGTCAGGGTGAGGGGGTGAAGCAGGGAATACCTTCCTCGCCAGGGCTATAACCCTGACCTTTAAACCTTCCAGCCCGGCCCATAAAAAAAGCCCCTGGCGCGACTGGCCAGGGGCGGTTGTTACCATAAACCTGCCCTCAGGATCGATCTGCTCGTCTTCTGGCTTCCGGATCAGCCTCCCCCGGCCCTTCCCGCCTGGGTGTCCCCAGACAGTGGCATCGCCGGCTTTGTCCCCGGTTACAGCGGCGGGACCGCCCCGGATTTGCACCGGGTTCCGTGACCGATAACCTCCGGTCCACAGATCGTCCAATTAAAATATCTGCTTTATATACCACGGCTTCAGATGGCCGTCAAGGGGAGCGGGAAACCGGGAGTGGAATTTCTATTGACGAGTCAGAGTCATTTTAATACATTTAATAGGGAAAATATGACATTTAACAATCAAGAACATCCTCTGGCGCCTTTAGGCGTACAATACACCGTACTTACCAACCGTTATGAACTGACCATGGCGGCTATCCCCGGTGCTGACCCCCTGTTGGAGCTGGTCATGGCTCAAGGGCGTCTGCTGTCGCCTCTGCCCCCGGCAACAACCTGCCGGGATTATTTTTTAAGTGAATTTGAGCGCCTGCCGATGAATTATTAATGCCTGCGGCAGCCTCTCAACTGACCGGTGCATATCTGTCCCGAACCCGCCTACTTGCAGAATCAGGCGAAAAAGCCGCATCACCAGCCGGAGCCGGGCAAGATAAAAGGGATCAGGGGCCGGGGAATAGGAACAAGGGAACATTTTACTGCTACCCCTGCTTGTTTTCTCTCGAAACTCAAAACTCGGAACTCGAAACTAACCCATGGGTCTAACCGAAACCTTATTACACTATATCACTCAGCTTATCTCCTATCTGGGCTACACCGGCGTCTTTATCCTGATGGCCCTGGAGAGCATGATTGCCCCGGTGCCCAGCGAAATGGTCATGCCCTTTGCCGGGTTTTTGATTTATTCCGGCGAGTTCACGGTGCTGGGGGTTATGCTGGCCAGTAGTCTCGGCTCCATTGTGGGCTCCCTGGCCTCCTACTGGATGGGCCGCAAGGGTGAGGCCGTCGTCTTGCGCTTTGGCCGCTACCTGATGCTCAACCCGCACCACTTGGAGTGGACGGAGACGTTTTTCTTCCGCTACGGCAGTCGGACCATTTTCATCTCCCGGTTCATCCCCATCGTCCGCCACCTGATTTCCATCCCGGCCGGGCTGGGCAAGATGAAACTGTTGCCGTTTTTGATGTATACCGCCATCGGCGCCACCATGTGGAACATGTTCCTGGCCTACCTGGGGATGAAGTTAAAGGAGCATTGGGAGGTCATCCACCACTATTCCCATACCCTGGACATCGTTGTGGTGGTGGCGGCTGCCCTGGGAGTGGTGGCCTATTTCTTCTGGTGGCGGCGGCGATCCAAAAAGAACCAGACCAGCGACCATGAAACCGTGGCTCACCCGTAAAACCGGCCAAGGTTTAGAAGGCTCCCAGGTTTTTGACTATGCACTTTCCACTTTCCACTTTCCACTTTTCACTCTGAACTATGGAATGGTATCTCCTTCTCATCCAGAAATACGGTTACCTGGCCATCCTCCTGGGAACGCTTGCTGAGGGCGAAATCTTTCTGGCCCTGGGGGGCGTTTTTGCCCGGCAGGGCCTCATGAACATGTGGGGCGTCATCATCATGGCCATTGCCGGCTCTTTCCTTAGCCATAGCCTCATGTATTTTTTGGGCCGCTGGCGCGGGCTGGCGGTGGTGCAGCGTTTTCCGAGGCTACAGGGCGGATATCCCAAGGCCCAGGCCCTGGCCCAGCGTTTCGGTCCGGCCTGCATCCTCATTGTCCAGTTCCTCTACGGCATGCGGTTGGTGACCTGCCTGGTTTTGGGAACCTTGCGATTAAAGACCGTTCCTTTTGTTCTCTGGCAACTCCTGGCCTGCAGCATCTGGGCCCTGGGCATGGCCGCCGCCGGTTATATCTTTGGGGCCGCCATCCAGTATCTGGTCTCCCGTCTGGAAATCTTTTTGACTGTTACCGTTGCCGCCGTCATTGCCCTGTTGGTGGCCTACCGCTGGTTCTGGGGCTGGACCGAGCGGCAAATATGTCACGCAGCCGTCTTGGAGCCGGTCAAAGCTCCGTCCCGAACCTGCAACACCTATGGTCCCCAAAAACCACGTTCCCATCCTTAGGGATATGCCTCGAAAATTTCCCGTTGGCTCGCCAAGAAAATTCCCGGCTTTCTTGATATTTTCAATAACCATAATTACCTTTGTTAAGAACTGAGACGAGTTATCGTAACCCATGAGCAAAGGAAGGGGACCAGACTATGTATTCTCCTACTGTTTTAGATCATTTTAAAAATCCTCGCAATGTCGGGGAAATAACCGAAGCCGACGGCGTTGGTGAGGTTGGCAATCCCGTTTGCGGTGATATGATCAACGTTTACCTCAAAGTCAAGAATGATGTCATCGAGGACATCAAGTTCAAGACCTTTGGCTGCGGCGCCGCCATCGCCGTTTCCAGCATGCTCACGGAGCTGGCCAAAGGCAAGACCCTGGACGAGGCCATGAAGATCACCAACAACGACGTGGCCAAGGCTTTGGAAGGCTTGCCCAAAAACAAGCTGCATTGCTCCAACCTGGGGGCCGACGCCTTGCACGCGGCCATCAAAAATTACCGGGACCGGCAGGCCAATAAAGACGTGAGTAGCGAAGGGGAGAAAGTACCCCATGCCTCGGAAAAGATTGACGCCTGCTATTGCCCTTACTGTGACATGGAAAATAAGGGCGAAGCTCCCTTTTGCAAATCCTGCGGCGCAGACCTGCCGCATGAACACTAATATTCCCTTTCGCTGGAGGAAAAAAGCATGAATGTGGTATATTTTGACAATTACGCCGCCACGCCCTTGCATCCCCAAGTGAAAGAGGCAATGCACGCCATCGTGGATAACGTCTTCGGCAACCCATCCAGCGATCATCGTTTTGGGCAGGCGGCCGCAGAGGCTTTGGATCAGGCCCGTAATCAAACTGCAGCTTTGATCAACGCTGAGCCCTCGGACATTGTCTTCACTTCCGGGGGCACCGAATCGGTGAACCAGGCCATCAAAGGTGTAGCCTTCTCCCAGCGGGAGAAAGGCCGGCACATCATCACCACCAATATCGAGCACAAATCCGTCCTCAACACCTTGCGGACCCTCCGCCTGGTGGATTATCAGATTACCTCCCTGGACGTGGATTCCCACGGTCTGGTGGACCCGGCTGCGGTGGAAAAGGCCATCACTGATCAGACTATTTTGATCACCATCCAGATGGCCAACAACGAAATTGGCACCGTCCAGCCCATCGCCGAGATCGGCAAGATCGCCAAAGCCCGGAAAGTGACGTTCCACACCGATGCCGTGGCTGCCGCCGGCATCATTCCCATCAATGTGAAGGAAATTGAGGTGGACCTGCTCAGCCTGGCGGCCAACCAGTTTAATGGTCCCAACGGGGTGGGAGCCCTGTATGTCCGCCGGGGGACCGGCATCTGGCCGCTTATCGAGGGCGGCGTCCAGGAGAACCGGAAACGGGCCGGAACCGAGAATGTGGTGGGCATCGTCGGCCTGGGTATGGCTGCCGAAATGGCTCGCCTGGAAATGCCCGAGCGCCTCCCCAAATTTTTAGCTTTGCGTCAGAAGCTGATCCAGGGTCTCAAGGACCGCATCCCTCACCTCGTCTTTAACGGCCATCCCACCCAGGTACTGCCGCATCTGGTCTCCGTCTCGGTGGAATTTATCGAAGGCGAGGGTTTAATGCTCCTCATGGACGACGAAGGAGTCTGCGTGGCCACTCGTTCTGCCTGCGCCTCCGGGTCGCTCCGGGCTTCCCACGTGCTCATCGGCACCGGCATGGACTTCGGCCTGGCCCAGGGCACTTTGCTCATTACCTTCGGGCGGGACAACACCGAAGCCGACGTGGACCGCCTCCTGGAGGTCATGCCGGGAGTGGTCCAGACCTTACGGGACATGTCACCCATCTATCAAAAAACCCTGACCAAATAGCCAACACTCCCTTGAACATCCAGAAATCAGAAGCCGGGCTTAGTCCCGGCTTCTTTATGTCCGGGCCAGGAAATACGTGCAATTAAAGTACATTGTGATTCAGCAGGTTGGACAATCTCGGGGGTGGAAAGTCATAATTTCATGTCGTGGTCAATAATTTTTTTAAAGGGCTTGGGCTGGTGGTTGATCATCTCATTAAATTCGGTGAGAAAGGCGACTACCTGGTCTAGGTCTACCCGCCCTGCACGGATGAAATGCCGGTAGCGGCAGCGGGAGAGAAATTGCAGGTCCTCCCGTAAAGAGGGGGAAGCGGCGAGTTCCTTTAGTTCCCGGCGTTCCTGTTCAGTGAGGACGGCCATATTTATCCTTAAATCTTTGGAGCAGTCTGGTTTGATCAAATAAATGAAAGTATTCTTCCAGGAGACTCCAATCCAGCTGAGCTTGATGGATCTCCAGCAAGGCTTCAATGTCCGCAAGATCTCCAGGCTGTCGCGTAGGATCATTAACCAAAGCCTGGATTTTGAGACCGACGAGATCCTCAACCGGAACTACTTTAACTCGTATAGTCCTTGCGAATAATTCTTTGTCTATGGTCCTTTGCAGCATCCCCAGGGAGGCGCGCCTGAAGGCGTGGAGAAAATCGACCTCCCCCCAGAGTCGTAGGTCTGAGCCATATTGGGAAACATTAACGGTGTGATAACGGCGGGCATAATTTAGGGACGTCATAATTGCGTGGTACTTGTGGCATGTCCTCTGCATCTACCAGGAAATCTAAGTCTACCGTGGCTCGGGGGACTCCCCAGAGACCCAGGGCAAAGCCGCCAATAAGGCCGTAGCGTATCTTGTCTTCCTCAAAAGAGGAAAGCAGTTTTTTCAATACTGCTGGGAAATCCACAACTACCCCGGGGAAAGAAAAAGTAACTTAATTCTATCACAAAGCTCGTGGTTTTACAGAATACTATATTCTGAGTTGGGCATCTACGGCACCCACCCGGATGGCATGATGTGGTTGCGGTTCTCGAGTGGAGTTAAAGGTTTCGGGAGTGCAGGTCGATATCATTAATTTTTTACGTTCATTTCCCCGGCCAAATCTTTTTCCACCTGGGGCAGGCCGGACAGGAGGATGATAGCGCTCAGGGTTAAAGCCACCAGGGCCAGGGACACGCCCCATTGCAGGCCGGCCAGATCGGCCACCCAGCCGATGAGAAAGGGTGAGGGTACATCGCCGATTAAATGTATGATGATGATATTGCAGGCCACTGCGATGGCCCGGCGGGTCGGACCGGCCACACTGACGATGAGGGTGGTCAGCAAACCCGGATTCAGGAAGAGTAAAAAGACGGACACAAAGAGGCCGGTTTTATAGATCCAGGGATCAACGGCAAATATCGCCAAGGCCCCAAAAGGCAGCGCCAGGGCGACGCCCAGACCCGAGATCCACAGATGGGCCCGGGGATTGCGGCGAAAGAGCCAATCCCCCCCAAAGCCTCCGGCCAGCGTCCCCAAACCGCCGGCCACGGTGGTGACCACCGCCATCAGGATGTTGGCCTCCTTTAAGGTCAAGCCTTTGTGTATTTCCAGGAACCGGGGCATCCAAAAGGCCAGCCCCCCCAGAGCAAAGGTGAGGAACCCATAGCCGGTGGTCACCCGGACAAAGGTGGGGATGCGCCATAAGGCTGGCCACCATTTTCAGATCCAGACGGCTGTGGGGTTGGTTGGGGGAGGCGGCAGTTCCGGGAGCGTTTGAAAGCGGGGCAAGGTGTAAACCAGTCCGGCCATGATCAGTCCGGGCAGGCCGGCCAGCAGAAAGGACCAGCGCCAGCCCCAGGCCGCTCCTACCTGGCCGCCGAAAAAATAAGCCAGGGCCGCGCCCACCGGGATGGTGGTGTAAAAAATCCCCAGGTAACGGGCCCGCTTCCCCAGGGGCAACATATCCGCCAGGTAAGCCGGGGCCAGGGTGCCAAAGGAGCCCTCCCCCATCCCCACCAGTCCCCGGGCTATCACTAAGCCGGGATAGGTGGTGACCCAAAAGGCCAGGCTGGTGGCCAGACTCCAGAGAACGGCTCCCAGGACCATGAATCGCCGTCGACCCCAACGATCCCCCAGATAGCCGAAAACCGGAGCCGCAATTAAATAGACCAGGAAAAAAGCACTGCCGAGAAAGCCGAAGGCCTTATCCGATAAGCCCAGGTCCTGCTTGATGAGGGTGTTCACCGCAGCCACGATGTAGCGGTCGAAATAATCCAGGAGATTCAGGGCGGTGAGGACGAAAACGGCCCAGAAGATGGTGGTGCGGGAGACTATCGACTTCACTAACTTTTCCTTTTCCCTTAAAAATCCTCAGCATCCAGGGCGGTGAAGACTGTCAGGTCGGCATTGGTGAGATACTCTTCCTTCAAGGCTGCGGCGGCTGCCATCATTTACCGTTTCCTCTCCACTAATGATGGCAGGGGGAAAGAAGTAATTCTTGCCGGATCTCGACCAAAAGGGTCTCAATAATCTGTAACCGCTTGGACAGCGGCAGTTTTTTCAATTACGTGATAAAATCAACCTGGTTCATAATTGGTTTCCCTTATCTGAGGAAACCCTGCGTTACGCGAAGTGATAGGCATTGCTTTTTTAATTTGTATATAGCATTTCCCGATAAGAATTGGCCACCTTAATTTTCCCCAGGGTTGCCCCCGAGATTGCCTTAACGGGTGTGGTTCTACAACTCCAATGGGTTTAGCCCAAAGACGACGTGGGAAAGTTTTTAATTAGCGGCAGAAATGTTATTCAGGCGCCAGAGGCAACCGGATAATCAAATATTGTCATTTGGCTTGACTTGTGCTAAAAATTCATCAATTCATATAGGATAACCTGGATGAATTATTTTCTCATATTGTTCGTGAGCGCTTATCTGCTGGGTTCCATTCCCTTGCGGTCTGGTGGTGGCCAGGCTTATGGGCGGGCCTGATCCCCGGGAGGCAGGCAGTAAGAATATTGGGGCGGCCAATGTCTACCGGGTGTTGGGGCGCAATGCCGGCGCCTTTACCCTGTTCGGGGATATTATGAAGGGGGCGGCTCCGGTTTTCCTGGCCCGTTTCGGTTTGCAGGGCCTGGGCGCCTGGCATGAGGCCGCGGTGGCGGCGGTGGGCCTGGCGGCGGTCTGCGGCCACATCTGGCCCCTTTACCTGGGTTTCAAGGGTGGCAAAGCTGTGGCCACCAGTTTTGGCGTTATTCTGGTGATCTGCCCGTCTGGCCGCCATGGCGCTGACTGGGTTCTATGGTTTGATTTTCCGGGTGTGGCGGATATCTTCGGTGGCCTCCCTGGCCGCGGCCTGGGCGACGCCGGCAGCCGTAGGGCTCTTGTCGGATGCCAAGGTGTATCTTTTGCTGAGCGCCGTTTTATCAGGTCTGATTCTGTGGCGGCATCAGGAAAATATCGTTCGGCTGTGCCGGGAGGAAGAGCCTGAATTGGCGTCAGGTCAAGCCGGGCAAGCCCCACCCTAAACATGAAATCAATTCCATCACCTGATAAATATCTTATGTATTATTATTGAGATTTTCCTTTGAGGAGGACAGTACATGTTAGTCCGGGAATGGATGGCGTCAGACGTCTTGACGGTGGATGAAAACACCTCCATGATGAAAGCTTTGCACCTCATGAAAGAAAGCAATATCCGCCGGTTGCCGGTAATGGCCCGGGGTTCTCTGGTGGGGATCATTTCAGACCGGGACCTGAAAGAAGCCTCGCCCTCCAAGGCCACGACCTTGGATGTCCACGAATTATATTACCTGCTGGCAGAGATCAAAGTGAAAGAGATCATGACCAAAAACCCCGTGACCATCGGTGCGGATGAAACCGTGGAACGGGCCGCGGTAATCATGTTGGAACACAAGGTGTCGGGGTTGCCCGTACTGAATAAAAAAAATGAATTGGTGGGCGTCATTACCCAATCGGACGTGTTCCGCGCTTTTGTGAATATTACCGGCATTTACAAAGGTGGGGTGCAATTTGCCTTTTCCCTGGATGACAAGCCGGGTTCCATCAAGGAGGTGGCCGATACGATTCGGGAGCATGGCGGCCGCATGGTCAGCATTTTGAGTTCCACGGATATGGTGACTGAAGGCACCCGTAACGTTTACATCCGCGTCCGGGGTATGGAGGCGGAAGATTTAAAGAAAATGGAAAACGTGCTGCGGCAGAAATTTAAGGTCCTGTATGTAGCCGAAGATATTTTAAAAACCTTATAAACCGGGACCCTTGTTTAATTCCTCGCCCTGGCAAGGGGATGGTGGAGCACTGGACCGTGGCGGAGAACGATTATCAACCTGAAATTTTGGATTTCGGCCCGGTAAAGTTCTTGCGGGGGCGTCGCCAGGGCAAGTATCCCTACTGTCACACCGTGATCATCGACGACGAGACCCTGGCCGTCATCGATCCCAGCGCCGACAAGGAGTATTGCCGCAGTCTGGCCCAGGATCCCCGTCTGGCCGCGGTGTTCGTCAGCCATTTTCACGAAGACCACCAGAAATACCTGTATTTTTTCCCTGATTCTCTCATCTGGGTGCCGGCCGCAGAGGCTGTGGCCTTCACCTCCATGGCCGGGGTTTTTACGTTGTTGGGCCTGGAAGACCCGGACTACGCTCGGTATTGGCAGAAAACCCTGGTGGAGGAGTTTCATTACCGCCCGCTTCAAAACGTGCAGACCTTTACAGACGGGGAGGAACTGCTCTTTGGCCGGACCAGGGTACACGTTGTCCACACCCCGGGACATACTCCCGGACATTGTTGTTTTTACTTCCCGGAACAGGATATACTGTATTTAGCCGATTTAGATTTAACGCCCTTTGGTCCCTGGTATGGGGACCGGGCTTCGGATGTGAATGCCCTGCTGGCCTCATTGCAACGCCTGGAGGACTTTCGGGCCAAAATTTATCTGACCGCCCACGGCCAGGGGGTGTTTACGGCGGCAGCGGCCCAAGTCGCCTTGACCCAGTTTAAGCAGGTAATCTTTGACCGGGAGGCCGAAGTGCTCCGCCAACTCAGCAGACCCCGGACGATTTCTGAGTTAGTCAACCAACATCTGATCTACCGGAAACCCCTGGAGCCGGCTTTTGTCTATAATCACATTGAAAAGCAGATGATTGTTAAGCATCTGCAGCGTTTAAGGCAAGCCGGACTGGTCAAGCTCACGGAGGATGGCTATGTTGCTACCGGAAGAAGCCGCTAAATCCCGGACTGTGGCCCGTACCAAAGCCTGGTGCCTTATCTGTTTCGCCTTGGGGTTGCTGTTAACCAACTACCCCATATTACAGATTTTCAATCAACCCTTGAACTTGAGCGGGATTCCCCTGATGGTAGTGTATCTCCTGGGAATCTGGCTGCTGGGGATTGTGGTTTTATTCATACTGGCGAGAGCCTTGGCCCAATCTTCAGACAAAGATTAACGGCTGCAACCCGATGAATAAATTCCTGGTAGCCGCAACGGCGTTCGGATATCTGCTCTTGTTGTTCGGCATCGCTTACTACGGTGACCGGCGCCGGGCCCAGGGCCGCAGCCTTATTGCC
Source organism: uncultured delta proteobacterium (assembly GCA_963777875.1). GTDB lineage: Bacteria > Desulfobacterota > Desulfobaccia > Desulfobaccales > Desulfobaccaceae > Desulfobacca. The sequence continues at coordinate 54,967 of CAVZSK010000020.1, read as the reverse complement.
AATCCGTACATATATACCCTGTCTCTGGCAGTTTATTGCACGTCCTGGACCTTTTATGGTTCAGTGGGTAAAGCCGCCAATGAAGGCTTGACCTTTCTGCCCATCTACATCGGACCTACCCTGATTGCCTTCCTGTGGTGGTTCGTGGTTCGCAAACTGATCCGCATCTGCAAAATCAACCGCATCACCACCATGGCCGATTTTCTGACGCTGCGCTACGGTCGGGGTATTTTAATGGGGATAGTGGTGACGGTATGGCTCATCCTGGCGGACATGCCTTACATCGGCCTGCAGTTAAAGGCGATCTCCACAACTTTTGACATCCTGGTGGGGACTCCTCACAGCCAGGCCAGTAATCTGCCTTTTTATGCGGATAATGCCTTTTATGTGGCGTTAATTCTCGCCACGTTCGGCTCCATGTTCGGGGCCCGGCATTTGGACCCCAGCGAACGCCACGAGGGCCTGGTGGCGGCAGTGGCCTTCGAATCCCTGGTAAAACTGGTGGCCTTCCTGGCCGTGGGCCTCCTGGTGAGTTATTTTTTGTTTCCGGGCCTGGGGGAAATTTTTCGACAAACCTCAAATCAGCCGGATTTAAAGGGATTATTTCTCTTGGGCAGCAGTCCCCAAAACTCTTATGGACTGTTTCTGGTGCAGACAGTGCTGGCCATGGGGGCCATCATCTTTTTGCCCCGGCAGTTTCACATGGCGGTGGTGGAAAACACCGATGAAAAGCATGTCTTGACCGCGGCCTGGCTTTTGCCGCTGTATCTATTTCTCATCAATATTTTTGTGCTGCCCCTGGCCTGCGGCGGTCTCTTATTGGGCTACCCCCCATGACAAGGCGACACCTTCGTATTGCAATTGCCCTTGACCAGCGGTCACCCCTGGTTCGCCCTGCTCGCCTTTATCGGCGGGTTGTCTGCCGCCACAGCCATGGTGATGGTGGTCTCCATAACGTTGAGCACCATGCTTCTCAACAGCCTGGTGACGCCGTTGTTAGCAATCTTCTGGCGGGGTCGGGATTGGTCGAAATGGCTGCTGTTTTTTAAACGTCTCGGAATTTTTATTGTTATTCTATTAGGTTATATAAGCTATCGCACCCTCGGTCCCCTAACCATGCTGGTGGAAATGGGCTTGATAGCTTTTGCCGGGGTAGCGCAACTGGCGCCGGCCGTTTTTGGGGCGATGTATTGGCGACGGGCCACGCGCTGGGGCGCCAATGCCGGGTTGGCGGCCGGATTTGCCTGTTGGGCTTATACGCTGCTCTTTCCTTACCTCATCCACGCCGGCTGGTTTTCAGAAGACATTCTTACCTATGGCCCCTGGGGCATTGGTTTGTTGCGGCCCACAGCGCTGCTGGCCCTGACGGATTTTCACCCCCTCAACCATGCTTTTTTCTGGTCCATGCTCTTAAATATCGGCTTATTCGTGGGAGTGTCCCTGCTCACGGCCCCTTCCGCGGACGAAGAGGAACAGGCGGCGCGTTTTGTGGATGTGTTTATGGTGTCTCCGGAGGTGGGTCTGGAGCCGCGCACGGCCAATTTGCCGGAAGCCCCCCAGTTTGTCGCCCTGGCGGCAAAATTTGTGGGCCTGGCAAAGGCCCGGGAAGCCTTGCAGGAATTTATCACCGAAAATCACCTGGAAACCGAAACTCTCTGGACCGATGCGGATAAGCTGCGGCTGCGGGATTACATCGAGCGTCTCATCGGCGGCTCGGTGGGCCCGGCCGCCGCCCGGGTGGTGGTGGACGGCTATCTGGCTTCTCGGGGCTCCCGGCTGGATGGCGTCTTTGATCTCGTGGGAGAGGTTTCCCATTCTCTGGAGGAAAGCCGGGAGGCCTTAAAACAGCGATTAAATGAGCTCTCTATTCTCAACGAGGCGGCACAGCATTCGACGTCGTCCCTCAGCCTGCCTCAGATCCTGGAAAGTATCCTTCGCCTGCTGCATCATAAAATAGGGGTAAAACAGAGTTCCATCCGACTGCTGGATGAAGATGGGGTTCTCCGGCTGGAAAGTTACCTGGGCTCCACTATCTTGCCGAGGCTTGAGCTAGACTTGACCCCGGACATGTCCACCCTGGTGGGACAGTGCTTACTCACCCGTAATCTGATCTCCATTCCGGATGTCAGCCAATTGCCGGCGGACTCTTCTCCTGGACTGCATCCGGCAGAAATGCAGGCCAGTTTTATTTTAGTTCCCCTGGCCACGGAATCTCAAGTATTGGGAGTACTGTGCACCGCTTCGAGCCAAAAAAAGTTTTTTCCCCCGGAACAATTGGATTTTTTCCGTTCCCTGGCTAATCAGGTCAGCTTGGCCATCCACAATGCCAGCTTATACGAAAAGCTGATTCGTTTCAGCAAGGAACTGGAAACCAAGGTGGCAGAGCGCACCCTGGAATTAAAAAATAAATCCCTGGAACTCTCAGAGGCCAATCGAGCTCTCAAGGAAATGGACAGGTTAAAGACAGAGTTCCTGGCCAATGTCTCACATGAACTGCGGACCCCTTTGAATTCAATTCTTGGCTTTACCCTCAACCTGTTAGATGGCGTCGATGGGGCCATTAATGAAGAACAACGGCAAAGTCTGCAAAAGGTTGAGAGAGCCAGTCATCGACTCCTGCAATTGATCAATGATGTCCTTGACCTGTCCAAACTGCGGGCGGGCCGCATGGAACTCAATGCCGAAAAAACCAACCTGCACGATATCCTCGAGGAGGCGTTGCAAACCATTGAGCCTCTGGCCAGGGCCAAAGATATCAGCCTTAAAGTTGAAGAAGCTGAAGTGCCCCCGGTGCTGGTCGACCGGGACAAGATTATCCAGGTTCTCCTGAACCTTTTGGGCAACGCCGTCAAATTTACCGATTCCCACGGTCGCATTACGGTTATCCTGGATAAGGTCAGCCTGCCGGAAAAGCCGGGCGTGTTAAAGGATTATGTCGCGGTTCGGGTCAGTGACACCGGCATCGGGATAAAAGAAGAAGATCTAAAGAATATCTTTCAGGAATTTGTCCAAATCGACAGTTCGGCCACCCGCCGCCACGGCGGCACCGGCCTGGGGCTGCCCATTAGCCGTCATCTGGTGGAGATGCACGGCGGACGCATTTGGGTGGAAAGCGAATATGGGAAGGGCTCGACCTTCACCTTTATTTTACCGATGCCAGAGGCAGATGCCAAGGTAGAGGCACCGGTCGAAGCAGTTTTGCCCGGACGCCTGGTTCTGGGCCTAACCAGACGAGGAGGTCTCATCCACCTTTTACGGGATTGTCTATCATCCCTGGGCTTTTTGTTTCAAGCCGAACCCATGGTGGATACCATACTGGCAGAGGCGTCCAAAAACCATCCCGCCGCGGTCATTATTGATTTATTGGGCCCAGGCACCCAGTTGTGGGAGGCCTTGGTCAACCTGCGCACCAATAACAATACCAAAACCGTCCCGTTGCTCCCGGTGGCCTTCGCTGATGACGGCCGGTCCGGGCTGGTCCTGGGACCGGCGGAATTTGTCAAACAGCCGTGCATCGCCGAGGAGTTCAGCCTGGCCTTAAAAAGCGTGGCCTCCTGGGTAACCTACAAAGAGGCCCTGGTTATCGATCCTGATCCGGAGGCAGCCAATAGATGGGCGAGTTTCCTGGCGGAAGACGGCTTTGAGACTACCCTGGCCCGGGACGGGGAAGAGGGCATTCGCAATTTGGAAAACCTGTTGCCGGGTTTGATCCTGGTCAACATGAATCTGTCGCCAGGTGAATTTGCCCGAGTAGTGTCATTTATCCGGTCTCAGGGAGAAATGCTCTCCGTGCCCCTTGTCTGCTTGTTGCCGGAAGATTCAGGACCAGCGGCACAGAAGGCTTTGCAGGAAAACTTCCAGCAAACGCTGAATGCCACCAAATTTCCCGTGGCCACCTTCATCAGACAACTCAAACGCTTTTTCTCCCATTTAGCTGCGTAAGGGTCATTTTTCAATTGTCATTAGCAGCCAATACCCCTGCCCTAATAAATTTCTCCCTGAACATCGCCTCCCGCCTGACTCCATCCTCTTATTCCCCCAGCATCTGCGGCAAATCCAACATCCTACGCTTGCTCATCGGCCTGATCCGTTCGGGCCAGAGCCCCCCTCTTTTGTATGGCGCCGATATCCTATTCGAAAAAAATCATGCGATCGGTGCAGGCCCCCGTGCCCGCCCAATTCCAGCCCCGTTTCTCGTCTTCCCCCACATTTGTGACATCTGTCCCATCTGTTCTGTCTTTTTTTTGCCCATTTTGTATAGTATGAGCCAGTGTTGCAGACGGTGCAGTCTTTGCCTCAGGGCGGGTTTTGTTTGGCGGCGAAACCCGTCCCTGGGCCAAAGGCGACAAAGACCGATGACGACACACCCATAAACTGAAAAATTTATTTCACTGTCATTATGGTGGCACAGGCTTTCCAGCCTAGTGCAAAAAACCCAAACAACGGGCGGCAATTCGTGAAAGCGAAAACTCAGCGACAAACAACCGAAAAACCAGCGCGAAACCAGCGCGAAATTAGCGCGAAAAAGTAACTCTACCAAGATATATGAACAATAAAATCAATAAGATAATCGGTGTGAAAAAATTTCCTTCGGTGGACACGGTGGCAGGGCTCCGGTCCTTTGTCTCAGGGCGGGTGTCGTTGGGCGGCGGCACCCGACCCTGGGCCAAAGGCGGATCGGACCAACGGGTAGGGCGGGAAAGCACCCGCAGGGCGGCGAAGCCCAGCGCATCCCGCCTTTTACTCTACAGAATAAAATCCGTGGACAGAAAACTGGATTTATTCTCCCGGACAATGCGGGTGATGATCTCTTTGTTCAGGTCGTTCCCTTTGGCTGCTACCAGGGCCCGGATCGAAAAGACCCGCAGGGCGTCGGTTACCGACAAGGTCAGCTCCGCCGAATCTTTCCGTCCCGTCCAGGGGAAGGTGTCCGGTCCCCGCTGGCATTGACTGTTAATATTCACCCGGCTGACCTGATTCACCAGGGGATCGATGAGCCGGGCGATAATATCCGGGTCTTTGGAAAAAATGCTGGCCTGCTGGCCGTAGTTGGAATTGATGATATAGTGAATAGGAGTTTCCACATCCTCAAAGGGAACCACCGGGATCACCGGCCCGAACTGCTCCTCAAAGTAGAGCCGCATCCGTTCGTTCACCGGATACACCACCGCGGGATAAAAAAAGGAGCGGTTCTTCAGGCCCCCGCCGGGATTGACCACCTCGGCGCCGTGCTGCTTGGCGTCCTCCAGCAGCTCCGTCAGGAAATCCGGTTTCCCCGGCTCGGGCAGCGGCGTCAAATGCCACGCCCTCCTCCCAGGGCATCCCGAACTTTTTACTCCCGATGGCGGCAGAAAATTTTTCCAGAAATTGTTCCTTGATGGCCTCGTGCACAAAAATAATCTTTATGGCGCTGCACCGCTGGCCGTTAAACGACAATGTCCCCAGGAGGCATTCCGCCACCGCCAGTTCCAGGTCGGCATCCGGCAGAATAATGGCCGGATTTTTGGCCTCCAGACCCAGCACCGCCCGCAGCCGGTGGGGTTTGGGGTGCGCCTTTTTCAGTTCATCGGCCGGCTTGCTGGTGCCGATAAAGGCCAGCACGTCAATTTTGCCGGTGCGCATGAGCGGCGTGGCGATCTCCCGCCCCCGGCCGTAGATCGTATTGATCACGCCCGGCGGGAAAGCCTCCCGAAATGCTTCCAGGAGCGGCTGAAAAAGCAGCACTCCCAGTTTGGGGGGTTTGAAGACCACGGTATTCCCCATGATCAAGGCCGGAATCAGGACGGTAAAGGTCTCATTCAAAGGATAGTTGAATGGCCCCATACACAGGACCACTCCCAGGGGCGAGCGCCGGATCTGCCCGATAATCCCCTGCTCCATGACAAACCGGGAACTGGCCCGATCCAGATCTTTCAAGGCCTCGATGGTGTCTATGAGGTAATCCACCGTGCGGTCGAACTCTTTGCCGGAATCCTGCCAGGACTTGCCGATTTCCCACATCATGATCCGGACCACGTCGTCGCGCTTCTCCCGGAAACGGTAGACAAATTCCTCCGTGTGCTTCATGCGGTCCCGCACGCTCATGGTCGGCCACAACCCCCGGCCGTGGTCATAGGCCCGGACCGCCGCCTCCAGGATTTCCAGGGCCTTGGCCGTATCCATGAGCGGATAGCGGCCCAGAACTTTGGGGACCAACCCCGCCCCGTCGGCCACGTTCACCGGCGAGACCACCTCCTGCCAGGGCCCATCCCACGGTTGCAGTTCCCCATTGACCAGATAAACCTCCTGGGTGATGGGCGCTGCAATCCGAAATGCCGCCGGGATATCGGCTTCCCGCGGAAATAGTGCGTCTATTTTATCTTTCAATTCCATAAGGGTTGCTCCACTTGCAATGTTTAACTATCAATAAAAGTTTCTTCTTTAATTAAACCACGTCTTTAATGAAGGGTCCAAGTTTTTCTTAAAGTATTAAGGTTTGTCTTCAACACCCCTTCCGGGGAAAGTGGTATATGATACAAATGTGCAATCAAATGGTGGCATAGGCTTTCCAGCCTGTGCAATCCCGGGAATCATAAAATCTGGCATTTGATGCCTGAGAGGCAATGCCGGTCTAGGTTCCAGGCGGCAAGCTGAAAACGAAGTGGGAAAAAAGCGGGAAAATCCCGGGATAAAATTACCCGAATAGCATTTTTAACCTTAAATATCAATATGATAATGAAATCTACATAAATTTTTCGCTTGCTAAAATCTTCCCCCCAAAGCCCCGGCGTACCCGGTCAGTTCCACATAACCCCGGCCGCCCACCGGTTGGCCGTGGCGGCGGCCGGAAACCTTGACGCTGCCTTCCCAATAGGTAATCTGGGTGCTCCGGGACGTCACCAGTTCCTGGTTTGGGATGGTGGGCTGCACTTCCAGCTCATAGCCCTGCTCCGGCAGACTGATTTTCCAGGCCCCGGGATAGACTGCCCCGGACCGGGGGGATTTCCAGGTGTCCATAACCTGAATGGTGAAGTCGGCCAGTTCCAGGTGCTGGGCCTGGCCCAGGGGATCCACCAGAGTGCCCGAGGAAAACGGGTCCAGTGAGCCGTCCTGATGCCTTAAGACGTAGAGCATCAGTTCGTGCCCGTCGTCCAGTTGGAGAGAGAACCAGTCCCAGCCCGTCTGGTAGGGGGCCAACTGGCTGCTGGAAAATTCGTGGTCCATCCAGCTCAGGCCTTGCACCTGGAAGCTGCGGCCCTGATAGGTCAGCCGCCCCTGGGTGGCGAGCCGGGTCAGAGAATAGTAGTGGCTGGCATAGCCCTCGCCTCCGGCCTTCTGGCTGACGCCGTTTTTACCATGGATCACCGGCGGCTTTTCCGGGGTCAGCCGCAGGTCCAGGGTCACATCCCCGGCCCCGGCCTTGAGGTGGTGCACCGTCCCCGTCGAGTTCCGCCTGCCAGTCGTCAATCCAGACCCGATACCGGTCCGAGGCCGCCCCCGACATTCCCAGGGCGCCCCTGCCTACCTTCTCGTGGAAGGTGAATTTCCGTCCCTGGATGTCCGTCAGGGCCAGGTGGGCGAAATAAAGGGTGTTCAGGGCCCAGGCCGAGCGCGCCTGGGGATCGGGCTGCCGCACTCCCACCCGGAAAAAGGTAAGCTGGTAGCTGAACGGTTCCCCCTGCTCCGAGGTCAGGTGGCCGGTATAATACCACCATTCGGTTTTAAACTCCGGGTGCGCGGCGTGGTCCCGGGGAAAAGCAAATTCCCACCCCGGCAGGGCCAGGCGGAATTCCTGGGAGGCCTCCCCCCTGGATATCAGGCAGAGAAAAATGAGGGGCAGGAGAATAAGGGCGCGATTCATGCTGCTCAGCCCTGCCTCTCCACCCGGTAGTCGGCCTGTTGCAGGGTCTGGATAATCTGTTCACAGTGTTGGGCCCCCAGGGTTTCCAGATCCAATTTCACCCGGGTCTCCCGCAACGGCAGATCCAGACCCAGCCGGTCGTGGGCCAGATGCAGGATGTTGGCCCCGGCCTGCCCCAACAGGCCGGCCAGTTTGCCCAGGGAACCCGGGCTGTCCGGCAATACCACTTTGAGGGTCAACAGACGTTGAGAGTTCAACAGGCCTCGCTGCACCACCCGTTCCAGAAGGGGAATATCCATATTGCCGCCGCTGATGACCAGCACCACCCGGCGGCCCAGATCCTGCCCGGCCAGGGCGTGCAGCAGGGCCGCAACCGGGACCGCACCGGCGCCCTCGCTCAAGGTTTTCTTTTTTTCCAGCAGCAGCAAGACCGCCTCGGCAATCTCGGCTTCACTCACCAAGGCCAGACCGTCCAGGTACTGGTGCAGCAGGGGAAAGGTATGCTGGCCCAGGCAGGTGACGTTGATGCCGTCCGCCAGCGTCGCCGCGCCGGGCACGGACACCGGCCGGCCGGCCTCAAAAGCAGCCTGGGCTGAGGGCACTAAACGGCTCTGCACGCCAAAAATCTTTACCTGAGGTTTGGTGGCCTTGATGGCCAAAGCCACTCCGGCCGCCAGGCCGCCGCCGCCCACCGGCACCAAAACGGCATCCACCTCCGGCATCTCGCTCAGGATTTCCAGACCCAGGGTTCCCTGCCCGGCGATGATCTCGGGGTCGTCAAAAGGATGGATAAAGGTCAGCCCGCTTTGGGCAATTTCATGGGCGTGATCCAGGGCCTCGGCCAACGTCTGGCCCTGCCGCACCACTTTGCCGCCATAACCCTCGGTGGCCAGTTGCTTGGACAGGGAGGCCCACTGCGGCATGACGATGGTGGCCGGCAGTCCGGCCAGGGAAGCGGCATAAGCCACGCCCTGGGCGTGATTGCCGGCCGAGGCCGCTACCACCCCGATGGACTGCCCGGCCTTAGGCAGAAGCTTCAGCTTGTTGAGAGAGCCCCGTATTTTGAAAGAGCCGGTGGTCTGCAGATTCTCTAATTTGAGAAAAACCTCCCGGCCGGACATGCGGCTCAGGGTCTGGGAGTACACCAGCGGGGTGCGGAGAATCAGACCCGACAGCCGTTCCCGGGCTGCCTGGATATCCGGCAGACTTACCATTGGCAGCCCACCTGAAAAATTATGGCGCCTCAAATATTTTGCGCTTTCCGCCAACCCGCGGCTTTCAAATTGTTGGCGTGATTGATCATAGTTTCTTTTAATTTATTGATATACGCCAGACGATCCTCCTTGAGCAGGGGCGCCAGGGCGGCATGCAGCCGGGTGCGTTCAGCCAAATCTTGCGGGGTCATGCCGTTCCAACTGCAATAACCCTCGTCGAAGAGGAAATCCGGAGTGATTTCATTGACCATGCCCTTCTCCCAAAAGAGAAACTTCGCCCCATCCATGTCATATTCCAAAATCCAGCCGCCGTCATCGGTCATGGTTTCCGCATCCCAGGCGGCCTGGCTGCGGCACTCAGGGCAATACAGATTCACTAAGATAGCTTCCGGCAAGATATTATCCCGATGCATAAACTGGGCTTCTTCCTTGCCACAAGCACAGGTTCGGCGAATACTCAGACACATAAAAAATACTCCTTAAAAATTGCAGGTCTTGGATTTTATTGCATATAACATAGTACGTTCACCCGGCAATTGCAATCAGTGGTGCGGAAATACCGACTGTTTTTTGCACTAAGCCGGTGCCACCTTACGTATAACAGGGATATGACTTTTTCAGGCTAACAACTCTGATTATGAAAGGAAACTTTATGGCTGCTTTAGTTTTTGCCCCGCCGTCCTGGCAATTTTTTGCCTTCCCCCTGGTCGTGCCAGTGGCAGGCGCACTACGACGCCCTGGCCTTTTATTTCCCGGACCTGCGCTTCGGTCTTTTGGTAGACAAGCCGGACCAGGAAGGCTTCACCACCGTGCTGCAACCACCCCGGCAAGAAGGGCTTGCAAGCCCTCAAGCGGCACTATCACCCCGGAGAGTTGAGCCAATGGCAGGCCTATCTCGATTTCTTGGCCACCCAGGAGTACCATGACGAAACCGACCTGAAAGCGGCCATCCGCGGCCACCTGGAGCCGGTTCTGCCCAAGCAGATCGACCGGGAATTGCTGTGGAGTTTGGCGTACCAGCTGGAGCAGATGTTGTCTGAGAAAGCTGCCGGTCTGCAACGGCTGGCCAGCCAGCAACAGGCCTCTGTCGGAGGTCCTGGGTGAGGATGTGGGTGAAGCAACAGGAACTGGCTCCCCTGGAAGCCACTTTTAATCCATCCCTGACCGGTGGCTTACCGGACGTGGCCTTGGCCCGGGTGCGTTACCAATTCTGGCGTCAGGTCCTGGACCCGCATCTGGCCCATCCCTGGGCGGCTTTGGTTCTGGAGGCTGCGGCCGGGGAAAGTTCGCCCCGTTATCTCTGGCAAGAGGTCGGAGAAGAAGGTGGGAAACTTTGGCAAGCCAGTTTTAATCTGCCGGACTGGCGAGTCCAGTCCCCGGTGTGACCGTAGATGTATGCAAATCTTGCAGCTCGGGGTGGAATTCCAGAAGACGCTGGGTGAGTTGCTGCAGGACGCTGGGCGCTAATCCCGGCGAGCTGGAGGCCTCACGTCAAAAAATGCAGCGCCTGGTGGAAGATAGGCTGTGGCCGGCTTCTAATCTTCCCCAGGCGCAGTCAGTTCGTTTGGAATTATTCGGCTGGCTCGGCGGTGCTCCGGAAACGGCACTAATTTCCGGAACCTATGTTGTTTCTGTCTCCGGCAGGCTAAAGGCTGGTTTCTCCGGCAGCGATTGTCTGGGTTTGAGCGCGCCGACCTTGCCGGCCGCGATTTCCCTTAACGCTACCACGATTTCTTTATTTTTTACCCGTTCATCCAATAATACCGGGGCGCCTTTATAAAGCTGTCGGACCCTTTTGGCCCCCAGGTGGACCAGCGCAAAGCGATTGTCCACTTTTTCCAGACAATCTTCAACTGTAACTCGGGCCATGAAAACCCTCCACGTATCGTCTTCACCCCTCACTCAGATAGAACTATGAGAGGCTCTTGCAAAAGTCACCTTATTCGCCTAATTGGTATTCTAAACGTAGCGAAGAATCTAATGTTCCTATTAGGCTAAGATCCTTCCCTACGTTCAGGATGACAAAAACAGCTATTGTGCAAGATGTTTATTATATAATATATTTTAAATAAAAAGCAAATCGCCGGCAGCAAGTTGGTAGTCCGGCGTGCCGCCGGCGCTGCCCGGCCTAATGTTTTAATTCGCAACTGCTGGCCGCGCCGGCCGGGTCTAAGTTCGGGCCTTGCCCCCCGGATTGCTCCAGGATCTGCCTCATTTCATCATAAGAATATTGGTAGCCGCACACCTTGCAGCGTATTTTGAGACCTCGTCAGGTGGAGCAGATGGTAATTTTACCGGATTCGCAATGCAGACATTTCATGGGAACAACAATCCTCCTAAAAATAAGACGATAATTTCGGTAACGCCGGGTTAACCTGTCTGGCTTCCCGCAACAAGGCGTTTAGATAGAGCCAGGCAAAACTGATGAGAAAATCCGGGGCGTATTTGGCGACGCCGCCCGAGTCATACGCAACTTCGAAGGTGTTTTCCTGGCACACTGGCCCGCAACTCCAAATCAGGGAGCACCTTCCAGGTAATGATCCAGCCGACGGCAGTGGTGTCACACGCACCCCGGTCTAACCGTAACATGGCGGTGGCCGCCACCTCGGGGCTGACTAAACGCAAAACCTCTTCCCGTCCCTGGAGAGTGAACCTTTGCATGGTTCCCCCGAGACCGGCATCAATCTCCGCCAACGATAACCATCGATGGCTGGGGGCCAGCAAGGTCAGGGGATAGGCGCCCTTGCCGTAACGCGCCAACAGCGCCAGGTAATCCCAGGCAAAAACGTAAGCATCTTCCGTGGGTACGGCAAGACTTTTGCGGGCATAAAACACCCGCAAATCATTGCCGAATTCAGGATCAACGTTGTAAAAGAAAAAAAGCTCCAGAGGGCGAAACGGCTTTAACAGCATGCCCCACTGGATGGTGTCGTAGGGCCGTTCCGGCACCAGTTCGGCCCCCAAACAGGCGGCCAGTTGCAAGGGGTCCAGCCCTGATAAACCGTCTAAATCAGCCCGATACTTTTTTCGGATATAAGACCGCAGTTGCCCTTCCCAACCCCAGCCGTTTTCAAACTGACCCAGGGTGACCAGGTCATACGGAAATGTTGTGGGCTTTGGGGTCAACCGGCAGCCTTACCCGCCAATTTTTTCATAAATTTTTCAGCGTTGATAATAAACCGCTCGTGGGTGGCTTCGCCGATTTTCTCCTTTTCGTCAAAAGCCTCCAGCTTAAAGGTCAATTTTTTGCCGTCGACGCCGATGAGCTCGGTTACCACCCGGACCTCCATGCCCAACGGCGTGGGCGCAGTATGCTTCAAATTCATGCCGATGCCCACCGACTGCTCCCCGGGCTGCAAATGCTTGGCCATAAAATCGGCGCTCACGCCCTCCATTAACCCCACCAGAAAGGGGGTGGCAAAGGCGTCCGGCAGATCGGGATAAAATTTTCGGGCTGAGTGCTCCGGCCCGGTCTTTTGCCGCAATTCGTGAGTCATTCCCACTTTAAAAGGCAATTCCATACCGTTCTCCTAAACTAGGTCTTATTCACCCCTCACCCTGACCTTCTCCCCTCAAGGGGAAAGTGAAAAAAAGTCAGAGCTTTGGCAATTGGGATAACCTGTCTCATCTGAGTAGATGCCGGATACCCCGGCTCCCGGCAGATTAAACCAGGGGAAAGACCTTGACGTGACCTAATTGCTCCCCCCGCCCTAAACGCCGTCCTAATTCCTCAGCTTCTGCCAACACTTCCGGCCTTTTTAAAATGGCGCCCTTCTCGTCCACTTCCCGAACTAGAATTTCTGCGGCATAGCGGACATTGATGGCATCGAAAAAATAATACGTGGCCAGCCTCGCTCCCACAAAGACATGTTTCCCCTTGGTGGCGGCGGTGGACAGCAACACCCCCTGGCGGTGCTCTCCGGGAAAATCATTTTTTAAGACATACCGCCGGGCCCAAAACGCCTGCGTGCGGTCGATCATGGCCTTGGCCTGGGCGGTCACGCCATAGAAAAAAATGGGGGAAGCCAGGACCACGACATCTGCAGCCAGGAGTTTCGGGTACAGATCCCGCATATCATCCTTAATGGGACATTCTCCGGTTTCAAGGCACTTATATATTTCCAGGCAAGGTGAGATTTTCAGTTTGCGCAGCTCAACTTTTTCAACCTCACCCCCGCCTTCCTGGACGCCTTTCAGAAGAGCATCCAGCAACACCTGAGTGTTGCCGCCAATCCGGGGACTGCCCAAAATTCCTAAGACTTTCATGCACAGCTCCTTTAAAAATGACCAATCCTGCCAGCGCCAGGGTACCGTTGAAATGTTAATTGATCAAGAGGTTTTTGTCAAGTTTTTACTATGAAGTATCATATTGATATTGTTGGTATTATCAAATTGTATGAACAAGTTTCCGAAACTCCTAAAAATTAGAATAAGCTCGAAAACCAAACATCGCGGCAAACGAGGGAAATATTGCCGGCTTGGCCAGAAAATGATTTTGACAAGACAAATTCGTCTAAAGATTAGGATATGGTCGAAACTCCAAGGGTGGAAGCCGTGTTACCCACGAGCCGGGGGCGGGCAGGCTTCGGCGGCTTTTTTGATGTCCTGCAGGAGCTGTTTGGAAAGTTGGTGTAGCCTTCGGGGCACAAACAGCAGGCGGCTGAGGAAAAACAGGGGACCGCTGAATATTTCGATGCTGGTCAAAATGACCGTATCCTCTCTTTCCCGGAATTGGAAGCTATGGACGCCGTGAACCCCGAATCGCCTTCCTTCCCAGACAACCTCCCGCATCCGTTCGCACTTGATTATGTGCAGCGGAATTTTGATGGGCAGGTAATACGGCCGGAGCTTAAAGGAAAAGCAGGTGCCGGCCGCCATTTCCTCACCCTCTAGTAGGCAGCAATCCTGGCAGACGGAATTCCACCGTTCCCAATCGGCGAGGATGGAGAAAACTTGCCAGACCCGGCTTAACGGGGCGGCTATGTCGATTGATTCTTTGATGATCACCGGAACATTCCCAAAAGTTCCCCTGTTAAAAATCACCACGAAGCATGAAAAGGCACACAGGCGAGGGCGACTGTGCTCCATTTAATTATCCTTTTCATACAAGCCTCTTGTCAACAGCAGTATACTTACCTATTCATACAATTACACCAAGGCCTGTACTTTTATTTCCCACTTTATTTTTTCCTTTCGCTTTCCCCGGGGGGTTGTAAAATACTAATCAGAAAATAAAATGGGGGGACAGGTGGTATGTTTAAAGAAGACCGGGATGAAATTCAGTTTACCTGGAGCATGCTGGGCGACATTGAAGCCGGCCGACCGAATCTCGGCCCCATGATGCACCTGGCCGTGTACCGCCTCATGCAATTCACGCTCAGGGATGTTCTTATCCGGGATTTCGGTGTGGAGACTGCGGACCGGATCTTTTTCGAGGCCGGGAAAAAGGCCGGGGAAGAATTCTGCCGCAATCTTTTGGCCGAGACCGAAGACCTGAACAGCTTTGTGGCCGGGGTCCAGCGGGCCATGAAAGATCTGGGCATGGCCATTTTCCGGGTAGAATCCAGCAATTCTGACAAGGGCTCCTTTGTGATAACCTTGGCCGAGGACCTGGACTGTTCCGGCCTCCCTGTCTCTGATGAGGAGATCTGCGTCTATGACGAAGGTTTTATTGCCGGCCTGCTGCAAGAGTACACGGGCAGGGATTTCCACGTCAAGGAAGTGGACTGCTGGGGCAGCGGCGACCGGATTTGCCGGTTTCATGCTGATCCTAAATAGGCTTCACAGGCTTATAAGCCTATGCCCCCAGATGAATTTTAATGTATAATGATTTTCCAAAGATTTTTCCCATGGACCTTAATGGGTACGGCCTGCCGTGGCCCTATTGGTAAGAAATTATTATCATAAACCGGTAAAGTAAGCATTTATGGCCGGTGAAATTTTTTCTTATCTTTGCCGACGTTGTTTGTGAAATACTATTTAAATTTTCTAAAATAGGGGATTCTAACATGTTTAAGGAAGAACGAGACCAGAGCCAGTTTACCTGGAATATGATTGGAGACATCGAAGCGGGACGGCCGAATCTCGGCCCCATGATGCACCTGGCCGTGTACCGGCTCATGCAATTCACTCTCAGGGACATCCTGATCCGGGATTTTGACGTGGAAACTGCGGACCGGATCTTTTTCGAAGCAGGCAAAAAGGCCGGGGAAGAATTCTGCCGCAATCTGCTGGCGGACAAGGAAGACATGAACAGCTTCTGCGCCGGCATCCAGCAGCATATGAAAGAATTGGGCATCGGCATCTTTCGGGTGGAATCGGCGGATTACGAGAAGGGCTCTTTTGTGATCACCGTAGCCGAAGATCTGGACTGCTCGGGTATCCCCGTCTGCAACGAGGAGATCTGCATTTATGACGAAGGGTTTATTGCCGGCCTGCTGCTGGCCTACACAGGAAAAGATTTCGCTGTTAAAGAAATTGACTGCTGGGGCAGTGGGGACCGGATTTGCCGCTTTACCGCAATCCCGCAATGAGGAGTGCCCAGGTTGGAAAGCCTTGGCAAACAGTTATTAAACAAGGGTTAACAGAATGATCTCGGTGGCAGAAGAACTCATCGACCGGATTACCGCGGCGATTCATTACCTGCGGGTCGGCAAAACGGCAAGGCCGATAGATATTCCTGAGGACCTGCCGGATAATGAAATCCGTCAGCTTATCACCTATGTGAACCGCTTTTTGGTGGAATTTTCAGCTTTTAGCGAGGCCCTGGCCCAGATGGCCCAAGGTGAGCTGCACACCTGGGGGTTGGCCAGCCGGATGGCGGTGGTCCAGTCCTTGAAGACCCTGCACTCGAATCTGCGGCACCTCACCTGGAAGACCCAACAGGTGGCGGACGGGGACCTGGAACAGAAAGTTGATTTCATGGGCGATTTCTCCACCGCCTTCAACAGTATGACCCAACAGCTCAAGGATTCCCGGGAACAATTGCTGAAATTGAACGAACAGCTGGAGGCTCGGAACCGCTTTATCCGGGAAACCTTCGGCCGGTATACCAGCGACGACATCGTGGAAGTGCTCCTGGATATGCCCGAAGGGCTCAAACTGGGGGGCGAAAAACGCGAGCTGACGATTCTCATGACCGATCTGCGGGGATTCACCGCCATGGTGGAACGGTTGGAGCCGACCGCAGTGGTGGCCCTGTTGAATCACTATCTCTCAGCCATGATCGAGATCATCCAGCAGTACGGCGGCACCATCGATGAAATCATCGGGGACGCCATTCTGGTGCTCTTCGGCGCGCCGGTGCAAATGCCGGACGCGGCCCGGCGGGCGGTGTGCTGCGCCCTGGAGATGCAGCGGGCCATGAAAAGGGTCAATGAATACAATGCTGGTATGGGCTGGCCCGAGATCGGCATGGGGATCGGGCTGCACACCGGGGAGGCGGTGGTGGGCAACCTGGGCTCCACCAAGCGCTCGAAGTACGGCGTGGTGGGGCGGACGGTGAATTTAACGGCGCGCGTGGAAAGCTATACTGTCGGCGGCCAGGTGTTGGTCTCGCCCTCCCTCATGGAGGCCGCCGGCCCCGGCCTGATCTTGGGTGAAGAAATCAAGGTGAGCGCCAAGGGTATGCAGGAACCCCTGCTTTGCCGGGACTTGCTGGGCCACGAAGACTACCCGGAACTGGGAGTGGAGGTCAGAGAGCAACAGTTTATGATGCTGAGGCCGCCGGTCCCCTGTTCTTTTGTGAGGCTGGAAGGAAAACATCTGGGAGGCCAAAGGCTTCCGGCCACCCTGACGGGCTTGGCCCCGGGCCAGGCGGTGCTGGCTGCAGCCAGCCCGCTCACCCAGCACAGCAATATCATTTTGTATCTGGAGGGAGACTCCAACCAGGAAGAATCCCCCGAATTATATGCCAAGGTAATCCGGATCCTGGCGGAGCCGGAGAATGGCTGTGTTCTGCACTTCACCTCGGTTTCCCCGGATATGCAGGTGCAGTTGGACCGCTTAATGGCAAGGTAGGAGCGAACCCCGGGTTCTCTTCCAAATAGCTCAGACCTGCCCTCTCTTGGCTTAATTTTAAGCCGAGGCCTCAAACTTGGCCATCATGGCCTGCATCATCTTTTGGGTGACGGCCTGACGGTCATGGCCGTGGCGCAGGCGCTCCCCCAGCAGTTTGCCGGCGTCTGCCGCGGCCTGCATGACCTCGGGCTGCTTGCTGACATCCGGAGTATTATCCGGGGTGATTTTGACGCCTTCCCCCAGAACATCCGGGGGATGCCCACGGCGCAGGTTTCGCCGTAGCCGCAGGTAAAGCAGGAGGCCGCGCCCTGCCCGGCCACCTTGGCCACCGTTTCAATGAAATTATAGGCCAGAAATTTTTCGATGTCGTCGGCCGGGGCCTGCCCCTTGGAGCCGCCAACGCCCATGGCCACCGCCAGTTTTCCCCACAAGAGGTTGCCGGCCTGGTGCCGGAATTGAAACCAGCGTTCCAGCAGGGCGTGGGTCAGGGCGTTCAAGCCGGTATAATAATTGGGCGCGCCGATGACGTAGGCATCCGCCTCCACGATTTTTTCCCGCAGCGGGGCCAGATCGTCCTCCACCTTGCAGATATTGTCCTTGACACAGCCCAGGCAGGCGATGCAGCCGGCAATATTTTTGCCCCGCAGGGAGATATATTCATACTCACAGCCGCTGGCTGCCAGAACGGTCTGCACCAGTTTGGCCGTGCCCGAAGCCTTTTCTTTCCGTGGGCTCCCACAGATACCTAAAATTTTCATAGTGTTCTCCTAAAAGTAAGTTTCTCGGCAGAACCGGCAGGTCCAATTTATCGGCCTGGTGCTAATTTTTAATAAGTGGCAATGTCGGTAATTGATAT
The DNA here is from genome assembly GCA_963777875.1 of uncultured delta proteobacterium. Classification (GTDB taxonomy): domain Bacteria; phylum Desulfobacterota; class Desulfobaccia; order Desulfobaccales; family Desulfobaccaceae; genus Desulfobacca. Next base: position 37,038 of record CAVZSK010000020.1, on the reverse strand, counting down.
AATAGCAAAAAATGGTGGTAATTTTTTATACACTAAGCCGATTATTATCGTTGTCAAGCAGTAATCCCTACAGAGGCAGGAATGTACGAAACGTTAACGGAACATTTGCGGCGGCAGGCGACAGCGCAACCGGAGCGGACGGCCATGATCAACGTGGCCGGCGACACGATCCAGAAAGTTACCTATGGACAGTTTTATGAGCAGGCGAGGCGGGTGGCTGGTTGGCTCCGGCAGCAAGGGATAGGGAAACCTGACCGGGGTCTGATCATTATGGAAAACCGGCCGGAGTGGCCCGTAAGCTATTTCGGTCTGCTGCTGGCCGGGGGAACGGCCGTGCCCGTGGACCTGCAATCCCGGCCGGAGCACCTGGCCTATGTTCTGGAGCAAACCAAGGCTAACGTGGTCTTTGCCTCGGCCAAAGCATCGCTGTCTGAGATTGCCCAGGCGCCATCGGTCAAACACCTGGTGGTATTAGGCCAACCTCCCTCCTGTCTGACCCGGACGGTTGATTTTGGGGAACTTTTGGAGTCGCCGCCGGCCACCGAATTGCCGGAAATTCACTTAGATGATCTGGCCTCCATAATCTACACCTCGGGCACCACCGGACCGCCCAAAGGAGTGATGTTAACCCAGAAAAATTTTGCCGCCAATTACTGGGGCATTGCCGCCCTGGAGGCCGTCACCCCCGAAGACAATTTTCTGGCCATCTTGCCCCTGTTTCATGCCTTTCCATTCACTGCCACCCTGATTCTGCCGCTCTTTTCCGGGGCGACCGTGACCTTCATCGACACTTTGAAAGCCGAGCCGGTGCTGCGTTGCCTCAAAGAACAGCAGGTCACCATCCTGCCGGTGACTCCCCAGGTGCTGCAGCACTTTTACCGGGGCATCGCCAAAAAGCTGGAGGATCTGCCCCTGGGACTGGGAAGAGCCCTGAATTGGGCTTTGGATCTGTCCCGGCAGTGGCGGCAGCGCGGCGGTTTGGATTTTACTCGAGCGCTCACTAAAAAATTCCGGCAGGCCCTGGGCGAACAATTTCGCTTCTTCGTCTGCGGCGGAGCTAAGCTGCCTGAAGAGGTGGCGGTAAATTTCGCCAAACTGGGTTTCACCGTCCTGGAAGGTTACGGCCTCACCGAAACCGCGCCGGTGGTCAGCTATTAACCCCCCGCAGGCCCCCCGTTTTGGTGCGGCCGGGAAACTGCTGGCCAACGTCGAGGTGAAGATTGACCGGCCCAACGATGCAGGAGTGGGGGAGATACTCATCCGCGGGGACAACGTCATGGCCGGCTACTTCGACAACGATGCCGGCACCCGGGCGGTCATCCAGGACGGCTGGTTCCGCAGCGGCGATCTGGGGCGCCTGGATCAGGACGATTATCTTTTTGTCCAGGGCCGGGTAAAGGACATCATCGTCCTTAGTTCCGGCAAAAATGTTTCTGCCGAAGAGGTGGGGAACCATTACCAGCAGGCCCCGGCCATCAAAGAGATTTTTGTCTTGCCGGACGCCCGGGAGGAAAAACTGGTGGCAGTGGTGTTCCCTGATTTCGACTATTTCCGCCGCACTGGGGAGACGGATGTCTACAACCGGGTGAAATGGTATCTGGATTTCTATTCCCAGCAGTTGGAGTCTTATAAACGGGTCCGGGACTTTGTGCTCACCAACCAGGAGCTGCCCAAAACCAGGCTGGGAAAAATCCGCATGCAGGAGGCCGCCAAGATCTACCAGAGCCGGGCCGGGAAACAATATGAAGCCAAAAAATCCGCGCTGGAGGAAAATCTGTCTGATACCGGCGTGGAGGTTATCCACCTGCTCCTGGACAAAACCGGGGAGCGGCTCATTGCCCTGGATGATCACCTGGAACTGGACCTGGGGCTGGACTCCCTGGCTCTGGTGGAACTGGCCGCGGCTTTGGAAGAGCGTTTTCAGATAGCCATCAAAGAAGACGGTTTTGCCGGTCTATTCACCGTGGGCGAACTGATCCGTTTCGTGGAGGGCCAGGAGACCCAGAGTCAGGAAACCGCCGTGCTCAAGCAGCGTTCCTGGACGGAAATTTTGCAGCAGGAGCCGCCCCCGGAACTACTCCGGCGCCTCGAGTTGGGAAATCCCTGGGGGACCCGCCTGTTTACTCTCGGGTGTTCCTGGGTTTTTGGATTCCTGGCTAAGGTGTTTTTTCAGTTAAAGGCCCAGGGGCGGGAACATCTGACCCCCACTCCTTCCCTCATCTGTCCTAACCACACCAGTTTTTTGGATGCGGTCCTGATATTTCTGGCGACGCCGCACCACCGACGCCAGTCTTTATTTTTCCTGGGTTCCACGTATTACTTCGACCTGCCGGTGATCCGCCATCTGGTGAAGGCCTTGCGGGTGATTCCGGTGGATTCGGCCCGGCACCTGGTGGAGGCCATGCAAGCCTCGGCCTACGTGCTCCGACACGGCAAAACCCTGTGCGTTTTCCCGGAGGGAGCCCGTTCGATCACCGGCGAGTTGCGAGAGATCAAAAAGGGCGTGGTCATCCTGGCCAAAGAAGTGGGTGTGCCCATCACGCCGGCCTCTATCCAGGGAGCCCATGCGGCCTGGGGACCGACCCGGACTTTCCCCAAACCGCATCCGGTCAATATTATCTTTGGGCCGGAAATGTCCTACACCCGACTGTGTGCGGCCGGCCGGCGCCTCAAGCCTGAAGCCGGCGATGATGAGGCGGCTGCGTTGGGGCTCCGACAGGCGATTGAGGGTCTCCGAAGCTCGTAGAGAGGGAAAGCAAAACGCCTCCCGCCTTAAGAAAAAAAGCCAGACTACCGAAAAAAGAGTAACTAGAGTATGATAAGATTTAATTATCATCTTTACAGAAGCCGGTAAAACAGGTAATCCGCCAGCGGCGCAGGAGATTTGCATGGATAGGCAGATTGATAGGGAAATATCCGACTTAAAGATGAACGTGGTCCGGATGGCCCAATTGACGGAAGAGGCAGTAAGCCAGAGTATTGCCTCGGTGATCAACCGTGATTCCAAGGTTGCGGAAGCGGTGATCATGGGTGACGGGGCCATCAACTCCATGGAAAATGTCATCAATGAACAGTGTTTGAAGCTGTTGGCCTTGCGGCAACCCCTGGCCCGGGACTTGCGGCTGATTACGGCGACCATGCGTATTATTACTGATTTGGAGCGGATCGCCGATCAGGCGGTTAATATTGCCGAACGGGCTTTGGAACTCAATCTGCGGGAGCCTTTGACCTTGCCCATTGATTTGAGGTTTATGGCGGATCTGGCCTTACAGATGGTGCGCACCGGAATTGATGCATTTGTGCAGCAAGATCCGCAATTGGCCTTACAGGTGTGGCAGCGGGACGTCGAGGTGGACACCCTGGACGACGAGTATATCCGGAAACTTCTGAACTTCATGCTGGAAGAAACGCCGGCGGTGATGCGGGCGGTGCACTACATTATTATCATTCGCAACCTGGAGCGCATCGCTGATTTAGCCACCAATATTTGCGAAGACATTGTTTTTATCGTCGAGGGTAAGGTTATCCGGCACGGCGCCGAAGGTGGTGGTTCAACCTGAGGATGACGAGGTTACCCCAGGTTGGACGCAGCGCCGCCACCGGGACGAAGTTTGCAATTTTTTTTCCAGATAATCCAGTTCGGCGGCAAAAGCCTTGGAGGTTTTAAGATCGCGTTCAACATATTCCAGAGAATGTAAAATCGTGGAGTGAGTTCGCCGGAAAGCCCGAGCCAACTCCTTGAGATTTTTCTGCAAATAGTGTCGGCTAAGATAGATGGCCAGGTTTCTGGCTTTGACGACCTTTTTCTTGCGGGACTTGCCGAGCAGGTCTTCCACACTCACCTGATACACTTTCCCCGATAACTGTTGGATGTCTTGTATTCTGAGTCTTTGCGAGGCTGCCTGGAAATCCAGGAGGACTTCGTCGGCCAACTCCAGGCTGACCGGGGCCTTGAGGGTGGCGGCCTTAAGGAGGACATTATCTAAGGCGCTGACCATTTGCCGAACATCCTGGGTGAGATAGGTGGCCAGATGTTCCAGGACCTCCTGGGGCACCCTGACCTCATGATCCGCGGCCTTGCGGGCAAGAATCTTGACTCTGGTGGAAAAATCCGGGGGGTCGATGGGAGTTATGACGCCCCCGCTGAGTCGAGAAACTAATTCCTGCCGGAGATGCGGAATTTCTGCGGGTAGGTAAGGGCTGGTGAAAACCAGCTTTTTGTTCAGGTCGGCCAAAAAATCCAAAGTGTAACACAGTTCGGACTGGATCTTTTCTTTGCCGCTCAAGAAATGCACTCCTTCCAATAAAAGGGCATCGCATTGGCGGCGAAATTTTTCCTTAAATTGAGACATATTGCCTTGTCTCAGGGCTGCTACCATTTCGTTCGTGAAATCTTCGGCCGTCAGATAGAGGACGCGATTGAGTCGGAGGTTAGATTGAATATAATTGCCCACGGCCTGGGAAAGGTGGCTTTTGCCCAAACCCGGCTGGGAGGCTAAAAAGAGGGTTTTACTATATAAGGTGTCATCGCTGGCCAAGGCCCGGGAGGCCTGAAAGGCCATACGATTAGAGGCGCCAACGACAAATCGCTCAAATGTGAAGCTTTTATTGAGGAGGCGGGCCATCTCATCGGGTTTTCTAAAATCCGGCAAACACGGTTGCATACTTTGAGGCTGAACAGCAACCCGGCGTTCACTCTTGATCAGGCGCAGTTTGATCTGAATTAACCGTCCGGTGAGAGCCTGGAATTCCTGGGCAATGTCCGAGAGGTAGTTATTATGCACCCAATGAAGGAAAAACGGGTTGGGACAATCCAGAATCAATTCTCCGGAATCACTCTGAGTTGCCTGCAAGGGTTCGATCCAGAGTTGATAGGCGGAAGCTGCCAGCCGGGTTTGGAAATTTTGTTTAACTATTTCCCAATGACTATCCATAGTCTCTCCTGACCTGAAAACTTCTTTGGTCAATTTTCGAAGTGCGCTCTTCCCTGAGCTGAGGGACCGCAGGTGCAATCGGAGCAAGTCGTTATCGGAGCACTGGTACGAATTGCCACTATGAGAAAGAGGGAAGAGAAAAAAGGTATTCTTTTTCTCAAATTATTACTTAAGATCTCATAACATTCTTTATGTCGGTTGAAAGATTGCCGCCACTTAGGAGTCTGATCTGACAACCTGTCTCGAACACACCTTTGTCTCGTGCGGTAGCTTAAGAAGTTTAATAATTAAATTACATATTTTAAAATGATTTATATTATCTTTCCTACCTCCGTTCCGAAGTGACGTCCGGCAATCAATCTTGTCTCTCACCATCAGGAATGTGGGGCGGATTTGGAAATGCCCCGTTAAGATGGGTTCCGTTATATTAGGATTTCATTTTTGTGTCAAAGACGATGAGGCTGAATTACAAGTTAGCGGATAATTTGACCGAGGCATCCCAAAAAGTCGTTAATGACTCATGAAATATGAGTGATACACACTAGATAAGCAACTAGCTGAAAATACGTAGACGTTAATAGATAAGGGTTATAAGGAGGTTATCGGCAGGGTGAACGTTAGCGGTGGGATCGTCAATCTTGCAGAATCTCTTCTTTTCGGCGAATTTTGCATTCGGAAGAAATTTTAGACAACGAAAAAAGGTAGGCCAATAGAAACTTTAAAAAAATGTCCAACAAAATTTTTTCCGGTTGGCAGAACGCCTCCATCGGAAAAGGAGTTTGGCGCTGGCAGGATGCTCGGTTATGGTTTTATTGCCACAGAAGCAGGGTTTTTTTCCCACATGAGAGGCCCTGGCAGCGCAACGGACTTCAAGTTTAGGGCCACCTGACTTCTTACTCCCGGGGTGTTAGCCGCGAGGGAATGGGGCCATTGGGAGGCGAGGGGCAGTTTGGCTCCATACAAGGCCCACAATCGGAAAACCACCTGTTTGCGTTCCCAGAGTGGCAGGCTGAAGTAGAAATCGCTGAGCATCAAGGTGCTGATAATATCTTTTAGTTGCATGAGAGTTGCCTAAATTTAATTGGGTTTATTCTAATATATGCAATATATGGGCCAACTATTGCATGGCGCTGGTGCTGGACTGTTCCAGCCTGATACTGAAATGGCAGGCAGATTGAGAAAAACTGCGGTGTCAGGAAATAAATATTCTCAAAATGGGATATATCAGACCACCAGATTTTTTAACCTCTATGGGAGCCAGGGCCTGGTCAGCGATATTGACATATTCTGATGATAGGCTATGATACAAAGCAAGATAATGGTAATTGGGGCAAGATATGATTAATTATGTGACCTACCGGAAATTTGTGACTCTCAAGAACGGCCAGCGGGTGATGTTCAGGTTTTTAAACGCGCAGGACCGGGAAAACCTGCTAAAACTCTTTCAGGACGCGCCGGATGAAGATATTCGGTTTTTGAAACAGGATGTTAAGGATTCTAAACTTATCGATTATTGGATAGACAATATCGATTATCAGAAAGTTTTACCTTTGGTAGCAGTGAACATGGAGGACAATGTGCTCATCGCCGATGCCACGCTCCATCGCGGCAAACACGCCACTAAGCATGTGGGCGAGGTGCGCATTTTTGTTTCCCGGCCCTATCGTAATCAGGGGTTGGGTTCTATCATGTTGGATGAGCTGATCAATCTGGCCAAACTGGAGAACCTGCAGATTCTCAAGGCCGAGGTGCTCACCGACCACAAAGGCGTGATGAAAGCCTTTAAGTCCAAGGGTTTTGATTTGAAGTGCATCCTTGATGAATTTTTTTTGCGTAAGGATGGGATGACCCACGACGTGGCGCTGCTTATCCGGCCGGTGGTGCGCCGCGAGGAATCGGAGTTTTAGGTTGACGGGACCCCGGTGATGCGGGTGCAGATTGGTTTTGAGAGGCTGCTGGCAGAAACGCCCCCCGAATTAATGCAGGCCCGCCTGGGTCTCCTCTGCAATCAAGCCACCGTGGGCCAGGACTGGCAGCCCCTTTGGCAGGTGCTGGCCAGGCAGTTTCCGAAAAATTTGCGGGCGCTTTTTAGTCCCCAGCATGGTTTGTGGGGAGAAAAGCAGGATAATATGGTGGCCTCGGCGGATAGTGTGGAGCCGAGAACCGGTTTGCCGGTTTTCAGTCTGTATGGCGAGCGCCTGCGGCCCAGCCCGGAAAGTTTAGGTCTGATTGACGTCTTGCTCGTGGACCTGCCTGATGTGGGCACTCGGGTATACACATTTGCCGCCACTATGGCGTATGCCATGCAAGCGACGGCCCAGCAGGGCAAAAAGGTGGTCATCCTGGACCGGCCCAATCCTATTGGTGGTGACCAGGTTGAAGGCAATGTCCTCAAACCGGAGATGGCCTCCATTGTCGGTCCCTATCCATTGCCCATGCGCCATGGGATGACCCTGGGGGAGTTGGCCCGTTACTATAATGAGGTCGGCCAGATCGGCTGTGATTTGGCCGTGGTCCCGGTGCAGGGCTGGGACCGGTGCCAGTACTTTGAGGCCACCGGTCTGCCCTGGGTGCTGCCCTCACCCAACCTGCCCACCCTGGACACGGCCATCGTCTACCCCGGCCAGGTATTACTGGAGGGAACGAATCTCTCGGAGGGGCGGGGCACGACCCGACCTTTTGAGCTGTTTGGGGCGCCATTCATTAATCCCTTTGAGGTCAAGGAGGTTCTGCAAGCCGAGTATGAGCTTCCCGGCGTCGTTCTGCGGGAGACCTCATTCCAGCCCACCTTCCACAAATGGGCCGGTGAGGTCTGCGGCGGTTTCCAACTCCACGTCATCGACCGCCGGGCTTATAAACCTTACTACACCACCTTAGCCTGCCTCCAGGTGATTAGGCAACTTTACCCAGACCAGTTTCAGTGGCGCCAACCGCCGTATGAGTATGAGTATGAGCGGCTGCCTTTTGATCTGTTGACGGGTGATCCGGGGGTTCGTGAGGGGCTGGAGGGTAATATTTCGGTTACGGAGTTGGAACAACAGTGGGAAAGGGAACTGGCGGAATTTTTGGAGGCAGGCGGCAGGAGTATCTTTATTATTAAGAAATCAATGGATTATAGTTAGTAACTTAAACCTCATGGGATTCATCCTATGAATATTTGGGAATAGCTCATAATGAAAAAGAAAGAGTCTTGCTGCCCGATGTCTTTATAGCCCATGGAGATCCACCCAGTCATATGAGGTACTGGAAGCGGTGGTGAGTAGTTCTTCGTTCTATTGGAAAGATACTCAAGAAAAATACGATTGCTATCACCATAGGAACCTCTATAAAGGATTACCTCGATGAACTGAATACATACCTACTGCTTCTTACCGGAAGTCTGCTTACCTTCCTTGCTAAACAATCGTTGCAGTGCTTCCCGGACACTGCCCACTTCGTCTATCTGCAGTTCGCTCATCTTTAAACCCGAGTCTTTCTGGCCTCGAGCTATCAGGGCCCGCTGAAAGCCCAATTTTGCCCCTTCTTTCAGGCGCAGTGCGGTTTGGCTGACGGTGCGCACCTCTCCGGTGAGGCCCACTTCGCCAAAGATGAGGGTATCACCGGGTACGGGTTGGTCCAGCAGGGAGGAAGTCAGGGCGGCGATGATGCCCAGGTCGGCGGCCGGTTCAGTCAAGCGGACACCACCGGCCACGTTCACAAAGATATCCTGATTTCCAAAGGCCAGCCCCATCCGCTTTTCCAGGACAGCCACCAGCAGGGACAGACGGCCGGCATCAACGCCGGTAGCCTGTCGGCGGGGCATCCCCAGACTGGTGGGGGTCACCAGGGCCTGCACCTCCACCAGGATAGGGCGGGAGCCTTCGATGCTGGCGACCACTACTGAGCCTGGCGCCTCCAGGGAACGTTCCGAGAGAAAGAGGGCGGAAGGATTGGTCACTTCGGTGAGGCCCGTATCCCGCATTTCAAAGACTCCCAGCTCCTGGCTGGGGCCGAAGCGGTTTTTGACGGTGCGCAGCAGGCGGTAGGTGTGAGAACGGTCGCCTTCGAAGTACAGCACGGTATCGACCATGTGCTCCAGGAGTTTGGGGCCGGCGATGGCGCCTTCCTTGGTAACATGACCGATGAGAAAGATGGGAATATTCGTGCGTTTGGCCAATTGGACCAACTGAAAGGCGGTTTCCCGGACCTGGGTGATGGAGCCGGGGGCGGCCGGCAGGCTGGCGGCATACAGGGTCTGGATGGAGTCCAGGGCCAGATAGTGCGGCTTTTCAGATTCCAGCAGCTTAAAGATATTTTCCAGGCAGGTCTCGGTGGCTACCAGGAGGGTGGGAGAGGTGATGCCCAGGCGGTCGGCCCGGAGCTTGAGTTGGGCGGCGGATTCCTCTCCGGAAACGTACAGGCCGGTATAACCGTTTCCGCAGAGACGGTCCAGGATCTGAAGCATCAGGGTGGATTTGCCGATGCCGGGGTCGCCGCCTAAGAGCACCACCGAGCCAAGCACCAGACCACCGCCCAGGGCCCGGTCAAACTCCAGGCAGCCGCAGGGGCGTCTTTCCTCGTGCACTGAGGAGAGGCTGATCAGGGGGGCGGGTTTGTTCCGTCCGGCCGCGTCTAGACCTGGGGCTCGGGTGTAGGCGGGTTCCGGGGCAAGCACTTCTTCCAAGAAGGAACTCCAGGCTTCACAATCCGGGCATTTGCCCAGCCATTTACCGGTTTGAAAGCCGCAGTTCTGACAGACGAAAAGGGTGCGGGGGTTTTTGGGGGTCATATTGGGACCTGGGTAAAGAAAGTCAAAGAGTTTTAGCCGCTTAATCCGGTGGTGGTCGATGCCCGGATGATTGGGAAATAAATCGGCCCACCAACCAGGCCACCAGGACGGCCACGAAGAATTGGCCTATCATGGCCTCCAACACGGTCAAGGTTCGGGCTATCGGGGTTTGGGGCACAATATCACCGATGCCGACGGTGGTGATAATTATCAGGCTATAGAAAATCATATCGCTATGATAACTGTCAAAGGCAGCCGGTGGGACCGAAGCGGGGAAGTTGAAACTCTGGGGTGAAAACAAATGTAAGAGCATATACGCCTGGGCAAAGGTGAAGGCAATAAATAAATAGGCCACCACGGCGGCGAAGATGGTGTCCAGGGTTACCTGCGTGGTTGCAAAGATAAAGGCAAGTATGGCGCCGAGACAGACCAGAAGCACCAGGACATCACAACCGATGGCCAGCTTCAAAAACATAAGGCGTTTGGTCGGGACCAACGGCGACAGAAAGAGGGCAGTGAATATTACCGCAGCCCCGAACAAAACCCACAACAGCCACTTCATGTGGACGGTTTTGCCGCTGGCGGATATGGAGACCAAAAGGGCGTTAAGCAGGAAGATACTGGAGAACAGTCTCAATATCCAATCATGGCCGAAGAAAGGAGAGGCGAACAAGAAAAAAATGATATAGAGAGTTAGTTGTAAGAATCTCAGTTCTTTCAGCAGCAACCATGTTTTTGCACCCACTGCATTGTCCTCAAGGATTTACGTCAAAATTTCGTTGGACCAGCAAGTTGATAGGCCGGTAGACACTTACCAAGAATGTTCGCGAATGTCTGATTAGTTCGCCTAGCATACCACAGTTTAACCTAAAATCTATTGTATTTATTGCTATTAAGGGAAAAACTATCAGGTTAGGCAAGTTCTAAAATAATTTTTAGATGCTCAATACCAGGTTACTTGTTATACTGGGAAAGAAATCATTTCTGGCGGCAATCTGACGCAGCATTTCGGGACGCGCACTTAATTTAATAACCAAACCGCAGGTAAGGGTGCGTCTGATTGTCATTTAACAAAAAAGGATTTCTAACTTGATACTTTTTAGCGCTCTGGGCCGCGTGAGCGGTCGCTTTATGCAGGAATTAGGGGGCATGGCCCTGCTGCTGGGCAAGAGCCTGCTCTTTCTGCCCCGAAGACCATACCGTTGGCGTTATTTTTTTCGCCAGCTTGAATTCATCGGGGTGAAATCGTTATTTATCGTCATCCTGACGGGATTGTTCACCGGCATGGTGTTGGCTTTGCAGGCGTATTACGGTTTACGCAAATTCGGTGGCGAGAGTATGTTGGGTGCAGGCGTGGCCTTATCCATGACCCGGGAACTCGGACCGGTGCTGACTGCCGTGATGGTGGCGGCCAGAGCAGGTTCGGCGATGGCCGCGGAGTTGGGCACCATGAAAGTGACGGAGCAGATAGATGCTCTGTTGGCTATGGCAGTACACCCGGTGCATTATTTAGTCTTACCGCGTTTCTTAGCCGCATTGATCATGGTGCCGCTGTTGACGGTCATAAGCGTTTTCATCGGCATTGTTGGCGGGTATTTTGTGGGCGTCGTTTTGTTGGACATCAATCCCGGCACCTACATGCAGAAAATGTTGGAGGTGGTTACCGGGGACGATCTGTATAATGGCCTTTACAAGTCCCTGGTATTCGGGGCGCTGCTGGCGGTTATCAGTTGTTACCAGGGGTTACAGGCTACCGGCGGGGCCGAAGGAGTGGGGTTGGTAACCACCAGGGCAGTGGTCTTTTCCGCCATTGCCATCCTGATTTTCGATTATATCCTGACGGCAATTTTATTTTAACGGGCTTGCAGCTTTCAGCTAAAACAAGGTAAAAAGAATTAAAGAACCGCTCCAGGCCGATAATCTCTCTGGGTTCCCAGGTTATTTAAACGATAAAATTTCTCGAGATAGACCCATCATGACGTTAAAACACGATATTATCCAGTTAGAGCAGGTGTATAAATCCTTTAACAGCTTAAAGGTATTGCGGGGTGTCGATCTGGCCATCAGGCCTGGTGAAATCACGGTTATTCTGGGACGCAGCGGCGGCGGCAAGAGTGTGTTATTAAAACATTTATTGGGTTTGATGCTTCCAGACCGGGGACAGGTCCGGGTGGAAGGGCAGGATATAGGGGCCTTGTCGGAGAGCCAACTTTTTGCCCTTAGGCAACGTTTCGGCTACCTCTTTCAGAATGGCGCACTCTTTGATTCCCTCAGCGTGGGCGAAAACGTGGCCTTTCCCTTACGAGAACACACCAATTGGCGTAGGGTCAAAATAGAAACAGTGGTCCAAGAAAAATTAACCCAGGTGGGGTTGAGCGGCATTGTCGACAAAATGCCCGGAGAACTGTCCGGGGGCATGCGCAAACGGGTGGCTCTGGCCCGGGCTCTGGCCCTGGACCCGGAAATTCTGCTGTTTGATGAGCCCACTACCGGTCTGGATCCTATTATGACCGCCACCATCGGTGAACTGATCGCCACCACGGTACGGCGACTGCAGGTAACGGCCGTGATTATCAGCCATGACCTGGGGCTGGCCTTTTCCCTGGCGGATGCCATTGCCTTCTTACACCGGGGGCGGATTATCAGCCACACCGATCCCGAAAGCTTTCGTCAATCCTCTTTGGAACCTATCCAGCAATTTATCAAGGGCACACCGGATACGACAGAAAATTTAGAAGCATATTGGGAATAAAGTGGATCAGGGCTTTGCCGGTAGCCCGTGGCGAAGCCGACTGCCCAAAACCCAAAAGGGTGTTTGCCTGCCAGCCTCCCGTCAGAGTATTTTTAGCAGCAAACTGTAGTGCGTTGGGCGATTGAAAGAATACATGAATGGCAGGTTATGCTTTGAGGGCCAGGGCCACCCATCCATCTCCTTCCGGGCGGACCCAGGTTTTTACCAAACACCCGGCATTAACTTCGAAGAGGTATCCTCCCCGCCACGGTTTTCCAGGACCTGTGGCAATTTCTCGGGGTGCCAGATAGTTGAAGCCCACTCCCAGGGCTTTGACGGCAGCCTCCTTGAGGGACCAGAGCAGGGCGGCGGCGCGGGAAGCGTCGCCCCCTAAGAGAGCGCATGTCCAGCCGAATTCCTCCTGAGAAAATACCCGCTGCAGGGGGTAATCTGGAGGAAAATCAGGCGCAAAAGCCGCATCGAGGCCAACTCGACCGGCGCCGGCCAGGGCCCCCCAAATCAAACCTCCTCCCAGGCTAAAGGAAACGGATAAGATTGGCACCCCGTCAAGCAGCAAGATGGGTTGCCCCAAAGAGCCATGGGTTAGTTGCAACGGCAATCCCTGCCCTGGCTTCAGGCCAGGCGGAACCTGCCCAGGCAATGCTGCCAGCAGTTGCTCAACCAAAAATTCCTTGCCCGACGGAGTTGCCGCATACACCACCGGTCCGCATTGGTGTGGGGAAAGTTGCCAATGGTCGGCGGCCAGTAATAAACCGGTGGACAATAGTCCTTGAGGAACCATTCCCCCTTTGTCATCGTGCCTTAAAACTCTGTGGTCAGGCTCATTCATTCCGTAAATGGCTTTAAAACAAGGCCCTGAACCTGCATGATGGGCTCCCCGGCAGCGTCCTTGGCCTGGGCATCCCAGATTGGGCCATCCTGGTTATTGGACCGCAGTCGTCCTTCCAGGGTTATCAGTTCATCAGGCTGGCAGTGACGGGAAAATCGCATTTCCCCGATCTGGTAAGGGATCATTGCCTGGAAAGTATCTTCATCCCATAATAACAGGTAACAGTTTACCAAATGCTTGATCGCCTCAAGCAGATAGAGGGGGTATTGATATTTCGTGCCGTTCAGGTTGGCAAAATCTTCGATGATATCTATACACCACCCGGCCCCGCACAATCCCTTTGCCAGCCCCGTCAAGTCTTTCCATCATCCGGTAGCGCCCCCCAAAATTGGTATACTTTTTATAAAACCTGGTCATCTCTTCCGGGCTCATGGGAGGGGTTTGGATTTCTTCGGGGTTGACCGAAAAGTTCGGCAAGAGATTCAAGGGTTCGCTGCCATTGCCAAGAATTACCTCGCCCACGTAGTTCGTGGACCAACGGTCTAAGACCCGACCATTTCCCGTAATGTCCGGACTGGATATAGCCACCTGGCAGTGAAGTTCATGGCCAGAAGCGCCGTTAGTATCCAGGCGGCGGCAGACTATCAGGGTATTGCGGGCAAGGCCGGGGGGACACTCGACGATATCTTTGTATTCCACCTGGCGAATTCCCAATGGCTGCAGATGGGGGTAGAGCAGATGAGCCGCCTCGATAAAGGTCTCTACAGCCATTATGCCTGAGACAAAAGGATTTTTCAGGAACTTGAAAGGCTTATGGTCATTAATCCAGAGGTCGTGCTCCAGGGAAAAGCTGCGGCCAGCCTCTAATAATCCCTGATTGAGATCAAGCCGATGGATAACTTGAATCATCGGTAGTTCATAATCAGGGAAAGCCACCCCGGCAGTGGTTAAGGTTTTTGGGGCGGGTGCCGGGTAATGCAAATTTAGTCTGGTAGTTTTGACCTGGGGCAGGTTCCTGACAAACATCACCCAAGTCTCGGCGGGTGGTCCCAGGAAGAGCTCCCGGGTAAACAGGGCAGCCAACTCATTGATCTGAATGTAAGCCCCCTCCCAGCCCCGGAGTTTCATCAATTCCTTTAACTCACTATCCGCGGCCATCCCCACGCCTTCGATGGGAGGCAGCATGAGAGCCTTGACCTTAATCTCCGGCCGCTGGGCCGAAATTACTTGAGCCAGGGCCGACATAGCGCGATTTGCCGCACAATAGTTGATTTGGCCAATGTTGCCTTGAATCGCCGTAACCGAAGAAAGCATGAAGAAAAATTGCAGGCCATGCTGACAGGCAGCCTCATAGAGATTCCAGGCGCCTGAGAATTTGACCTTGACGACGTCGGTAAAATCTTCGGGGGACATTAAATCGATCAGGGCGTCTCGAAGCACTCCGGCCCCGTGGATCAGGCCATTAATCCGGCCGAAACGCGCCACCACATCGGCGAGGACTTCCTGCACTTTGGCCCGGTTGGTGACATCACAACTATAATAGATGGCCTCCATGCCCAGCCGGGAAATCTCTTTCAGGGACTGCCTGATAGTTAGGGTCGACCATATCTTATCGACCTCGGCTTTGAACTGATCTTTAGATAAATCAGTGTGTTGGGCGGCCACCCAGTGTCGGACTGCCTCCTCCGAGGTTACACCGGCCATCTGCAGCCTCTCGTAGTCCACTGAGGAATCAAGTTCACTGCGGCCCAAAAGCACCAAACGAGGGTTAAAGGGAGCCAAGGCAAAGGCTAGATAAGGGGTAATACCTTGGGCGCCTCCGGAAATAATAATCACCTCACCGGATTTGAGACTGATATCCGGTCCGCCATTTGATATTACAAATCCCTGTCGAGCTTCGATGCCAAAGGCCTCCTGACCGTGAAAGCTCATCTGCAGCAGCCTGTTTTCCTGGTCCAGGGCCCTCTTAAGGGCTTTTTTAAGGTCGGTGCCTCGCTCAAGGGTAAGGCTGCGGAATAACACTGAATCATATTCCAAGGCGGCGTCCAAAAACATGCCCACCACACCCTCGGCGGCGACGGCCATGGCACCCGTTGGGCTGAGGTCCCTTTGTATCGACAGGCAAAATTTTCGGCTGGGCTTACGCAGAAAGCACTGCAAGGAGCTAAAAAACCCTGTGAGGAAAGAGGGAATCTCCTCCATGCCGGTGAGTCCAGGTTGCCTGCTTGGATCCAAAACCAGGATGAGACCGGATAGGCCCTTTAAAGCATTGATTCGGTGGACTGCCTTTTCCACTCCCGAGGGCGAGCTCAGGTCATATTCAGCCGCCATGTCCAGGATTACTGGAGAAACCTGCAATTCTGTCCTCAAGAACTCAGCAACGGCGACAGTCAACTCAGATCCGCCATCAAAGGAGAATATCGCCACTTCCTCGCCGCTGACTATCTCCAGGGGGTTGAGAAACGATTCCTCTACCGCAATTTCCTGGAAGATAAGTCGCTTGAGGTCCTTAAATTCGGGAGAGGATCCCTCCATGGCCGGTTGCAGCAAAGTTTCAGACTCCGGTTTAGGCAGAACCTCTGCACCTTGAACCTGGTCGGGTCCCTGGGCTTCATTTCGGTCTTTAACCTGAGCAATGCGGTCAGCCAACTCCTGAACGGTGCGCAAGCCGATAAAATCCTCTACTTTGATCTTAATATCGAACCGGCGTTCCGCGGCATCCATGATAATGGGCAAGCGGCTGGAACGGATGGCCAAATCGGTGCGGATATCCATCTGTGGCTCAATCTCATGGCGCTCATAACCGGTGGCAGCCATGATGATCCGGATGACCTGTTCCACATGGTCGCCCGTTTCAAACGGTTCTTCGGCAGGTGGCGCCAGTATTGGTCCGGCAGCGGTGAGAGGTAGGTTGGCAGTCCCAGACGTCCCCCCAGGACCGGGTCCCGGCAACGGCTTAGCGGTGATGGGAAGCACAGCGGTTGAGCCGGCGATATTTTTCAAGACATTTTCCAGCTGTGCTTCGCTGAAAGAAGGATCAATTTCTTGGCGAAGCGCCGCCAGTATAGTCGGCTTTAAGAACTTGCCGAAGGTATCGAGGATAAAGGAATTAATTTCCCGCTGCACCACGGTTGCCGCAGCCTCGGGGGCAGAGGGGATGGTATTTCCCCGGGGAGTCGGCATCGGGGCGGAAGCTTTAATCGGCGTCAAACAGGGAAAGTCCACCAACGGTGGAGGCTGGGGTGGACGTAAGTGTCCCAAGGCAAACAGCTGCGCCAGGGCAGCCTTTAAGGTGAAAGATTCATTGTCTGGGAAAGAAGTCTTGATACACTTTGCATCTTCAATGGTGTCGGCAATGAGGTTACACAGGGTATCCTTGGGGCCTACTTCTACGAACGTTCGGACACCAAAATCATCCCACAAAGTTTGGACGTTTTGCCGCCAATGAACCGGATTCTCCAGATGAGCCATGATTATTTTCCTGATGTCCTTGGGATCATCAGGATAAGGTTTTTGAGTTGTGTTGGAAATTACCGGAATTTGCGGTGGATGTATCTCTAAGGTATTTATGAACTCGGCAATTTCATCGCAGATAGGCTTCATAATGGGCGAATGGAAAGCCATGCTTACCCGTAACTGGACCGTCCAATAGCCTTCCTGTTCGATTTCTGCCTTCAGGGCCAGAATTTCTTCTGTTGCCCCTCCTAAGATTACCTGGCGCGGCGAATTGTAATTAGTAAAATAGACTTGTTGACGTGACCTTACCTTCTCCTGGAGGATCTCACCGGGCACGTCCACGGCGATCATGGCGCCGGGATCTCCACTGAGATGGCCGGCCTTTTCCATGCACTGGGCCCGTTTATTAATGATCTTAAAGGCATCCTCAAAAGAAAAGACTCCGGCAATACACAGGGCGGTCAATTCCCCCATGCTGTGTCCGGCCAGGGCCGTCGGCTGCAATCCCAGGGAAAGCAAGAATCTGACCAGGGCATATTCCAAGGTAAAAAGAGCGGGCTGCTGCCAGAGGGTCTTTCTTAGTTCTTCCTCCTGAGAGTTAAACAAGAGATCCAACAGGTCAAAATCGGCCAGGCCGGCCACGCGATCCATCCATTCCCGGATCACCGGAAAGTCTTGGTAGAGTTCTCTTCCCATTCCCGGATAGAAGGTTCCCTGCCCGGCAAAGACAAAAGCAATGGGCCCAGGAGAGTCTTCCTCCCGGCCGACAAAGATTCCCTGATTGGCCAAGGTTCGCAGGGAACTTGCAGACAATGGGGATTTTAAAGGCGTAAGAGTGGCTATTTTTTTCCGGGCTGCGGCATCGTCGGGCGCCACAACTCCCAACCGACATAGACAACCTCCCAGATTGGCCCTGAAGAAAGAGACGCCCGCCAAACCACCCGGATCGTTTTTTCCCTCGGGTCTGGGAGAATTCCGGGGCTGAAACCAGGATGGGGGCTGAGTCGGCCAGGTCTTCTTCCAAATGGACCACAAAATTGGCCCCACCAAAACCGAAGGCATTCACCATGAGTCGGCGCGGCCGGTGGGCCGGTCGAGGCCAATCCAAAGGCTGGGTAGGGACAATAAAGCCCTTGCCTTCCAAGTCAATCTTAGGGTCTGCCTTCTGATAGTTCAAGGTTCCCGGAAAGATGCCGTCCTGTAACGCCTTGATACCCCGGATCATACTATTGAGTCCTGAGGCCCCCAAGGAATGCCCGATTTGTGATTTGAAACAACCGAAAATGGTCTGTTTATCCCTTGAAAAAAACCCTTCCAGCGCTTTGACTTCTTCGATGTCGCCCTGAACGGTTCCAGTGGCGTGACATTCCACCAGATCGATATCGTCAGGTCCATACGGTAGATCCGCAAAACTGGCCTGCAGGGCAATCTTCTGAGTCGCGGCCACGGATTCAACCATACCGAGGTCATTATTGCTGGCCCCGACTCCGGTAATTAAAGCATTGATTCTGGCCCCGCGTTGGCGTGCCAGAGATTCCCGTTCGAGGACGACCATACCGCCGCCTTCGGCTAAAACAAACCCATCCCGCCCAGCGTCGAAGGGACGGCTGAGTGCCGCCGGCAAACGTTCAACTCCCGAAATTCCAGCCAAGGCTCCCAAGGCCGAAAATTCGATGAAATGGGCCGGAGTGAGATTTTCTTCTCCTCCCCCCACTATGGCCGCATCGATGGTGCCATTGTAAATCATTTGCATGGCGGTATGGATGGCCACCAGACTGGTGGCACAGGCCGCGGAGACGGAATAACAGGGGCCTCGAAACCCATATTTATTACTGATAAATCCACCTGCGGCGCTATTAAGGCGGCCCAAGAGCGTGGTGTCGTCCACTGTCAGGTTCCCGGATTTGATTAATTTCTCAGCCATGATTTCCAGGTCGGGGGTCAAGGGCATGAGCCCCCGCAAAGACTGAACTATCTTCGTGGGCCGACAGGTTAATGACTAATTCAGTCAGGGTATTGGCGGACTCACCGGAATTTTGGGAAATGATGACGGCAATCCGTTCCCGGGGGATGTCTGATTCCAGAATGCCTGAATCCATGATGGCCTGGTTAGCTAAATACATGGTTAACCGGGTGGAATTGGCCATGGTTCGAAAGTCTTGGGGAGGTATGCCCAACCCTTGGCGAGATAAATGAATATCTATAAAAGCCCCAGCCTGACAATAGGTCTTTTCCGGCGTCCCTGGGGTAGGATCATAAATCAGACTATGGTCCCACTTTGAGATTGGAACATCAGTAACACCGCTTTTCATAGCCAAGGCAGCCTGCCAAATTTCTTGGGGGCTGTTTCCTAACGAATTAACCAAAGCCATCCCGGTAATGGCCACCCGTTCCCGACTGTGATTGCCTTTGCTTAAAGGTAAGGGCATGTTAACCGGCTTGCTCTCGCTAGTCCGCATGGATGGTTCAAGATACCCCTCGGCCAGTTCTCTATGCAGTTCCCTGACACTCACCACGCGCTCGATCAGACCCCCTACCGCACCGCTCATAAACTGGCCCTGTTGCCAGCAGGTTTCCTCATCCAAGGGCGAGCCATCAGGATGATCAAGTCCCTGAGCGGCCCGAAATAAACTTTTGGCGCTTTCTGTCTCCAAACGCTGGCGAAAAGAGGCTTCATCATCCTGCCCCGCCAAATATTCTTTTTCCAACCCCAACATGGCCTCAACTTTGGGATTGCGCAGAGAACGCACTCGAAAGCCGATGCTTTCGCCCGAAACCACGGTCGTACCTGGCAGGGATGAAACAATCATGTCTTGGTAGAGCTGCGATAAGGCCCCCGTGGCGACAATTTCCTCGGTTGCCAGATACGCGGTTCCCATCTGCAGACCATCGACGCCCAACAAGGCGGCTCTGAGTGCGGTCTCTCGATTATACATACCGCCGGCCAGGACTAGATAGCGATCCTGGAAAAGTTCAGGCACACGCCATCGCCGCTCCAAGGCCATCTGGGCCAGCGTCAGACTGGAATGAGCCCCCACATGTCCGCCAGCCTCATTCCCTTCCAAGACCAGCCAGCGGACTCCGCCCTCCAAGGCCAGGCCCAGGAGTCCGAGGTCAGCCGTTATATAAATGGTCTCCAGACCTTCCTGCCGGAGTTGGATGGCCCAGGTTGGCGGGCCGGCCGCGATGGCCACAAAAGGTGGTGAGGTCTCCCTTATCCAGGCAAGCTGATCCTCTAAAAAGGAATTTTCTGGCAAAGCCATCAGATTGACGGCATAAGGCCGCCCCGCCAGCATTTCTTTTAACGAGCTTAATTCTCTTTTTAGCTGCTCATAGGTTCGCAGACCTAAGGCTATGGTGGGGAGCCCCCCGGCCTCAGCCACCTTAACCGCGAACTCCGGCTTATCGGTAATCCAGGTCATCGCCCCCTGGATAAAGGGATACCGGGTTCCTAAGGCGCGCGCGGCCGAACTTCGGGCAAAGTTTTGTTGAATATTTGGCGCTTCAGCCAGGAGCCTGTTTATCTCAGCGAAAAAAGCTGGAAACGCCTCTTTGGCGGAACGGCCAAAGCGTTCAGCAAACCAGGAGGCGAAAGCCGCTTCCGGACCCAGAGGGATCAATTGCTCTCTGCTGCCCTCACTCTCCAGGGCTGAAACAAAGGACTGGTGGAGATGACGAGCCAGACCCTGACGCTTTTCTGGAGTTACCGGACCGTTTGCCAGTGATCTGACGTAATTATCCGCTTCTTTCACAGCCGTGGAATTGCCTTTGTTAAAAAGCCGGCAATGAACTCCCAAAGGACTCCCCACCACAGTGGTATGCTCAGGATGGAGTCTGGCCAGGAACTCTTTTGGCCGTTCCCCTGCTCCCAGGTCGGTTTGCCAGTGCAGGCTCTCAAAAACTATCCCTTGAGCCCCAGTGGCCAGAAAAGCCGCCGCGGCCTCCGGGGTGGCTAAACCTCCCCAAACAACCAGGTTAATTTGCCGGGCCTGTTTAGCGAGGTTCTGGCGCATTGAAGCAAACAGAATATTTATACTCTCAGGGCTCACAAAGCCCGAGGCCTCGGAGCCTTTAAGAGCCAGGGTTGTGGGCAGGCGATCCTGGTGGCTGAGTCTTCGGAGCAGTTGCAAGTCTCCGGTGATGGGTATACAAGCGCATCTTTTTTCCAAATCCAACCATCGGGCCAGAAAAACTTCCGGAGTAACGTTGTGGAAAGCAGGAAAATACTCGACCCAAATAGTTTGAATTCCAGAGTTAACTAAGAAATCATCCAAGGCGGAGGACATGAAATCGTCAATGGAAATTTTTACTTCAGTGGCGGCGACCGCCTTAAGCTGATAAGTAAATTGGCTTGGTTGAATGGAGCTTAAGTCGAAAATGGCTCGGGAAGAGGTTGATTTGATTATATTCATCACGTCGGGACCGATGCTTTGGGGAGGCCAGACAAATGATAGAAAATGATCGGACGAATTGTTGAACATTACTGCACTTCCTCCATCGAACCAAAATCAGAGAAACTAAGAACGTATCAATTTAGTCGAATATTTCGGCGTGCCGGCTGTTGCCTCGGGACTGCCCCCCATCAGAAAGATGCGCAATGCGTTCTCCCGATTCATCACGGAACAACAAAAAAGCGACCCCGTCGGGTCGCCTCCAAATCATGACGCTGCATCCCTACGCCGGCATTACCCGTCAGGTTCAACGGGTCATCGGCATGCTCCTTTGCGCAGCAGACTAACTCCTGCCGTGTCGAAAAGGGCCGACCTCTCAGCCAGGCTCACCCAGCTCCCCCTGCACGGTGTTCAGCGGGCAACCGCCATTGATTGCCTGAAAAACTCACCGTGACACTCGTTTTTCCAGGCATAAGCCTAGCACAACTGGGACGGGTGTTCAACGGAATCACATTTTGGAACACGACGACCGCTAGCCGCTGATCCCGCCGATTTGAACAACTCGTGCAAGAAGTCCATTTCCAGCTTGCACCGTCTCTTCCACGGTGTCGTAGAGCGGCGCGGTAACCTTGACCAGCACCATGCCATCCTGCGGCTGCGCGCGTAGTTGGGCCAAAGGTAGAAGTAGAGCACCAGTTGTTCGGCCGTCTCGTCAGCGCCATACGTCTTCCGGGCAAACATGCGCAGGGCATAGATCTCGCCTTGGCTCAGCGCGACCGCTTCGGAGCTGGCATCGGTCTGCCAGCCGTCGGTGTCGTAGCAGATCTGCGGCGAGTGGAAGCTCTTGGATTTGCGGCTGCCGATGAGGCTCAGCCACAGGGAGCGGCCGTCGGGAAGCGAATAGAGCCGGGACACGTACTGTTCCGGCTCCAGCAGAATGGCGACTTCGAGATTGGTCTGGGGCACGTCCACCCCGGTCCAGTCGCCCAATTGCAGCGGCACGCGCTTCAAGTCGCCCGCCAGGTTGAAGTCGTAAGGGGTCGTTACGGCGCGCTCGCGCTCGGTGCGCTGCCAGTTATCGATGTCGGTCACGAACTCGTATCCGGCGGCTGGGGCCGTTGAGTTGAGCTTATTGCGCTGGCTGATGATCAACGCGCTGCCCAGAGCGGCGATCAGCAGCAGCAGAACTAAAAGATATCTTCTCTGATCTCGCGACATCCGATCACCCAACTGAGCAATATCAGCAGCGCCGTTGCGCTGAGGAAGAATACGATCCCTGAGTAGTCGTGGTAATACTTGAAGCCGGCATCAGTGCCCCAGGTGTTCGCGACCCACAGCAATGATGAGACCCGCAGCACGTTGCCCAGAGCGGCGATGGGCAGACTGCTCACTGCCAGCAGCGCCTTGGCCCACCGCGGCCCTTCCACCACGAAGACCACCACCGCCACCAGAGTCAGCAACGTGACGATGGAGCGCAATCCGCTGCACTGCGCACCTACCACCAACTGCGTATTGGGCAGGCTGACCTGCGCGCCGTTGACCGTGATGGGTACGCCGAACAGTCGCACGCATTCGGCCGAGATGTTGCCGGTGATCTGCGCCAGCGGCACGCTGAGCGGTTCCACGAACGGCAGCGGCACCATGAAGATCAGAAACAAGATCGGAAAAGCCATGCGTTTCAGCATCGCCGTTCCCAGCAAATACCAGACCAAGCCCGCAATCAGCACGATCATCGCGAGCGCGGCGATAAAGTAGGCTCGCTGGAGCAGCGCAACCAGGTAACCTCCCAGCCCCAGCACGACGAGGCCCAGCCCAAGGCGTGGCGCGGTCGTTGAGCTGTGCGGCCTGTGCGGCTGGCTCGGTCGGCCGCTTGACCCACAGCCGCCACGCGAAGAAGGCGGAGATGAGCGGCACCAGGGGGCCGTGGGAGTAGTAATCGTTTCCCAGCCACTCGCCGACCAGCCAACGCAGCGTTGGATAGAAAAGCGCCAGCAGCAGCACCCCGATCAGGGCTGCGCTGGCGACTTTGAGGTTGCGTCCCGTCATGGGGCAAGTATAGGGTGCAGGTCGGCGGATGTCAAATGCACGAATCCTGCCACCCGGACGGCCGCTACGGCGTCCCCGGCAGCCAGCCGGTGGCGGCGTCGAAGTTCACCTCGTTGAGTGTCAGCAGCGCCAATCCGGCGCCGCCTGACGTCATCCTGAAGACCTCGCTGTACCCGCTGTCGGGCCGGTAACCTGTGAAGACGATCCAACCGCCGGCGCCTGTCGGACCCCAGTGAGGGCCGCCGGGCCGCAGCGTACGCGACACCAGCGGCACCAGCCCCGACCCGTCGGCGTTCATCCGGTAGATCGTCTGCTCGGCGCGGCTCCCCCAGAAGGCGATGCGGTCGCCTGCCGAGGACCAACTCGGCTGCGGTGTCGCCGTTGGGGTTGATCGTCACCCGGCGAACGTCGGTGCCGTCCGACGCCATCGTGTAGATCTCGCCGTTCGATCCGGACTGGTTCGACTCGAAGGCGATCCGTCCAGTGCTCCACGACCAGTCCGGGTCCAGTTCGGCCGATGGGCCGGAGGTCAGGCGCGTCACGACGTCATCGGCCAGCCGCAGCGTGTAGATGTCGGCGTTGGCCCCGTCGTAGCGCGCGAACGTCAGCCGAGCTGCCATCCGCCGACCAGGTGGGATGGGAGTCCTGGCCGGCGCCCGGTGCGACCAGACGCGGGTTGTGCCCATCCCGGCTCATCAGCCAGAGGTTGGACTTGCCATCAGGTTCTACGCGGTTGTACGCGATCCAGCGGCCGTCGGGCGAGCCGGCCGCATTCCCTTCGCCTGAATCGGCGGTAGTGGTCAGGCGTCTCTGCTCCCGGCCATCGGGCAACATGCTGTAAAGCTCCGTGTTGCCGTCGCGATCGCTGGTGAAGAGCACTAACGGTGGCGCAGCATCCTGGATCACCGTCAACTTGTCGCTGTCTCGGCTGGTGACGTAGACGCGATCGCGCGCGGAGTCCACGGCGATCCCTTCCTCAGCGCCGGGCGGCACGGGGATGGTGGTGATGTGCGCCCAGTCCGCGGTGCGATACACGTTCACGTGATCGCCGCACGCGACGAACAGATGCCCGGTGTCGGGGTTCACCGCCAGCACGAAGGGTTCCGCGCCGATGTCGATGGCGCCGACCACGCTGCTCGTGGTCAGGTCGAGCACGGTTACCTTGTGGCTGGTCCCCCGGTTCGCCACGTACAGCCGCCGGCTGACGGGGTCGAGCGCCAGGCCGTACGGCGCCGGAATGTCGCTGTACTCGCTCGCGACGTACAGGTCGTGCAGCCGGGCGATCTTGTTGGCGCCGTGCAGCGACAGGTAAACATCGCCCGTCGCCGGGTCTGCGGCGAAGAGCGATGGCTCGTGGCCCACCGCCAGCGTCTGCGCCCACTCCAGCGTATTGCGGTCGAAGATCGAGACGTTGTCGGTGCCGAAATTGGCGGCGTAGATGTAGTCGCCCGCCGCGATCACACCGTTCGGCATGTCGCCAACCCCGAACCGGCGGTGGATGCCCCATGGCGCCACCAGGACCAGCTCGTCGGTCTGGCGCGCGGTGACCGCCACCAGCGGATCCAAGCCCTGCCTCGACACGACCGCCACCTGGTTTGGCCCCGCCGGCTGGGAACTGATCACGACGGTCGAGGTCAGGTTGAGCGGATCGGTGGACACGAGGCCCAGGGTGCGGCCGCTGTGGTCAACACCGTGGAAAGCCACGTACGCGGTGTTGACGGCAGCGTCGAGCGCAATCCCATTCGGCTGGCTGCCGGAGGGCAGGTTGAGTGTCGCCAGGACGTACGGTGTCGGCCAGACACCGGGTTCCGCCGTGGGGATCGCAGCGACGGTCGCCGTCGGTGTCGGCGAAGGCGTCGCCGTGGGTGTGGCGGTGGGCGTCGGCGGGACGGGCACGCTGGACAGGTGGTGGACGAAGACGCCGGCCGGCGTTGTCACGTAGAGATCATCCGGCGCCGCGTCAAGGAGCAGCAGATCGCTGATCTCCAACGCATCGAACGGCTGCCCGGCGATCTTGGTCCAGGAAGTCTCGGCCAGGCTGCGCGTATACAGGCCGCGCACGGTTCCCAGGTAGAGCCGGTGTTCCGGGTCGGTCGGGTGCTGCGCAAGTGATAGCAACCCGTAGTTCCGACCCGCGGGACCGGGCTCGATCACATCTGCCAACCCTTCCGACTTCTCCTGCCACGTGCGCGCCGTCATCCTGCGTCGTGAAGAAGCCGTAGTAAGTCGCGGCGTAGACCGACCCAACAGCGTCCGATCCAGCCGCAGATCGCCGTACCAACCCATTTCGAGGTCCGAGCGGGGTGCTCTGCGACCAGGTCGCGCCGCCGTCACGGCTCACCAGCACCGCGCCGCCGCCGCCCTCGCTGACGCCGCCGACCCAGATATCTTGCCATGCGTCGCCTGCCGGTGCGACGCGGTGCGTGTCAAGGAGACCGAAAATCGGCCCGGTCTGCTGTATGACCGTGTCGCCGCCGTTCGTGCTGAGATACGGGTCCGCCGCAGCCGGCCAGGTACAGTCGGGAGTCGCTCGGGTGTGCGGCCAGCGGTTTCAGACCCTTCGCCGCCGGGAGTTCTTGCCAGCTCCCGCCTCCGTTGGATGTGCGCCAGGTCGGCGGCGGCGCCTCACCGCTAAAGCATGATCCGCCGTCGCCGGCATAGATGACCGCCGGGTCGGCGGCCAGGACGGCGTGCTCCGGGTGGGCTGCGCCCGTTACGCGCCACGTCGCGCCTGCGTTGTCGGAGCCATACAGCAGGCCCCCTGCTTCAGCGTAGAGCGTGCTCATCTCCGGCCGGCCGATCACGCGGCGGGCCCAGCCAGCCGGCAGCACCAGCGCTCCGGTCGGTGGGCAGATTTGCAGCGCGGTGTCATCCACGAAAGTGCGGCTGATGCCGCCGGTACCGTTGTTGTAGGTGCCGAATTGGAAACGGATCGTCTGTCCGCGGAAGCGGCTCACATCGATGGTGGATTGCCGCCAGGAGGGCGCGTTGACGCTCTCCGTCAGCAGCCAGTCGATGCGGCCGTCGGGCAGGATCGCGATCACGTAGAAGAGGTCTGCCGCGAGGGGCGCCGCGGCAGCCAGCTCCGCCTCGGTGCGCGGCAGCGTGCTCGGGTCAGGCGCTTTGTCCACTGACGCCGCGGCGCCGCCATACACGTTGTACCGCCAGAAGCTCAGCTTGGCGGAAGCCAGCGCGGCCGGGAATGTCACAGCCTGTTCAATAGGCGAATAGCTTTCCAAGTTCGCGCCGCCTGCGGCGATGCCGGTTTGCATGCTGTGTGCGCCGCCGTGTGTAGGTGCGTCCACATACTTCGCCAGCGCCGGGTTCGAGCGGATGATCCAGGCGGTTTTCGTTTCGAAGCCGCCGTTGGTCAGGCCCTCGTCAGCACGCGGAGGGCGTGACCAACGGCGGTATGGGCGTGGAGGTTGCGGTGGGGGTCGATGTCGCGGTCGGTGTCGGTGTGTAAGTCGGGCCTTGTTGCACGATGACGAGCGGCGCACCGTTCCGGTCGGTGCGGGTGCTGAGCGTGTAGAAGCAGCCGGGGCTGTATTCCACTCGACCCTGCACCAGCAGGTTATGCGTGGTGTTGGGCAACAGCGGGATCGTGACCAGCGCGGCTGTGACGGATGTGAACGAGCCTGTGACGGTGGTGACGCCGGCTTCGCTGCTTACGGTGATCGCGCGCCCGCGGCCCAGATACATCTTCAGCGTCTGCGACAGCAGCGATGTCGGCGATGTTACCGGATCCACCCACAGCGGCTCGGGCGTCGGCGGCGGATTGAGCGCACACTGTGGCGTGGCGGTTGGAGTTGGGGTGGCGGTTGGCGTCGCAGTCGGTGTAGGCAGTGGGGCAGGCGGTGCGTAGTTGCGCAAGATCAACGGCAGATAGGTCTTATTGAGCGGGCGCGCGGTGGCTGTCGCGGTAGGCGGCGGGGGCGGGGCCGGCCAGCACACCGTGATCGTGGCATCGTCCGCATACAGGGCCGTGCTGCCTCCATTCCCGTCGTTGTACGTACCGAAGAGCAGGCGGATCTTGAGGCCTCGGTAAGCGGACAGATTGAATGTCGCTCGCTGCCACGCACGAGCGTTGCTGCGCGTCATGAGCAGCCTTTCGAGGGTCCGGCCGGCGGTATCAAGGATCAGCACATACTGCCGGTCGCCGGCGGCCGGGGCTACGGCTGGCGACTCCCCTGCGAGCGCCTGCTCCAGTATGGCAAGATCAAATTGCTCGGACGCGGCCGCAGCCAGCGGCCCTTCGGCCGAGACTGGATACCACCAGAAGTCGAGCGTTGCGCTGGCTGCGCCTGCCGGGACCGTCACATACTGGCTGGCGGACGAGTAACTGTAGACATCTGCGGTCCCGTCGATGCCGGTGCGGAGACTCTGTGTTCCGCTGCGGGCGTATTTGGTGCTGTAGACCGCAGTGGCCGGCGTTGTTAGCCGCTGCCAGAATCTGTCCAGTTCGGCTTGGGTACCCTCGAAGCTGCCCGCCGCCAGCCGCTCCTCACACGGCGCTTCGTAATGCCAGACGCCGCCTATCGTCGCCGCGTGCGCGGTCAGATGGCCAGTGTTGAAGGCAGTGATGGCCAGATCGCGGCCATCGGGGTTGCCGGGGGCTGCGCCAAGATCGCTCCACCAGTTTCCCCCGTCGACGGCGCGGTAGAGGCTGTGGCTGTTGCCCGCCACAAACTGGCCGCTGAGCATGGTGAACAGCGCCTTGTCGGTCGCGTAGCGCGGCGAGGCCGCCAGCGGGAAGGGATACGGCTCATAGACGCCGGGCAGGCCGGACGTGGCGAAGCTCCAACTCGCGCCGCGGTTGGTGGTACGCACGACGGCGCTCTCCGGCGAGCCGTCGCCCGCCGATTCAATCGCCCGGAAGGTATGCCAGGCCGTGCCGTCAGCCGCATAGTTGGGCGAGATCGCCAGCCCATAGGCCGGGCTGTACCTGCCAACCGAAGTCCAGGTCTCACCGCCGGTGGTGCTGCGAAGGGTGCCGCCGTAACCGGTGGCGAACAATGTGTGGTCGGTCGCGTACGCGGGCGAGGCTTCCAAATCTAGGGTGTGAAAGCCGGAGGCCGGTGTGGTCATCGCAAAGTTGTGCCAGCTTTGGCCCGCGTCGGTGGACTTGCGTAAAGTCGCGTCGCTCGCCATGAACAGGGTGTGGTCGGCGCCGTACGCGGGCGACACGGCCAACACGCCGCTCTCCGTCACACCCCCGAGCATCGTCCAGGTGCCCCCGCGATCGGTGGTTTTGTACAGCGTAGCACGCGGCCGCGCCAGATCAGCGACTGTCGCAAAAACCGTACCGTCGGTCGCATAAGCCGGCGACACGCGCACGGTCGGGAAGGCGTAGGGGTAACCGGGCGAATCGGCGCCCGTCATGCGCTCCCAGCTCAGCCCGCGATTGGTGCTGCGGAACACTCCAAAGCTGGTGCCGGCGAACAACGTGCCGTCGATGTCATAGGCGGGCGAAGCGGACACGCTGCTGGCTGGGACCGGACTTGGGCCGGGGAGCCAGGTCCAGGGTCTCCAGTTATCATCGGGCGTCGCCAGGATCCCCTGTCGCGTTCCGGCCATCACCGCGTGACAACTGCCCCACAGCGGACACGGCGCCACCGCCTGGAACGGTGTGGTCGGGGTGCCGTCCATGCGGTTCCACCCGCGGCCGAATGAAAGGGAGATGTACAGGCCATTGAAACCCGCGGCGTAGATGTTATCGCCCGCCGTCGCCAGTCGAGACACAGGCCCGGGGACCTGGGGATCTGTCGAGGTCTCGCTATAGCCGTCGCCGTCCGGCATAAGCCGCTTGACCCCGTCGGAGGTTGCCAGCAGCAGGCCGCCCTCGACCGTCTCCAGGATGTCATCGACCTGCCCGATCGGCAGCGTCAGCAAGTGCGTCCAGGTGAGACCGCTGTCAATCGAACGCTTAAGCTGCGTCGAGCCGCCCCCCGCGTCAGGCACGGCGGCGAAGGCAGTCTGATTGGTCGCGAAGTTGCGCGAGAATGCCACGGCAGACACGCTGCCCGCCAGCACGTTTGTCCACGCGTCGCCGCCGTTCGCCGTGCGATAGAGCGCGCCGCCGCGCGGGATGACCAGCACGATCCCATCGCTGCCGAAGGTGGGCGAAAGGCGCACGCGTCCGATGGCGCACGTGGAGCCGTGTGTGCAGTCCGGCAGGCCGTTGTAGAGCCAGGTCCAGGTATCGCCGTGGTCGGTGGAGCGGAGCAGGCCGACGTCCGTGCCGGCGAAGGCGGTGCGATCGGCCGTGAAGTTGGGCGAGATGGCCAGATCGAACACGGACCAGCGGTGCTGCTCATCCTGCAGCAGCTTCCAGGTCGCCCCGCCATCATTCGTGCGCGCGATGCCGTAGCCGCCGGGCATGGAGGGACCGGTCTGAGCCCCACCGGCCAGCGCCAGGCCATCGGTAGCGAACGCGGGTGACAGCGCCAGCGCCTGGACATCGCCGCCGTAGGGGCCGCCGGAACGCCAGCCACCTCCGCCCGCTGGGGTGGGCGTGGGGACGGGAGATTGCGCCGTGAGCGCCGTGGCCGGGGTTCCCGCCGCGCTTACCAGCGCCACGCCTCCGAGAGCCAGGACGAGACAGAACGCCGTTACGAGGATCATCCAAGGGGATCTTCTTGCGGTCACTGGGGCACCCTCCTCCACGGACAGGCCGGCGACGCCGCCGGCATGCACAAAATCTGTCCGTATGAATGATGACGTTCGGGGGGCGCAAACGACGCGAAACTTCCTGGCGCGGCTTCGCTCGGTTAGAAACCGCGCCGTAAATCGTTGAATCGCACCCGCCGGAAATCATAACCGCACAACCAGCGCATCGACCCTATCCGAGCTCTTCGTGCAACGCCCACGCCTCTCGCAAATCCGGCATGTCAAACCCCTCGGAGAACCAGCCGTAAACCTCAGCCAACATTTGGCGAGCTTGGGTTCGACTCGTATTTTGTGGTTCGTTCCGGTCTCTGAGCAACCGGCACAGGCTGACCGTGGCGCGCAACTCCCACCACCGAGCCTCCTGCTGTCGGGCCACGGCGATCGCGCGGCGGAAACACGTCGCGGCCTTTGCTTCCGGGGTCGGGTCCGAAGCATCCCCCTGGGCGGGTTCGCGGCGGAGCAGGAGCTCACCCCTCATCCGGTGCGCTTCCGCTTCGAGGCCCCGCACATCGGTTCTTTCCATCCAGGCCAGCGCTTCATCCAGGGCGCCCAGCCCCGCTTCTGTCTGGCCCGCCCGGGCGTAACCTCGGGCCAGAAGCAGAAGTTGCGCAGCGCGACCGATGCCGCTGCCCATCATCCCGGAGGCGGCTGTAGCTTGGTGCGCCTGTTCCGGACCTATGTCGGCCTGCTCTTCCCCTGAGGGTTCCCAGCCGGCCAGCCCATTGACCCAGGCTCCGAAGGCCGGCTCTTCTTCGTACAGTAACCGCAGCGCCTCGACCTGGCCCCGGGCCGCCGCAGCGTCGCCGCCCATCAGGAAGAACGTCCCGGCTGTCATAGTCCGGGCGAAGGCCAGGGTCTCGCGGTGACCGCTCTCGCGCGCTGCTGCCAACGTCCGGTGAAAGCACTGGAGCGCCTGATCAGGGTAACCCAACTGCCACAGCACAAAGGATTCCCATCCCAGGTTGATTACCCCAACGTGGATGCCGAAGAGCAGATCCAGAGGATGAGGTCTCCGAGAATCGTAATCAGCCAACGCCTGCTTCAGGTGTTTGTGGGCTGGGACGAAGTCCCCACGCAAAACGCAGGCGACGCCAAGCACCAAGTGGGCCAGTTCGAGCTGTTGCCGGTATGAGTTGCGCTCGGCCATCAGGAGGAACTGTTCGCCGATCTGCCGGGCGCGGTCGGGTTCCGCGGACCAAGTGGCGAAAAAAGCCATGGCAGCCAGCGCCAACCCGCGTTGCGGGCTGTCGGCGAGCATGGGGTGTTGGGAGGTCTCGTAGACGCGTTCAAGAGCGCGGGTCCACTCCGGCGCCAAGTAGCCGCGTGCGAAAGCGTACGGGGATATCACAGTGAGCTGCAAATCCAACTTGAGCCGGACCCGTTCGGGCGAGTCGGGCAACCCGTCGAGCAGAGCTAAACCACGGGTCAGGTGGCCGATGGCATCTTCGTGCGCCGCCAGTCTCGCCGCGCGCCGGCCGGCCTGCAAGCTGCAGGTCGCAGCCCGGTCGAGGAGCCCCGCCATCTCGAAGTGCCAGGCCAACTGCGGGGCCAGCGCATCGAGATCGTCCGGCGCTTCCCCGCACATTTCTTCCAGGGCACTGCCGACAGCCTCGTGGAGATGCGCCCGCTTCACCACATCCAGGTGATCGTAGAGGTAACACTGGAAAAGGTGATGCCGGAAGCGGTAGCGTGACAGCTTGCGCGTGCCCAAACGCCGCAGGCTGACCGGGGCCACCAGGTGGTGGCGTTCACCCAGGTCGCCATCCAGACACTGGAGAATCGAGGCCCTGTCTACACCCAGCACCCGCGCGACGGCCTCGGCTGTAAATTCCTCACCCTCGACACTGGCCGCAGCCAGCAGCGCCCGGCAGCGATCCGGCAGCCGGCCGATGTGCTCGGCGATCACCGCCTCCACACGGGCCGGCAGCGTCTCCCAGTGCAGCGTGGGACCTTCTACCCAGCGCCCCTCCGCTGTCGCGGACCAGATCACCGCGCTCCTGGAGGCCGCGCAGCAGCTCCACCGTAAAGAGGGGATGTCCCTCGGTGTGGTGAGCAAGCTGCGCTCGGAAGCTGGCGCTCAGGCGATTAGGCTCGGCGTCCAGCAAGGCCTCAACGAACCGTCTGCCTTCGCATTGATCCAAGTCGATTGGCCGGTCCCCGGATACCCGTTGAATCTCGTTGACAACCGATTCCAGTGGGTGTCTGGCGTCCTCAGCGTGCAGCGCGATGGCGTCTGGCCGATATGCGGCGACCAGAAGAATCCGGCTGCCTACCAGGCGCCGGCTGAAGTGGAAGAGGAGGCTGACCGAACTGGCATCTGCCCACTGCAAATCGTCCAGGATCAAGAGCAGCGGATGGTTGCGCGCCAGGAACTGCAAGACACGGGTGACCTGTTCAAAGAGGTCGGCCTGCTGCAAGGCGGATTGCTGGCTCCTGGCATCTCCATCCGCCGGCTGCCGCAACCGATTGAACCGGTCCTTCAATGCCCCCCTCACCGCTTGTCCCGCGAAGGCTTCGGCGCGGAGGACCAGATCCTGCGCGCGGCACGAAGGTGTCGAGCAGATTGGGGCCGGCCTCCAGTCAGCGCAGTAATCGTATCCGGCAGAATGGCCCACAAACGTCGGGCATGCTCGGGGGAGAGGGCCGTCCCTGCGCGCTTCGCCTCGATGTCACCGCTGAGCAACTGCAGGATCTCGCGGAAGGGCAGGTAGGGGTCACCGATGCCGGCGGTGGCGTTGCAGTTGCCGCCGGCCACCACCAGGTCGGGATAAGTCTGCATCGCCTGCCGGGCAAGTTCGCTGAGCAAAGCCGTCTTTCCGCTGCCGGCTTCACCGGCGATAAAAATCACCCGACCTGCGCCGGCAAGTGAGCTCTGGAGAGCATCAGTCAACCGGCCCAGTTGTCCCTCCCGCGCGACGAATGGTGGGGTTGGGGAAACAGGCAGATGCGTAGACAGATAGGCAAGAGACGAGGGAGCACGCCGGCCAGCATCCTTGTTTCCTTGTTTCCCTGATTCGCTGTTTCCTTGTCCCGTTGTTTTCTTGTCTGCCACCGCTCCCGCACGAATCGCCTCATACAGCGCGGTGGTCTCCTCCGCCGGCTCGACGCCCAGCTCCTTCCGGAGCAGATCGCGGCACGTACCGTATTGGTGCAATGCGGCGCTGCGCTGACCGTCCAAAGTCAGCACGCGCATCAGCGTCCGATGGGCCTCTTCGCTCCATGGCTCCAGGGCGACCTGTTGGCGGGCGCAGGACTGGGCCGCCCGATAGTCGCCGCGCGCCTCATGATAGGCGGCCAGGCTGCCGAGCAAAGACATCACCTGCAGGCTGATCTGCTCGCGCCGCAGCAGCGCCCACTCCTCAAAAGGCGCCGCATCGCCGACCGAGAAGCCGGCCAGGAAGCTACCGCGATACAGAGATTGCGCTGAGACGAGTTTTGCGCCATCGACAATTTGCCGCCTGCTATCGGCTATCTGCCGCCCGAGCTCAGCCACGTCCAACCAGTGGTCGCTGGCGGGGTTGAACTGGATGGTTTGGGGTGTGATCAACAGGAAGGGCGGTCATCGCGGCGTGATCACCGATGGTCCGGCGCAGGCTGGCGAGGGCGTAGCGCAGGTTGCTGAGGGCGTCGCGATCGGTGCGGTCGGGCCAGAGCAGCCCTGCCAGCGCCTCGCGCCGATGCGGACGGTCGGCCTCGACGGCCAGGTAAGCCAGAAGCGCGCGGACCTTGTTGGACTTGAAGTCCGTCACCGGGCGATCGTTCAGGCAGACGTGGAAACACCCGAGAAATGAGAGGGTGAGGCGTGGCAAGATTTCCTCCGCGCTGCGGTAGCGCCAGCGTCGGCGCACAACTGTTTATACCACATTCACGGCCTTCAAGCAACGTACAGCCAAGAAATTTGCCAGGCAATCAACATCCGATTCATCGATTCCAGGCCACGTTTTCGCCACGCGAGTGTGCTGTAATGGTACAGTCTCAGGCTCTTTGAGGAGAGGAGGATTACTTCCATGAGCAATGAGTGCGTCAGATCTCCAACCTACCTATCGTACATGTTGCGACTATGGCAGGCCGGCAGCCGCAACGGCAAACCGGTCTGGCGCGCATCGCTGGAAAATCCGCACACCGGTGAGCGTCTCGCCTTCGATGGCGTGGAGGCGTTGGTTGCTTTTCTAGCCGAAACAACCAACTCTCCGACAGGCGCCAGAAACGTACCCGGGACGTCTGAGCGCGCTGGCACTCAAGAAGAAAGGACTACCCCATGAAACCGCGCGTTGTCTTCGCTTCGATCATCGTACTGTTCCTGATTACGGCTTGTGCCCCAGTTCCTGAGGTGCCCCCTGCGCCGACGGCCGTGCCGGCGCCGGTAGCGCAGAATGGCTGGCAGACCTACACCAATCCGCTGGGCTTCAGCATCCGTTATTTTGCTGCTACTTGGAGCCAGGAGGAACTCCCGCAGCAAGCCGGGGAGACGTTCCAAACGGTTGTCGTACAAGGACCTGAAGGGGAGGTCGATCTGCACTGGGGCGTTGGTTTCGGCGGCGCGTGCCCGCAGGGGTATACCACTGTCAAAGTGGCGGAGGGCGAGTTGCCCGCGTGCTACAGCCAACAGGTTGATGGCACCGAAAGCTGGACCCAGATCAACAATCAACTGGAGACCACCAGCTTCTCCGCGGGGGCTCGCACCAAAAACGCCGAACCTGCCAGCCATGACATGATCTTGGAGGTCCTGTCCACGTTGAGTTTCTCGTCCACGCAGCAGAGTGCTTCCGAGCTGACTGCACGCATGCTCACCGCGCCGAACGCTTTGGCCGGCCCCAGCCCGTCGAGCTTCAACTGGAGCCCGGTCGGGGCGATGCTGACGTACGTTGAGTCGCTGGACGGACAGGATGTGCTGTGGCTCTACGACGCAGCGACGGGGGCCAAGAAGGTGCTCCTCGATCCCGCCATGAGCCCCGGCAACATCGACGTGACCTCGGCCCAGTGGTCGCCGCAGGGCGACAGGCTGCTGTTGACCGGCGACGAGGCGCTCTGGCTGCTCGACGTGAAGACGGGCGACCTGAAGTCGCTGGTCGAGGGTGGCGGCGTCAAGACCGGGCTGATGTTCACCCCCGACGGTACGCGCATCTCGTTCGTGCAGGACAACGACCTGTACGTCGTCGAGCATCGCCGACGGCCAGGTCGCAGCGTCTCACGACCGACGGCAGCGAGACCGTCTTCAACGGCGCCCTGGACTGGGTCTACAACGAGGAGCTGGCCACGCGCGCGGCCCAGCCGGCCTACGCCTGGTCGCCCGACGGCGTCTGGCTGATCTACCTGCGCCTGGACGAGAGCGCCGTGCAGAACCACCCGGTCACCGACTACCGCCCGGTGCCGCCGACCGTCAGCTACACGCGCTACCCGACGGCGGGCACCGCTAACCCGACCGCCACGCTCCACGCGATGGCCCAGGGGGCGACCGCGCCGCCGCTGGAGGTCCCGCTGCCCGCCGGCGACCGAGTACGTGCTGCCCGTTCTTCACCTGGACGCCGGACTCCAAGCAGGCGCTCTTCATCACCGTGAACCGCGACCACACCGAGCTGACGCTGAACGCGTGGACCCCGCAGAGCGGCGAGCTGCGGACCCTGATCACAGGAAACGGACCCGGACTGGATCAACGAGAATCGCTATGCGGCCCCCGTCTTCCTCGGGCGACGGCGAGCGCAGTTCCTCTGGCTCTCCGAGCGCGACGGCTTCATGCACCTCTACCTGTACTCGCGGCAGGGCGGACGCTGGTCCGGCAGGTGACCCAGGGCGACTGGATGATCGACACCCCGGCCTGGAACCTGCTCACGCCGGGCCGCCCGGTCCACGTCGACCCGGCCGGCGACGTGGGCCTACTTCATCGCGACGCAGTAACAGCCCGCTGGAGCGGCAGATCTACCGCGTGAACATCGCCACCGGCGAGCTGGAGCAGGTCTCGGAGCGAGCCGGGTTCCACTTCCGGCGCCCTCTCCGGCGACGGCCGCTACCTGGTGGACCAGTTCTCGGACGTCGCCACGCCG
This sequence comes from uncultured delta proteobacterium, assembly GCA_963777875.1. Lineage (GTDB taxonomy): Bacteria > Desulfobacterota > Desulfobaccia > Desulfobaccales > Desulfobaccaceae > Desulfobacca. The sequence goes on along the minus strand of CAVZSK010000020.1, from coordinate 1,152 downwards.
CCGGTCACCTGCATCGTCGCAGACGGACGGCAGCGCAGGCGGCGGTGCTGGCGCAGTGCGCCGGGCCCGCGCTCGACCTGCCCGAGGTCACCCGCGAGTTCGTGACGGTGAAGGCGCACGATGGGACGACCTGTACGCGCAGATCGTCAAGCCGGAGGGCTTCGACCCGGCCAGAAAGTACCCGGTGGTCGTCCACTGGTACGGCGGCCCCGGCCTGCAGATGGTCTCGAACCGCTACGGCGCCACCAACATCTTCAACATCATCGAGCGCGACGTGCTCTACACGCAGGCAGGGCTTCCTCGTCTGGCGGCTGGACAACCGGGGCAGCTTCGGCCGCGGGCACGCCTTCGAGACGCCGATCTTCGGAGAGCTGGGCAAGGCCGCGCTGGACGATCAACTGGCGGGCATCGAGTATCTGCGAGACGCTGCCCTACGTCGATGCGACCCGCATCGGCACCGACGGCAAGTCGTTCGGCGGCTACATGACCCTCTACGCGCTGATCCACGCGCCGGACGTCTTCCGCTGCGGCGTGGCCGGCGCGGCGCCCACCGACTGGAGCTACTACGACACGATCTACACCGAGCGCTACATGCGGACGCCGGCGACGAACCCGGACGGCTACGCCGCCACGAACCTGATCGACCAGGCCGACCAGATCCAGGCGCGGCCGCTGCTGATCCACGGCCTGGCCGACACCAACGTCCACCTGCAGAACACGGTGAACTTCATCCAGGCGCTGGAGGCCAACGACAAGCCGTTCGACTTCGTCCCGCTGCCCAATCTGAGCCACAGCTTCCGCGGCGACGGCCTGGTCGCCGCGCTGACGGCCAGCACCGATTATCTCGCGACCTGTCTAAACAATCCATAACTCATCTCACTTGAGATCAAGATAGGAGCTAGACCATGAAACTCACACGACGCGACTTTGTCAAACTGTGCGGCGCCAGTACAGCAGCCCTAGGGCTGAGCGGCAGTCTGGGCGGTCAGGTGCTTGCAGCACCGAGCGAGGCGCCGGCAAGGCCGGGTGGGCGCGAGATCCTTCCCATCCCCGACATACCACAACCCTACCCCTCGGCCCTGTACGGCAAGGATGTGGAACCCCAACCGGCTCCGTCGCTGCGCCCGCCGGAAAGGGCGCGCCGAATGTCGT
>CAVZSK010000019.1:0-37408 GCA_963777875.1 uncultured delta proteobacterium | reverse complement strand
AGGCGTCCGCCGCGGCCGGCGTTGAGGTCGAGGTAGCCTCTTTTGGCTGAAAAGGAGAAGACAGATAATACCATGAGCCCAAACCGATGAGGGCCGATCCTATTAATACTGCCACTACAATCAGCGCTTTACTATATTGCCTTATTCCCATGGAAAACCCTGTGGCCAATGGGTGAGAAAAAATGGCGCCGCCACGCCGAGGCCCGACGGCGCCAGACGTTTCCTTAAACCGTTATTTCCCCTGGCCGGCAGACTGCATGGATTGCATTACCTGGTCCAGGTTAAAGGAGGCCGGCTTCTGCCGGGGCGGGAATTCCTTAAAGGTCATAATCATCTTGCCGGCGTAGGACTGGGACGCCACGCCGACGATCTGTGCCATCCGTTCCATCCACTCGTAGTAGCTGTTGGCGTCGGTGGAGGCCCGCTCGAAGGGATCCATGCGCAGGTCAAAGATCAGGGGCACTCGCAGATCGACAAAGGGGTCCATCCAGACCCGGAACTGCCGGGACTGCTGTTCTTTGAACACCAGCTTCCAGCGATCATAGCGCATGGCCACCAGTTGGCCGTCATCGTTCCAGTAGAAAAATCCCTTCCGGGACCAGTCGCCGCCCTGGCCGGTGAGCATGGGCAGCAGATTGTAGCCGTCCAGGTGAACTTTGAAAGTCATATCGCCGGCTTTGTAGCCTTTGAGAAGTTTCTCTTTGACATCGGGGGCGCCGGCGGCAGCCAGAAGGGTGGGCACCCAGTCGGTGTGGGAGGTCACTTCATTGATGGTCTGGCCGCCCTTGATCTTCTCCGGCCAGCGCACGAAGCAGGGCACCCGGTAGCCGCCCTCCCAGTTGGTGTTCTTCTCACCCCGGAAAGGAGTGATGCCGCCGTCCGGCCACATATTGAAATGCGGGCCGTTGTCGGTGGTGTAGATCACGATGGTATTCTTAGCAATGCCCAGGTCGTCCAGCTTCTTGAGCAGTTGCCCCACGTGGCTGTCATGCTGCAGCATGCCGTCGGCGTAAAAGTTCAGGTTGGACTTGCCGTCCCATTGCGGCGGGACGTGGGTGTGGTAATGCATCCGGGAGGGGTTGAACCAGACGAAGAATGGTTTTTTGGCCTTGTTCTGGCGGTCAATGAAATCCAGGGCCGCGCCGAGGAATTCCTCATCCACCGTTTCCATGCGCTTTTTGGTCAGGGGGCCGGTGTCTTCGATTTTGCCGCCAGCCGTGGATTTTATCACGCCCCGGGGGCCGAACTTCTTTTTGAAGGCCGGATCCTTGGGATAGGCCGGATCTTCCGGAGCCTCTTCGGCGTTGAGGTGATAGAGGTTGCCGAAGAACTCGTCAAAACCGTGGGCCGTGGGCAGGAACTCGTCCTTGTCGCCCAGGTGGTTCTTGCCGAACTGGCCGGTGGCGTAGCCCAGGGGTTTGAGGAGTTCGGCCAGGGTCGGGTCCTCCTTGCGGAGGCCCAGGTCGGCGCCCGGCAGCCCCACCTTGGTCATGCCCGTGCGCACCGGCATCTGCCCGGTGATGAAGGCGGCCCGCCCGGCGGTGCAGGACTGCTCGCCGTAATAATCGGTGAAGCGCACGCCCTCAGCCGCAATGCGGTCGATGTTGGGGGTCTTGTAGCCCATCATGGCGCCGCTGTTGTAGCTGAGGTTCCAGTAGCCGATGTCATCGCCCATGATGACCAGAATGTTGGGCTTGTCCTGCGCCCCAGCACCGGCCGCAGCCACACATCACCACCGCCAGCACCAGGAGCAGCCACAGGGCAGATTTCCTCATCTCTTACCTCCTCTATACTTGTTATTGGACGAAAAGAATCTCTTCAGAACCATTTGATCCCGACAACCGCAACAAGGTTGCCCAGACTAAATACACCTTATAGCACGCTTAGTCAAGTTTCACCTCCACCTGGCCAATCTTCCCGCTGAAGGGAAACGGCGCCCGGTCGAAGTAGTCCAGAGACACGGGTGAGCCCAGGTCCACGCCCACGTCAAAGGTCTCGCTGGCGGTGAAGGCCGCGGGCACGGTGCGCTTCACCGTGGTGCGGGCCACTTCTTTGCCGTCCACCTTGAGCACCACCTCGGCGGGGGAGAGCGGGCGCTTTCTCGGTGAGGGTCGTCGTCACCTCGATCTTATGCTTGCCGGGGGCCAGTTTTTCTTTGGTCCGGGCCTGGTAGCGTTCGATGATCATCATATTGTATTCATAAACCAGATGGCCCTTGTCCATGAACAGGGTGAGGCCGCCGGACGCGCCCCCCAGGGCGTAGAGGACGCCCGAGGCGTCCTGGCCGATCTCGGCGTCGATGCTGACGCGGTTACTCTCCCGGCCCAGGCCCGGCGCCGTGAACTCCGGCATGCGGGTGGTGGTGGCGTCGAAAACCCAACTGGTGTAGGGGCTCTTGATCCGGTCTTCGGGATGGAGGCGGAGCCAAATGCCGGCGCCGATGGGGAAGACCTGGTTCTTCTTGGCCTCCTCCAGGAACAATTCCTTCATTTTGGCCAGACGCTGGGGTTCCTTGGCGGCCAGATCCTCGGCCTGGGAGTAGTCGGTCTGAGAGATTATAGAGCTCCCAGACGTCCTTATTGGCATCCCAGGTGGCCAGCCCGGGGCTCGTGGTCAACCATGGGGTCAAGGGTCCGAAGGTGCAGGCATACCAGCCGTCGTGATAGATGCCTCGGCTGCCGTTGTTGTCGAAATACTGGGTTATTTTCCGGCCGGGCGCCTTGGCGTCCGCGAAGGTGTAGGCCAGGCTGACGCCGTCCATGGGATCCTGCTTAAAGCCATCCACTTCCTGGGGCGGCTTGATGCCGAGGATTTCGTAGAGGGTGGGGGCGAGGTCGTTGACGTGGTGGAACTGCGACCGCGGGGTCTGGTTTGGCTTGATGCCCTTGGGCCAGGAGATGACCATGGGGTTGCGGGTGCCGCCGAAGTGCGAGGCAATGAGCTTGGTGTATTTCAAGGGGGTATTGCCCGCCCAGGCCCAGCCGGCGTGGTACATGTTGTCAGTCTTGGAGGTGCCCAGGGCGTCGAGGCCCCCCAGTGACTTTAACGCCTCCAGCTGTTGCTGGATGGTGTTGGGGATCTGGTTCTGGGCCAGCAGTTCACTGATGCTGCCCATCTGGCCTTCGGCGCTGGCGCCGTTGTCACCCCAGATGTAGAATGATGATGGTATTGTCCCGCAGACCCAGGCGGTCGAGTTCATCAACCAGCTTGCCCACCTGGACGTCAACGTGCTCGGTAAAGCCGGCGTAGACTTCCATCAAGCGGCGCTGGAAGGGCCGTTCAGCCTCGGGGATGCTGTCCCAGGAGGCCATGGTGTCGGGCCGGGGGGTAAGTTTAGTGTTGGCCGGGACCCAGCCAATGTCCAGCTGGCGCTTCAAGATGCGGGGGCGCATGGCGTCCCAGCCGTCGTCGAACTTGCCCTTGTACTTGTCGGCCCATTCTTTGAAGATGTGGTGCGGGCCGTGGGCGGCGCCCGGGGCCCAGTACATCAGGAAGGGTTGGTCCGGCGAGAAAGACCGGTGGCGGCGCAGCCAGGTGACGGCCTTGTCCGCCAGGTCTTCGCTCAAGTGATAGCGCTGGCCGTGGGGCGGCTCCACCGGGTTGGTATTTTCATACAGCCGGGGCTCGTACTGGGAGGTCTCCCCGGCAATGAAGCCGTAAAAATAGTCGAAGCCGTGGCCGGTGGGCCAGCGGTCGAAGGGTCCCATGGCGGTGGTCTGGTCCGCGGGGGTGTTATGCCATTTGCCGAAGGCGGCGGTCTTGTAGCCGTAATAGTGCAGGACCTCGGCGATGGTGGCGGAAGTCTTGGGGATGGTGCCGGTGTAGCCGTCCCAGTCCACGGCGCGTTCGGCAATGGTGCCGGAGCCCACCCGCTGGTGGTTGCGCCCGGTGAGCAGGGCCGCCCGGGTGGGCGAGCAAATAGCGGTGGTGTGGAAGGCGTTGTAGCTGATGCCTTCGTTGCGCAAACGGGAGAGGGTGGGCGTGTTGATTTCCCCGCCAAAGGCCCCGGGCTGGCCGAAGCCCACGTCGTCTAGCAGGACGATGAGGACGTTGGGGGCGTCTGCCGGCAGATGTTTGGGTTCCTGGCGGCGCTGGTGTTTGGATTCCTGCAGGGTCGGCCCGGCAATACTGGCCGACGGCACCGGCGGGAAGGGCAGGACGGAGCCGTCGGCCGGGGCGGCGGATGGATCGGCTGCCTGGACCGGCGCATAGGTTGCCGGCAATGAGGCAGATGGCTAGTATCAGCATCATGCAACGAAGTTTGGGCATGGTTTTCTCCTTTGTAACAGAGCCAAAGCGGTCGGGCACGGAGGCCGCCCTCTCTTTAGCCATCATTTGCCAACACCGTTATTGCTTTGGCAGAACTGGCTTCTCATGCGGCAGGCCGCCGTCGTCCACGTCAAAGTCCGGGTCCAGGACGGTCTTGCCCTGGGCCCCCAGGAACTCCACCTGGGACTTCAGCCACAGGCTCTGCTTCTGCTCCTTGGCATACTTGAGCAGGCGGGCTTCCAGATCCTTGACGATCTCCGGATGCTGGTCGGCGACGTTGTCCTTTTCGCCGGGGTCTTTGGACAGATCATAGAGTTCGGTCTTGCCCGGCAGGGTGGCCCATTTGAAGAGCTTCCAATTGCCCTTGCGGATGGCGCCGCGCACGGCCTCGACATTGATCAACACGTCCTCATGGACCGACGGCTGCTGCCCGGTCAGGACCGGCCACAGGTCTTTGCCGTCAAAGGGATGGCTGTCGCTGCCTTTGCCCCCGGCCAGGGTCAGCAGCGTCGGCATGACGTCCACCATGTGCAGGGGTTCGTTGACCACACCCGGTTTGAGTTTGCCGGCCCAGTAGGCAAAGGCCGGGACGCGCACCCCGCCTTCGTAGAGGCTGCCCTTGCCGGCCCGGAAGGGGGCGTTGGAGGCCGGGGGTTGGGCGTGAAGATCCACCCCGCCGCTGGCCGCCCGCTCCTCGGGAGAGCGGGCCCCGGTGGCGAAGAGGGCACTGGTGGAGCCGCCGTTATCGGTGGCGAAAAAGATCAGGGTGTTGTCCAGCATCTTTTTCTTTTCCAGGGCGGCTAGAATCCGGCCGATCTGGAGATCCATGGCCGTGATCATGGCGGCATACTTCTGCCGCTTCTCGTCTTTGATGCTGTCCTTGTAAGGGTCGGTGTACTTTGCCGGCGCCTGGTACGGGGAGTGAGGGGCCAGGCTGGCCAGATAAAGGAACAAGGGCTTCTTGCCGTCGTAGTTCTCGATCAACTTAACGGCGTCATCGCCGATCAGGTCGGTGTAGTAGCCCTCCTCCTTAAAAAATTTACCATTCCGCTGCCAGTCAATAACGCCGCCCCGGTCTTTAGTGAAATAGTCCACTTCGCCCACGAGGTTGCCGTAGAAGTAGTCGAAACCCCGGTTCTGGGGCCAGTACTTCTGGTCGGCATGGCCCAGGTGCCATTTGCCGATGATGGCGGTGTAGTAGCCGGCCTCCTTGAGGGCCTGGGGCAGGGTGCGTTCATCCGTGGCCAGGCCGTAGGTGTGGCTGGGGAAGATGACCAGGGTCTGGAGGCCGTAGCGCATGGGGTAGCGGCCGGTCATGAGGGCCGCCCGGGACGGGGTGCAGACCATCATGCCGTAGAATGACTCGAGGCGGACCCCGCCCGTGGCCAGTTTGTCAATATGCGGCGATTTGATGTCGCTGCCGCGATACCCCAGGTCGGCGTTGCCCAGGTCGTCGAACATGATGAAGATGATGTTGGGCTTGTCTGCGGCCAGGCCGGGGGAGCTAAGGCCGAGGGTAGAAGACGGCCACGAGGCCCAAGATGAGCAGAACCGGTAAAATCCTGGAATTTCTGCGAGGCATGGTGAACTCCTCTCCTGTCTGTAAAAATATGATTTTTAGAAGCCTCGATAAGTTATGACTTCCTCCCGTGGGCAGCAGCAGATTGAGGCCGAATTTTAGGCCCCACTGCGGCAGGCCGATATTGAATAAGTTGATTTTTTCTGCCTAAGGGCATGAAGATCAGTTAGACCCCTTGAAGGATGGTTTTACTGGTCAACTGGCACTCCGCAAGGATTACCCATCGCCCCTGGTCTCAAGAATCCTGGGCTTGTTTTCGCCTGATTGGCCCCATAATCAAAAGATCAGGTATTATGAAATAATAATTGAATATTGTCGAGGAGCGCAATTATACTTTGGTATAATGCGGTACTTATTGGGGTTGGTTTAGTCCGGATTTGGCAACGAGGAGAATCAGTTCGGCCAGGGAAGAACACTGGAGTTTTTGCATGAGGCGGCGTCGGTGAACTTTGACGGTAATTTCGGAAAGCTGAAGTTCTGCGGCGATTTGTTTATTGAGCCATCCCTGAACCACCAAGCTAACAACCTCGTGTTCCCGGGGCGTCAGCAAGGCGAATCGTTGGCCGATTTCCTGGATTTCACTGGCATCCTGTCGCAAGCGCCGGTGTTTTTCAATGGCCCGGGTGACCGCTGCAATCAAAGTGGTCTCGGCTATCGGTTTTTCCAGGAATTCCAAGGCGCCGCTTTTCATGGCCTGCACACTTTCGGCCACCGTGCCGTAGGCGGAGATAAAGATAATGGGGATATCCAGGTTTAGGGCTTGCAAGCGATCCTGTAGTTCAAGGCCGCTCATCCCAGGAAGTTTCAGGTCTATGATCAGGCAGGCCGGTCGGTCCTCGCGTCCGGCGGCCAGAAACTCTTCGGGACCGGCAAAGGTCTGCACCGCCAGGCCCCAGGTGGAAAATAACCTCTCTAAAGAACGACGCACATCGGGGTCGTCATCCACGAGGTAAACTATGGGATCCAGGGTGGTCATACCGCGCCCTCTTGAGCCACCGGCAGGGTGAAATGGAAGGCGGTTCCCCGGTCTGGATTCGGGGCAACCCAAAGTTTGCCATGGTGCGCCTCGATGATGGCTCGGCTGATATATAATCCCAATCCCAGTCCTCCCGAGGCGGTGGTGAAAAATGGCTTGAAGAGAAGGTCCTCCTCCCCGGGTTTGACCCCTTGGCCCGGGTCAGTGACCGAGACCTTCAGGTGATCGGCATTTTCTCTGGTCGTCTTCAGGACAATTTCCCGGGGGCCACTGGAGAGTCCTTCCATGGCGGCCATGCCGTTAACCACCAGATTGAGACAGTACCTGTTCTAGTTGAATGCGATTGCCGGACGCCGGGGGCAGGTCAGCAGCCAGGTCGAATCTCAGCCTGATGTTATTGGTTCTGGCCTGCAGGGAAACCAGGGGCATAATTCCCCGCACCAGGTCGTTGAGATCTACCCGAACAAAATTGGTGGGGGCATGCTTTATATGCTGCCGTAACTGTTGAATGACCCCGCTGGCCCGCTCACTTCCCCTGGCAATGTCTTCCAGGGCTTCTTTGACTTCGGGTAAATCCGCCTCTGAATTCTCCAGCAATCGTTGGGCCGCCCGGGAATTATGACTAATGGCCGTGAGCGGTTGGATGATTTCATGGGCCAGGTTACTGGTGAGGGCATTGAGAACGGCCAACCGGCCGACATGGGCCAGTTCCTCCCGGTGGACCTCCAGGGTGTGCTGCGTTCGCCGATGCATCAAGGCATTGGCGAAGATCTCGGCCACCAGATTAAGTCGTTGCATCGGATAGTCGGACCAGTTCAGATATGATTGCAGACTGCTGAAGGTAATGACTCCCAAAACCACGCCCCCTACCTGCAAGGGGAGAGAGATGAAGGACTTGAGTCCTGCCTGCCGGCAGTACTCTTTTTCCTGGACCGCCTCGGCCGGCAGGTCATCCGGCAGACGGGAGTATTCCAGCCTCTGGCCTAGTGAGACGAGGCGGGAAAACCAGGAAAGGCTCCTCGGTGGGGATTTGCTCGGGAAAACTGGAGATACCGGGAGAGGTGCCGGAGTATATGGTCAAGAAGTGTTCTTTATCCTCGGAGAATTCCAACACCGTAATCCGGTCGATTCTTAAGATCTCCGCAATCTTGGCCAGCCAGGCGTCAATCTCCGAAGCCAATTTATCCGGGGGCTGATTGACAAAGGCTGCGGACAGGTGTGAGAGCACCTCCTCGAATCGCAAACGCTCCACCAAACCCTGCTCGGCCCGCTGGCGTTTGGCCCGGTTGATTAACAGCGCGCCGATGAGAAGGCTTTGCACCCCTAATAAAGCCAGACCGCCAATGAGCCAACCGCGATACATCTCCCAGAGAGTCGGTTCCCGAAAACGCACCATACTGCCGGGCGGAAGCTTGGCTTCGGAGATCCCCCAGCGCCGCAGCTGCCGCCAGTCGAAGATGAGACGGTTTTGGGCCAGAACCTGCGGTAAATCTTCCGGTTTTTCGCCATCCAGGATGCGAGCCACCAGTTCCCCGGCGACCCGGCCCTGTTCGTGGTAACTGATTAAGGAACCGCCGACGATGCCGTCTCCGAGTACCGTGTCCCACAGAGCATAGACCGGGGCCTTGGCCGCCTGGGCCACCAGGCTGAGGGAAGCGCGCGGGATAAATTCCCTCCCTTTGCCGTCGCGATAGATGGTGACATAATAAACTACGGTATGTGGGGGCAGATGTCCCAGGCGTTCCTGGAGCTCTTCCATGGCAAGGTCAGTGAGATAGGTGATTTCGACCTGAGTTTGAAAAGGCGCCAGGGCCTCCTGGACCCAGGAGAGGAAGATACGGTCCAGCTTTGAGGTTCCCCCCACCACCACGACCTGTTGGGTATGGGGCTGCAGGGAAAGGGCTAATTGCAGGGTGCCGGCAATGTCAGGCCTGACATAGACTCCGGGGAGGTGAGGCTGCCGGGGGAGGCTGGGTAAAAATTTTTCAAATTCTGCCGCAAAGACCACGGGCACGCCGGGGAAAAGCTCATCTTGATATTTTAATAAAAATCTTAAGGACGGGTCAGAATAGGTGATAATCAAATCCGGCCGACGATTGGCGTATTTGCTGCGCAAAAGACCTAAAAGTTTGTCCAGATAGGCGCCTTCGGCACTGTGGGCTAGGTCTAAATACTCCACCGCAAAATCCACCCAACGGTGGTTTCTTGTCTGCAGGGCCTCCTGCAAGCCTTGACGGAATTCCAATTGCCCCGGGGCCAGCATTTGGAAGGGATACAACACCAGAACGTTTTTGGTTGCTTGAGCCTCTCCGTTCCCAGCCGCCAAGGTGTAAGAAGTAGCATGCCCGCCAGACCGAGAACGAGTCCCTCTCAAAAGGATGAAACTTAACCAACGTCGACCTCTGGCCATCCAAGGATCTCCATGTCTCAAGAAAACCCAAAAGTATAAAAAATTTTATCAGGTGTGTGGAAATTGTAAAGGAAAGAGCTGAAGTTCTGGACCGGAAGGGCTCCCTTTGTCGGCGCTAAAAATTTCTTGCCGATTAATCCTTTTACCTATCAGGAAAAGTGGCACTGGAAGCCGATCTTAAATGATATTTGCGTGCGGGGTTTCAATCTGAAAAGGAATTCTTGAGGGCATTTGATTCAATGAAACACCTTGAAATACCTGAATATTAGCTCTTTTTATTTACAGTTAATTGCCTTGGGAGCAGGAGGTCGGCAGTTTAAGATGAATTCTACTTAATAAATACCTTATCTTGGCTAAGGTGGAGCAACGCCGTGACCACCGCCTGGTATTCCAAATTCGACCTCTTGGGGTATCGTGAGCCTATGGGATTAGTGGGAGATGGGATGCAGGACTAACAACCGGGGACAACCTGGGGGCAGATTGGGGACACGATTTTGGGCGGTTTTTAAAAGTTATCCAATTGAAATCACTTGAATTTAATTGGCTGGGGGAAGAGGATTCGAACCTCTATCGGCGACTCCAAAGGCCGCTGTCCTGCCGTTGGACGATCCCCCAGAAGGCGGTATTACGAGGAAGCTGGTTCCTGGTTAATGAGACGACGTAAAACTCCGGAGGCCCGGAAAGTGACCACCCGCCGGGCGTCGATGGTTAAATCCTTTCCCGTTTGAGGATTTCTGCCCCGCCGCTCCTTTTTGGTCTTGACCACCCACTTTCCGAAACCACTGATCAGCACATCTTCTCCCCCTGCCAGGGTTTGTTTGACGAGATGAAACACGGCATCCACGGCCCGGGCCGCTTCGGCCTTGGACAAGATCTCCTGCTCAAACAACGCCTGCACCAGGGAAGACTTGGTGAGCGGCATACATCCTCCTTGCAACATCAGTATATTGAAATATAAAAAATGACTCGTCCTAATGCAAGGGATTTATGGGGAATTATTTTCTGCCCGTCCCGGACCTGGACTTTGGCCGCTAGCGCCGGCACCTGTCGTCAGGTCCTCCAGACCACGCAGAGCCCTTTTACCATGAGGCTTTAGAGCAAAAAAACTGTCGGCCCGGATGCGCCAATCCGGGCCGACAGAGCGCCAAAATTAAGGAGAGAGGGAGGTTGTGGCTGACCCATAAAAAAAACTCAACCCTCCCGATGGGAGAATTGAGGATTGCACCCTGCTTTCTTGGTCCTCAATCCCGAAGCCTCGCTGCCTCGGCGAGGGTCTCCGTCATTACGCTACAGGCAGGTCTTCTGACTTCCGGATCATCCTTCTGCCGGCGCCTTCCCCACCCAAGACAGGTAAGTGGCATTCTGCCGGTGTCGTCCCCGGTTACAGCGGCGGGACCGTGACGGATTTGCACCGTCTTCCCTTTTATCCCGAAGGAACCTGTATATGTTCTTTTATCACAAGTGTGCGGCTCCTGTCAAGGGAGGGACTGCCGGCCGGTTTTTGGGTTCAACGGCCAGTCTTTCAAATTTACCGCCCTCTGTGCCCTCTTTTCTGTTCTCCGGCCATGTGCATGGTCGCTTGAGGTTATTGTGGCTGCCCATGAAAGACTTTGTGGTCAGCGGCATATTGCGTTATACTCTGAGGACTGGAAGCCCATTTAAATTCCTCGTTGCCAGTCGTCTGGATGGATTTGGAGTTCTTTGGGGGAAAGTGCAAATTTCAATACTTGGATGGAGTCTCAGTCCAAACCCGTCATGCAACCAAAGGTATGGATAGGACACTTTTAGCCCCGGATACGTTATTAGCCCAAAAAATCTGTGAGGCGCTGCTGGCCGGTGACCGACACCCACTGGAGGAAATGGTCTCTTCCTATCAGAAGTTATTTCTCCCTTTCGCCCGGCGACGCTTGTTCCAACCCCAAGATGTCGAAGACGTGCTCCAGAACTTCTGGGAGGAACTCATGAACGGCAGGGCCATTTGCCGATACGCCCAACAGGCGGATCAACAGATATCTTTACGCAGTTACTGCCTGGGGATCTTATACCGCCGTATCATTGACCGGAACCGGCAGTTTTCCAAGGAACGGCAACGCTGGACCGCAGGGAACCCACAGACTGCCAATCCCGGTGATTCCCCGGAGCACCTCCTGGCCCAGTCAGCCTCAGACGATCTGGCCCGCAACCTGGTTCATGCCGCCTTAATCCGGCTGGCCGAGCGTTCCCCCCGGGATGTGGAGCTGCTTCGCTGGCACCTGGCCGAGATGAGTTACGAAGACATGGCCAGACAGCTGCTGGGACCAGGTCAGGTGGAAACGGCAGACCTGCATAAAAAGATCAACGCCATCAAAAAACAATTTACCAGGGATAAGAGCGGCTCCCTGGCCAGATTCAAGGCTGTCCTGCTGGAGCTGATGCAGCAGCGAGGGCTGAGTTATGAAGATTTTTAGGGGATGGCGGTGCGAGTCAGTCACTTTGGCGCCCCTGAGACGATTTAGTATCTAAGGACTTCAGGCTTTCCTGAGGCCGGTGTATACAGTTGGGCAGTTGGCGAAAACATGAAAAAATCTAAAAACCAGAGCAGTGGTGGGTCGGAGCCGGACATCCCGGCAGCGGTCCTGGAGAGGTTGCGGCAGGCCTTCCAAAAGTCTGCCAGCCCCGAACTCTCTTGCCCGGAACCGGAACAGGTGATTGGTTGCGCCCTGGAGGAACTGGAAGCGGCAGCGGCGCAAAAGGTCCAGGCCCACCTGTTAACCTGCCGGGATTGTCTGGACCTCTTCCTGGATGTGCGCCTGGCCCGGGCCGAAGCCGAATCGCCGGCGGAGCTGACGGGGGCACCCCTGGAAGCACCCCAAAAAGCCGGCTGGCTGGCAACTATTGGCAGTAAGGTTCGGGAAACCCTGCAGGTCCTGGTTAAGCCCAGAAAACTCATTCCGGCGCTGGCGGCGGTTTCCCTGGTGGTGCTGGTGTTTATTTTAGGGCGTGAGGATAGACCCGGAGTGCTGCCGCCCGCGGATCTTGCTTTAGATCGACAGGCGGCCCCGTCCACAGCCCCCAGTGCCGCCCCACCCCAGGAACCCACGGCGGCCCCACCTTCCCCGGTACTTCCGGGCCGGGGACTTCTGGCCTCGAAGCGAAAATTTGAAACCGCAGCCCCGGCCCTGGAGAAATCCGTCGCCGCCACTGACGCTTTATCGGCATCCCGGCCTGGACGATTGGATTTTGCCGAGGTTCCAGCCCCGGGTGGCGGCACTCGCCTTTCTTATCGTTCCGACCGGGATGCCTTTGCCTATCTTCTCCGACAAGACAGTTCCGGCAAGATCAACCTGTTATTCTCCGGCAAACTTGAGGGAGGTAAAAATTACTTTTATCCTGACCAGGGCCATCTGCCTAAACCCGATCCGGCTATTACCGACCAGACCAAGGTCTATCTTGTGGCTTCGGAAAAACCGCTGGGTGATCTGGAGACGAAAATGCAAGACCTGGAACACCATGATGTCAAGCAGATTCAGAGCCTTTTTCCCGGAGCGACCATACGGTCGCTGGCGGTCACACTTCCTTAACTTCAAGAATAAGACCTTCATGACCCGTGTAGGAACCTTCAACTCACCTTTTCCTGCCGATTCTGCCGATAATTTTCATCGAATTAAAAAATCCGTCACCTGTCCTGCCCAGACTTCGACTTACGCAGTATAGGGAAACGGTTCCCTCAATTTCCTCCAATCAGAGGTGAAACAACAATGTGTAATTTGAAACAGGCAGTTTGGCGCCCCTGGCAGAAATGGCCCCGGATGGTCGCACTTTGGACTTGTCTGCTCTTTGCCGCTGGGGTTGGTCTAAACGCCAGCCAGCCTTCCCTGGCCCGAATGCGGCCGGAACTTCCCCCCGCCCCGGACAAAACCCTTTCCCCCTATTTCCACGTGGTCACGGACGACCCGGAACTGGATGCTTTGCCCTTGAAGAGCAGTAACGCCAGCGTGAACCTGACCGGCATGTCGGCCCAGGTAAAAATCACCCAGGTGTATAAAAATCAGGGAAAAAAAACGCTGGAAGCCGTTTATGTCTTTCCAGGCTCCACCCGGGCCGCGGTGCATGCTTTGCGGATGAAGGTGGGCGAACGGGTGGTGGAGGCCAGGATTATGGAACGGGAACAAGCCCGGCAGACCTATAATCAGGCCAAGGATGAAGGCAAGACCGCTTCTTTGCTGGAACAACAGCGGCCTAACGTCTTCCAGATGAATGTGGCCAACATCCTCCCGGGCGATACGGTGGAGGTGGAACTGCAGTATGTGGAGTTGCTGCAGCCGGAAAACCAGGAGTATGAATTTGTCCTGCCCACGGTGGTGGGGCCGCGCTATTCCAAAATGCCCGAAGCCGGGGCGCCGGACACCGAGCGGTGGGTGCAAAACCCCTACCTGCACCAGGGAGAGGCGCCGCCTTACAGCTTCGGTCTGCAGGTCAACCTGCGCAGTGGTCTGCCCCTCAGCCGGCTGGCTAGCCCCAGCCACGAGGTGGACATCACGTATTCCGGCCCCCAGGCCGCCCAGGTGAAGGTCAGAGATGAGAAGACCGCCGGGAACCGGGATTTTGTCCTGCGCTACGCGTTGAGCGGCAACAAGATCGAGACCGGCCTTTTGCTCTACCCCCACAAAGATGAAAACTTCTTTCTCCTGATGCTGGAGCCCCCGGCCCGGGTTACTGCCGCGGCCGTCGTGCCCCGGGAATATCTCTTTATCGTGGACGTGTCCGGTTCCATGCACGGCTTTCCCCTGGAAGTAACCAAAACCCTGATGCGAGACATTGTCAAGGGTCTCAAGCCCCAGGACTTTATCAATGTCCTCCTGTTTGAAAGCGGCTCGGCCGTGCTCTCGGAGTCGGGGTCGCTGCCGGCCACCGAAGCCAACCTGGAAAAGGCCCTAACTTTTATCCAGGCCCAGGGAGGCGGCGGCGGCACCAATATCAGCTCGGCCTTCCGGCGGGCCCTGGCTCTGCCCCGCACCCCCGGAGTCTCCCGCATCGTGGTAGTGGCCACCGACGGCTATGTCCACGTGGAAAATGAAGTTTTTGACCTCATCCGCCAGAACCTGGGGAAGGCCAACCTTTTCCCCTTCGGTATCGGCTCCTCGGTAAACCGGCACCTCATCGAAGGCATGGCCCGGGCCGGGATGGGAGAGCCCTTCGTGGTCCTCAACCAGCAGGAAGCCGGCAAACAGGCCGCCAGGTTCCGGGATTACATTGCTCAACCGGTCCTGACCGACATCAAGGTGGAATTTCGCGGTTTCGCGGCCAAAGAGGTGGAACCCCAATTTCTCCCGGATCTCTTTGCCCTCAGGCCCCTTACCCTGCTGGGGAAATATTCCGGCCAGCCAGAGGGGGAGATCCTGATCACCGGCAAAACGGCCCAGGGGCCCTTTCAGCAGACCATCAAAGTGACCCCGGCGGCGGCCAGCCCGGAAAACTCGGCCCTGCGGCTGCTGTGGGCCCGGCAGCGGGTGATGCGGTTGGTGGATTCTGGCCGTGGGGAGCAGGAAGGCAAGGTCAAAGAAGAAGTCACCCGCCTGGGACTCACGTATAGCATGATGACCCCCTTCACCTCATTTGTGGCCGTGGACCAGGTAAAACGGGCCGACGGCCGGATTGTAGACGGTGAAACAACCCCTGCCGCTGCCCCAGGGCGTCTCCGACCTGGCCGTGGGGGGCGCCATGGCTGGCGGCAACCGCATGCTGAAAATGTCTCGGGGCTATCCCCTGGCAGCCCTGACGGCACTGCCCCGAGGGGACAGGCAAGCTTTAGAATCGGACCCTCTGCCCCCACCGGCAGGTCAATCGCCCAAACCCGGAGCGAAACTCACCGTGCAGGTGCTTAGAGCCACCGGGGGGTTGCCGGCAGAGGCGATTCAGGCTACCCTGACCACCGGATTGGCCGACTGGCGGGAACGATATGAAAAGTTGATCCAGCAGGGGGCCAGACTACCCAGGGAGTTGAACGTCAGTTTCAGACTGAACACCGTTGGCCAGGTGATCGGAGATCCGGCGATTGAGGAGTCCCTGAAAGACCAGGAGCTGAGAAAAAGGCTCGTAGAGACGCTTAAGGGTCTGCGGTTCGCCAGTCCCAATCAAAGGTCGGCGGCAGTGACGGTCAAGCTTTTATTTATTGAGTAACCAAGAAGCCCAAAAACCTGTGTTGGCCCATTGCAGCCTTGGCGAAAAAGCCGCCATGGCACGTGGGCCAACCAATGGGCTTAAGTCAGCGGCATGGGCAGGTGGAGATCATCCTGGTACAGGTCGGGAGCACATTCCCCCAATAACCGGACCTCCCCTTTGCCCTGTCAAGCGCCGCGCCTCCCGGTTGCCATCCTCCACATCTGAACCCGATTAGGTCCGTTCTGCCATTGCCCCGCGCCCTCCTTTCTGTTATATTCTTGGCAAAAATCGGCCCACCCGAGGAACTGCGGTCATCAGAGACGTTTCATCGTGGCGCCGATTACGAAAGGAACTTCAATGTATCTCAAACTGCCGCTCCGATTGTTTCCTTCCCTTACCCTGGCTGTTATCGCCGCCTTGATCTTAGTTCTGGGCGCCGGCCCCTGGGGGAATGCGGCCTGGGCGGCCCGGAGGCCTACTATGGTTAAACTGCAAACTTCTCAGGGAGACATCGTCCTGGAACTGTACCCGGATAAAGCCCCGGCCACCGTGGCTAACTTTCTCCAGTACATCAAGGACGGCTTTTATGACGGCACCATTTTCCACCGGGTCATTAACGGCTTCATGATCCAGGGGGGCGGTATGGACGCCAAAATGGATCAAAAGTCCACCCGGGGGCCCATTAAAAATGAAGCCGACAACGGCCTCGCCAACGATGCCTATACCATCGCCATGGCCCGCACCGCGGTGCCCGACTCCGCCACCGCCCAGTTTTTCATCAACGTCGCCGACAATAAAAGCCTCAACCATACCGGTAAGAACCCCGCCGGCTGGGGCTATGCCGTCTTCGGCAAGGTAGTCCAGGGTAAAGACGTAGTGGATAAGATTAAGGTGGTGGCCACCACCTCCAAAGGTTTTCATGCCGACGTCCCCGTCGAACCGGTAACTATCATTAAGGCCACAGTCGTGGAAGAATAAGATCGAATCATCAAGATCACGGGCAGGTCGAAAGGACCTGCCCGTGATCAATTTCCCTGTCATCAAGACGAGTTGAGACCTGATGACTTATCCTTTTCCGCATATTGTCCGAGCCGACTGCATTCACTGTGGCGCCTGTGAGGAAATCTCCCCCCGGGTATTCCAGGTGAATAAAGCCTTAGGCTTTGCCCTGGTTCTTAACCCCCGGGGCGCCTCGCCGCTCATCATTCAGGAGGCCATGGACAACTGCCCGGTGCAGTGTATCCAATGGAAAGTTGGAGCAATCTAACTGCCGGTGGGTCGGTTCTCAGCTCATCCCTCCTTATCTCCTGTACCAAACAGGTTCCCGCCACCTGATCAGCCAATTTTGCTGCACCGGTGCTTATTGACTCTCATTCGGAAGATTGTTATGTTTAATCATATATAAATAAAACAAGCTTACCGTAACCTTTTCCAAGGATATGCCTGTATGAGTAACGTCATCGATATTGAAAAGCGCTTGCAGCTGGAGCAAAAAAAGAAGGCTAAAGTTGATAAGGCCAAGAAGCTGGAATATATTCGAAAATTCCTGCAATGCAAGCGCTGCCTGGCCCGCTGTTCCATGTGTGGCGTCCAGTTCGATCCCCAGGAGATGTATAAGCGCCAGCACAGCTCGTATCGCTTCTGCAGTGGCTGTCAGGAAGAGTATGAGGAGTTTGTGCGGGTCAAGGAAAAAGGGGAGGATACCACCTATTACTGGCACAATGAAGAGTGGCTGGCCATCTGGGAAAACTGGCTAAAGTACCAGGAATCATTACAAAAATATACCGAGTCGACGGAATTCATCGAACTGCTCCGGGAGGTTGACTGGCATTAGCCATCCGTCTCAGCCCCGGATCAGCTTTCGAGCCGGAGTCTTGTTTTTCGGCCCTAACCCAGGCGATACACGTGTTGCAGTATCTCTTTGGCAAAGTCAAAAGCCTTATCTTTTTCCCAGACAAATACCATTACCATGTCATTTTAATCATATTATTAACCATCCGTGACCTTCTATCCTAAAACCTATGATCTCATCGTGGTGGGAGCCGGGCACGCCGGCTGTGAAGGCGCGCTCGGCGGCCACCCGTATGGGTCTTGAAGTCCTGGTTTTTAATTTGAATCTGGACACCATTGCCCACATGGCCTGCAACCCCGCCATCGGGGGGCTGGCCAAAGGCCACCTGGTCAAGGAGATCGACGCTTTGGGGGGTCTTATGGGCTATTTAGCGGATCAGACCGGCATTCAATTCCGAGTGCTCAATACCTCCAAAGGTCCTGCGGTTCGTGGCACAAGGGTCCAATGTGACAAACAGGCCTACCGCCTGGCCATGAAGGCCCATCTGGAGCAGGAACCCCGTCTCCATATCCGGGAGGCCATGGTGGACCGCCTCCTGGTGGAAGACGGCCGTGTCCGCGGCGTGGTGGAATCCTACGGCCTCTGCTATCTGGCCAAAGCCGTGCTGATTACTACGGGCACCTTTTTAAACGGCCTCATCCACATCGGCCCGCACCAGACCCCGGCCGGCCGGGCCGGTGAATTCGCCTCCACCACCCTGGCGGCTCACCTTCGGGAACTTGGCTTCCAGATGGGGCGCCTGAAAACCGGCACCCCCCCCCGGCTGCGCGCCTCCAGCCTCGATTTCAGTTCCATGGACCGCCTCCAGGGATCAGAGCGGGCCCGCCCCTTCTCCTGGCAGCACGAAAAGACTCCAGCAATCCCAGGTCTCCTGCTATGTGACCCACACCAATGCCGCCACCCATCGGTGGGTCAGGGACAATATCCAGCATTCGCCACTGTACAGCGGCATCATCAAAGGCATCAGCGCCCGCTATTGTCCTTCTCTGGAAGACAAGGTCATGCGCTTTGCCGACAAACTTTCCCATCAGGTCACCCTGGAACCAGAGGGTTTAAACACCCAGGAAATTTATGCCAAAGGTCTGGGCAACTGCCTGCCCGCGGAAATCCAGTTGCAGTTGTTCCGCAGCGTCCCTGGTCTCGAAGCAGCCGAGGTCATGCGGCCGGCCTACGCCATTGAATACGATTATGTCCAACCCACCCAGCTCCTCCCTACCCTGGAAACTAAGGCAATCCAGGGACTCTTCCTGGCCGGGCAGATCAACGGCACCTCTGGCTACGAAGAGGCCGCCGCCCAGGGGCTTTGGGCCGGGGTCAACGCCGCCTGCCAGATTCTCGGGCGCCCGCCTTTTCTTCCCGACCGCTCCCAGGCCTATATGGCCGTCTTGATAGATGACCTGGTTACCAAAGGCACCCGGGAACCGTACCGGATGTTTACCTCCCGGGCCGAATACCGGCTCCTGCTCCGGGAAGACAACGCCGACCTGCGCCTCACCGAACTGGGATTTGATTTGGGATTGGTAGATCAGGAAGCCCTGGAAACTTTGCAGGATAAAAAGCGTTTAACGCAAGAGGAAGAAACGAAACTAGCCGGGAAAAAACTCTTTCCCCTGCCAGAGGTCAACAAAGCCTTAATGGACACGGGGCTCCACCCAACTCAGAGAAGCCACGCCGTTTCTGAAACTGCTCAAACGGCCCGAACTTGACCTTGCCGCCCTCTATGAGTTGGCCGGCGAGACTCCCACCGCCCCCCCGGTCATCATGGAACAAGTTGAAATCAAATACAAATATGAAGGCTATATCAAACGCCAGTTGGAAGCGGTCAAGCAGTTTGTCAATCTAGAGAAAAAACGCCTGCCGGCCGACTTTGACTACGACACGGTATCCGGCCTCTCTAACGAAGTACGCCAGAAACTGAAAGACATCCGGCCCCTCTCTCTCGGTCAGGCCGCCCGCATCTCCGGAGTCACCCCCGCTGCCATCGCCATCCTGCTGGTCTACCTCAAACGCCGGCCGGCCACCAAGTCGGAACAGACCTCGGCGAGGTAGATTTCTTATTGTGCCGCAACGTTCCCTCCGGACCGTCTGACGACAAGATTTCAGGGGATGTAACCTATACTCATTGCTAAAAGTTTTATGTTTAACAATCACAAGAAGCCTGAAAACATTCGGCCTTAAGCAGGTAAGCCTGCTTTAACTGCTCACTGTTTTCATAAATTCTGCCCATTATTTTCCACGCCCTTGAGGGGAGAAGGTAAAGGTGCGGGGTGAAAAAGATCATAATTGTATGTTCAGGTTTTCTTTGGTTATCTCTGCTCCAACCGCAGCAAGTGGTCTATCTCCCAATAATTCTGATAAAATTGAACTCCTACTTCATACCATCCTCTTTTTAAAGTCATTTTAGACCATATGACTCTCCCCACCACCTGCAAAACCTTTTGGGCTCCCTGCAGTTCAAATTTCAAAGTCATCTGACTCATGAAAGGCGGCGAGAAAGGCAATTCCAATTTGGCCCCATTGGTGCTCAAGTCAATAATCTTGGACCCTTTGCCAGGTCTGCCATTTACTTCCAACAATTCTGTATTAAGCCGGTATCTTCTGGCACGTCGCCGCTGCTCTTCCCGTTTCTTTTCCAGCTTGGCCAATATTTCTTTGTTAATAATGTATTTTTTTGCCTTCCGGGCTTCAATTATTGCTCTATCTTCTAAACTGGGTGATGGATTTCTGTTGGTTTTCCTTTCCTGATCTTCCATACTGCAACCTTTCCAGGATGACAGCCAACTCTTCTTCTCATCTGTTGTATCTCAGAGAAATCCAATCATCCTGAACTGTATTTTCTCCCTTTTACCTCCTTATCGACCTGTCTTAGCAATCACTTGAATAATCCTATAACCTTCCCTGTTATTATTGCTATCAGGCGAAACAGCTCAAGCCGGAAGAATACTTAAAAATGATTCCACTTCCCTGCTTACTTAAATATCAGTTACTTTTTTTAAAGGAAATTTATAATCATCATCAAGACTAGCCATGACCAAGCTGTCCTCTTATAACCCGCTTACCTGCCGGAACTGGTCCAGTTCTATCTTATAATGTTTCAACCAGCGATAGATCGTCTTGGTACATACACCCAGCTTCCGGGAGATGGCGGAAATATTTCCTTGCTCCAGCCGCAGCAACTCCACTAACTCAGCCTGTGGCGGCCGGGTTGGCAGAGTGGCTATCCCAACATTTAGAGACATCTCTCGCCGGCCCGGGGGCACAGTTTCATTATCCAGCTGAATCTCCTCCACTGCCACGTCTTCACGCAGCAGCACCGCCCGGGCAATGACGTTTTTTAACTCTCTGACGTTCCCTGGCCACGTGTGGTTCAGCAATTTCTTCTCTACCTGACTAGACAAATACACTGGCCCAAGACCATAATCTTGAGCCGTTTGGGTGGCAAAATAGTTCGCTAAAAAAATGATGTCAGACGGCCGTTCCCGCAGAGGCGGCAAATGGAGCAACAACGCACTCAGTCGATCATACAAATCACGCCGAAAACGCCCCTGGACCATAAGCTCCCGCAAATCCTGGTTGGTAGCAGCTATTAAGCGGACCTCTACAGCCAGGGTTCTCTCACCGCCCAACGGCTCGATCTCTCCCAATTCCACTGCCCGAAGCAGCCGCGGCTGCACTGCTAGAGGCAGGTCCCCAATCTCATCCAGGAACAGCATTCCCTGGTGGGCTAACTCAAATTTACCTTTTTTGTTGCGGTGGGCATCCGTAAATGCTCCACGCACATGCCCGAAAAGCTCGCTGTTAGCTACCGATTCTACCAAAGCAGCACAGTTCAGCTTGATAAATTCCCGCCCCGGCTGGGAACTATGTGCCCAGATGGCTTCCGCCACCAGCTCCTTGCCAGTGCCGGGTTCCCCGGTAATCAACACTGGCCAATCTGTCCGGGCATATAAGGGAATCAGGTGGAGAATTTTTTGAAAGCGGGGGTCTTGGGTCAGAATAGGCTTTTTTAGAGCAAGCCACGGGGCAGCCGTAGCGTTGTTACCACCGACAATATTAGTCAACGGTGATCGTCGAGGTTTTCCACCTCGTTGCGGTCGGTCCAGCGGCTGACCTCGGCGATCCGTCCTGATCGTAGTCATAGTTGCCTCCTTGCAACACCGAGTTAACCGAGCAATTAACTTATGTCTATCTTTTGGTGAATTTGATTTATACAACAATGTCATACCGTTGTAAATATTTTTTTTGAGGATTATCAAGAAACTAGCTTTTTTCTTAATAAATTTAATTAGTTGTCCATACAAGATATAAGCTCTAAATATCTTCAATGATTATAGTTAGTTAAAATTTTCTCAAAGATTTTTCCACAATTTGTGATTATTGCCAGACATGCTATCTGTGTGCTTGATCCCATAATTTCCTGGCTCGTAATTTTTCTAGGCCATCTTTGTCTTATTAGGTCACACAAAAATGGATACTAATCACATTTATTTCAGGATTATCCCGAACCTGAAAAGTTTCGCCAGCACATCCGGAACAAATGTCACACTTCCGAGGGCGCTGATCTTAACTTAAAGATGGAGCCATTCCCAAATTGAGACATACACATGATATAATCTAGTCGCATTCATGGTAGCCCAGGCCGCCAGTCTGGTAATTACGCCTCGCCAGATGTCTGGGACACTGAAGCATTGACCATATTTCCATGACTACTTATAAGGAGGAGATGGATATGCCCAGGATAATGGGACACCGGGGAGCAAAGGCCTATGAACCGGAAAATACCCTGCGCTCCATCCGCCGGGCCTTGGACATGGGGGTCCAGGCCGTAGAAATCGACGTTCATGCCAGCCAGGACGGCCGTCTCGTGGTGATTCACGACGCCACCGTGGACCGCACCACCAACGGTAAAGGTCGGGTGGCTGACTTGAACTGGGAAGAACTGCGTCGCCTGGACGCGGGTATGGGCGAGCGCCTCCCCAGTCTGGAGGAGGTGGTGGATTTGGTACGGGGACGGGTCCATCTTTTTGTGGAGCTCAAGGACCCGGTGGCAGTAGAGCCATTAGCCGATTTTTTCTCAGCCCAGGCCCTGTTTGCCGAAGCCCACGTCATCTCATTTTGGCACCCGGCCCTGAAAAAACTGCGCCGCCTGGAACCCCGGATCCGCACCGGCGTCCTCTTTGTCGGCTGTCCCGCAGACCCACCGGCCCTGGCCCAAGCTGCCGACGCCGAAGCTCTGGTGCTGAACTACCAATATGTCACCCTCGAACTGACCACAGGCGGCCCGACCAGGCCGGCCTCCTCGTCGCCGTCTGGAATATCGACGACGTCGCCGATCTCCTGCCGATGCTCCCCCTGGAACTGGACTACATCGGCAGCAACAAACCCGATATCCTGATCGATTACTTGCAGTCAACGAAATAAGTGATATAGTTAGAATGTTTTTAAGCGTCAATTAGCTAAAAACTTTACTTTAACCTCTGACCTTGAATTATTAGGAATTTTCGCATGCCAACCATTACCGAACAGATTATCAACGCCCATCTGGTTTCCGGCCGGATGGTCCCGGGCGAGGAGATCGCCCTGAAAATCGACCAAACTCTGACCCAGGATGCCACCGGCACTATGGCCTACCTGGAATTCGAGGCCATGGGTGTACCCCGGGTGCGCACCGAGGTTTCGGTCAGTTATGTGGATCATAATCTCTTGCAGACTGATTTTAAGAATGCTGATGATCACCGCTTCCTGCAATCTTTTGCCGCCTGCCACGGTATTTATTTCTCCCCGCCCGGCAACGGCATCTGTCATCAGGTGCATTTGGAGGCCTTTGGCATTCCTGGCAAGACCTTGCTGGGCTCCGACAGTCATACTCCCACTGGCGGTGGATTGGGGATGCTGGCGATAGGCGCCGGCGGGCTGGACGTGGCCCTGGCCATGGCCGGACAGCCCTTTTATCTTGTCATGCCTGAAGTTATCGGTGTGCGCCTCACCGGCAAGCTGCCGCCCTGGGTCTCGGCTAAAGATGTCATCCTGGAACTGCTCCGTCGCCTCACGGTCAAAGGTGGGGTGGGAAAGATCCTGGAATATTTTGGTCCCGGCGTCCAGACTCTGTCCGTCCCGGACCGGGCCACCATCACCAACATGGGCGCGGAATTAGGGGCCACCACTTCCATCTTTCCCTCTGATGCCATGACCAAACGCTTCCTGGCCAGTCAAGGCCGGGTGGCCGCGCACCGGCCTTTAAGGGCTACCAGCACTGCCGGATTTAGAGAGATTCTCGAACTGGACCTTAGTGAACTAACCCCTAAGGTCGCCTGCCCTTCCTCCCCGGACAGCGTCAAAGACGTCAGCGAAGTGGAAGGACTGCCGGTGCAGCAAGTGGCCATCGGCTCCTGCAGCAATTCTTCCTATCGAGATCTGATGATGGTGAGCAAGATATTGGCCGGCCGAAAAATTCACCCCCTGGTCAGCTTGGAAATTAACCCCGGCTCCCGCCAAGTCATGGAAAATATGGCAATTTCCGGTGGTCTGCTTCCCCTGATCCAGGCTGGAGCCAGGATTCATCAATCCGGCTGCCTGGGCTGCATCGGCATGGGGCAGGCCCCGGCCACCAATACTAACTGCCTGCGCACCTTCCCGCGCAACTTTCCCGGCCGCAGCGGCACCAAAAATGACCAAGTCTATCTCGTGAGTCCGGAAACCGCCGCCGCCGCGGCCCTGCACGGCAAAATCGTCGATCCCCGCCGGTTGGGCGACTACCCGGTGATAAAGCAGCCCCGGGAGTTTGTGGTGAAAAATCGGCAGTTGCAGGCGCCCCTGGAGCCTGGCCAGACCTGTGAGGTCATCCGGGGGCCCAATATCCAGCCCTTCCCCAAATTCACCCCCATCCCCGAGACCTGGGAAGGCCAGGTGCTCCTGAAAGTAGGAGACAACATCACCACGGACCACATTATGCCGGCCGGCTCTCAGATCCTGCCCCTCAGGAGCAATATTCCGGCCATCAGCGAATTCGTCTATCACGCCGTTGATCCCCAGTTTGTGAATCGGGCCAAAAACTCCGGCGAAGGAGCCATCGTGGGCGGCGACAACTACGGCCAGGGCTCCAGCCGGGAGCATGCCGCCCTGGCTCCCCGGTATCTGGGTGTTCGGGTGAAATTATCCAAGAGCTTCGCCCGCATTCATAAGGCGAATCTTATCAACTTCGGTATTTTACCCCTAATTTTCGAAAACCCGGCGGATTATGACCGCCTGCAACCCGGCGACCGTCTGGTGCTGCCCGACCTGCGGCAGCGCCTCCTGGCCGGAGCCGAACGTCTGCCTTTGTTGGCCAACGACCAGGAATGCTGGGTGCGGGTGGAACTCTCCCCCCGCCACCGGCAGATCATCGCCGCCGGCGGCCTGCTGAATGTGGCCAGCGGGGCCGGCTAAGGGATAACCAAGATAGATCATTGACCTGGTGGGGTGGGCCTCCGCGCCCGCCCGCCTTTTTACCGAGCAATATCAACCTCAGGACTAAAGCATAATGCCAGAAATTTTTCGAACCAGCCTGCTTACGGACCACCCGCCGGAAAAACTTCACCTTATTATCTCCACTATCGGAGACCAACGGTGGATAACTCTGGAGGTTTCTGATAGCAGGGGCAGCAATCAGTCCGAAGCTCCGGCCCGCCGGCTGACCCTGCCCCTCTCCCTCTGGCCTCGTTTTTACGAAGCCGTCTAACTGCCTGGGAGCCTTCATGAAACCCCTGCCGGCGCCGGCCTACCAGGCTACCTCATGCTGCAGTTGCCTCTGCCCGCCGAGTCCCGAGCCCGTGGTGCTGGAGCAAGCAGATCAGCAACAGATTCACCTCTCCCTCCAGGACCGTCGCGGCTCCACCTTCCTGGAAATCAAGACGGTATCACCTGCCGAGAACTCCTCTGGTGAGGCGGCACCCATCCTCATCAGTCCCACCCGCTGGTCTGCCTTCCTGTCCGCGGTGCAAAGATTAGATCAGATTACTACTGACCTTGGATTTCAGGCTTACTAAACCCATCAGCTATAAGTCCGGATCCCAAAAGCCTCTTTTCATACCATAATGATAAAAATTTAAAACTTGCCTTGCCTTTCTCAACTCTGTAATTTAATTATATTAGCATTGGATCTCGATCGAAAAATTCTTCAGACAATACTGGAAACTTAACACTGGAAACTGAAAACGCCTCTCCACGCCTGGCCAAACTCCTAACCAAGGCCGTCCGCCAGCACCCTCTGGCCCCTCACACCACCTGGCGCATCGGCGGCCCGGCCCAGTGGCTGCTGGCCCCCCGGCGCTCCTGATGAGGCTGCGGCCATAATTGGGGCGGCCCAAACCGAAGGCTGGCCGGTTTTTTACCTGGGCCGGGGGTCCAACCTGCTCATCGCCGACCAGGGTCTGCCCGGCATTACCCTGCATCTTACCACATCCTTGGCTCAAATAAACTTTGCCGACGGCGTCGTCAAAGCCGGGGCCGGGGTCTATCTGCCCCATTTTGCCGCCACCCTGGCCCGCCGGGGCTGGGCCGGCTTCGAATTTCTCATCGGCATCCCCGGCACCGTGGGCGCGGCCGTCCGCCTCAACGCCGGCACCGGTCCGCAACAGGAAATGGCCGACATCTTAAAAAGCGTCACCGTCTTGACCTCTGATTTGCAGCTGCGCACCTTCTCCGCCGCCGCATTGGAGCTCGGCTACCGTCATTCCCTGCTTATGGCTCATCCCCGCTGGCTGGTACTGGAGGCGGAATTTTTTTTACGGGACCAGGTCCCGCCGCTGGAACTGGCCGCCACCCATCGCCGCATTATTCAGCAGCGCCGGGCTAAATTTCCTCCCGGAAAAACTCACCTGCGGCAGCGTCTTCAAAAATCCCCCCCAGGGGCCGCCGGCCGGCTGGCTCATTGACCAGTGCGGCTTCAAAGGGAAAAGTGTGGGCGACGCCCAGGTGTCCACGCACCATGCCAATTTCATCATTAACCGGGGCCGGGCCACGGCGGCGCACCTGCAGGCCCTGATCGCCGACATTCAGGAAACGGTCTGGCAAAAGCATGCTATTCACCTGGAACGGGAAGTCGTCTTTCTGCCCGAAGACCTTTTAACTTGAACTCAATGGATTATATAAGCTTCAGGGGATCGAGGCCACGGCCTCCTGTGGGCTCCGGCCGATCTTTGTCTTCTGGATGCAGTGGGCTTAGTTTCCCGGGCCTGATCAAGAAATTTTCTTCCTCAAGTTGGCAGTCCTTTAAAAATCAGGTATAAAAATGAAGTATACATTAATTAGGAGCCTACCATGATCCGCCGGGAAGTTTTATATTTTAAAAAAGTTGGCCCGGATAATACCGAGGCCTGTTTAGAATTGTTGGACAAAGCCAAACAGGAAGGCTTTAAACATTTTGTCGTCGCCTCCACCACCGGGGATACCGGTGCTCAGGCCGCCCGGCTGCTCTGCGGGCCAGACCTTAATCTGGTGGTGGTGGGCCACTCAGTGGGTTTTCGTGGCCCCAACGTGGACGAATTTCTGCCGGAACACGAACGGGAAATCGTCAACCGGGGCGGCAAAGTCTTTAAGGGCACCATCCTCACACATTCCCTGGAGACCAGCATCGCCGAAATGTTCAAAGGCAGCGCTCCCACGCTGCTTATTGCCAATACCCTCCGGCGCCTGGGCCACGGTATCAAGGTCTGTTGTGAGATCGTCATGGAAGCCGTGGACGCCGGCTTGATTCCCGAAGGCGAGGAAGTGGTGGCCGCGGCCGGCTCCGCCCGTGGCTGGGATGCTGTGGCGCTGTTACGGTCCGCCGCTTCCAAACGCTTCCTCAGCCTGGTGATCCTGGAAATCTGGGCCAAACCCAGGGGTTAACCGAAAAATTGACTATTCTCATGAGGAGCATGTATGACCGATATTCCGGGCTATGACACCATCCGTTGGGAAGATGATAAGGTCATTCTCATTGACCAGCGTCGCCTGCCGGACGAAGAAATATTCCTGACCTGTACCGATTACCGGGAGGTGGTTGACGCCATCCGCACCCTGGCCATCCGGGGCGCCCCGGCCATCGGCGTGGCCGCAGCTATGGCCGCAGCCCTGGGGGCGCTGTCATTTTCCGATACTGCTGGCAAAAATTTCCAACGCCATTTTCATGACATCTGCCAGGTCATCGCCGCGGCCCGGCCCACTGCCGTCAACCTGACCTGGGCGGTGGACCATATGCAAAAACTGGTGGCCGCGCATTCTCACCTGGACGTCGCCGGGCTGAAGGCCAGACTGGTGGCCGAAGCCCAGGCCATGTTGCAGGAAGACATCGTCATCAATCGGCAGATAGGCGCGCATGGCCAGGTACTGATCAAAGACGGTGATACCGTCTTGACTCACTGCAACGCCGGCGGTCTGGCCACCGGCGGCTACGGCACTGCCATCGGCGTCATCCGGGCTGCCTGGGAGGCGGGCAAAAAAATCCATGTGTTTGTCGACGAGACCCGGCCAATTTTACAAGGTGCCCGCCTCACCGCCTGGGAACTTATGAAACTGGGCATTCCCCACACCCTGATCCCCGATAACGCCGCGGCCTCGCTCATGGCCAAGGGCAAAGTCAATTTCATCGTGGTGGGCGCCGACCGCATCGCTGCCAACGGTGATGTCGCCAACAAAATCGGCACCTACGGTGTGGCCGTCTGGGCGCACTACCATAAGGTGCCCTTTTATGTGGCCGCGCCCGTCTCTACCTTCGATTTCACCCTGACCGACGGCGGTCAGATCCCCATCGAAGAGCGGGATCCCTCGGAAGTAACCGAAATTCGTGGGTGCCGCATTGCTCCGGAGAACTGCCGGGCCCTCAATCTGGCCTTTGATGTCACCCCGCATAGCCTCATCGCCGGCATCATCACCGAAAAAGGGGTTTGTGCTCCTCCCTTGCCCCAATCAGTGCCGGCCCTACAAAACTTGTAAAGGAGTTGCCTAAGTGTTTCGGGTTACCTTATTATTTTTGATGCTTATCTCGCTATTTCCTTGTCCGGGTCAGACCGCCGGGCCTTTTGATGTCCGCCTCCCTGCTCCCGGGCTGACCATAGACCGCAACGCCTTGACCGTCGTTGGCCGCCCCCAGGAATATACCCTGAAAGCCGGGGAAAATCTTTTGGACATCGCCCGCAAATATGGTCTGGGCTATCTGGAATTGGGAAATATCTATCGCCATTGGGATCCTTTCCTGCCGCCCGCCGGCGCGCGTATCATTATCCCCACCACCTGGATCGTCCCCAGCCATCCCAAAACCCAAATCGTGGTCAACACCGGGGAAATGCGACTGTATTACTTCATTGACAATAACACCAAAGTTATTACCTACCCCATCGGCATGGGAGTCCTGGATTTTAAAACGCCCACCGGCAAATTCACGATCGTCTGAGAAAAAAACCAACCCGGCCTGGCATATTCCCGCCAACTTGCAGGCGAAATACGGCATGGCCGTCATGCCGCCGGGGCCGGATAATCCTTTGGGGGAATATAAGTTGACCTTATCGGGGGGGGGAGGGTATGGCATCCATGGGACCCACATGCCCTGGGGCGTGGGCCGTCTGGTCAGCCACGGCTGCACCCGGATGTATCCCGAACACATCAAAGCTCTGTTTCCCCTGGTAAATCTGGGAACCACAGTGGAATATATTTACGAACCCGTCATGATCGGCTTTAAAAACGGCCGCATCTTCCTATCGGTCAATCAAGATTTCTATCATCGCATCCCCGACATGCTGACCTATACCCTGAACCGCTTGGAAAAAGCCCAGGTGCTAAACGACGTCAACCTGACCAAGGTCATGAAATTAGTGGAAGAAAAGTGGGGCGTCCCCACTGATGTCACCAAGTCGTCCGGCGCCATGGCCTCGCAGTCCGATTAAGGCCCGCTGCAAAAAGTAATTCCCTCGGGGAAGTAAGGTGGTTGAAGCTCTCCTTACTTCCCTTTTACCCTCCTATGTTAACCTGTTGATCTTTGCTTTTGATAAGCCTGCCGAACTATTTCCCTGAACTCCATTTCTGATTTGGCTTAGACAATATTATCTCATTCACATCCCAAGTTTGCGAAGTCTGGATTCCAAAGCTTCAGGGCGTTTCAAATAGCCCTGTCTGGTAATTATTTTTCGTAGTCGCTGCCATTGGCAGGTGATTACTAACTACTTTCGAGAAAACTAACCTCTTACTTTATAGTCAAATAACATTATTAATACGTTTAAGCTGACGTAATATTTTTCGCTACCCGAACTGTTGATAAGCGCTAAACCTATATCTATCGCATTGATTTAACTTAACAATAAGGTTTTTTGGTATAAATCTACAGGGCATGCAACAATCATCAACCCTTCTCTTTTAGAAACAAAGAGTGAGGCAACTTATCTGCCAAGGGTTATCAATCCTGAACTGTTACCGGGGAGAACAAGGAAAGCTACAGAAGCGTTCATACTGGAGGAGGAGAAACTAATATCGGACACAAAAAAGAGGGTGTGGCAATATTGACCACACCCTCTCGGTATAAATAAATTAGGCTAACTGGTTAAATTAAGGGCATACCCGTTTTTTCTTTTTGGGCGGGCATACTCTTTTCTTCTTAACTGGCGGACACGGTCTTACCGAAGCCATAGCGGCACAGACTTCCTCGGCTGCTTTTTCTGCACGCATTGCAGCCGTTTCGGCGCGATTAGCAGCAGCTTGAGCTTTTGCTATCGGTTGTTTAGCAGCCTGTGCAGCATTGTCAGCGCTAGTAGCAGCGACTGCGGCTCGATCGGCAGCTGATTTGGCCTGCTCCATGTACATTTTGCATTCATCATTGTACTTTTGGCAGCAACCAGAAGCTCCGACCACTAGGGCAAAGACCGCGAGGAGCGCCAAGGCATAGCCTTTTCTTAATAACGCATTCCTCATCGATTACCCCCTTCTCGGAGAGGAACCAGCATTGGCATGGTTTTTCCCCCCCAGTAAACTTTGTCAACTTCATGCACAGACTTACTTCCGCATTCTCTTCATCAAACAAGCTTCTGCTTTTGCTGCGGCTGCTTCTGCGCGATCCGCGGCGGCTTCAGCTCTGTCTGCAGCTGCCTTAGAATCAGCAGCGGCGGCCTCGGCATTCCGAGCGGCGGCCTCAGCCTTGGAAGCTGAAGCTTTAGCTTGGTCTGCATACATCCTGCTTTCATCCACGTACTTCTTGCAGGAATCGCAACACCCCGCTCCCATGACGAGGACGAACGCCATGAGAATGGCAAAGGCAAAACCTTTACGTACCAAAGCTTTCCTCATCTTTATCCCCCCTTTTCAAAGTAATTGTGTTTCGAGAACACATTTATACGTATTAAACAACAAGACAAACAAAATATCAAGTAAAAATTATCGATCGAGTGTTTTTTTTTAAAAAAAAATTACCACCACTGCAAAAATATTTTTCTTCTCGAACCTTAACCTCGCCAAGGCCTCATTTCACCCCAATTCTTACCAGTCGAAATATCTACTAATAACGGGATGTTAAGCTGATCTACCCCCTCCATAGCCACCCGCAGACACTTTACTGTCTCAGAAAGTTCATTCTGCGGCGCCTCAATTAAAAGTTCATCATGAATCTGCAACAAAAGTTGACCCGATAGCCTTTGTTGTTCTAATTGGAATTCTACAGTGAGCATAGCTTCTTTGATTATATCGGCCGCTGATCCTTGCAAGGGTGTATTCATGGCACTGCGCTCCGCCTCTTGCCGCTGATTGCGGTTGCCACTGTGAAGATGAGGTATGGGACGACGGCGCCCCCGCAGAGTACTCACCCCCCCCTGCTGCCGGGCAGTCGCCAAAACTTCAGCCAAATACTGTTTCACCCTGGTATGGCGGTCAAAGTAGCGATTGATAAAATCCTGGGCCAGGCGCTGGCTGACGCCCAGCTGTTTGGCCAGTCCAAAGGCGCTCATGCCGTAAATAATGCCAAAGTTAATGACCTTGGCCTGGCGCCGCATTTCCGGACTCACCAATTCCGGATGCAGACCGAAAACTTCGGCGGCAGTTTGCCGATGGATATCCTCTCCCTCCCGAAAGGCCTGCAGCAAAATGGGATCCTCAGAAAAATGGGCCAGCAACCTCAGTTCGATCTGAGAGTAATCGCCGCTAATGAAAATATTTCCAGGCCCGGCAACAAAGGCCTGTCGCAGTTGAGCCCCTTGTTCCCCCCGCACCGGGATATTTTGGAGATTCGGCTCCCGACTGGAAAGCCTGCCGGTGGCGGCCGCGGACTGGACAAACGTCGTGTGTATTCTACCGGTCCGTGGACTCAGTTGCTTACGCAAACCATCAACATAGGTGGTCTTCAGTTTCCCCAGGGTGCGGTAGGCTATGACTTTTGCGGCAATGGGGTGTTCGGCCGCCAGGGCTGTCAACACCTCGTTGTCAGTGGAATATGCCGTCCGTCCCCGGGTTTTTTTCTGGGTGGGCAGGTTCAAGCGGTCAAACAAGACAACCGCCAATTGTTGGGGGGAATTAATAAGGAAGGGCTCGCCCGCCTGCTGGAAAATCTCCCCTTCTAATCTGGCTAATTCCCTGGCCAAATCATGCCCGAGGGTTTCGAGAAAATCCGGATCAACGCCAATTCCCCGAAATTCCATGGCGGCCAGAACACCTAAAACCGGCAGCTCCATCTCTTCATACAATGGCGCCAGACCTGCCTGCCGGAGTTCTGTTTGCAGCCGGGGCCAGAGCCGCCAAGCCGCCTCGGCCCTGCCCGCAGCATAGGGAACGGCTAACTCCAGTGGAAGTTCCGCCGCGGCCAGCGGCCGCCCGGCTAATTCCCTGGGCTCTAAAAGATTGGTGCCCAGATAGTGTAAGGCGACATTTTCAATGGTCTGATCAAAACGGACCGGATTCAGCAGATACGAGGCCAGCACAATGTCGCCGACAGTCCCGGACAATGGTTGGCCCCAGCGTTTCCCCCAGATCCAGGCGTTTTTCAGATCAGGGCCGATTTTTTCGATACCCCTGTCCGTCCATAATGGCCCCAGTATCTCCCAGATCTGCGCCGGCTTGAGCTTAGCCAGAAACGGCACGTACACCGCGCGGCCGTCCTCCCAGGACAATCCTACTCCAGCCAGTTCAGCCAGCATGGGATGTTGCGGGCCGCCATGGCAATATAACGCCAGACGCCCCGTGGCCCGAATTGCCGCGGCAGCTTCCTGCAAGGCCGATACCGTGTCCAGCAAGCGAAACTCACCAACAATCTCACCAACGCTGATTTCTTTGGCCAACTTGCTGAATTCCAACTCGGCAAACAACTCCCCCAAGGTGGCCCGGTCTTTGGGGCCTGGCTGCAGGGCCTCGACGTTGACCGCCAGCGGCACCTGATCATCGAGACGCAGCAATTCCCGGCTCAAACGGGCCTGCTCCTGATGCTCCTGCAAGCGGTCCCGCAGCTTTTTTTCCTTCACCTCATCCAGATGGGACAACAACTGATCCAAACTATGAAAGCGGGCCATGAGTTTCTGCGCCG
Organism: uncultured delta proteobacterium; assembly: GCA_963777875.1. Taxonomy (GTDB): domain Bacteria; phylum Desulfobacterota; class Desulfobaccia; order Desulfobaccales; family Desulfobaccaceae; genus Desulfobacca. The sequence continues at coordinate 4,673 of CAVZSK010000019.1, read as the reverse complement.
TCTTGGGACCGATCCCCGGCACCCCCGGGATATTGTCGCTGGGGTCGCCGGTCAGAGCGCGCATGTCCACCAGACCTGCCGGCGGCAGACCGAATTTCTCTTCAATTACCTCAGGGGTAAAATACACGTCCCGCATGGGATCCCAGATCGTCACCTCTTCGTCTGCCAGGGGCAGCAGGTCTTTGTCACCGGAAATAATTTCCACCTGCATCCCTGCCTCCCGGGCCAGCCTGGTCATAGTGGCGAGAAGGTCATCCGCTTCATACCCTTCCAGCTCCAGGGCCGGTAAATTCAAGGCCGAGATAATCCGACGGAGATAGTCCAACTGCTTCACCAAATCCTCGGGCATGCCGGGACGGTGGGCTTTATAATCCGGATACAGCCGGTGCCGAAACGTTGGCGGTTTAGCGTCAAACACCAGGGCCAGGTGCGTCGGCTGCCGCTCCCGGAGGACTTTCAGCAGCATGTTGGTGACCCCATAAATAGCGTTGGTGGGAAAACCCCGGGAGGTGGACAGCTCTCGAATGGCGTAATAGGCCCGGTAGATATAGGAGCTGATGTCAATGAGAAATAGTGTTTCCAAGGGGGGCAGGTCTTCCTTTGCTTAAATGGACCGCAACCAGTCTCAGATTTAATCTTGCTAGATGAATTATAATGGCTGGGAGACCACTTGTATATCATAAAAAAAGCCCGGTCTCCTTGGCAACCGGGCTTTTTCGCATCCATAAATTAATCAGCGTTCCCGTCTCCATCACCTCTGATCACCCCACCTACAATGCCGGGCCCTCATTCCCGGTTCCAGAACACATCACCTGCCGGGATAACATCTGAAAGGGAGTTTGGGGTTTTTCGCGGAATATTTTTTCGCACACTATATATTCTTGATATTACCTATTTAATTTATTTGAAGGACGATTTTTCGCGCTAATTTTCGCGCTAATTTCGCGCTGGTTTGGCGGACCGATTTCGATGGCCGCCAAAGTTTTGGTCGGGCTCATCGCCTCCGCCCCTGAAGTGGGAAAAATAAAATAATTTTCCCACTAACTATTGTATTGTTTTCGTTGGTATTTTTCACCGAAAAAAGCGGCTCTGGTCCGGGGATAAGGCCGCTGATCAAGCGCAGGGCGGTGGATTTGCCGCAGCCGCTGGGGACGAGGGGGCGGGGGTGTTGACTTATAGTAAGGTGCGATCTAATGAGTAATATGATAGACTGCTCCAAAAAATTATCAAGGGGGTAGTCATGGGAAAAGTTACCAAGAGCATCCCCCACCTTTCCGAAGAGGAGGTTCAGGAAAAGATCAAGGCAACGGTGGGATTTTGGCGAGTGCAAAAATGGCTGGTTATTTGGAATGCTTTAGTTGATCCTCGGCCTGCCGGGGAAATTGCTTTGCACACCGGGCTTGCGGAGCAATCGGTTCACAATCTGATATTCCGCTATAATCGTTTGGGTCCGGAAGCAGTGGAGGGGCCGGGGAAGGGTGGCCGGCGCCGCTCCTATTTAAGCCGGGACGAAGAGACTTCGTTTTTAGAATCATTCCGACAGGCAGCCCTTACCGGCCAGATCGCTACGGTTACAGAAATCAAGGAGGCTTTGGAAAGACGTATCGGGAAAAAAGTCCACAAGACCACCGTCTATAGGCTACTTAAGCGACAGGGCTGGCGGAAAGTGGTTCCCCGACCGTTCCATGTCGATGCCGACAAGGAGGAACAAGAGGCTTTTAAAAAAAACTTCCTAAAATAATTGCTGAAAAACTGGCGGAAAGAGACCCAGAAGATAACCGTCCGGTATTACTTTTTGCTCAAGACGAGGGACGCTTTGGACGGATCAGCGATGTCAGGCGTGCCTCGTCGCCTCTGGGGACGAGGCCGCAAGCACCCAGACAGGTCATTAGAACTTATCTCTTATGTTTTTACAGCAGTTTGCCAGCATTGGGAAAAATGACCTCCCTCATCTTGCCCTGGGCTAATACGGAGATGATGAACATCTTCTTGAACAGGTGGCAGAGGATTTTTTGAATTATTTTATCCTCATGATAACAGATCAAGCCGGTTGGCATACATCCCAAAAATTGGAGCTACCTGAAAATATAAGGCTAATCAAACTACCGCCGCGAAGCCCAGAGTTAAATCCTTCCGAACATACTCGGGAAGAGTTGCGGAGAAGAATTTTGCCAATAAGGCATTCAGGAACCTCGATGAAGTAGAGGACAAACTCTGTCAGGGTCTCAATGACCTCGCCAGAAATCCGAAAAACTTCGCTCGATGATAAATTTTCCTTACCTTAATATTACTTTTTAGATAGCAACTTGGTATTAGGTGTTGTTGGAAGTAGATAATATAGGCCAAGTTAACTGTTGGGATATATTTTATTAAATTCAATATATCTCCAAAAAAGCTAAATAAGCCCATCCAACAAAGAAGGATTTTCCTCTTCTTCCAGACAAATTTCGAAGGTCTTTAGCTTCTTTAACCAGTCTTAGATATTCATTTTCAGCAGGATTCACGATTGAAGGGACTATACTTTCTTTGATCGCTTTCGCAAGTGAGAAATATCCAGAAAAATGCGCCAATTTTTTCCCCCCAAAAAGATTCTACAATTTCATCACAAGTAAATAGGCACTAAACCTGATCTCAACGGCAATCCTTTCTTTTTCATTTTCGCTATAGGCTACGCATCGACTTGTAAAAAAAAATCTGAGACATAAAGAGGAAATGCGTGGCGGGTATATATTAACACTATAACGACATATATATTGACAATAAAATTAATTAGGTTTATTCTGTCTCAAAAATGAGCAAATTGGAGGGACAGATATGCTGGCAAGTAACCGTATAGAGAATTCACTGCAGCCATATTCTATTCCGCAGTTTAGCATCGAAAAGAGAGACATAGAGGGATTTATTACCGAATTGCAAGGGTTCCATGAACAATTTCGAGATTGTTTTGCTCGGAGCGAACCGAGGGATAATTTTTATCGGTATATGGTCGGTCAATTGAGTGATTTAGAACGAAAATCTATCGAACCAATGTCGCTGCAGGTGGAGGGTGGCAACGCACGAGCCATGCAGCGTTTGATAAGTGACGTTATCTGGGACGAGAGTGCTATGCTGCGCAAATACCATGAGCTTGTTGCCGAAGATTTGGGTGACCCTTATGGTGTGATGATTTTTGATGAAACAAGTTTTTTAAAGAAAGGTGAGGATTCAATCGGGGTTGCCAGACAATATTGCGGCTCTCTGGGCAAGGTGGAAAATTGCCAGGTGGGAGTCTTTGCCGCCTATGCTTCCCCCCAGGGGTATGCCTTGGTGGATAAAGAGCTTTTTATCCCGGAGAAATGGTTTGCTGATGACTATGAGGTCAAGAGGAAAAAGTGCAAGCTCCCAGGAGAGGTCGAGTTTAAAACCAAACCTCAATTGGCTGCCGAAATGTTGCGTCATCTGCGGGAAGAAAATATTCTCCCCTTTAAATATGTGACCGCTGATTCAGTGTATGGCAATAGTCCTGAATTTCTCAACGCCGTTGAGGAACAGCTGGGGACTGTCTATTTTGTCACGACGCCATGTGATACCCTATTCTGGCTTCGACACCCGGTTACCGAAAAGAAAGAATATCGGCATCGGGGAAAAAGGCGAACCAGATTAAAAGTCAAGGCCAAGGAGAAGGCTCCGATTAAGGCAGAAACTTTTGCTAAGAACCTCAACAAATTTTTCTGGTATAAACGGAAGGTTGCCGAAGGCACGAAAGGCCCCGTGGAATACGAGTTTACGAAAAGACGGGTCACCTTGTCTAAAAATAGCCTGCCTGATCGAGAAGTCTGGCTGGTAATCAGACGGACTTTGGGGAGCAAACCCACCTACACGTATTATCTGAGTAATGCTCCCGTGAGCACGAGGTTAGCAACTTTTGTCTGGCTTAGTGGCCTGCGCTGGCCCATAGAGCAAAGTTTCGAAGAAACCAAAACGGAACTGGGCATGGACCACTATGAAGTCAGAAAATATCCCGGCTGGCATCATCATATCCTCTGTACCATGATGGCCCATTTTTTTCTGTGGCATCTGAAAATTATTTTGGGGGAAGAAGGCACCCAACATTACGGTGTCGCAGCTTAGAATCTTATTGGAGGCAGTTCTCCCACTAAGAACGTATACAATTGACGATCTCATCAGTCTAGTGGCGGATATTCAGAGAAAAAATCACCGGGCTTATATCTCTCATCGGAAAAAAACAACTGATCAGCAAATTAAATGACGTTGTAGTGATAATTAACCTGTTGTTATCGCATTATTATATTTTTCTTACTGTCGAATATCAGTTAGATGCGGTCAGTTTTAGCGAACGAGCTGCACATTATCTTGGAGAGATTAACGCTCTGACCCGTTCCGTGAAGGGAACGGCAGAGCGCAAAGGGAATTCATCAATCATCTGGCTTATCGAAACGGCTATTTCATTTCATGGACAAACGTGGGCCAAAAGGAGTTGCTTCAGGCTTCGATTGAATCATTCCGCCAAGGGGATAACACGAAGTTTGCGGCTTTCATTCATGATAATTTGCGAAAACTTCCTGTGCCTGCCTCTGACGCGGCAGTCCTTTCCAATAAAAAGAAAAAAATCCATACACATCATAGCTCATAAGGCGGGAGCTCAGTCCCGCCCCTTGCCGGACTACGCCGAG
>CAVZSK010000018.1:0-41819 GCA_963777875.1 uncultured delta proteobacterium | reverse complement strand
AGGGGTGCCGAAGATGACGCTTTGGGCCACAACTATCATGACCATAGTGCTCGTCTGCTTGAACGTTCTCCCAGGTGGTCGCAAACGCCGGATGCCGAGGTCGAGTCACCGTATCCGTATATCCATTCCCTGAAGATCATTGGCAATGCCTCGATCCCCTCCAAAGTGCTCTATAGTGAAATGGTGACGCCGCGCCCCGATATCTTCAGGTGGAAAACCCCGCCGGTGTTAAACTCCGAAGAGCTGACGAATGATATCGAACGGTTAAAAGCCTTGTACCGTCGCTTTGGTTTTTATCACGCCGAAATTACTTCTGAAATCACCGGATCCCTGGGTCAGGTCGACATTCGTCTCATGGTTCGGGAAGGCCCCGGATTCGGGTGCACAAAATCGATGTGAGTGTGGTGGGCAGTCCGGATCAGCAGGCGGTTTTACAAGACGATCTGAAAAAAAGCCCTTTGGTGGTGGGAGAGAGGTTCACGGAAAAGGGCTTTGATAATCTTAAAAAAGAAATATTGAATTATCTGCTGGACCACGGCTACCCGAAAGCCCGGGCCGAGGGCGAGGTCTTATTGAGTCTGGAAGCCGACACCGCCGCGGTCTATGACCGGAATTTTGGCGGCGCGGTTGCATTCTGGAAATCAGCGCCAAATATTCCCGCCTGGATAAGCGCTTTGAAGGCTCATTTTAAACCCGATGATATTCGGCTACGACCTCGATCCGGCTTTTAATACCGGTTTCCGCCGTGCTCATCCTTCCTTTTCCTATTAAGCCTTTTCATACCTACTCCTATTGCAAAAGACATTCCCCCAATAAGACCAAAGTCTACCCGGGCCATGGCTTGAAATTCGTCTTTTCCACACTACTCCATCTTGGCCCTGCAATTACTCCAGGAAACCGAATCTCGGTAAGCTTGGGACTCGGCTAATATGCTGCTGTAGGAGTTGCATATCATCAATTCCTGCCAATCCCCCTAGAAGGCGGCCAAATTTTCCTCCTGGCTAATTGGCCCCAAAATTAATTTCTCCCCAACTTGGCTTTTTTAGTTGTTTTAGCTCATTTTGAAACCTGTGGTGTTATCAAAACCTGGGCCCAAAGATGGGGGCCGTGGTCGGGTCAAATTTCTGTGATACCCCCATTCAAGACACCGATCAATTTCCCTCGACCGCCGGTTTTTCAGCGGTGGTCCCACCAGTATGCGGGCTTACCGTAAATATTATCTTGGTCCAGGGACCTGGCCCGTAATCCCCTGGGTGGCGAAGCCGTTTTTTTGAGCAACCTGGAAGGCCGTTTCCCGATCGATCCGGACTTCCGAGGGGTGACCTTCTTCGATGCCGGCAACGTTTTTTATAAGGTGAGAGACACGAGTTTGGGCCAGATTAAGTATGGTGCCGGATCCGGCCTACGAGACGCCCATTGGTCCCATCTCGGCTGGAGCTCGCCTGGCCCTTTAACCCCATCAACCCCACTACCGATAAGATGCAGATTATTTTCAACATCGGCCAAGCCTTTGGGTTTGACCCGTCCATTGGGCCGCTCGCCTTGCTTAATGCTCTTTCATCGAAAAAATAGTGATTATTATGATCTTACGGCATCGGTGGCAAGGACTGGTCTGCGCCTGTTATGCATCAAGACGTAGGCTTCGCGATATCAATTGGAGGAAACGCATGAAAAAGCTTGTTACTGCTGCGTCGTTGGACCTCCCCCAACCTGTGCTTGGCGTGCCCAGTCCCGAGACCGCTTCCGGGAAAGCCCAGACGACCTGCCCGGGTCATGGGTGGCAACATCAACAAAAACATCTACACTTTATTACCAAGGGAAAACGGATCCACTCCGCCGCTGGGGTGTGATCAGGAATTCAAGAGGATTCCAGGGAAATATTGAAAAAGCTTGAGGCCGAGGAATCCAACTCCTGGTTGGCTGGTGGAAAATAACCCCGGATCGATTACATATTGTTAAGGAGTGTATGAGAGCGGGCTGCTTGGAGGAGGGCGGAAGGCTGGACAATTCTGCCCGCCTGCCTCTAAGCTCTTCACTCCCCCGCCCTTCTTCCCGTACCTTTCAAGACTGGAGAAAAATTTCGAATACTTTCCAATAATCGTTAAAATATGTCATCGTGCGGCAGATAGTGTTTTTAACCGAAACTGAAACTCGAAACTGCAAACATGACTGAGACCCCCATCCCCCAGTTTAAGTGGGGCGAAAATGCACATGTCACTGGCGGTGCCTGGCTGGTTTGGGGCTCCTGACCCGTCTGGTCCTGACACCAGCCTTGGGAACGGGTGGGTTACCCGCGCTGGTGGATGCGGTTCTGGAGTCGGGTGGATGGCGAGGATCACCGTGGGAAGGTTTCCGGCAGCCTCGTGCACCGGCATGGTCTTCCACAACGTAGAAACTAGTCGGCCCCAGGGTGATCTTATCCGAGTCAAACAGTTAGAGGTCAGCCTCTCCCTGCTCTACTTCTTCAAACTGCAGCCGGTCATCCGCACTCTGGCCTTCGAGCAGCAGGAAGTATTCTCAACCAGGATGCCGACGGCGATCTGGAATGTCGCCAACCTGCTAAAGAAAAGACCGCCGCCCCCCTTTTCTCACATCCACCTGAGCGGTATCCGGATCAAAGACGGCCGCCTGCAAGTGAGCCACCCCGGGCAGCAACTCATCTTCCAGGATCTCGACGTGGCAAGCTCACCGCTGACCATTCAGTCACCGGGCCGACCCAGGTGACTGTCGTGGTTCATCACGACGTGGCCCTCGGCTTCACCCGCCCCGTACCCTCGCTTCCAGGCGAACGGTGGCCCTGACCTATTCGGGTCAGGAATCTCAATTCAAAAACTGAAATCTCCTGGCACATCTCCCGGTCTTGAGCCTGCAGGGGAAACTGGCCAATCTGGCCACAGCCCCGGAACCTGGCTCTCAACCTCAAGATTCCGGGAACCTCCCGGATTCCAACTCCACAAGCTCTGGCCCAATGGCCCGTCGACTCACCATTTCACGGTGGCCTGGAAGCCAAGGGTTCTCTTGCCAATGTCCAGGTCGTGGGTAAAGGCCCCTCAAGAACAGCCAATGGCAGGTCACGGGCAAGTGGCAAACCGCCGCGGCCGGCCCGGAATTTCACCTCGAACTGAATTTCCGGAATCTGACCGGGGTCGTTCTGGCACCCTGGCATCATCAGGCCGGATTTCATCCACGGGAAGATCTGACCCCTTTGCACGGAACCGTGACCCTGACCGGCACTGGCAGGCCCTGGGTCCCCGGCAACCTGCAAGCCCGTTTGGAAATGCAGCCTTTCTCCTATCGTCAGGCCAAGGTTGAGGCAGCCACGGGAACGTTCAGGCTGGTAGGGGAGCGGCGTCAACAGACTAGCTCTAAAACTCCAGGGCAATTTTGGCCGCCTGGACGCCGAAGCGAACGGACAAGTATTGCCGCTAACCGGGCCCAGAATCCCAATGACCGGTGAGCTCAAGCTCACTACCAAGGGCTTGAACCCGGCCCTGCTCCTGGGCGCCAAAGCTCCGCCGGGTTCCCTGGACTTGAATTTTTCCGGGGATTTTCAAGTGCCCCCCTCATTTAACTGGTCCCAGGCGCGCCTGGCTGGCAAGTTGCAAGCGTCCGGCAAATTGCGGGAATATGCTTTTCAGGAACTATCGGCCCAAGGCGCTTGGGAGGCAGGCGAATTGCAGTCTCAACCCGGCCCGGCTGCTCATGAGCAACCTCAGGGCTGAAGCTCAGGGGCGGTTGTCCGCCGCCAACGCTGATTTGAAACTGACTCTGGATCTATTGCCACCAGGTCCATGGCCCCTGCTGCCACCCGATTTCAGAGGGCAGTTGCGGGCCGATGGCACGGTCAAAGGGGACTGGCAGTCCCTGGCCTATCAGGTCAGTTTTCAAGGGAAAGCCCTTTCCTGGCAACGTCTGACGGTGGCATCGTTGCAAGGCAAAACTGCCGGCACCACGTCCAGAGAAACCTTCACTATTTCCAACTTCGATATTCTGGCCCAACAACTAACCACTCCGGTGGGCCCCTTTGGCCACATTCCAGGGGAAGGGCCAAACCCAGGGAGCCAACCTGGTCTTTGACCTCAAAGCCCAGCAATCCCCAAATCAGTCTGGTGCACTTGCCGGGGTGGCTAGCTGGGAAAAAAATGCCGCCCAGATCAGAATTAATAATTTTCATTGGGGGCCTCCCAACCTCCAGGTCGCCGCAGCCGAACCCGTGACCTTGATCGTTGCTGCCCCGGCAGGTTTGAAATCTCTCCCCTGCGCCTGCGATATCAAAAAGCTCTCCTTTCCCTGGCCGCCAAGGTAACCAAAGAAGATGTTGCCCTGCAGGTAAAATTGGAGGACCTCCAACTAAACGATCTTGCCAGGTTCGTACCTCAGATTTCGCTGCTCCAAGGCACCATCAATGCCCAGGCGGACATAAGCGGCACTGCCCAAGCGCCGATTATCAAAGGACAATTGAAGCTGGCCCCCGGCCAAATCGCCAAATTTCAGTTCGACTCCTTTCAGACTGACTGGCTCTACCGGGAAAATGTCCTGACCCTCAATGGCCTCATGGTGGAAAAACCGGATAAAGCCAAACTAGCCTGGCAAGGTACTACACCCCTGACTCTTTCAATACTACCCTGGTCATGGCACGTGCCGGAGAGCGGCCTGCAACTGCGTCTCTGGAGTGATAACCTCAACCTCTCCCTGTTTTCAGCTCTCATTCCCGGCGTCTCCGCCAGTGAGGGGCCCATGAATCTCCAGGTCCAGGCCTCCGGCAGTGTGCGCCGGCCTCTCTTGGCCGGGTCCCTGCGCTATGGTCCCGGGTCATTGACGATCCGTGAGTCCGGGGCGCCTTTAACCATTGAACCCGGAGAAATTCGCCTGGAGGCAGACCGCCTCATCGCCCCGCGTTTCGTTTTTCGCAGCGGCGACGGCCAGGGAGAAATTACCGGCGGGGCCAGCTTGGCAGGCCTGAAACTCCAGGATGTCCGCCTTAATCTCGTGGCCACCAATTTAATGATCATCCGGCGGGAAGGCTCCCGGGCCGTGGCCAATGGCAAGGTTTCATTGACCGGCTCCTGGCCGAGCTTCCGGGCCGAAGGCCGCCTTACAGTCAATGATGGGCAATTTCGTCTGGCCTTCTTCCGCTCCGAACGGAACCGGGAGATCATCTTGCTGCCCCGCGTGTGCCTTATCCCTGCCGCGGGTGCTTCTGCCACCGGCCCGGCCGCCGTGGTACGCAACTTCGAAGTCAATCTCGTCATCGACATCCCTGGAGGCGTCTGGCTGCGGGATAAGGATCTCAAAGGCGAACTCGAAGGGCAGATCAAGGTCTTGCGGCAAGCCCCCGGCCCCAAATATCTGGGCGGCTGGCATCAGAGCCAAACACGGCGTTTTTGCCATCAACAACAAACTCTTTACCGTGGAACATGCTGCGCTCGACGTTTCCGGGCGAACCCCATAAACCTGCGACGTTGGATGCCCGGGCCGCTCGGCAGATTGACGAGTATACTCTCTACGTGGTGGCCTCCGGACCTCTGGACAACCTGCGCACCAGGCTGGAGAGCAACCCTCCCCTACCCCCCCGGGATCAACTATCGCTCCTGGTGTTCGACCACCTGGCCGATAAGATGACCAGGGAGGAGTACGTTACCGCCACTCAAAAAGCCATGGGGTTAGTTGGAAGTTTGACTGCCCAGAAATTAAAATCTCTCCTGGGCGATGAACTACCGTTGTTGGGGGAAGTTTCTCCTACTACCAGTCAGGAAGCCTTGGGGGTGGGGAAAAAACTCAGTAAGGGCATCACCGTCAGCTATGAACGTAAACTCAACCCCTTGCAGGGTGAAGACGTCAATCAGATCCGCCTGGATTACAAAATCCACAAACACCTCAGTGCGGAAACGCAATTAGGCCGAAAAAACACCGGGGGCGATCTTTTTTTTAATATTGATTTTTAACTGCTTTCCGGGATAATTGACCGCCGTTAAGAAGCCTCCCGCCGCCGCACCTTGGTGGCGGCCTGCGCCACCACACGTCTGAGCCCCCGCAACTCACTTTCCGGTAAACATTCCAGCCGCTGTTCCAAGCTCCGGCACGCGGCCGGGATGAATTGCTGAAAAAAGGTTTTGCCCTTCTGATGGCTCAAGAAGCCATACGCCCCGAGAATTTGCAGATTCCGGCAAAGGGCCACATAATTGTAACGCTGCCGCCAAAGCGCCTGGTCAATCTGCAGATGTTCCTGCAGGAGCCCGAGGTATTCAGTTAACAAGATCTCCTGGGTGGTGAAGGGCAGATTCACGTAAGGGTCCAGGAGCAGCGCCGCCAGGTCGTACTGGAGCGGCCCCAGACGGGCGCCCTGGAAATCTATGAGCCACAGCCGGTTCTGATGCACCATCAGGTTTCGGGACTGAAAATCCCGATGCAGGAAAAACCTCTGTTCCGGATGGAGCGATTGCTGCAGTAAAAACGCAAAATCCTCGGTGAGCGCCTCAGGCGTCGTCTCTAAACCGAGATACCCCTGCAAAAAAGCCTGCACAAAATAGTGGCATTCCCGCTGTCGCACCAGGCTCGCATCATAAAACGGCGTGTCAAAACACCATTCGGGCGAAAAACCCCGGGTCCCGGCCATCTGCATCTGCACCAGAACCTGCAGGGCCTGACGGTAGAGGGTCATCCCACCGGTTGTCTCTGCCTGGCGCTGGCATTCGGCCTGGAAGCACCTGTCCCCTAAATCTTCTACTAAAAACCAGCCTTCCTCCCGGCAATACGAGTAAATCTCAGGAACTGGGATTCCCTGCCGATGCAGATGCCGGCCGATATAATGATAAGAGTCATTTTCTGTTACCGGTCCTCCCGGTGGCTGGGGGTGATAGAGGCAGATACAAGACCCGCCCGGACGCTGGAGCCGGTAAAAACGCCGGTCTGAGCCATCCGCGGCGATGGGCTGGATACTATCCCAGGCCTGGACTTCTTGGCGCAAGCATGCGGCGGCAGGGATGAGACGATTTCGGAGTTCATGGGATGTCAATAAGTCAAAAGGCGGGATGCGCTTGGGCTTCGCCGCCCTGCGGGTGCTTTCCCGCCCTACACAATGAGTAATCTTGGCGGGACAAATCTTTGGGCAAGCAACATCCGTCCGGGGTCAGATTTTCCTCTAACCTACCATGAATTGAGCGGCGGCCAAAGACAAAAATGGCACAAGGCAGAAAGTTCGGCGGATTTAGTTAACGTGCTACAATTTCGATGATTTTTGATTTTCCGGATTGCATGACGTTGACCCGGTCTCCCCCCGGCAGGAAGAGAGGCTGTAAATCGGTCTGGGAAAAAGCCGTCTTTTTGGGCAGGTTGCGGCCGGCGACGGGATTAGGGGAAGGCAGGATTGACGGCGGCGCCGGCAAATCCATCGGTTGGCCGGTATACTCCCGCATAATGTTGGCCACATAGTTCCGGGTTTCGGCAAAGGGAGGGACACCTTGATACTTGTCCACATTTCCCGGACCGGCGTTATAGGCGGCCAGGGCCAGACAGACATTGTTGTCAAAGCGTTCCAGGCATTGTTTCAGATATCTCACGCCGCCGTCAATGTTCTGGGCCGGGTTAAAGGGGTCCTGAACGCCCAGCATGGAAGCCGTGCCCGGCATGAGTTGCATCAATCCCATGGCCCCTTTGGGGGAAACTGCCTGGGGATTAAATCCTGATTCCTTCTGGACGACCAGGCGCACCAGGCCGGGATCAAGGCCCTGCTCCTGGGCTGATCTGTCGATCAGAGATGAGATGGGCGTATCCGGTACCTGGGCCGGACGGGGTCCAGGTCGGGATAATGGTTGTGGGGACGGTGACAGGGGTGCAGTCAAGTGGCGGTTGCTTCGGCCCCGGGTAATGATGGGCAGTCCCTCGCCACTCTCAGAGGACCCGCGGATTATCTTGACTGACACCGGGGAACCAAAAAGAGTTACTTCATTGCCTTTTTCCGAAGGGAGTTTCAGGCTGACTCCGGTCTTTTCTATGATAATGAGAGAGCCGTCGGGACTCACCCGGAAGATGCCGTTCTCCGTCCATGCCTCCCCACCGGTGCTGACCAACAGGATCAGACTAATAAGGGCAATTTTCAGAAGGAGCCTGATCATGGTATCCTCGCATTATTGGGTGAAACGACCAAAGCAGTTTTACAAACCACTAAACTCCGGATGAATAACTGATTTCCTAAAGAGATCGCCCTTTTTAACAATTGCGGCTACATACTTATCGGGTATTCTATTATACTTCTTTACTTCTTGATCAGAGTTTCCATTACCTGAATAATTGCCGGACCTAAAATTACCACCATCAAGGCGGGAAAAATAAATAACAACAGGGGGAAAATCAATTTAACGGGCGTCTGGGCGGCCTTTTCCTCCAATCTCTGACGGCGCTTGGTCCGCATGGTGTCAGATTGGACCCGCAAGGCATTGGCGATGCTGGTGCCGAACCGATCGGCCTGAATGAGAATGGCGCAGAGATTGGATAAATCTTCCACCCCGGTGCGTTCCGAAAGGTTCCGCAAGGCTTGTTCTCGATCCAAGCCCGCCATGATCTCTAAATTAACCAAAGTAAATTCCTGGCTTAACTCCGGATTGCCGACCTTGAAATCATCGGCCACCCGTTTCAAGGCGGCGTTCAAGCCCAAGCCCGCCTCCACGCAGACCACTAACAGATCCAGGGCGTCCGGGAGACCTGCATCGATTTTTTTCTGCCGGGACTGAATCTGCTGTTTGAGAATTAAATTCGGCAGATAAAATCCTAAGCCGATGGGTGCATAAATCAGAAGCGGCTTCATGGTGGCGGAGACTTTGACGAACCAGGAGCAGAGGGAGGGTCAAAAGCGGCAAGAGAATGGGCGCGGCCACCTTGCAGGTGATGAAATTGGTCACGGCCCGTTCCCCGAAATGCCCGGCCCGGATAAGTTTCTTTTTCAATTCCCGGGCCTTGAGGGGATCTTTCGTGAACCCCATGATATTTTTTAATTTTTTGGTAAACTGCGCCGATACTATCTCACGCCGGACCTTTTCGGTGGCGGTATTTTCCAGGGTTTCAGGGAAACAACCGCTTGGAGGCCGCAGGACGGAATTTTTGATACACCACCACGCCGATGATGGCTATGAAAATTGCCACTAACAAACCGAATAGGATTGCTTCGTTGTTCACCGGCACTTCCCTTGGCTTAGGTTTAAACTTTAATACTAACTATTTTTTTGATGGCAATCATTCCTAACACTTGAAAAAAAATTGCTATTCCGGCCATCAGACGTCCGGTGGGATGGGTCCACAGTAAACCGATATACTTGGGATTGATGCGCCACAGCATCAAGCCGATGCCGATGGGCAGAGCAATCAGAATGAGACCGGATAGACGCCCCTCGGCCGTCAGGGATTTGATCTGATTAAGCAGCTTAAAACGCTCTCGGATCAAATCGCGCAATCTTATCCAAAATTTCCACGAGATTGCCGCCGGTTTCCCGTTGAATGAGAATGGCAGTGATAAAAAATTTCAGATCCCGGAGTTGATTGCGTTTATAGAGATTCATCATAACGTCACTGAAATCCAAGCCATAATTGTATTCTTTGGAGGTTTTAAAGAATTCGATGCCGATGGGGTTGGCCATCTCATCAGCCACCAATTGCATGCTGCTGGGAAAAGAGTGTCCCGCCTTGAGGCTGCGCGCCATCATGCCCATGGCCTCGGGCAACTGTTTCTCGAACTTCTTTAACCGGATTTTCTTTTTCATGGTCAATAACATTCTGGGGAGCAGATAGCCCAAGCCAAAAAAGCCGCCCACACCTCCCAGGAGACCGAACTGAAAGAAACCGTAGGCGCCGGCGCCGGCCCCCAGGATACAACAGACCAGTAAGACAGTGCTGGATTTCCAGGGTAAGTCGGCTTGCAGCAGCAACTCATCGAGATTAAACATGCGGTTAAATTTTCCCAGGTATTGCTTTTTCCAGGAATCCTGGAGGAGATTCTCCGACTTTAATAAAGATTCGGCGGAAGGCCCGCTTTCCAGCCCCTGGACGAATCTCAGCCGCGCCTTGATGCGTTTCTCACTACCGCCACCCTGGTTGCTGAAAAAAAGATAGACGCCCTCCAAGAGAAACAGGACGCAGAAAAAAATGGCTACCGGCACCATCCGGGGAAAATCTCCATCCGAGGGTTGCAGCCAGGCGATAATATTTTCTAAATAGCCGGACATAAACCTTTCCCAGACCTCACATAACAAGCTGTGATTACAGGGATACCATAGCTGTTCAGTGTCCCTGGTAAGGCTTTATTGAGGCAGACGTTCGTGGCCGCCCCGGTGAAACGGCGGACCATCAGCATGGCCAAATTCGCAGGCAAACCTTGAGTTTATTCATTACGTAGTCTCCCGAAAAACCTTGGCAGGGAGTTCCACGCCCAGGGCTTCCAATTGGGCCGTAAATTTGGGGCGGATGCCGGTGGATTTAAACCTTCCCTTAAGCTTGCCTTCTTCAGTAAGTCCCTGCATCTCATAGCGGAAGATTTCCTGCATGACGATGACGTCACTTTCCATGCCCACGATCTCATTTAAATACAACATCTTGCGGCTGCCGTCTTTAAGCCGGGCCACCTGGACGACGGCGTGGATGGCCGAGGCGATCTGGTAGCGCAGGGCTTTGTCGGGTATATTGATGCCGCCCATGGCCACCATGGTTTCCAGGCGGACCAGGGCGTCCCGGGGAGTATTGGCATGGATGGTGGCCAGGGAGCCGTCATGGCCGGTATTCATGGCCTGGAGCATATCCAAAGCCTCGGCCTGGCGGACCTCCCCCAAGATGATGCGTTCCGGGCGCATGCGCAGGGCGTTGCGCACCAGATCCCGCTGGGTGACCTCTCCGGTGCCCTCCATATTGGGCGGGCGCGGTCTCGAGACGCACCACATGGTCCTGCTGGAGTTGTAATTCGGCGGCGTCTTCGATGGTAATGATCCGTCTCATCATTGGGAATAAAGCTGGAGAGGATGTTTAAAAAAGTGGTTTTACCACTGCCGGTGCCGCCGGAAATCAGGATATTCAGCCTGGCCTTGACCATGGCCTCTAAGATTTTGGCTATGTCCTCAGTTATGGTGCCGAAGTTGATGAGATCATCCACCTTGTAGGGGTCTTTGGAAAATTTCCGGATGGACAGGGCGGGCCCATCCAGGGCCAGAGGGGCAATGATGGCATTGACGCGAGAGCCGTCAGGGAGACGGGCGTCCACCATGGGACAGGATTCATCCACCCGGCGGCCCACCCCGGAGGATATTTTTTCAATTATTTTAAGGAGATGAGCGTTATCTTTGAAACGCACCGGGGACCGCTGCAGTTTACCTTTACGCTCCACGTAAATATTATTATAGCCGTTGACCAGGATATCAGAGACAGTGCTGTCACTGAGTAATTGCTCCAGAGGACCGTACCCCATAAGTTCATCCCGGATGTCTTTGGCCAGGCGTTCCTTTTCCGACAGGATCAGGGCGATATTCTCCTCAGCGAGGATAATATCGATGCCCCGTTTGATATCCTGGAATAATTGGGCGTCGTCGGCCCCGGCTAAACGGGAAAGATCCAAAAGGTCCAAAAGCCGATAGTGGACCTTGGACTTCAGTTCATTGTATTGATCTTCTTTTTTATGCTCTTCGCTTTTAGATGGCGTCCCGGAGGGCGTTTTCCCAGCCGGCTGTTTTTGCAACCGGTCATACAAACTCATGATTTACCTCCCAGGCGCAACAACCGTTTCCAACTGCCCCATCTTCCCGGATTTTGGCCGTTATCGTCGCCATTCTGGCGCAATTCCTTGACCAGGGCGCCGAATTCAAGGCTCAAGCGGTGTCGGGGCTGAGTATCCACCAGGGGCCGGCCATCGTTGATGCTTCGCACCACCGCGTCGTGATCATAGCGCAGGACAGCCAAAAAATCCTGTCCCAGGAATTTTTTGGCTTCCGCCAGTTTAATATCGGCTTCTTTGTGGTGACAGTTGGCCACCAGGTGCAGTTTTTCTTCGCCAACTTCAAGTAACTGAAACATCTCTATAATCTTTTTAGCACCCCGGAGACCGGGAATAGTCAGCAAGGTTATCAACAAGATAACATCAGAGTGTTCTATGGCTTTCAGGGTAATTTCGTCCAGGTGATCTCCCAGATCCGCCAGAACCCAAGGATAGAGGTTTTCACTGCGGACATACGTCAAGATTTGCTCAATATGCTGGGCCTGCACCAATTCGCTGTCTTCGAGGCGAGGCGGGGCGGGAAGAACATCAGGGCCAGATTCCCGGCTGTGAATAATATCTTTAAGATATTGGTTGTCGATCCGATCGATATTTTCTATGAGGTCTAAAATGCTGTATTGGGATTGAATATCCAGGACAGAACTAATATTACCGGCCCGCAGGTCCAGGTCAATGAGCAACACCTGTTCTTTCAGGCTTGAAACCAGGCTTTGGGCCAAATTGACGGCGATAAAAGTGACCCCGGCCCCCCCCTTGCACCCCAAGAGGGAAATAATTTGCGTTTTTTCATCGGCATTGGGGCCAGTTTTTATTTTAAACAGCCTTTGGATGGCTTTTTGGAAATCATCCTCACTGATTTGACTCACAAAACATTCCCGGGCGCCGAGGCGCAGGGCTTTTAGGAGAGAATCGGTGCTGGCTTCCCGCAGATATAGATAAATGGCCTGTTGGTGGAGGTGCTGGATCTGCTCGATCCAGAGGTCGAGTCCGCTCACCTGTTCATCATATTCAACAAAGCAGACGTCGGTATCATGGTCTAACTGTTCGGGAAACGGTTCCGAAAGGAGACTGGTGTGAGAAACAATTCTTTGGGGTGAGGATTTGATGAACTCCTGCAAATAATTCCGGGTAGTTTCTGAGAGGCAATAGAGGCTGAAACGAACTGCCATGGCTGCGCCTTTTATGGTGATTTCCGTTAGCTGATTGATCTATTGTCGATGCTAAAAGTGGTCATGTTTGAAAATCAAAACGAAGCATGAGAATACTTCCGTAGACCGAATGGCGGGATGCGCTTCGCTTTCCGCCCTACAGTTTTGAAACTGCCAGCCGACGGCATTCTCAAATATATTTATGGCAATTGGCATGATAAAAAATCTCTAAAGACCTTTCGGCAGAAAAGAGCTAAAACTTTAGAAGATAAGACCTTGCGTCTCAGGCGGTCGATTAACATACCCAGGTCTTTGGCAGGAAGAGGAAGTGGAGGAAAATTTCAAGAAAGATTAATCTATCAGCCCTGAAAAACCGAATTGCGGGCTGGCAGTGAAAGTCACGATATTCAGGTTAGAGCGACCTTCATACTTACAAAAAATCAATTAAAAATTAATCATTTCCTTTTCTATCCCCCTGAGAACTTCGACGCCCACTTTTTTCGGAGCAGACGGGGGAGAAGCAATGGGGGCTTCAAAAGCCGGCTCGGTTTTTTTGGCCCCATGGCAGCAACGAAGAGATTTTCACTCCCCCGGTAGTCAGGGCATTGGTTTCCGTCCAGCCTCGCAGGGCCAGGGTGATTTGGCCCTCTTTGGCGGCCAGCGCCAGCCGTTCTCCTTCTTCCGGGGTCACTTCCAGGGTCACGGTGGGCACAATTTGAGGCTTTTCGCCATTCTTGGGCTGTTCGATATCCTGTCCCTTGCCCAGGACCATAAGGTTCTGCAAAACTGCCTGGGTTATCGGGTCTTCCTTGTATTCATTTCTAGCCATCGTCACCATGACATCCACCCGATTGCCGGGCATGATAAAGCCGGCCACGCCGGAGGCTTCATCCACCTTGACAGTGACGGCTCGTTTGTCATTCTTAATGATGCCCGCCATCCCACCGGGAGTGCCCCTGGGCGCCAACTTGTTTTCGAGAATGACTTCCCCGGGGGCCAGGGGGTAGCACGCCACGCGTCCTTTCAGTTCCTCGGTATCGCTCAGCGCCCCAGTAACCGGAATATCTTGGGGCCATTGCACCGTCTTTAATAAATCGGTTTCCAGGATGCTGCCGGCCACGATGTCCTTGGCAGCCACCACTACCGGCGCGGTCTGTACGGTTTGCTGAGTTATCTGGTTAGCCTTGGGCGACTTTGCCTTTAACCAGCCGCTGGCCAAATAAGCGGCCATGCCGCCAAAAAATAAGGCAACCACTAGCAACGCCATCGGGGGATACTCTCTGCACGGTCTTGGCTCCTCGAAATAACTACCATAAAAATTAAAAAATGGGGAACAGAATCTGCCCACCTCCCCGTCTGGAAGGAAACGACAGGAGACAGGCAAACTCTGTTCCCTGATTAACTATTTAATGCCCGCATTCCGCGGCCTCAAATTTAGTCCTAAGAGTACTACCTAAAGTTGTTACTGCCGCAATAATAACCACGGCGATCAGAGATACTAACAGACCATATTCCACGGCGCTGGCGCCTGCCTCTTCCCGATAAAACTTCTGGATCATAGCTTTCATGGTGAATCTCCTTTAAATGATGGGTTTTACATGGTGCAACCAAAACAGATGAAAAAAAGACAACTTCATGATTTATGACCAGCATCTCTTCCGTCGGTAGTCATCACCTCCTCATAGTGTTCCCCTGGGGAAGATGAGGCCGGCAGTTTCAACCTGCCATCAAGAGCGCCTTCCCTCGGCAGCCCCGCTGCCCTGACTTTGATCAAAGCTTTAGGCCGGTGACTTTGCGACCCACCCTTTCGAGGTGGTTTACCTTTTTCAGGGATAACGGTTAATCACTTTGCTTTAATTTTTGTAATCCATCTCACGCTTTGATCAATGTATCGGCAGGAACAAGTAAAACTTAAAATTTTCTTGGGTTCCTGGATTCCTCGGATTCATGGGCAGATCATGGCCAACGACGATCTTATTTTGGAAATTTGGCGGCAGCATCTTCATAAAGTTTCTGCACCCCTACCCCAAAAAATGACGCCACGATGACCACCAGAACGATGAGAGAAAGCAGGATGGCATGCTCTGAAGCTGCGGCGCCGTCTTCATTGATCCAAACCTTTTGGAAAAAAAGCATCATGGTTTTCATGGCTCTGCCACCTTAATTTTAGGCTGATGGGAATGATTACTTTAACGCCATGCCCGGTTTAAACTAGCCCTTGAACCCTTTTTCGGCGCCGAGAGAAAATACTTTAATTTCGGACAACCCTTATATGTAGTTCTCGAAAGTTTTTTCGCATGGGCCTAAGAGGGCACGGCATGCCGTGCCCCTACGAACCGAAATTATTTGCGAGAACGGTTATATGCAGCTCAAGCAGGGCGCTCTGACTTTGAGGCGGGCAGCAGGGTCTCAAGTTTTCACTAGTCCCTGCCGATGTGCAAGAGGGAAGAAAAGATGATGAGTTAGACTAGCAGCAGAGGTTGATGGCAGGAATTATTAAATGGTGATCAAAAGGCGGGATGCGCTTGGGCTTCGCCGCCCTGCGGGTGCTTTCCCGCCCTACGGACACTGAGTCACCCCTCAAGGGGAGAGGGGAAAGACAGGAACAAAAAATTTTGGCAATGAGAATATAGAAGGGGATTGTATGGCTCTGATGAGTAAGCCCGAAATAACGTCTGAGAATTCTCCTCACCGTCAATTCCAGGAAATGGACGAATCCCACAACCTCGGGACGGACGAGGCTTTGTCAGCCCCTGCCCTCTTGCCGGCCCAGCGGCCGCCCGGCAGAATCGAGGAACTGACGATCCCGGAAAATTTTCTGGCTAATCTCTATGATTAAACACGCCTTTTACCTTGAGCTCTTCACCCTGCCGGACATGACCTCCCGCTTGAAACTGAATTCTGCCATTGTCATGCACCTCATTGATTATCTGCGCCGGGAAAAATATGTGGAGGTGCGAGGGTCGGGAAGCTTAAACGGCAGCCGCCACGGCCATCAGTCAGAATTATCGTTATTCCCTCAACGAGATCAGGTAAGCGGCGGGCGGCCCAGCTCTTTGAATTCGATAATTATGTGGGCCCGACTCCGGTCACCCTGGAGGAATATTGGCGGCAGGTGGAAGGACAAAGCATTCGGGATTCCGGGTGAATCGGGAGCGCCTGGAACAGGGATTTGCCGGTTTGGTCATTTCTGACAATCTCTTCGACCAGCTAGGTCCGGCCGTGGTCAGCGGCAAACCTCTTTTTATTTATGGCCCGCCGGGCAACGGCAAAACGGCAATTTCTCTGCGTCTGGGAACCTTGATGGACGACACGATTATGGTGCCGTACGCTCTCTATGTGGAAGGCAATGTTATCCGGGTGTTTGACGAAGTCACCCATCGTCCGGTAGACGGAGAGACGGAAAGCCTTTTCAAAACCGACACTCGTTGGGTCAGATGCCACCGGCCGGCAGTCCTGGTGGGAGGTGAAATGACCCTGGAAATGCTGGATTTGTCCTTTAATCCCATTCTTAAATATTACGAAGCTCCTTTGCAGATCAAAGCCAACAACGGTCTGTTCATCGTGGACGATTTCGGCCGCCAGCGCATCGCTCCCCAGGAATTGCTCAACCGCTGGATCATCCCCATGGAAAACCGCCGGGATTATCTCTGCCTCCATACCGGCCAAAAATTTGTCCATCCCCTTTGATCAGCTGCTGATCTTTTCCACCAACCTGGAGCCGGAAACCCTGGTGGACGCCGCCTTTCTGCGCCGGCTGCGCCATAAGATCAAACTGGATCACATCAACCGGGAACAGTTCCTGGCCATCTTTCGCATCAGTCTGTAAAAATTATCAGGTGGAATACCATGATGAGGTCGTGAACTATTTATTAGAAGAATACTATGATCCCGATCGATCCATGGATGCCTGCCATCCCCGGGATCTGGTGGAGCAGATTATAGATATTGCCCGTTTCTGGGATATCCCGCCGAGTTAACCCGGGAAAATATCGACCAGGCCTGTAAAACCTATTTTGTGGATTCATAACAGGTTTAAAAAACCTCCCGGCCTTTCTTAAAGCAGTAAAATCCTCCCGCAGCTACCTTGGAGTGGCCGTAGTCATTATTTAGATCCCCCAAGGGTACCTTGTCTTCCCGAAGGAATTCGGCCAAACCCGTTCCTCCAGAATACTGCATAATCGGCAGCCGCATAAAATATCTTAAATGCTTCTGTGATATGGTTACAACTTTTTGTTGTAATTATAGCGGGTTTGGTTCAATAAAAAATGTCTTTCCAAAAATTAAAGAGTCATATTTTGATGCCGATAATTATGTCAGCAAGGGATAACTTCTAAATGGCCCTAACACTCATACAGAGAGATACAAATTATGATCCAAAAACTTTTTAAATCTTTTGCAGGTATGCCCCGACGGCAGGACGGGGCAATCACCGTTGAAATGGCTCTCATTCTTCCGTTATTTTTGTTGATTGCGGCAGGAATTTTGGATTTTGGCCATGCCTGGTTTATGAAGCAGGCAATTACAAATGCGAGCCGAGAAGGGGCCCGATATGGGATAACCTATAAAACTAATACCACCGGTGTCCGCATCCCCCCAAATGCTCTGAGTCCTACTATTCAAACCAAGGTCAATACCTACTTGACCAATTTGCTGCCCAGTGATGCCAATCCAACAGTAACCTGTGGTGGAACTGGTTATTCAGCGGCAAATCCTTCGGGACTACCTTTAAATGTAACTGTCTCAGCTACCAAGAAATGGTGGCTCATATCCGGCTTAATGCCATCTTTAGGCTCATCAGAAAATATTGACGTTACTACAACTATGCTTTGCGAATAAATTATTAACAATATCTAAAAAATATTTACTTTTAAAACAAGGGAATTATATGAGAAAGTTGTTTATTATTATTACTATTCTATATTTGCAATTCTGCTGTTTTACTTATACTGGGAGTGCTTCTGAAAGAGTATATAAACCAGTTTTAATTAATCGTTGTGGGGTAGTTCTGCATCAATTATATATATCCAAAATAGATGAAGCCAAATGGGAAGAATAGTCTCATCGACAATATTTTAGATCGGGGAGAGAGTAAAAGAGTTACTTTTAAACCCAATGATACAACCTGCAGATGGGATCTCATGGCTCGAGACCAGAATGGGCAGGAAATTATCTGGAAAAATGTAAATCTCTGTACCGAAAAAAAACTGATTTTACACCATAAAAATGGCAAGGCCTGGATCGCCAGCTATGGTGAGACCACTTCTCCGCCGCAATCGAATTGAGTATGGAGATTTAAATAAAGATAACTATTTAACTTTATAGTATGGAGGGTGTTATGAAAAAATGTTTTTGCAACTTTTTCCATGGAACCGAAGGGGTGATAGCGCCTCTGTTTGGGCTGGCTTTCGTTGTCTTCATCGGCTTAACCAGCCTGGCCGTAGATGTGGGTCATCTTTATACAGTCCGCAATCAATTACAGAATACGGCCGATGCCGCGGCCCTGGCTGCGGTCTCCAAGTTAATCTCGGATCAGGGAGGCGCCGTGGTCCGTGACATGACTGCGGCCCAAGCGGCGGCCTACAGTGTGGCCCGCAGCCAAGCCCTCAATGACGGCCTGGCAGATGTGGCCGGGGGTGATCGCACTGACCTGTCGATAACCTACGGGGTCTGGAACCCGAAAGCTACCGACATTAATCAGGCCTGGTCTGCTCGAGGTGCTTCGATTCCCAGTAATTCCGATGCTAATGCCGTGCAAATCACCATACGCCGAGCCGAGGGCCTGACGTATGGGCCGGTAACCAACTTCTTCGCTTCGATTTTTTCGGAAGCAAACCGAACTTCGGCTGTAGAAGCCTCAGCCATAGCCTATATGGGGTATACCAGTTCGGTTCAGAGCCGGTATGGTCACTGCGCCGATAGCCCTGCCGGATACCCTCGTTTCCACGGCAGCCAGCGAGGAAAGCGGTAACTGGCTATTCCGCCTGTTTAAGCCTAAGGAAGCCGTTGCCACTTCTTATGTGGCCACGCAATTTAAAGACCTGGGCAGCAATACCTTCTATCAGACCAATTACAGCAAACCCCAGTTAGACACTGCCAAAGCTTATATGGTTGTGGTCAACAGTTCCGACTCGGTTCCCCAGACGGTGATTGATAATCTCAACTTCGCAAGAAACGGGACCGGAAAGGCGGTTCGGTCCATGGAACGCGGCACCAGGCTGTATCCTCTCAGCGAATATCAGTGGGTCAGCAATATCGACAGTATTTTTGCGGCCTTTAAAAACGCTTATAATACCAAGAAAGATGCCCAGGGGAAATGGAAGGTGGTCGTGCCGGTCTATTCCACCACGCAGCCGACCGCCCAGGATTTCCGCACGTAGACTCTTCCAACTGGCCCGAATCTTCTCATTGGGCCCGTCTGAAGCCCAGGCCTGCTTTACCTTTTGGAGTCAGTCCTATCCGGGCGGCAATGTGCCAATTTACGTCAATAAGTTTGCCACGGTAACCATCACTAATGTGGTTACTGCCAGCACCAGGACAACTACTATCCCGGCGCCTGCCGGCCAATGCAATGATTGCATGAGTTCTTCAATCTACGATAAGAAGGTTAACAACCAATACATTTATTCGGGATCTACTTCCACTGCGAGGATTGCCGACTGCATGATGAAAAATACCACGGACTGCCGCAACACCAATTATGTCACCGTGGAAATCCCGCAAGGCAGTTCTACTACCGGATTACCACCGGCTCCGGGCGGCGCCACTACTGTTTCCGGTTCGATCGCCTCGTCCTCTTCAGGGTCATTTTCCGGCCGGGCCATACTGGTCAAATGATGTTATCTTTGTACGATAGTCTCAGAGGGCGGGTCTTGGACCCGCCTTACCTCTTTTTAGTTCCTAATTAAAAAAACAAGGGTAGCCGGGCTTCGACCTGGCTATTCCTGTTTGTCCCCAACGTTAAGGAAAAGAACAATAAACAGGCACAGGACGACCAGACTGTGCCAGTTAAACTGTAATCAGGCCGACCCATCAGAGCTCAGCTTCGGTTGATCTCCCCTAAACATCGCTTTCCTCTTCCGGTATAACCCAGACAATGTGACGTTTATTGATAACCAGCACCTGGTTGGTCATCTCCCCCATGGTGGCGTGGAAAATCACCACGAAGGGTTCGTCTCGCCCCACGAAGATATCGCTGACCCGGTGTTCCGTTTCGCCCCGCTGAATCAGATTGATCATCGCCGGTCACCATGGAGCCGTCGATCAATTTCAGGGTTAGGCGGCGGGCCTCCATATGGCCTCTGGTAATAATTTTCATGGACTAGTCACTCAGATCTTTAGTGTTGGTCGGCTGATTGCGGTCAAAGAGAGTTGCTCTCCCGTTGACTGGGTTGGGCTCGATCCTCGGCCGGCCTTTCATCCTGCAGTCTGGCCAGGGCCTTTTCCAGATTCACTTTGGCTTCCTGGTAATATGTCGGGTCTCAGATCCAGGGCTTTTTGAAAACACCGGGCCGCCTCGGCGTAGCGGTGCTCCAGGTAATAATGGACGCCGACATTGTTGAAGGCCTGGGCCTCATCTCCGGCTTTGCGGAAGGCCTCCAGGGCCTCGGGAAATTTTTTCTGGGTCGCCAAAACCATACCCAGCCGGTGATTGAGCTTGTTTATCGCTGGGATTCAGTGCTTGAGCCTTTTTGAGATACTGCAGGCCCTGATCATAATTTTTCATTTTAAAATAGGTCCAACCCAGATTGCTCAGAACTTTGGCACTCGTTGGGGCCAGCTCCTGGGCGGCTTTAAATTCGGTGAGCGCCTGGGAATACTGGTTGGCCCGCAAACAGGTCTCTCCTAAGAAATAGCGGGATTGGAACCGCTTCGGGTCCAGGGCCAGCACCGAACGGAATTCCTGCTGGGCGCCGGTTAAGTTGTTTTCCTGCAGATACACTACTCCCAAGGCCTCATGGGCTTCCAGCATATCCATTTTGTGGAGCAGGACCTCGGCCAGTTCCTTCTTGGCTTCTTCCAGTTTCCCGGTGAGGAGCAAAGCGACCCCCAGTTTATACCGGATATCGTGACGTTCAGGGTTCTGAGATAAAATTCTGCTATAGTTTAACAACGAACTTTCATAATCCCCGTTTTGCAGAAACATTTCCGCGGTTTCGGCCAGATTCTCCGGGGAATCATCTTTATCTGGCTTCGAGGGTTTGTCTCGAAAGCCGGGATTGTTCAAAGCTTCCAGGCGCTCTGCCTCCGAGGCCGTCAAGCCCCGAAACGCCGGAGCATTTTTGGAGCCTTTGGTGGTGAGGCAGGAGCAGATGAGGAGGGACATCAGGCAGAGTGAGAGAATTTTCCAATAATGCCATTTTGGTCGTTCCAAAATTAATGTCTGAGTTACCCATCACCCTGACCCTCTGTTGTTGAGTTAAGCTCAATCGATTAATAATCCCGAAAGCCCCCTTTAAAAATGGGACTTGAAATCACCTTCTCCGCTCATGAGGACATGCCTGGTTTCATGGGGTGTCTCCAATGCTAATAAATGGCCGCTTCCGGCCCGCTCGCAGCACTCCGATGGATTTGACCCGTGTTGAGTATAATCTTTCATGGGTTTGGCAGGTTTTTGAGGTTCCTGGGGAGTGTAGATTACCATTCTTGGTTTCCAATATCTTTTCCATTGTCTGGGGCGATAATAGCGCCTGGGTGGTTCGGTATCGATCTGATTGAGGTCGGCCTCGCTTATGACTGTTTGGGCTTGGGCCGGATTGGTTTTGCCGGGCGCAGATTTTCCTGGCAACCCGGTAGTCGGGGGCAAGGTGGGGATTGAGTCCTCGGTCGCCGAGTTCATTCCGGCTGGAGGTGGGGAATAGGAGGCCGGTTGAATTACCATTTTTACTTCCTCAACCTTAACCTGGGCTTCTTGAGGAAATTTCCCCGGCGTTCTAAGTGCTTTCGCAGGTTGCACCGAGTTTGGCTCCAGGTCTGAGGCAACCTGGAGAGACGGTTGGTTGGCAGCCGGAATCTTTTCGCTCCGGGCTAGTTCCGCAGGCGGGACCGGTTTTTCCCGCTTGTCTTCAGAGCGGTTACGGGCTACTGGTATCTGCGGAGTGATTTCGGCGTTAGGGGAGATGGTTGCCGTTTTTTCTCCGGATTTGCCCAAATAGGCCAAAACCTGGGTCAACTTTTCCCGGGCTGACAGATCTCCTTCGGTTTTTTGCCAGAGACTCAAGGCCTTATTTTCTTTCCCCTGCCGGCACCAGACCAGGCCTAAATTGTTTTGAGCCACGGGATTATCCGGGTTCTTGGCCAGAATTTCTTGAAATACTGTTTCCGCCTTGGCCAGATCACCGGACAAATAATACGAATAACCCAAATTGTTCCTGGCAGGAGTATTGCCGGCATCCTGGGCCAGGACTCTTTCATACATCTCCTGGGCCTTGGCATACTCCCCCAACCTGTCGTAGCAGCTTCCCAAGGCATTGAGCAGCCTGACATTGTGAGGATCTGAGGCAACAGCATGTGCTGAGCTCTTTCACGGCCAGATCAAAGCGTCCCACGAGCTGATAATATTGGGCGCAGCGCCAGGCTCGCTCTTCCTCGGGATTCGAATTTTTCAAAGAGGAAAAGAACTTCTGCTGCATTTCCAGGGAGGGAGAGGCCGCGTGTTGGCAACCGCTGCCCAGGAACAGCACACTCAAACCTAAGACCAGCATTCGATGGGATTTCATACTTGGTGATCCTTTGCCTCATTAATTGCCACCGCTACCACCACCGCCGCCAGCAGTGGTAAGGCCACCCAAATTAATAGTAGTAGATCCCCCCCCACCGGATTTTTTCCCGGCAAAGCTCTTGTTATAGGCATCCATAACGTTTGTGGAAGCTGTTGGGACTGAGGCCGGTGGCCGGAGTTTGTACCAAGGCGGCCTGGGGATCAGCAATCTGCACCGCTTCATTATAAGCCCAGGATTTGCCGTAATCCCTCTCCAAGGCCGATTCCCCGCAACAGCCGGCGGTACCCAGCAGGACGAGACAGAGAAACATAAAAGATCCTCATCACAGTAACTTCCTTATAATTTATAGAATAATTTTCCAGAAACATGATACATCCTCGCACCGGGTAACTCACCCTCTCCAACCTCAAAGGACGAAGGTAAGATTCATGAAAGGACCAGAATCTTTAAGCAAGTGGTGTAGTTTATGTTGTTTTATGGGAACTATGACTGGACATATGTACACTTGCAGACATTATTCCGTCTGATGCCCGAATTCCGGCAGGGTGGCCTTTCCTTGAGGCGACACTGATGGTGACTTCCGGGGGGCCCCGCGTCCTTCCAGATTGTCCAACAGATAAAACTCCGCATCGGTGGGCTCCACATATTTATCCGTGGGCAGTCGAGGCGGTCCGGGAGGTTGATTTTTCACCAGATGCGGGGTGACCAGGATTACCAGTTCCGTTTCACTTTTTTGAAAATTTTTGGAACGGAACAGAGTCCCTAAAACCGGCAGATCCCCTAAAAGCGGGTATTTGTTGACGACAGTGCGGTACTGGTCGGAGAGCAGTCCGGCGATGGCCAGGGTCTGGCCGTCTTTCATCTCCACCTGGGTACTGGTCCGGCGCACCCGCAAGCCCGGCACAATGAAGCTATTCACGACTACCGTGGTCTGACTGGTAAAATCCAACTCCGACACTTCCGGGTTGATGCGCAAAGAAATCTTGTCATTGTCCAAGACCGTGGGGGTAAAGATCAGGGCGACGCCAAACTTTTTATACTCGATGGAGATGGTGCCCAAGCCGGAAGGCACCGGGATGGGAAATTCCCCGCCCGCCAGGAAACTGGCCTCCTGGCCGCTGGTGGTGACCAGATTGGGCTCCGCCAGAATTCTCCCCAAGCCTTGCTGCTTCAAGAGATCAAAGAAGGCGGCCCAGAATAATCCTCCGGAGACTCCGCCAAAAAGCGCATTGATGCCGGTGCTGAGGCTTTGGGAGGATGAGATTGAATCGGAATTACCCAAGGAATTAGACAGAATGCCGGGAGAGGTAACCTGGGTCATATTCCGGTTCAGGTTTGTCAAAGTGCTCAATTTATCCAGCAGGGTGGCGCCGAAGTTCTTCCCATCTGTAGTAGAATAGGCAAAGTTGACCCCGATCCGTTTGCCCACCGAGCGGTTGATCTCCGCCACCCGGACCGCCACCATGACCTGTTGCACCCCACCGACATGGAGCAGGTTCACCACTTTCTCTTTTTTGCCCCCGGCATACGGGGTGGCCAGGGCCAGGGCCGTTTCCTGGGTGGTGGGTCCGGAAACCTCTCCCGATAACACTATGGTGTCCCCGGCGGCCTCCACGGCAATTTTTTCCTTGGGGAATACTTTAAACAGTTTCTCCTTCAGGATGCTGATGTCCGGCTCCACCGAGACCCTGGCACTGGAGAAACGCTGTTTCCCCCACAGGCTGACATTGGTAACCCCGGCCGAATTGCCGTTGACATAAATTTCCCGATTGGAAATCAACACAATATCGGCAATTTCCGGGTCAGCCACGGAGACGCGTTGTATGGGAAACGGGGTTCTGAGCACCTTGGAGCGGCCCACCCGCAACCGTATCGCCTGTTCCAGGTCCTCGTCCTGAACCCGCTCCAGTAAATCCGGCGCGGCATATACCGGTGGGGACGCAATCAGGAAGGACATGAGGACAATTAATAGTATCCCCAGAAAATAGTATGTCGGCCTGCTCCCCGCTTTTACCTTCAGGCATCCATTTCTAAAGGCCATCAACATTGCAGTCCACCCCTCAAACTTCCTGAACATTTATAGTCGTTGCCAAGTTCTACTATCCCTCACCTACCCTCTCCCCGAAGCGGGGCGAGGGATATAAGGCAAAACTTTTGAACCGGTATTATACCTTGGAGCGGCCCACCCGCAACCGTATCACCTGTTCCAGGTCATCGTCCTGAACCCGCTCCAGTAAATCCGGCGCGGCATATACCGCCGGGGACGCAGTCAAGAAGGACATGAGGGCAATTAAGAGTATCCCCCCAAAATAGTATGTCGGCCTGCTCCCCGTTTTTACTTTCAGGCAGCCATTTCTAAAGGCCATTAACATCGGCAGTTCACCCCCTCTTAACTTTCCTGTACCGCTCATCTGCCACCCATGGCAGGCAAGACCAGACTCTTGCTCCTCTAAAACAGATTGCCCCACAGCAAATACGCCACCATACCCAGGGCTATGGCCACCCCATACGGGAGACCTGGAGTCTAGTTTCACCTGGTGTTAACGATTCCACAGAATCTTCTGACCCCGGCAGAGAATCAGATTCTGGAGCAGGACCCAGCCTTTGCGAAGATAACTCCAGAGAATCCCTTTCCAGAGCAGAACTCCCAGACTCATGAGGCCGCCGGCCAGACCCATATAACAGAAAACCGAAAAAACGCCCTTGGGTCCCAACCAGGCCCCCAAGGCCGCCAAGGCCTTAACGTCTCCGGCGCCCATGCCCCCTAACACGTAGGGCAGCAGCAGCAGACCCAATCCCAACAATAATCCCAGGAGGGCCTGAGCTAAACCGGGCCAGCCGAATACTGCCGTCTGGAAGACTACTCCCGCCAGGGCCCCGCCAAACGTCAGGTAATTGGGAATGCGCCGGCTGCGCCAATCCCCTACCGCCATAACCACTGATAACAGGAAGGGTGACAGAGTGCCGACAGGAAGAAGCTGAAACAGTTGCATCACATCAACCTGGCCCATGTATAACCTCTCGTCAGTCTCAGGAATATGGATATCAAGATGTTTAATTAAATCTGAATGTCATGATATAAATCGGCAGTAAG
Source organism: uncultured delta proteobacterium (assembly GCA_963777875.1). GTDB lineage: Bacteria > Desulfobacterota > Desulfobaccia > Desulfobaccales > Desulfobaccaceae > Desulfobacca. Next base: position 16,109 of record CAVZSK010000018.1, on the reverse strand, counting down.
CCATAATTTCATTAATCCTTGTCCTGAGATAATTAATATCTGACCCAGAACCTGACCCTCGATCAAAATGCTCAAAATATCACATACTCATTACAAACCTCTTTCTTCTCCATCATCTAATTGATTATATTTGATTTGTATTATGAGTCCTGGAGATTTTGGTTTTTTATAAAATTTTCTAAACAAGGAGTCTGACCATGAGCACCACCGACCTGGCAGCCAGGCCCAGGCAATATCTCGACAAGGCATTGAATTCATTACGTGATCTTGGGCTGATGCCCGAGAAGCCCAGTGAATCCCAGATTGTCGCCATGATCAAAAAGATCAGCGATCTGGACGAAGAAAAAGCTGTCGCCATTGCCCGGACCCTCAACAGCACCACCGTCTTCAATGAAGTGGTGCGGGAACAGATCTCGGCCATGAAGGTGGGTGAGCGCTATGAGCAGATTGTCAACGCCTTTAACAGCATCCGGGATGATGCTTATAAAATGGTTAATCAACTGGAAGACGGTAAGATTGACACGTCAGAGCGGCTGAGCAACTTTTGGATGAAGGTTACCCGGGGAGATATCCCCAGCCGTTTTGAAAAGATTAAGGACACCTATACTGATGTCACCCATGACAGCCGGGATCAGCTGGAACGGGAGCAGACCATCCTGGAGGCGTACCGGGATTTCCGGGGCGCCTTAAAAGAAGCCCAGGTAATGGCCTTGCAGGTGCTAAAAAAGGCTGAGGTCAAGCTGCAGGAGGCCAAAGCCCGGCTGGAGGAATCCTCTAAAACCCTGGAAACCAACACCAACACCGATCCAGAGGCAATTGCCAGGCTGGAATTGGCCCGGGATGAGCGGCTGCGGGATCTCCAGGATGAGGACAAGCGTTACCAGGTAGCCAAGGATCTGGCGGAAAACCTGTCCATCAGCTACAACACCACGGAAGTGATCATGGCCCGCCTCCTGCAGTCACATGCCGCGAAAGAGCGGGTCTATTCCCAGGCGGTGACCTTTTTCGGCACCAACGAGACGGTTTTCACCGCCCTGAATGCCTCCTTTACCAGTCTGCAGGGACTTCACGAAACCACCCGGACTTTGGAATCCATGAAGGAGGGGGTCAACAAGAGTCTGGAAACCCTGGCCGACGTGGGCGGCAAGGTTCAGGAAGAGGCGCTCAAAGCCGGGTACGGACCTACTATAAAGGCAGAGAGCGTCAAAAAACTGTTGGATGCGGTGATTAATTTTCAGGAGAAATCCCGGACCCTGATTGCCGAACTGCGGCAGTTGAGCGCCCGGAACGAAGAAGAGATCCGACAGGCCGTGGAAACCGGTAAACGCCGCATGGTGGAGTTGATCAGATCCGGAGAAACGCTGACCCATGGTTGAAAACGAGAAGCCGGTAAAAATCGAGCTCGATGAAGTAATGCTGGCCATGGATGTGGTGGACACCCTGCGCCACGAGCAGCAGCTGGTGGAGAGGGAACTCGCCTCCGACGAGCAGGACAAGGCCCTGATTGAAAAAGTTAAGCGCATGTATGCCTCCCAGGGGCTGGAGGTCACCGACGAGGTCATCGCCGCCGCCGTGGCAGCACTGCGGGAAGGCCGGTTCACGTACCAGCCGCCACCGCCCCGGGGGCCGGTGTGGCTGGCCAACCTTTACGTCAGGCGGAACTGGCTGGCCAAATGGGCGGCGATTCTGGCCGCCTCGCTGGCGGGAATGTTTTTCCTCTACCAGGTTGCCTTTGTGGCGCCCGAAGAACGCCAACGTCAAAAAACCGCCAAAAGTTTCAATACCACGATCAGCCAGCAACTCGATCAGCTCAGCGTCGCGAAACAGCGGCTGGCACATTTAAACCAGGCTTTGGGCCGGGCCGAGAAGTCCCCGTTCGCCTCCGAAGTTGCCGCCAAAGTTCTCCTGACAGAGGCCGGGCAGCAGTTGGCCGGAGCCGAGACCAGGCTGCAGGCCCTGGAAAAGCTGCCGCTGCAGCCGAATCTGACGGTGGACAGCCTCGTCCGGGAAGGCGAGGTCATCAAACGCCGGCTGGAACAACGGGGGACGCTGGTAAGTGCGCTGAGTGCGCAACTGGATAAAGCCGAGGCTGCCATACACGATCTGGGCGAACTTGCCGGGCTGCGGGACAAGCTTGCTTCCCAGCGCCAGAGCCTGCTGGCCGAAAGCCGGGAGGAGGCGGCCCGGACCCAGACGGACAAGCTGTACAGTGACGCCCTGGCCGCTCTGAACCGGGGCGACCTGGCGGCAGCCCGCCGGGAGTCAACCGGGCTCCAGGAGTTATATGACCACCTGGTCCAGGAATACGAAGTGCGCATCGTTTCCAGGCCGGACCTGCCCAGTGGCATCAGGCGAACTTTACCGAACCGGCCGGGGGTGCGCAATTATTATGTGGTCGTCGAAGCCGTCACCTCCCAGGGGAAACGGCTGACTGTACCCATTACCAGCGAAGAAAACGGTAAGACCTACAACGTCCAGCACTGGGGCCAGCGGGTCGATGAATCCCTGTATGATACAGATTCGCCGGGATAAACTTGATGACGGCATTATCCAAAACAACCGGTTCGGTGTCAAAGAACGGGGCTATCTGAGCCCCCAGTACCTGATGCCGACCACGGGCGGGGCCATCCCCGTGGTAAGAGAGTGACTCTATGGTTACCGGAAGAGATAACCTCGATTTAATCAACCAACATCTCTATCAGGCCCAGGCGCAGCAGGGAGAGTCGAGCCGGCGTCTGGAGGACCTGCACCGGCAGCTCGACGCCATACGCCTGGAGATGAGCAACGGCTACCGGGAGTTAGCCCGGCTGCGGCTGGACGACCTCCAGGCCGGTCAGGTGATTTCCCATTTGAACGAGACCGATCAGGCGCTTTTCATGCTGGTGCAAAATCTGAAGCGGACCCGGCTCAACCTGAAGGAGCAGATTGAGGCCAGCCGCACCCGCCAACGACAGCTCGAAGCGCACCGAAAAGAGCTGGAACAGCAGCGGGACGAGGCCGGTGAGGCCAGGCAGCGCCAGTTAGAGCAGACCCATACACGGCTCAGCGCCACGGACGCCTACCGCCAGCAGCAGGAACGGGCCCAACAGGCCGGGGCAATAGCCAGGCAGGCTGACGACAAGGCCACCCGGACCGAGCAGGATCGGCAGGCCAAAAGCAAGCCGTACGAGGCCGACCACCTGTTCATGTACCTGTGGAACCGGCGCTTCCTGACGCCGGATTACCGGGGCGGTTGGTTCACCCGGCAACTGGATAACTGGGTGGCGAAAATCATCGATTTTCAGCGCAATCGGGCGAACTATTACATGCTCCTGGAACTGCCCCGGCGGCTCCGGGACCATGCCACGAAAGTCAAACAGACGGCACAGTTGGAGGCGCAGGCGCTCCAGACCATGGAGCGGCAGGCGGCTGAAGCCGATGGCTTTCCGGCTTTGCAGGCCAGGGTGCAGGAAGCCGAAAGACAGCTCCAGAAACTTGACGCCGACATTGAAGCCGAGGAAACCCAGCACCAGAAGCTTTTAGCCGAGGAGGCCCAATTCAACGCCGGCACGGACCCCCTCTCCAAACAGATCATTGATCTCCAAGCCGCGGCCTTGGCAAAAGAGCCGCTGCCCAGTCTTTTTCAAAAGGCCCGGAATACCCCTCGACCCGAAGACGACGTTATCGTCGCCAAAATAGACCAGCTCCACCAGCGGCAGGAACAGCTAGCCCAGGAAATCCAGTCTCTCAACACCATCCTGCAACAGCAGCAGCGAAATATGGGCGAATTGGCAGAGGTGCGGCGCCGTTATCGCCAGCGCGGCTACGATGGCTATGACTCCCGCTTCCCCGGCGACTTTGCCCTGGCCGTGCTGCTGGGCCGGATGTTGGACGGTCTGGCGAACCCGGACACGGTCTGGGGAGAAATCGACCGCCAGCATCAAAGCAGCGGACCAGCAGACGGCTGGGGCGGCCTGGGCGGCGATTTTGGCGGCGGCGGTGATGTGACCGGCGGCTTCGGCGGGGGGGGCGGCGGTGATTTTTACACGGACAACAGCTTTTAACGGCGGATAACGGCATTTTTTACCCCCTCACCCTAACCCTCTCCCCCAAGGGGGAGAGGGGATTAAAGGAAGGATATAAATAGGTTATTAAGTTGTAGATAATGACTATCCCCCAAGAGGGAGATTACAAGAAAGGATCTGCTATGGCCGACTACAAGATTGTGGAAATTGAGGGCATCGGAGCAGTGTACGGACCCAAACTCCAGGCGGTGGGCATCAAAACGGTGGCCGACCTGCTGGAAAAGGGCCAAACCCCCAAAGGCAGGAAGGAGCTGTCCGAAGCTGCCGGCATTGACAGCACCCTGATCCTGAAGTGGGTGAACATGGCCGACCTCTTCCGGGTCAAAGGCATCGGCCCGGAATACTCCGAACTGTTGGAGAAGGCCGGCGTCGACACCGTGAAAGAACTGCGGCACCGGGTTCCGGAGAATCTCCATGCCAAATTGGCGGAGGTCAATGCCGCGGCCGGACAACCTCTGGTCCGGGTCCTGCCCAGCCTGAAGGCGGTACAGGCCTGGATCGAAGAGGCTAAGCAACTGCAACCAATGCTGACCTATTGAGCTTTAGTAAATCAACCATAGATAAGGAGAAGAAAGCATGGCGAATACAACTTTTACCGACCTGTTGGGCAGTTTATTGGGTACAGGTATGTCCCCCACCGGCACGGACCGCCTGAAAGAGGCCCTGGGCGCCGGCGGGCCGCCCTCCGGCACTGATGTGCCTAACCTGTTAAAATCTCTTGGTCTCGATACCAGCAAAATCGGCGATCTCCTGGGCGGCAGCGGCAATATTGGCGATCTCCTGGGCGGCGCTGGCAAACTTGGGGATCTTCTGAGCAGTGGCAAACTTGGCGATATCCTGGGCGGTAAAGGCAATATTGGCGATATCCTGGGCGGTCTCTTCGGCGGCCAGGGGGGCGGCAGCATCGGCCAAACCCTCTCCGGGACCCTGGAGGAGGCCCAAAAGGCTGTAGGAGAAAATAAGAATTTGGCCCTGGCGGCCCTGGGGGCCCTGGCCGGGGCGATCCTCGGCGGCGGCAAAAGCTCCATGAGAGGCGCGGTGGGCGGCGGGGTTCTGGCCGTGCTCGGCGCCCTGGCGTATCAGGCCCTGAAAGGGACCCAGCAAGAGTCCCAGGAAGTGCCCTTAACCCTCAGAGAGCCGGAAACCCAGGTGGAAAAACAGCAACTGGAGAATCAGGCCCAACTTATGCTCAGAGCCATGATCAACGCGGCCAAGGCCGACGGTCAGATCGACCAGGGCGAAGTCCAGCGCATCATCGGCAAACTGGAAGAGGCCGGCGCGGATAAACCTGCCCTGAACTTTGTCATGGCGGAAATGACCAAACCCATGGAAACCGAAGCCATCGTCGCCGCGGCCCAGGGAAACCCGCAACTGGGGGCGGAACTCTACGCCGCCTCATTGCTGGCCATTAAGGTGGACACGCCGGCCGAACAATCCTACATGCAAAATCTGTCCGCCGGCCTTGGTCTCCCCACCCAGGCTGTGTCCAATCTGGAAAAGACCATGGGAATGGTTTAACAGGGTTTCCAGTTTTCGGTTGCATGGCAAAGCATCTGCAACTGGAGCTTGACGTAAAGATGTAGAAATACCCTTAGTAACAGTTAACCACATTTAACACGGGAGGATCTGACACATGGGATTGTTTGATTTTGTGGGCAACATCGGCAAGAAAATTTTCGGCATGGAAGCGGAAGCGGCGGATAAAATCAAGGGTTATTTCGAAGAAGATAATCCCGGCGTCAACGACTTCCAGGTCACGGTCAAGGACGGCATCGCCACCCTCAGCGGTGAAGCTTCCAGCGCCGAGGCCAAAGAAAAGGCCATTTTGATGGTGGGCAACCTCCAGGGCGTCAAGGAGGTGCAAGCCGATAAGCTAACCGCCCCGGCGGCCTCGGGCAAGGTGGAGTACTACGTCATCAAGTCCGGCGACACCCTGTCCGCCATTGCCCAGAAATTCTATGGCAAGGGGTCGGAATATCCCCGGATCTTTGAAGCCAACCGGGAAGTCATTAAGAATCCGGACCTGATTTACCCCGGCCAGAAAATCCGCATTCCGCTGGCTTAGACCACGCCATCACTATCCCCGTCTTCCGGGCCGGTGGCAAACCTGCCCGGAAGATGGGATATTTCCACATCTCCCTTATGAAACTTTTCTCTCCGAAAAAGGAGAATCCCATGCATCTGTTGCTGGCAATTCTTTTCAGCTGTCTTCTCGGGAGCCCGGCAGCCGCCAAGGTGGTCACTCAGGTTATCCCGTTTAATCATAACGGCACCATTTTAAAAAATTATCTGGCCTACGATGATGCCATTACTGGGAAAAGACCCGGAGTGTTAGTGGTCCATGAATTCTGGGGTCTGAACGACTTTGCCAGACAGAGGGCCGAGAAGGTGGCGGAATTGGGATACGTTGCCCTGGCCGCGGATATGTACGGAGAAGGCAAGGTTACCGAGGACCGGGAAGAGGCTCGACGTTTGGCAGGTCATGTCAGGAGCACCCCTTTAATGCGGGAACGGGCTCAGGCAGCGCTTAAGGTTCTGGCCGCGCACGAGTTAGTCGATCCCAAGCGTCTGGCGGCCATCGGCTTCTGCTTCGGCGGGACCACCGTGTTGGAGTTGGCCTACAGCGGCGCCCCGGTGCTCGGGGTCGTAAGCTTTCACGGCGGTCTGAGTGTCCCCAAACCCGAAGATTGGCCCAAGTGCCGGGCCAGTTTTCTCATCCTGCATGGAGCCGAGGATCCCCATATCAAGCCGGAAGACATTGCCGCCTTTCAAGCCGCCATGCGCCAGGGGGGAGCAGACTGGCAGATGAACTTCTACGGCGGCGCGGTCCACAGTTTTGCCAACCCGGCTGCCGGCAGCGATAAAACCAAGGGCGTTGCCTACGACCCCAAAGCCGCGACCCGCTCCTGGCAGGCCATGCAATTGTTTTTCAAGGAAATATTTACCCGTTAATTCTTATCCTGCCATTCCTGCAGCCGTCAGCGAATCTCAGTGGCAAAGGGGATAAGCACGTAAAAAAGGGTTAGCCGTAATTTGCTAACCCCTTGATTTTCATGTGGCGTCCCCACGGGGATTTGAACCCCGGTCGCCGGCGTGAAAGGCCGGTGTCCTGGACCAGGCTAGACGATGGGGACGTATCTCTCTTGGTGGGCCGTGTTGGACTCGAACCAACGACTCTCTGCTTAAAAGGCAGATACTCTACCGACTGAGTTAACGGCCCGACGTAATAATCTATAATATATAAACTCCACCTTATTTTTTGTCAAGGTGTTGGACCGGGCAATTGTAATAAATCTTAACCCTGGCCACAACCTGGACCGGATACTTTTGGCTCTGCCGTCGTAGGGCCGCAACTCTCCTGAGCAATTTCTCCCCGGGCTACCCGGGCTTTTTTCTTACCCTTTTCTTTATGACATGATATCATAATACTATTGTCGAAGCAGGGGAAGCTCAGCCGAGTCCGGCCACGTGAGCACCCTGTCATCTAATTTTTACTGCCGTGCCGGGACCGTTTCAGGTCCCCTGGTAACATCGACACGGCCCCAGAGAAAGGAAAGTAACCATGCCCCTTACCAAGACATGCACCTTGACGATGTTTCTGACCCTGGTTCTGGCCGCCGCCCTGAGCAGTGCCGGCGCCGCGCCCTCCCCCTATAGCGCCAAGGATTTCAGCCGCTTGAAAGGCATGCCGGGTTTCAGCGATCAGGCCCTGGAGCTGCATTTTACCCTGTACCAGGGTTACGTCAAGAATACCAACGCCCTGCTGGAAAACTTGAGCAGCATTGCCAACAATACCCCGGCCTATGCGGAAATGAAGCGCCGGCTGGGGTGGGAATTCAACGGCATGCGCCTGCATGAACTGTATTTCGGCAACCTGGGGGGAAACGGTCAGATGGCCCCGGACAGCAAAATCGCCAAGCGTTTGACCGACCAGTTCGGCAGCGTCGAGGCCTGGGCCACTGATTTCAAAGCCACCGGCGCCATGCGGGGCATCGGCTGGGTGGTGCTCTACGAGGACCCGGCCACCGGACGCTTGATGAATACCTGGATCAATGAACATGATGTCGGCCATCTGGCCGGCGCCCGCCCGGTGCTCATCATGGATGTCTTCGAACACGCCTTTATACCTGACTACGGTTTGAAAAGAGCTGAGTATATCGAAGCCTTTTTCAAAAATATCGACTGGAAGGCCGTGGACTCCCGGTTGGGGCAGTAATACGGTTTCAGTTTCCGGTTTCTGGTTTTATTGTATCCTGGAAAATTCGGACCTAACCTGTTCAGCCAGTTACATTAGAAGGAGATCCTCCATGGCGACTTTTATCATGTTCGGCAAGTACTCCGCCGAAGCCCTGAAAGGCATGAGCCCCGGCAGAACCCAACAGATCGTCGATACCATTAAAAAATTCGGCGGCGACGTCCAGGGTATGTATGCCACCCTGGGAGACCACGATTTAGTTTTTATCCTCTCCCTGCCCGGCGTGGAACAGGCCATGCAGCTATCCGTGGCCCTGAACAAAATGACCGGCATTGCCTTTAGCACGGCGCCGGCCGTCACGGCGGCGGAATTCGACAAAATTATGGCTGCCGGGTAACTCCGCCGACTCCGGCCCCCAGCAGCCCTTTATCAGTCTCAAGACCATACCAGTCTTAATCCCCTCCCCTCCTCTCTGCCGCGTCTGGGAGGGGGTTAGGGCTCTATGCTTCTAACGTGACCTTAACCGAAAACCGAAAACCGAAAACCGAAAACGCTCTTGTGTGCCCTGATTGCGGCTGCGGGCTTGAACTGGCCGATCACGCCAACCTGGTGTGCGACGGCCAGGTCTGGTGCCTCCAGTGCCGCCAGTATCCCCCGGCCTTAACGGCCAGCCTCGCCTTTGCCGAACTCCGGGTCTGGGCCGCCACCATCTGCACGGCCTTTGACCAGGCGCCCGTACCGCTGCTGGAAAACCCTGAGGCCCGGTCCAACTGGCGCCTCTACTGGCAGGACGACACCTGCCTGCTGGCCGAGGCCTACCATGACCACAGAACCATCCTGTTATATCCCCCTGGACAACGCCTCATCACCTTGTGCCACGAACTGGCCCATATCTTCACCCAACAGGACCACACCCCGGCCTGGGCCCAAACCTTTGCCAGCCTCATTGCCTGGGTGAAACCGCGCCTGCCGGCTTGATGGCACACTATTCCCTCACCCCGCCACCTCAAGCTTCTTTCCTCCCACCGCTCACGGCTCACGGTTCTCCCCCAGGCACGCGGTTCGTCCTGATTGATCCGGTCCGGCAGGTTATACCCGCAAAAATAATACGGCCAAGAGCAGGCCGCCTCCTGGTACACCAGAAAACTGCAGCGAAAACAGCATTCCGGAATCTCGTCCACACAAGAAAAGGGCACACCCTCCCGTCCCGCCCGAAAATCCTCCACCTTGATCATCGCTTCCCGACCTCTGCTACAGCTTCTCATACCCTGTTCGCGTCTCGCGCCCACGTTGTCACTTGGGCGCGTCCCCTCGTCGCCAAGCTAACCTTTGCCTAATACTCCAAGTCAGAAAAAAACGTTCCCAAGTGCAACTTGGGAACGAGGACTTGGAAAGGTACATCACCGGTTGTGGTTGCCCTAATGCCGTTTGATCACCACAATCGACCCGGTTTGCACCAGGCGATACAGTTCGTTGACGTCCTTGTTTTTCAAAGCCACACAACCAAACGTCCAGTTTTCTCCCAGGATATTTTTATAGTCACTCTCGGTGCCGTGAATGCCGATGTCGCCCCCGATCTGGGCGTCCCAGGGGATCTGACCGCGTCTTTTGGCCTCGGCAAACTTTAGCCAGTTCTGCTTCGTGGGATAATTCAAGAGAATGAATTTACTCCATTTGGCATGCGGATATTTGGTCACCACCCGGTAGACTCCCTCCGGCGTGCACCGGTCCCCCTGCACCATCTTGTCGTTCCGGGGGTTGTGCCCCAGGACCACCGGATAGGATTTTATGGGCTTCATCCCTTTAAAAACGGACATCTTGCGGGTCTGTTTGCGCACCACCAAAACCGTGGGGTTGCGGACGCCCCAGGTGCTTTCCCTCGCCAAAACCTCTCTGACCACTTCCCGATCAGCGACAAACTCCGGATCGATTTCTTCCTCCTCCTCCATTTCCTCTACCACCGGCAGCGCCTTGGTCACAACCTGTTTTTTGGCGCATCCCCCCACAACCATTAAGATTCCCAGCACTACCAACAATAACCAGATTCTTTTCATACCTCTCCCCAAGCATTACCCTTTCGAGCTTTTGTCAGATTAACCAAATGCCGGTCAGATCATCCGACCTTCCCCAGAATAATAAATAGCTAATAATATCAACCAAATGAGTAATTATATAACGATTGTCTTTTGTTACCACAAACTGCCTGGGTTGACAAGACCTTTTCTCAGATCACCCCAAAAAACCCGGTTCCCAGGGAACTCCGGGAACCGGGCGGATAATCAATCTCTGGCTGCATGCTGATTGCTGCCTGCCTTTTTAATCTCCTACAACTGATACCGCTCGGCCACGATGCGCTCCACCTCTTCTTCCGAGGGCATGGTGTCCCGGTACCCTGCCATGTACTGGTTCCGCAGCCACCTGAAGAGGCTCACCGTTTCGTTGATGCGGATAATTTCCGGGATATCGCCGCTCTCCTGGGTCCGGATATGCTGGTTATACTGCCCCAGCATGCTCACCACATCATAGAACGTGGCCGCTTCCCGCTTGATGTTCTTCTTGAAAGATTTGCCTTCCAGGGGATAGATGTTTTCCGGCTCCGGGTTGCCGGAAATATCCACCTTCTGGAAGGGCCGCCGCACCGCCACCTGCCACTTCCGGGATTCCACCATCATCCGGGAGACCAGGGGCCCGGCCCAGTCATGGCTCTGATGCCCCTGGGGGCAGAAGGAGAAGAATTCCACCATGGACGGACCGTTATAGGCGATGGCTTCTTTCAGGATCTTGATGGCATACATGGGGTTGTCGATGGTCAGCTTGGCCGCGTAGACGTGGGAAATGGCCATGGCCTGGCTGATGAGCCGGCGGTGCAGCGTGGTCTTGCCCGGCGAATTTGGTCCCGATGGGAGAAGTGGAGCGGTCGCTGCCAAACCGGGTCGCCCCGGATTTTTGCATCCCGGTATTCATGTACCCTTCATTGTTATAGATGACCCAGGTGATGTCGAAGTTTTCGCCCAGGGCGTGATTGAACGGCCCGTTGCCGATGTCATAAATCGCCCCGTCGCCGGCAAAGACGATGACCTTGGTGAGCACGTTGTTATAGCGGTTCTCATAGGCCTGGTCCAGACTGAACTTGGACCCCAGAGCCGCGGCCGAGGCCGTGCCGAAGCCGTAATGCCCGGCCTGGTACAGCCTGGTGTTGAAAGGATTCCCCAACTCCGACACCTGGTTGCAGCCGGTAGAGTTGATGGTGTAAATATTAAAACCGTAGTCCAGCATGTGCTCGATGGCCCGCTGGGTCTTATCCGACAAAATCTTGATCCCCTGGTAGAAGGTGGCGATGCCCTGGGGATTATTGCGCAGCGATTCCGCGGCAAAAAAGGTGAGCAAATTGATGGTCGGCTCACTGCACCCCGGACACAAGGTATGTTTGCCCGGATACATTTTTGACAAAACAAACAACGCCTGGTGCATGGGCGTCATCTGGTTCACGTGGGGCGCCAGGCCGTAGGTATTGTCAAATTCCTTACACGGCTCCGGCAGGACATCCCGGTCCGTCAATTTTAACTTGTCCACCATGCGCAAAGCGTCCGTGGGACAGACCGCCGCACACACCCCGCAGCCCTTGCAGGCGCTGGGCACCGCGTCGATATTCATGGCAAACTGGTCCCAGGGCACCCCTTTGGGCGGCTTCTTAAACATCTTGAAGAAGCCCTCATATTCCGGCGGAATAGGCCGTTCCGTCACCGTGCAGAACAGGGCCGAATCCGGGCAGGACGCGGTGCAGGTGCCGCAGGCCGTGCATTTGGAGGCGTCCCAGACCGGCAGTTGGGTGCTGATGAAACTCATGTCCCGATAGCGGGTGGTGGCCGCCGGGACAATCGGCAGGAAATGGTCCCAGCTCACCTTGCGCCCTTCCATGAGCGGGTGCACCATCTCCAGGTAAAAAATTTCCTGATAATTGGGAATCAGGTTCACCGGTTTGATGGCCCCCAGTTCATCCTTTTCCTTTAAGTCGCACCGGCAGCCCCGAGGTCCCGGGAGCTTGACCGAAGTCCTCGGGCAGCGGCGGTTTGTACCCGGCCCCGTGAGCCTCGATGGCCGCCAGACCATTGGCCCCTTCCGACCCCTTGCCCCCGCCGGCCTTCTCAGCCCCGTATTGCAGCAGCGAGATATTCGTGTCGATAACCGCGGTGCCTTTTTTCCCCATTTTGCGGCTTAAAATCCGTTTGAAGCGCTGCTCGAAGTCCTTCTCCGGCAGAATGCCCGTCTCTTTATTGATCAGGCCCAGGATCGGAGCCCCGGGAAGATTTTTGTTCATCTGCTTCAGGGCCACCCAGGTGGCGTCGATGACCTTCAGCCGGATCTTCCGGTACTTGATTAAGGTCTGCACCTGGGGCGGGAAGGAAGCCATGATCTCTTCCTGGTCCCGGAGGCTGTTGACCACCAGCAGACCGTTTTCCTTCAGGGAGCCCACGTATTCCCGCAGAATCTGGCCTTCCAGAAACTTTTCGTTGAAAAAGGCCAGCACGTCCCGCTCCGTCAGTTCCGAACTGTTGCGGATGGGCAGCGGGCTGATGCGCAGATTCATGAACACCGGCGAACCCTTCCGGGCCGCGCCGTACCGGGCCCCGGTCTGGATAAAATTCGTGTGCCCCTCGCTCTCTTCCGCATACACCAGGGCCGCCGACTCCAGGGCCGTCTTCACCCCTTCGGCCCCGATGCCGATGAAGGTCATGCCCAACTCCCGCTCCGGGTAACCCGGCAGCGGCGCCGGTTTCAAGGTGTACGGGCCTTCCACCCCCACCGAGAAATCCCGCAGAAAACCGCCCCGCTTCTTTTCAAAGCAGGCGGCCATATTTTCCACCACGGCCGCGGCGTCGTATTTGTTGAAGTCCTTGCTGCCCAGGCCATAGACGCCGTGGAGCAGCGTCGGCATGGTGTCCCGCCCGTAGATCTGATGTTCGGCCTTGCCTTCCCGGCCCGCCCGCAGCGAGATCTGCAAGGCTGCCTGCAGGTCGGCCAACAGCAACTGGTTATGCGTGGTTCCCGTCCGCTCCAAAACCGTGATGACCCGGGCGTTGCGCACCCCGTAGGCCAGTTCCTCGTAACAGGCCGGATTAAATAAGACCGGCCGCACCACGCCGATTTTATAGCCCCGGGCATCCCGGTAATAATCCACCACGTCCTTCACCACCCCGGCCGCCGACCCCAGCAGGACCACCACCATATCCGCGTCTTCGGTGCGGTAACACTCCACCACCTTGTAGTTGGTCCCCAAAATCTTGTTGGCCGTGTTAAACGCGGCAATATAGGCCTTGCGCATAAAGTGGTAGGCGAAATCCTGGCTGATCTGCCCTTCCATGGTCAGGTCGGTGTCCGTGAAGGTGCCGGTCAGAGTCGGGTAGGAAAAATTCGGCTGGTAGAAGCGGTTGGGGGCCCCCACAAAATAACGCAGATAATCGTCCGACAATTCTTTAATATTCTCGATGGCGTGGCTCTTGATAAAACCGTCGCCGATGACCATGCAGGGCAGCATCACCTGCCGCATTTCCGACACCTTGTAGGCGATGGGCAGCAGGTCGTGGAGTTCCTGGTTGTCCCCCGTCACCAACTGGGCCCACCCGGCGTTGCGCACCGCATAGAAATCGGTGTGGCCGCCGTGAATGCTCAAAGAGCCTTTGTTCACCTCCCGGGCCATCACCGTCATCACCACCGGCAGCCGCTTGCCGGCCACCGAAAAGAGGTTTTTCGTCTTGAGCAACAGCCCCTGGGACGAGGTGTTGTCCGCGTACCGGCCCCCCTGGCAGGCCATGGCCTCCACCGCAACAATGGCCGACAGCTCGTCGCTGGGCTGGAAATACATTAATTCATTGCCGAAAATATTCTTTTTGCCCATGGCCGAAGCCTTGGCAAAGGTCTCGGCAATGGGCGTGGAGGGCGTAATGGGATAGCCGCACAACCCGTCCACTAACCGGGTCAAAACGGAAATGGCCGCCTGATTGCCGTCCATCAGCACGTCCTGGCGTTTTCGCATGGACTCCAGCTCCGCTTCCGGAATGCCGGCCGGATCGAAATCGAACAATTTTTTGGCGTCGAAACGTTCCCACTCCGCCCGCCAGTCGATTTCCACCTTGCGGCCCAACTTCTCTTTCAGGTTGTAATACGGCAGATTCATCTGCAGGGTCAACAGGTCGATTCTGGGTTCCATGCCGGGTCTCTCCTCAAGCCATGATTGTTTGCTGGTCCCGCCCTTCTCAGTAAAAAGGCGAATTTTAATATTAACATATGATGAATTAATTGCCTACTGCTGTCAAAGATTTTTCGACACCACCGCCCCCCTCCCCTGCCATCAAAAGAATTCCCCGACATTTCGCAACAACCTCTTGCTAATTTGTTGCTGTTAGATTAAAATATTATAGTTTTTTAATCCCCAGCGTACCCGCACGGTGACCGGTGCCTTTCAAGTCCCCCTTATTTTAAAGGGGATTGGGGGGATTTTCATAGATTGAGCTTAATTCAACAACATTGATCCTCAGGTAAGGGGTGCCTCAGCCCTTCCTTCTGGCCACGGCTTTAGTTCCCACCCCCTGCCTGGGTGGCGGAATTGGTAGACGCAAGGGACTTAAAATCCCTCGGGGTTTATCCCCGTGCCGGTTCGAGTCCGGCCCTAGGCACCAAGAATATTAAGGGGTTAGCACTTTCGCCAACCCCTCTTTTTGTGTCTGAAAAATCCTTAGGTGTCCATATAGGTGTCTATCCGTCAAATTTTCTCCCCCACAGCCGCTCTCAGTTCATCCTTGCCCACAGTGTTATATCTCAAAAACATTGCCGTAGTTTTGTGGCCGGTAATCGCCATAATCACAGAATCATGAACACCCGCTCGCCTCATGTTAGTCGTGAAGGTATGCCGGAGATCGTGAAAAGTGAAGTCCATTATATTCGCCCTTCGGCAAGCAGACTGAAAGCTTTCTCGTATTGAGTTTATGGGCTTGCCGTTTTTTAGAAAGACACTTATCTGCGGTAAGCCCCTGGGCATGGCCTTGAACATCTCCACCAATTCCCCTTTAAGGGGCACAAACCGCCCCTCATTGGTCTTGGTATCCTCTGCCATCAACTTGATGAACCCCTCTTTTAGGTCTATCTGGCCCCACCTTAAGCCCAGGATTTCCCCCCGCCTCATGCCGGTTAAATAGCCTAATTTTACAACAGGTTTTAGGTGCGCCGGGCAATGAGCCAGTAGCCGGACATATTCTCTTCAGGCTTAAAATCCTGTCTCTGGCATTGTTCTCTTTTAGCTGTCTTACCCCTTGGGCTGGATTGCGGTCGGCTTTGCCATTACGCACAGCCTTGTTAAAGATGGTTTTAAACGTAGTCAACTCCCTGTTCACCGTGGCCGGTTTGGTGGGCTTACCCAGGAAGGAAATTGCACATAACCTCTCCTGTTTGTAGGCTTCCACCATGGTCGGGGTAATGTCCTTAAGCAGTCGATCCCCAAATTGAGCTATTAACCTTTTGCAGTGCATTTGATCTTTTTTATAGCTGCGTTTGACCTTGACTTCGGGCAAATCCAGATACCAGGCCGCCAGTTCCTTAAAGAGTGTTAGGACATCCGGGCTTTTCTTTATATACCGGCCCTCCGTCCTGGCACTCATCACTTCCCTGTACCTCTGCTCCGCCGCCGCCTTGTTGGGGCCGATGCGCTCCCGCCTCAGTCGCTTGTCGGGGTCATAATATTCAATCCACCATACCCGCCCCGAAAACTTCGCCAGGGCAAAACCGCATTTGCAGTTTTTGGCCTTCTGGCTATTCCGCTTTTTGCACTCCGGGCACTCCATTAACAGGCCCATACT
>CAVZSK010000017.1:0-32557 GCA_963777875.1 uncultured delta proteobacterium | reverse complement strand
AATGGATAATTGTGACCATTCTATCCGTTTTTTCCTTCTCTGTCAATGACCTCTTTATTTCACAAAAGTATTTTTTTTCTCAGCTTGCCACCCGTTAAGTCAAATTAATTTCCTAAAGATTCAAAGAAATTAACTCGTCGCTGGCCCAGGTTTTATGGCCTCTGCCCGAATTGCTCTATTCAACCTCTGTAACTTGAATTTCCCCTTGAATAATTACGGTGGGCGGGCCTCCGCGCCCGCCCTCCAAAAGGGATCGGTTAGATAAAAATTCTGATGACGCCGCCTCTGCGGGCCGGCTGCCTGGGCTGCGATATATATTATCCCGCCAGCCGCCGCTGGGGGTCTTTTATTATCTGGAACCAGGCCAGAAAACCAAAGGTGGAGCCTGAAGAATTGCTGCAACAAGCAGCCGAGTTAAGCCGTCAACATCACCAAGCTGCCCTCTTGCTCTTAAATTATCCATTGCCCCCGGGCCAGTTCCCGGTGATTCTGCTGCAGCAATTCACCCACAGCCTGGTGCCCACAGAAAATTATTACCTCTACCTGCTGCCGGAGTGAATAGACCCATTGCCGAAAGTTCTCATGTGGTAATATTTCACTTTTCTAAGAGAAGGAGCAATTATCCCTGGTAGCCGCAGGCTTCAGCCTGCGCCAGCTTGAACTCCATTGGCTCAAACGTTGCCTTCACCACGAGGCCTCAAAACCTGCCCGGCCTGATGATAAATTCATTGAAATTGATGTTTTTGTCGATAGAAAATTCAGCTTTTAGAGGCTAAAAAAAGGCAAAGGACGGGTTAACCCAGTGAGAGAGGTCCCCAAAATCGTTTTTTAACTGCAATGGCCAAGGTTGCCGCCTAATTTCAAGAGATAGGGGAAGATCACCAACCCGGGAAGGACTTGCCATGCTCTGGTACCTCGATTCTGTGGCCGTGGCCGCGGCAACCGCTCTCCATCTGTGGTTGGGAAAACGACGGTCACCGGGGCCAGGGGCGTGGAGGTGGTGCTTCTCTACCTGCTGGTAATTTTTGCCCGGGTGGGAGGATTAATAGGTTTCCTGGGTCACACCTTCAAAGCCCAGGAAATTGCCCTGAAGATCGGCTGGCAACCCAGCCCCTTTCAGTTTGAAGTGGCCGTGGCCAACCTGGCCTTCGGGGTCCTGGGAATCCTCTGCCTCTGGCAGCCCGGGGGATTTAGCGCACCGCCACCGGCCTCGGGTATGCCATCTTCCTGCTGGGCTGCGCTTCTGGGCACCTCAAGGAGATGATCATGCAAGGCAATCTCGCTCCCTATAACGTCGGCCCGGATTGTGGGTCAATGACCTGGCCGTTCCCAGCGTCATTTTCATTGTGCTCTGGGTGCGCTACCACCTGTCCTTATCCCAGGCTGACACTCCTCCGTCCAACAGATACTAGTGTTTCCATGCGGCCTGCCATGACCCGCCATCTGAGATAAAGGACTTGTGGATTCGTGCTAACCAGTTGTCGATTAAATTGTCCGTCAACCTCAAGCCAGTTGAACCTGCCAGGAAGGCCTAGTATGAAAAGAATCCTTGTCACGCTCCTTGCTTGTCTCCTGAGTTCTGTCGACCTTTCTCTGGCGGCCTGGGACAGGAATTTTATTGCCGTCAATTATAAGGGATTTCCTCAATCGATAGCTGAGATTGACAGTGATCTGGCTCTTCTGGGTCCGCACTTCGGGTATATCAGAACGTATAACAGTCTCTTTGGAGCCGCTAGTCCGGAAAACGCCGTGGCCGGCCGGGTGGCGGCGTATAACCTGGCCCACCCGTCAACTTCCATCCCAGGTCGCCTTGGGAGTGGCTCTGACCCCGGGCAATCAGACTGCCTCCCAATCTGAACTGGATCGGCCATAGCAAACGCTAAAGCTTACCCCAGTGCGGTGAACGCCGTGGTTGTGGGCAACGAAAATTTAGGGAATGTCACTGAAGCCCAATTGATCGGCTATATAAACTATGCCACAGCCAAACTCAGTGGCATAGGGGTAGCGGTAACCACCTGCCAGACCTGGGGAGTCCTGGCCGGCCATCCCAATCTGGTCAATGCCTGTTCAAGCTATGCCCTGGCCAATATCTACCCGTATTGGGATGGACCCGGTTACCAGGGTGGGACGGCTGCCAAGGCTGGGGCCGACACCTTTAAAGAACTGGCAAAGTCGTTTTTTAGCAGACTACAACCAATTGGTCGCCAACTATGGAGTCGGCAAAATTCGTATCGGCGAGACCGGCTGGCCCAGCGACGGCTCCCCAGGTGCTCCTTGATGGCCATTACACCGGGATTCCCAGTCAGACTGCCGCTCTCCCCAACGAACAGACCTATATCGAGCAATATGCCATCTGGGCGAATACCGCGAATAAACTGTTTACCTATCTCTTTTCATCCTTTGATGAACCTGACAAAAATGAGCCAGGTGGTGTCGGTCCGCATTGGGGCCTCTATACCAGACGAGCCAGGCCAAATGGACCTTGGGACAGCTACCACGGTAAACGCCGGGACTACCTTGTGGCTGGGCACGAATTCCCCTTATGGTGATCTCACGTTTCTCGGTGGTACCCTGCAAATCATCGACCCCCAGACCTCTTGGCCCAATGGCTTTGACCTAACCGCCGGGACGACCTCGACTCTGGATAACGCCAAAATATTCACCCATACGGGAACTTTGAGCGGCAGCGGCAACCTTATGCATACGGGGGTGGGGACGACTAGTCATCAGGGCGACGGCTCCGGCTTCTCGGGAACCTATACTGTTGCGGCCGGCACGCTAAACCTGTCCAGCACTCTGGGCACGGTCGGCGCCGGCTGCACTGTCGTGGTGAACCAAGGCGCCGCCTTGGGCGGGACCGGCCCCCTCATCGGCAGCTTGACCAACCGGGGCCTGGTCAACCCGGCGCTTCCCCGGGCACCCTGAACATCGTGGGGACCTATACCCAAATTGCTGGCGCCACTTTTGCTGTCGAGATCGCCGCCCCCGGCAATTATGACCGGATCAACGTCACCGGCGTTCCCGGCACTGCCGGCCTGGCCGGAGCCATCTCCCCAACCCTCCTGGGTGGCTTTAAGCCCGCCCGCAACCAGGTATTCCCCGGAGTCATTACCGCCACCGGCGGCCTCACCGGCACCTTCGACACTCTCACCAATCAACAGCTCACGCCGATTATGTTCTGGCAGCCCCGGTATCTGCCCACCAGCTTTGACCTCGCGGCCTGGCCCGATTTCGCCAACCCCGGTTTACCGCTGACGTCAAACCAGTCCAAAGTGGGCCGCATCCTCAATGCGATTAACTCATCTGCCACAGGTGACCTGGCCGGCATGCTGGATACTATTGCCCAACTGCCCACGGGGAGTGCCGTCGCCAATGCCTATCAACAAATATCCACCTGACCAGGCCAGCGCCCTGCCGGCCCTGAGCCTGGCCGGAGCCATGATGCAGTGGCGCAGTCTGTCGAACCGTTTGTCCTACCAGCGCTGGCGCCAGGGGAGTCCTCCCTCCCTGTCTGGCGGCGGTTTGGGATCCTTCAACCTCTCCTATTCCCGCCTGGAAGGGCTGATGCTGGCCTATAACGGCGCCGATCTGGGGGGCCTGGTCTCCGGGGCGCCCTCGGCACCCCAAGACTCCGGACTCTGGGGGGTCTATGCGGATTTCGTGGCCACGTTGGGATCACGGGACAGTTCCGCCAACCAGACGGGCTACAATTTTGACATTTTCGGCTTTAACTGCGGCGCCGACTATCGCCTCCGGGATGATCTGCTCTTGGGGGTGGGGTCCGGCTATTATCACACCAGTGCCTCATATCAGAATTCCGCTGGCGCCGCCCAGGTCAACAGCATCCCCTTTTACACCTACGCCGCCTACCTCCCCGGCAACTTCTATGCCATGGGGTCTGTGGGCTACACCCTGAACCTCTACGGTCTAAACCGTAACCTGACCTTCGGCGGTATCAACCGGACGGCCAATGGTTCGGCAAACGGCAGCCAGGTCAATGCCGCTGTGGAAACCGGCTATGATCTTAAACTTCAAAAAATCATCCTGACTCCCGCCGCCACCCTGTTCTATACCAAGGCTTGGGTGCCTGGCTTCACCGAGACCGGCGCCGATTCTTTGAATTTGCACGTGAACTCGCAAAACGCCGATTCCCTGCAGAGCGGCCTCGGGGCCCGGCTGTCATGTCCCTTTAAAATCAAAGAGGCCCTGATGCTGCCCCAGGTCTCGGCCTTCTACCAGCACGAATTCGCCAATCACAGCCGGGGGCTGGATGCCCGCTTGTCCCAGTCCGGCAGCACCTTTAACGTTACTACCGACTCCCCCCAGCGGGATTTTGCCGTCCTGGGGGCCGGGGTAGCCGTGAGCTTGAAAAAAAATCTGACTGTTCAGGCAAACTATAACGTTGAAGTGGGGCGGGGGAATTACACCCCGCACTTTATAAGTGCCGGGTTCCGGTGGCAGTTCTAGTTTTCTTCAGGGCCAATTGGTTGCCTGGCACCGTTTCAACAGGCTGCAGTCTCCAGATCATATTGAGCATTTTTACCACTTATACCAATGTGTAATCAAATGGTGGCATAGGCTTTCCAGCCTGTGCAATCCCAAAAGTAATCCCGTTAAAACTAAATGTGCATTTTGACAGCGAATTAGTATTATACCAAGTCGCCTTCAAATGAGTAATTTTAGTTCTTATCCCCTCTCCACCCGCTTGCGGGGGGAAGGGTTAGGGTGAGGGGGGATTATCATACCTCTTTGATCGCAACCTGGTATTAGACGATAATTCTCGGACATGGCAAGCTAGTGCCCACGGGCGCGTTAATATTAAGGCGTGCGCAACTGCACGAGAGATGAGGGAAGGCCCCTCGAAGTCGGCCTGAATCATCGCTTCGCCTCATAGTTTCCTACATTCTGATCTCGAGCTAACCTCAAAAGTTACTTCTTGTTGCTAAAATCCATACACCAACGGTGCCAGCGCCAGCACCACTGCGCCGACTATGATAGTGAGCGGCACCCCCACTCGGGCAAAATCCCCGAACGTATACCCGCCGGGCCCCTGGACCATCAGGTTCGTTTGAAAGGCTGCGGGGTTGATGAAGGCACAGGAGGCGGCACTCATCAAGATCATCGCGAAGGGCATGAAACTCACCCCCAGGCTGGTCGCCAGGGACAAAGCCACCGGGAACATGAACGCGGCCGCGGCCGCGTTCGTAATGATGTTCGTCATTATGATCGTTCCCACATAGATGACGCTGAGCGCCAGCATCGGACTGCTGCCGCCAATGCTGGCAATAACTTGAGCGAGAGCCGCGGACAAGCCACTGCCGGTGACGGCGGCTTCCAAGCCCACCGCGGCGCCCATAACCACGATGGTTTGCCAGTCCAGGCTGCGCCACACCCTGTTGCCGGTCAGGCAGCCGGTCAGGAGCATGGCCCCGGTGGCCAGCAGCGCCGCATTGAGCATGCTCATCAGGCCGAAGGCTGCCGCCGCCACCATTGTTGCGGTGATCACCCCGGCGATCAGGGCCCTGTCCGCCCGCTGCACCCGGTATCCTTCCAAGCGCCGGGTCAAGGTGAAGTCAGTTTCCCGGCGGTTCTCGTAAAAGAAGGCCTCATTGACTTCGACGATGGCGGCGTCGCCGGGTTCCAGCCGAAGCTCCGCCAAAGGCTGCCGCGGCGCCTGGCCGTGGCGCGAAATTCCCACCAACATCAATTCGTAGGGACTATCGGGCCGCGGCAGGTCGGCTAGGCGGTGCCCGATGGCCGGTGCCTGGGTGGATATGACGAGTTCCACGAGGTGATGCTGGTGCCGCTGGGTCCTCATACTGGTGGCGAAGACGGGCACCATGCCCAGAGTCGTCCACAGTCCGGGCAGCACGTCGGCCTGAGCGGTGAAGGTGAGCACATCTCCAGCTTCCAGCCGGACGGTCGGCGCGATGTCCACCGGAGTCCCCTGGCGCGTCATCGATTCCAGGTGGTAGCCGATGGGCCGGGCAAAACCCGCCTCCTCGAGCGTCTTCCCGGCCAGGAACGCATTTTTCTCCACCGCCAGTTCGCTTCGGTATAGGCGTTTCTGCACGCCGGCCTCGTCCTGTTGCGCCCTATCCGGCAAGAGACGTGTGCCCACCAGGATCATAAAGGCGAAGCCGGCCAGAGTCGCGGGCAGGCCAATCCAAATCGGATCGAATATCCGCAAGTGGGGCCATCCCGGCCAGTTCCCCTCTCTCCACCGCGTTTGACACCAGACCGGCAATGATCAGGTTTGTCGAGGTCCCGATCAGGGTCATGCTGCCGCCCAGAATTGCCATGAAACTCAGCCCCATGAATATTTTGGAACCCGACAAGCCGGTGGTGCGCGCCAGGTCCCGGACCACCGGAATCATCATCGCCACCATGGGCGTGTTGTTCAAAACCGCACTGCCCAGGGCCATGGGCGGGAAGATTCTGAGCTGCGCCGAGGTTAAGGAACCGGGCCGGCCGATGAGTCGCTGCGACAGGAGAGATATCGCGCCCGTGGCATACATGCCGGCCGCCACGGGGAACAACACGGCCACCGTTATCACTCCGGTATTGCTGAATCCTGCCAGGAGCGCCTCGGCGGGGGCTAATTTCAAGGTCATGGCCGTCGTCAAGGTTCCCATGAAAACCAGCCAGGCCGGGAATCGGTCCCAGACCAGAAACGCGAACATTGTAATGAGAATCCCCAGCATCAACCATGCGTCCGACGACATCACCGCTCCTCCTGACTGTAATCTGAAAAGCTATTCTCTTTCGAGGCTGGCGTTTATACCGATTGCCAAAAGTTTTGTCCGTTATTTTCCCCTCGCCCCTTGAGGGGAGAGGGTCAGGGTGAGGGGTGAATCAGACATTACTTTTGGCAACAACTATAAGGGCAAGAATTTTGCGCTTTCCCTTTAACATTTTAAGGAAAAAAACGCAATTGCCGGCGATATTTTATTCAGGTTTTCTTTCTTTTCAGGGTTTTAGAGGGCAATTCACCGAACCTGGCCTCATCAATCCCGGCCGAATTGCCCCATATGCCAGAATCCCCAACTGCCGGCCCCATCGAATACGGTGCCGACAGACGCTTCCTGCCGCAGTAACTCCCGAATGAATTCCCCGCAACTAAAGACCAGCGCCGCAAATTTATGGCGATCAGCTCAAACCAAGGAAAAACCCTCGCAGACAGGATGGGGGAGAATCAGTTCACCTTTTCTGCTGGCTCCACGGCTACTGCAGTCTTATATCAACGTAAAATAAATTAATTATTTATTATTTTTTTTCCGAGGAATTGTATCATAATTCTGGGGGCCTCCAGATTAATCAACCTCCCCAGGACAAATTTAACACCGCCATTATTTTCGGGGTGAGTTTTATGGCCCTGGGAATTTTTGGTCTGTTGGCCGCCATTTTCAACATTGGCCTATTCTGGCAGACATTAAAAAGGAGATTGTTATCATGAACGGTTTTACACTTGAAGCGGTGGATATGAAGGCAGTCGGGCAGCATTGGGGCTGGTTCCTGGCCAAGGGCATTTTCATGATCCTGGCGGGCACCCTGGCCCTGGGCGACTACGTCATGGTTGCCCTTTTTTCCATGATTTTTTTAGGCTGGCTGATGATCTTTGCCGGAGTCGTCGAGGCCATCCATGCCTTCTGGAAGAAAGAATGGGGCGGGCTTTTCCTGAATCTGCTGGTGGGCGTCCTCTACATCGTCGTCGGCTTGATGGTGTTGGCCAACCCCAAGGCCACCGCCATAACCCTCGCCCTCGTCATGGCCATCTTTTTCATTCTGGACGGTATTTTTCGCATCATTATCGCCGTGACCGCACGCTTTCCCCAGTGGGGCTGGATGCTCTTTAACGGTATCGTTACCTTGATTCTGGGCCTAATTATCTGGCAGCAATGGCAATACTTCGGACTGAGGATCATCGCTCTGTTCATCGGCATCGACCTTATCATCAGCGGCTGGACCTGGGTGATGGTGTCTTTAGCCTCCCGGCGAATGGCTGGCGACAGCCCGTTACCCTTGGTTTAACACGTCACATACCAAGATAGTGTTTCAATCCATGGTAAAGTTTTTGGAATACCTGCTGCCCACGGGCGCAACCCTGAGCACCGGGAAGTTTAACCTGGGTCCCCTGCCGGTCAGGGTTGGGGCGGAGTTCCAATATTACCCCATCACCCCCGAGGTTGCCGGTCCCCAATTTAATCTCAGGCTAACGTTAACTCCGGTTATTCTGGCGCCGGAATGGTCCAAGAGACCGCTTTTTTAAGGGTTTGACCAACGTCTGAATACCTCGGGCGAAAACCTCCAAGGGTCAAAGCAGCAAAGAGGAAAAATATTAAATATGGACAACCCCATCCTGCTCTATTTCGTCAGCCTGACAATTTTTGCCATCATGCTCGCCCTTGGGGTCAACCACTCTTTTGAGCAACTCATCTCTCTGTGGCGTCGGCCCGGATTGCTGCTCCGCTCCCTTGTCGCTGGTGGTCTTCCTGGTCCCCATGGTGGTGCTCCTCTTGTTATGGGTGTTCGACCTGCCGCCCGCCGCGGCCACCGGCCTCGCGGTGTTAGCCGCGGCGCCGGGCGCACCGCTCACCTACAAACGGTCCCAAATGGCAGGGGGAGATCCTACCTACACTGCCAGCCTGCAACTGACGCTGGCTTTGCTTGCTGTCGGGATTACCCCGGTCATCCTGGCTATGTTTTCCTCTCTGTTTGGGATCGTCATCGAGGGAGTAACGCTGTTCCAGGTGGCCCGGCAAGTCGCCCAGGTGACTTTCCTGCCGGTGATGATTGGTCTGTCGCTCCAGCAGTTTGCACCCAGGGCTCGCCGAGGTTCTTCGCAAGCCTGTGCGCCTGCTGGCAAATATCCTGTTCATCTTATTACTTCTCATGCTGGTCCTCCTTCTCGCACTTGTGCCCGAGTTGCGGGCGATGCTCAATGTGGGATGGGCTAGCCCATGCTGGCGATCCTGCTCATGGTGGTGGTCTCCCTGACCATCGGCCACCTGCTGGGCGGCCCCCGCCGGGACCAGCGCTCGGCCCTGGCCACCGCCTGCATTGCGCGCAACGTCGGGCTCGCTCTATTTCTCGCCGAATTAAGTGACTACGGGCAGCATTTTATCCCCACGATTTTGGCTTATATGATTTTGGGAGGACTCTTGGCGGTTCCCTATGCAGTTTGGAGTAAGCGCCAACTAACTTCGAAGCAGGTAAACGGATAAAGCAAAGCTGCCTGAACCTGAGCGGTTCTGCAGGCCGCACTGGCCGTGCACTATCTGTTCAATGGCCTGGTTCGAGCCGGTGTGCTTCATCCCTGATTTTTATAATCTAGGCCAGATTTAAGAGGTTGTCAGGCAATATTAAATGGCAGTTTTAAGAAATAGCGCCAATAATGGGGCAATAAGATTCCACCGGCTTGGGATTCTTCCCGGACATTACGACAAAGGATCAACTATGAATGACCAACCGCCAAAAAAGAACCTGTCCAACGAACTTGCCCAGAGAGCGCAGCCGCCAGGCGGCTGACCGGACCCTCATGGCCTGGGTCCGCACTACCCTCTCCCTCATCGGCTTCGGTTTTGCCATTGCCAATTTCCGAGCCATTCTTCTGAACGCCGGGCTGGTGAGCAACCCTCGAGAAAATGCTCAACGTGGCCCTGGTGTTCGGGTTAAGTTTTATATCCCTGGGCGTCCTGGGACTGTTGGCGGCCGTAATCCAGCATTGGAATATTCTGCAACATATTAAACAGAATGACTTTGAATATACCGGGTTTCGGCCCCTGGTGTTCATTATGGCGATTTTACTGATAATTATCGGCTTATTTGCCTTTGTGGCGGTAATAGTGTATTGAGCCGCCATGAAAAGCTTTTTTGCCATCTCGCAATGAAATGAGGGATCTGCCAGCTTTATTCCTCAGATGTTAATGCTTCCCACAGAAAGGAGAACTAAGCTATGTGTAATACTCCGTCATGCCAAGGTCATGCGCATTTCCACCCCAAGGGCAAACCCCCATCCTCATACACGGTCGAGGCCCAGCAGCACCAGAGACAGATTTTACCCCTGGCCGACCTGCGGGATTTTGAGGAGGCCAAGCATGGCTTCATCGCCGTCCCCGGATTACCGGATGATCAAGAATGATAAGGGTGGCGTGGCCTGGGACCTCGGTCGCTACGACTTCCTGTTACAGGGCCGGGACTTCGACAGCATCCACCCGTCCCTGCAGCGGCAGGCCATCTTGAACATGAGTTTCGGCCTCTACGAGGTCACTCCCGGCATCTACCAGGTGCGCGGCTACGACCTGGCCGTCATCTCCTTCATCAAGGGCAAGACCGGCTGGATCATCATCGATCCCTTAACCGTCAAGGAAACCTCCCGGGCCGCGCTGAAATTTGTCAACGAGAAACTGGGGCCGCGCCCGGTGGTGGCCGTCATTATCTCCCACTCCCACGCCGACCACTTCGGCGGCATCCGGGGCGTGGTCAGTGACGCCGACCTCAAGGCCGGCAAGGTGCAAATCCTCGCCCCCAAAGGCTTCATGCGCGAAGCCATCTCCGAGAACCTCTATGCCGGGAACGCCATGATGCGGCGCAAGGTTTACACCTACGGCGACGCCCTGCCCGCCAACCCCTTCGGCCACGTGGACATGGCCATCGGCAAGATCCGTGGCGGTGGGCGACGTCGGCATCCTGCCTCCCACCCGGGTCATTATGGAGCCCATCGAAGAGTTGGAAATCGACGGGGTGCACATGGTCTTTCAGAATACCCCCGGCACCGAAGCGCCCGCCGAGATGAACACCTGGTTCCCCGACTTCAACGCCCTCTGGCTGGCTGAGAACGTCGTCGCCGGCCTCCACAACGTCCTCACCCTGCGGGGCGCCCAGGTGCGCGACACCCTCGCCTGGGCCAAGTACATCAACATCGCCCTCTACAAGTGGGGCGACCAGGCCGAGGTCCTCTTCCAGTCCCATAGCTGGCCGCGCTGGGGCACCGAACGCATTCAGGAAGTGCTGCGCGGCGAACGGGACATGTACGCCAATCTCAACAACCAGGTCCTGAATCTGGCCAACAACGGCGTCACCATCAATGAGGTCCACAACGTCTACGAACCGCCCCCGAGTCCCTCCAGAACCAATGGTTCGCCCGGGGCTACCATGGGACCTATGAACACAACAGCCGCGCCGTCATCCAGCGCTACCTGGGATTCTGGGACTGCAATCCCGCCACCCTGCTCCCCCTGTCGCCGCAAGATTCCGCCCCGCTCTATGTCGAGATGATGGGCGGCGCCGACAAGATTATGCCCAAAGGCCGGGAGCTTTACGAACAGGGCAAGTACCGGGAAGCCCAGGAGATCCTGAACAAGCTGGTCTACGCCGAGCCCCAGAACCAGGAGGCCAAGGACCTCCTGGCCGACGTCTGGGAGCAGCTCGGCTACCAGGCCGAGGGCGCCGGCCTGCGCAACATTTATCTCGTCGGGGCCAAGGAGCTCCGGGACGGCATCATCCCGGTGGCCGCGGCCAAAGCCGGCAGTCCCGACTTTGTGCGGGGCACCACCACCGAGATGTTCCTCGATTATCTGGGCATCCAGGTGGACACCAGAAAGGCCGAAGGCCTGCACTTCAAGATCAACCTGGTGACGCCGGACAACGGCGAGAAGTTCGTCATCGAGATGAGCAACGCCACCCTCACCACCTCGCCGGCTATACTGCCCTGGACGCCGACCTGACCATCACCATTGACCGCTGCCGAACTCGAGGACGTGATGATCGGCGCCGCCAAACTGGTGGATAAGGTCAAAGCCGGCAAGGCCAAACTCGACGGCAATATCCAGGTTTTGGAGCAGCTGAAAGCCACCCTGGTGGCCTTCGATCCTTTCTTTGAGATTCTGCCGGGCACCAAGCCCGCTGCCGCCCCGGCCAGCAAACCCGCGAAAGACGAGGTCTTCGAGGACGATGCGCCGGTGCTGAAGGAACCCTAAACGTTCGTTTAACCAAGAGAAGGAGCTAAAAATGCTCACAAAAATCGATATCGGGGAACTCGAAGCACAGTCAGCTATTTCCACCGGCCACTTGCCGCCGGACAATGAAGTGGCGGCCCTGATTACCGAGGCCTACGAGCGTTATAAGGACCTGGATGAAGGCCAGGTGGCGGATTATATCCCGGCCCTGGCCCGCACGCCCCGCCACCTTTTCGGCATTTGCGTGGTCAGTGTCGATGGCCATGCCTTTGCGGTGGGCGATGCGGCCACGGAGTTTTCCATCCAGAGCATCTCCAAACCTTTTGTCTTCGCGCTGGTGTCCCAGGTGATCGGCTGCGACGCCGCCCGCCAGAAGATCGGGGTGAACAGTACCGGGTTGCCGTTCAATTCGGTCATGGCCATTGAGCTGAACAGCGACCGGACCATGAACCCGATGGTGAATGCCGGGGCCATCGCCACCACCAGTCTGGCGCCGGGTGACACGGCCGGAGGCCAAATGGCGCTTTATCCAGGACGGGACTGTCCCGTTTCGCCGGGCGCAACCTTGCCATCGACACAGGAAGTCTACGAGTCTGAGGCCGCCACCAATCAGCGCAACCGGGGCATCGCCAAGCTCCTGGAGGGCTACGGGCGGCTTTATTTTGACGCCCTGGAGTCCACGGACGTTTATACCAAACAATGCTCCTTGAACGTCACGGTGAAGGACCTGGCGGTGATGGGCGCCACCCTGGCCGACGGCGGGGTCAATCCCCTCACCAGGGAGCGGGTGGTTGACCCCCCGGTCGCCAGGCGCGTGCTGGCGGCCCTGGCCACCGCCGGCCTGTACGAGCGCTCCGGGGACTGGCTGTACGAGATCGGGCTGCCCGGCAAGAGCGGGGTGAGCGGCGGCATCGTGACGATGTCGCCGGGCAAAGGGGGCCTGGGCACCTTTTCGCCGCTGCTGGACGGGGCCGGCAACAGCATCAAGGGCCAGCGGGTGACCAAATTCCTGTCGGAGCGGCTGGGGCTGAATCTTTTTGCCTCCAAACCGGCGGGTTGATCCGCAATGCCGGAACGCCTGCCCCTGGTGCCCCCAGGCATGACGCCCGGGCAGGCCAAAACCAAAACCTTAACAGAAGAAAGGATGCCATGAACGCACAAACCGGTACACTCGCCAGTACTGAGGCGGAAACACGAAGATCCTGGGTGCCGATGATCACCATAGCCCTGGGCCAGTCGCTGATGTCTTTCAACGTGTCCTCGCTCCCGGTGGCGCTGAGCGGGATGGTGAACAGTTTCAACGTCCCGCCCACCACGGTCGCCACCGGGATCGTCATGTACTCGCTGGCCGTGGCGGGTTTCGTCATGCTCGGCGGCAAGTTGAACCAACGGTTCGGCGCCGTGCTCATCTTCCGGGCCGTAGTGGCCCTGTTCATGGGGGCGCAGGTGTTGATGACCTTCAGTCCAACCGCCAACCTCATGCTGACCGCCCAGCTCCTGGCCGGCCTGGCCGGCGCGGCCCTGGTCCCCTCGCTCGTGGCGCTGATCGCCAACGAGTACCACGGCGAGCAGCAGGCCGCGGCGCTGGGCGCCCTGGGTTCGGCGCGCGCCGGCGCCGGTGTGTTGGCCTTCCTGATCGGCGGCGTGCTGGGCACCTTCATCGGCTGGCGTCCCTCGTTTGGGATCCTGATCGTGGTGTCGGCGGTGGTTTTGCTCCTGAGTTTCAGGCTCAAGCCCACCGAGGGCCGGCCCGAGGTGGGAATCGACCTGTTCGGCGTGCTGCTGACGGCGGCGGCGATCACCCTCATCAGCTTCGGCTTCAACAACCTGAACCGGTGGGGGCTTGGTCTGGCGCGGCCCGGGGCGCCGTTCGACCTGTTGGGCATGTCGCCGGCCCCGTTCATGATCGTCATCGGCGTCGTGCTCCTCCAGGCCTTTATCGTCTGGACGCGACGGCGCACGGCGGCCGGCAAGACGCCGCTCCTCGCCCTGGAGGTGGTTGCCTCCGCCTCCGAGCGGGCCGCGGTCTACGCTCTGTTCGCCGTCGTGGCGCTGGAGGGGGTGCTCAACTTCTCCGTGCCGCTCTACATCCAGATCATCCAGGGCCGCACGCCCATCGAGACGGCCATCGCCATGATGCCGTTCAATCTCACCGTGTTCTTCACGGCGATGCTGGTCATTAAGCTCTATCAAAAACTGACGCCGCGAGAGATCGGACGCTATGGCTTCGTCCTGTGCACGGTGGCGCTGCTGTGGCTGGCGTGGGTCGTGCGCAACGATTGGGGCGCGCCAGTCGTCATGATCGGGCTGATTCTGTTTGGCATCGGTCAGGGGGCGCTGGTGACGCTGTTGTTCAACGTGCTGGTCACCGCCTCGCCCAAGGAGCTGGCCGGTGACGTCGGCTCGCTGCGCGGGACGACCAACAACCTCGCCGCCGGCGTCGGCACGGCGGTCTCAGGAGCGCTGCTCGTCGGCCTCTTAAGCGCCTTCATCCTCGGGGCGCTGGCCCAGCACCCGGAACTGAAAACAGAGCTCCGGTCCCAGATCGACCTTGACAACAACATCAACTTCGTGAGCAACGATCGGCTGCAGGCGGCCCTGGAGCGCACCAGCCTACCCCCCGCCAAGATCAAGGAGGCGGTGCGCATCAACGAGGAAGCACGGCTACGGGCGCTCAAGATCGGCCTTTTGATCATGGCGGCGCTTTCCCTGCTGGCGATCTTCCCGGCCGGCCGGCTCCCCAACTACAAACCGGGCGAGATCCCGGCGAATCCGCCGCCGCCCCCACCGAAACGAGAGGATGAGCTGGAAGGAGCGTGAGACCCATGAAAAAACCCCATATTCTGTTCCTGTCGCTCGGCGGAACGATCACCATGGTTCCCACCGATTCGGGCGGCATCGCGCCTAAGCTGGGCGCCGCCGAACTGGTGGCCTCAGTGCCTGAGCTTGCCGAAGTCGGCGACATCGAGGCGCACTCGCCCTTCCGCCTGCCCAGCCCCTCGCTCACCCCGGCGAATCTGGTCGAGGTGGCAAGCACGATCATGGAGGCGTTTGCTTCCGGGTTCGACGGCGCAGTGGTGATCCAGGGCACCGACACCATCGAGGAATCGGCTTTCCTGCTTGACCTCCTCGTGGATTCCGACAAGCCGGTGGTCATAACGGGCGCGATGCGCGGCGCCGACGCGCCGGGTGCGGAAGGACCCGCCAACCTTTTGTCCGCGGCCATCGTCGCCGCCTGCCCGGAGGCGCACGGCCTCGGAACGCTCGCAGTCCTCAACTACGACATTCACGCGGCGCGTTTCGTCCAGAAGTCGCACACCGCCCTGCCCTCGGCGTTCCTCTCGCCGCTGGTCGGGCCCATCGGCACCCTCATCGAACGGCGGGCGCGCTTTTATGTGCGGGTCAAGCGCAAGCCGGTCCTGCCGGTTGGAGACGGCCCGCCCGCACCGGTGGCGCTCCTCAAGGCCGCCATGGGCGACGACGGGCGCCTTTTCGGCGCGCTGCCCGGCCTGGGTTACGCCGGCGTGGTGATAGAAGGGATGGGCGCCGGCCACGTGCATGCGGACGTCGCTCCCATCGTCGGCGACCTGGCGGCGAAGATTCCGGTGGTGCTCGCCAGCCGGGCGATGACGGGCCATGTGTTCACCCGCACCTACGGCTATCCCGGATCGGAGATCGATTTGATCCAGCGTGGTGTCGTGCCCGCGGGTTACCTCTCCGGCCTCAAGGCGCGGCTGCTGCTCGGGACTCGTCAGGCGCGGCGGCAAGGGCGCCGACGTTGCGGCAGCGTTCGCGCCCTATCACTAGCGCCGCTTCGTCCGCACTGGAAGTTCAGACGGGGCGAGAGCGGCTCTCGGCCTTAGGTGCGGACCGACCCGGCGGGGCGGGCTCCCGCCGCGATCCCGTCGCTGCTTCCGGCAAGAAATAGGAGGCCGCGGTCGTTACCAGCCCAGAGAAAGTCCAAATTAGTTGAACTCTTGACAAAAAATTTTCTGCGCGTCAGGGGTGGGTCTAAGACCCACCCCTGGACAGTAAAAATCCTATTAAATCCCCCTTGAGAAAAGGGGGTTTTTTATTGGAGATGAATATTTCGCGACGATATTTTTAATCAATTATATCTTCTTGAAAATACATTACTATTAGATTCTACGGCCTATTTTTCGAAGCGCTAATTTCGCGCTGGTATGGCGAAAATTTCGCGGTAATATTTCGCGCTTTTTTTTATCGGTTCATGGCCTTGACTCCGGTCGGGCGCCGGGGATGGACCGAAGCTGACCTGGTTTGAGTCCATCCCGGATCTCAAGGGCAGGTGTTTGGAGAAAAGCGCCCTGAGAGAAAATTTCACCGCCCCGACGATATCAGGAGTCATATCGGACCAGGCCGAAAAATAACAGCACACCTGGAGCAGATGTCACAAAAGCGGTGTTGCAGACTGAGGGCTGAGTAAAAAGAATGAGGTTTGGGAGACAGGCGGAGGGTAGAGCGGGAGAGGAAAACGCCTCCCGCCTTTAGAAAAGCGAAAGAGGGAAGGGAAATTTGGTGTAGGGCAGGCACTGCCCGCCAAGATAATTTTTCCCGATCACAGAAATGATATCGTTGTAAGAATCAATAAGTAAAATCTTTTCAGGGGATCTATGGCAGTACTCTGAAACATTCGTTTGATTGAGTTCTATCCATATTTTTCATCTTGGCTAAGCAGGCCGCCGTCGAGGGGATGGCCTCTTAACCTCGGTCTCAAGGATGGGAGCTTTAACTACCTAAAAGATAAAAAAGGCTTGACAGGAGGAACCAACATAGAAGCAGTGATCTTGCAGCCAACGATTTATTGTGCTTTAATAACATTAAAAACCCCGATATAAAAATACCATCCCCAAAAAACAAACCGGCTTTAGCAGCCAGGGTGAATCCGACTATGTTCACCAGGACTCGAGAGATCCTCAATGGTAAAATAATCGGCTGGCTCTTCGCCTGTCTGCTCCTCTCCGCCCTCGGGTGTGGATCGGTTGCGGAGGAGCAGTCTCAAGAGCCCATTACCTATACTCTGGACTCCGACACCCAAATGCTGATCACCGAGCTGGCCCAAGAGACCAAACTCCCCGCCTATATCAATTTTGACCAAAATTTTGCGGGGCTGTTTGTCCCCCCGTCCTTGTTGCCCTGGGCACCTTATGTCCTGGCCCTGGCCACGGAAAGCAAGATCCCGGCGATCATCTTCCTGGATGCCCCCGGGTCCAGCGTTATGGCATAGACGGTTGGCTGTACGAATTGGAGCGGACCAACGTGGTTACCAAGGAAGAGATGGCGGATTTGTCCCCCTCCGTGGTCACGGCCTTTTCGGTGCCGCTGCCTCGGACTATGGGGAAACCGGTCAAGGAACTGGTGGCCGTGCCGACCTATATTAAAGGCAATATTCTCTTTTATCGACAGGATCTGCTGCAACGTTACCAGTTCAAGGCCCCTCCCCGCACCTGGGATGAGTTAAAGGCCATGTGCCGCAAGATTATGCCCCAGGAACGGTCGCTCAAATATGGCTTGATCTTCCACCCCACCAATTTTCTCAATGATTTTCTGCCCATTCTCTGGGGTTACAACTGCGAAGTAGTCGACGCCTACGACCGCCTGGTGCTGCACCGGGACAAGAATCGGGCCGCCTGCCTGGTCGCCCTCACCGACCTCAAGGCCCTGCAAGGCCCCATTGCCCCCGCTCCCAAAGACCTGGCGCAATTCGAGTCCATTGACCAAGATCCCCTGCGGCAGGCGTTCTTCCGGGGGGAGGTCCTCTTTATGATAAATTGGGATACCCGCCTGCATGATTTAAGGGAGATGATCAAACAGGAGGTCAAAAAGACTCCCGGGTATCTTCATGACATGGACCAGATTGGGGTGGCGCCGATCCCCTGTCAGTCGGGCCAATCACGCCGCTACGCCAACATCGGCTCCTATGGCTGGGCCATCAATCGCTTTGCGGTCACCAGCCCCAAGGTCATTGCCGCCGCCCGGAACTTCTTCAGCCTGGTAGCCGATAAAAAGTTTCAGGTCCTGGCCGCGGAAAAATTAGGCAAAGTGCCGGCTCGCCGCAGCGCCCTGAACGAAGTCACCAACAAAGAAGTGCTCAAGATTTATCACGGCGCGTTTGCCTGTAGCCGATATGCAGCTGAAGACCATGCCATTCAACCAACGGATTAATAATACCTTGGAAAAATATTTTACTGAGGTAATTTATGGCCGGCGTTCCCCCGAAGACGCGATCAAAACCGCACTGTTAGAGCTAAAATCCTTTTATGCCCCTGGCAAATAAGATGAACGGCAAACCAACTTCCAACAGCTATGCCCTAAAAATCCGGCTCTTAATCTTGGTCGGCGGCCGCTGTCTTAGTATGGGCCGGCATCATGTTTCCCTTGCTGAGTTACACCTTGGAAGGCTCTCCTGAATCGCAGCGTCAAGGCCATGCAGGATATGACAAGCGGTATCGGCCACCACAATTGCCCGGCTTATGGTGCTGGAATTCTCCCAGTGGCAGGATTTATTGCAACTAACCTTTGAAGAGAATAAAAAGGGGGAGGAACGCATCAAAAATCTCCTCTGGGAGAAAGTCGTCTTCAACGAAGTCATCGAAGGCATTGAACTCATTCAAGCCGTCGCGGATGACCGAAGACCGGCACTTGACCTATATGTATTACCGCGGGGCGGCGCTGGAGCCAAACTACTGGACCAAAGGATAAGAAAAAGCAAAAACCTATGGAGGGACCCCAAAAAGTTAAGAAAAAATTCACCGGACTGGAAAAAGAACTCATTGACGGCATTAATAACCGCAAAAAGGTGGACAAACTCCTGCTGGAGTCCATCAATCAGGGCCTCCTGGGTAGTGAAATGACGGTGCGCTATCTGCCGGTCCATGTCCTCGTCAGGGAACAGGGGGCCGTTTATTGGGGGGTGGCCAAGATCGGCGTCAACACCTCGGCCATTCGCGTCGATGCGCCTCTTGCAGGGCCAGGAACATGACCGGATTCGCCGAATTATCTGGCTGGAAATCTTCTTGAGCGTGGGCCTGGTCACGGGCTTGGCAACGGCCCTCGGTTATCGATGGGTGCGCAATTATACCGAACCCCTGAAAGAGCTCGAAATCGCAGCCCGCGGCATGAACAACGCCAAGCCGGGAGAATTTGATTTTTGGGTGAATAATCTGCGGTTCGTGGACCCCAATAAACAGCGAGAGATCGACAGCATTCGGGAAATCTTGCTGCGCATGTCTGGCGCGATGCATAAGAATTGGCCAGCGGCTGATCACCACCGAAAGGCAAGCTGCCTGGGGCAGGGTGGCCTCCGGGATAGTCTCCACCACCCTGCACCGGCTACAGGCAATCCGCGCCCTGGAGGGTCAGGCCGGTCCCGAGGCCAGCGCGGCGGGCAATTGTTCCAAGGAATTAAGGGAGCTTTTCGATCAGCTCCAGACTGAGCTGCAAGATCTGGAAGAGTTTGTCCCCGCAGTTGAAACACAATGGCAAGCCGTTGACTTGCTGCCGGCGCTCCATAGCGCCTGGCGCCTGATTACCGCCAATCTGCCGGCAACGGTGCGACTCACCCTGGAACTTGCCGTCTTGCCGCCAGTCTGGGGCTCGGCTGCTGACCTTAAACTGGCCATTATTTTATCTTCTGGAATATGCCGGCAGTCCCCTGGAGCCCAACGGTGAGTTAACCCTCCGGGCCTGGCCCGACTCCCCCGCCGGGGGCGTGCGCATCCAGCTACAATTTTCCGGACCCCGCCTTTCTCCTGAGGATTGCCAGAGCCTCTTGAATCCCTTCCAGGCCCCTGACCGACCAGCAGCCGCTCGGTCCAGCCCTGGCTGCTGCCATTGCCACCGAACATGGCGGCAGGTTAAACGTGGAGACCTGGGAGAACGGCTTGATCTTTCTCCTAATCTTGCCGAAGGAACCGCTTCCTGATGAAATCCAAAGAGACGTGAGGCCCTAAAGCGGTTCATTCCTCGTCTCGGTAAAGGGGCGCACCGTCTGGGGGAAGCCCTGCTCCGCACCCCGGATCAGCCCCTGGGTATGTGTGCGCTCTTTGCTCGCCTGGTGGTGTATAGCTTCGGCCGCGTCGGTCGCCGGATAATCTTTCGGGAAACTCTCAAGCAGATCTATTTTACCGCCCTGCAAGGCATTGTCGTGGTGATTTATTCTGCTCTGATATTGGGTCTGCTGGTTATTGTCCATGCCGCCCAACAGTTGGTCAAAGTTCAGGGAGAAGAATATGTCGGCTGGCTGCTGGTGACCCTGGTGGTGCGCGAGTTGGGACCGTTGTGGGTTGCTCTTTTCGTCTTGCTACGATCGTGTACCGCCATTATCGTGGAATTGGGCAATATGTCCGTGACCGGAGAGATCGAGGCCTTGAAGACCATGGGGATCGATGCCTATCGTTACCTGGGCATCCCCCGTTTCTGGGGCGTGACCATCAGCGTGGTGGCCTTGTATGTCCTGACCGTCTTCATCGCGATCTTCGGGGGATTTCTGTTCGCCAAACTCTTTTCCGACGTATTTTGGGGCGATTTCTGGCGTTCCTTTCTCCATTCCCTGGAATGGATTGACCTGGCCGCGGGTTTTTCCAGAAGCATCACCTTCGGCATGATCATTGCCACAGTCTCCGTCTATTTCGGTTTTAAGCCTCAAAATAACCTGGGGGAAGTGGCCCGATACACCTCCAAGGGGGCGATGATCTGCCTGGTCCTGTGCGCCTCGATGGACTTGATCATGGTAACCATCTACTATCTATAAGCTGCTTAGTTGTCAGTAAAGATTCGGAGTGGGGGATGACGCTGCCATGATGCGTTACAGTCTGGTTTTAGAGAATCTAACTCTGCCGCCGCCTCGCAGCAGGTGGCCCGAGTCGTTTGAACTGCGTTTAGGCATGACCGAAGTCTTGCTGATCGAGGGGATCGGTGAAGAAGACGGCCAAAACTTGCTCGATGTGGCGGCGACCCTGAATGAGCCGGAGCAAGGCCAGGTCAGCATTTGGGGGAAGGAAGTTGCCAATCTGACCCGCCCGGAGCTCTATAATTTGCGTAGTCAGATTGCCTACGTGCATCCCAAACAGGCCCTGATCCAGATTTATACCCTGGCCGAAAATATCGCTTTGGGCCCTTCTTATCACTTCGGCACGACCTTATCTGACACCTTGCGGAAACATGCCGCCGTAATCGACCGATTTGGAACTCCAGCCTTTTTTGTCCCTCAAGCCCCCCGAAGTCTCCGAATCCGTCTACCTCCGCACCCTTTGGGCCCGAGAGCTGGTCAAACTTCCGGAACTGATTCTGGCCATTATGGATGACATCTCCGGATGCTGCGGATACTCAAGATATGCTTTTGACTCTGCTTCAGGATTATCTGGATGAGCGGGAGCCGGCCGTCATTCTGGTTGGCCATTCCCTGGCCGCCTTCCACCATCTCGCCCATCGGGTCATAAAGCTGGAGCATGGCCGTATGCAGGAGCGCCGCCTCTGGGAACGCGGCGAGCGTGCCCCTGATCGACTATCTGCCTCTGATTTGAAGGCTAAGAAGGAGAGGGACCTTTAGGCGGGGGTTTCAATTGGGGATGTTGTTCGAACCGTTCCAGCGATTGCCGGAGATTGCCCTGGCTATTGATCTCGCGCAACCGTTCCAGACATTGCTGCAGTGGCGCCTTCTTCCCCAGGCCGGCATAGACGTCGAAGGCGCGGCCGTAATAATAAAAGGCCTGCGACAGGTCACCTTGCGTTTTATAGGTCATTCCCAGGTATGACAGATCGGAGGCCATAGCCGCCCGATCCAAGACCTTGCGGTCCAATTCCAGGGCCTGAGAAAAATATGCCAGCGGCTGCCCCGGTGTTTCCCTGCTGCAGAGCTAACCTGCCCCACTGGTGCTGCACGGCTCCTTTGAGCTCCGGGGTGCTGGCCAAAGTTTGGGCCTTTTCCAGCAATTCCCCGGCCGGGGCGATCTGCTGCTGGTCCAGGTAAAAGCTGGCCCAACGGCAGTATATCCGGGCCAGGGCGGACTTGGACCCGGACCTTTGCGCCGTCTCCTGGGCCAGTCGCAGATGTTCGGCAGCCTTCCCCCAATCTCCCGACTTTTGGGCCACCGTGGCCAGGTTGGCCTGATTGGTGCTCGCCTGCTCCCAGTTCTGGAGATCCTGATTCAGCTCCCAGGCCTGAACCAAGAGCCTTCCGGCCTTCTTCAGGTCCCCCTGTTCCAGGGCGATGGCCGCCAGGTTATTGAGTTGTTGCGCCACCCCCTGGGAATGGTCCACGGCGCGGCTCAAGTCCAGGGCCCGGTTGAAGTCCCGATCAGCCCGTCTTAAATCACCCTGGGAAAACAACTGCTCTCCCTGCAGCGACAGGGAGGTGGCCCGCTGCACCTGCTGGCCGTAAGGGTCCTGTTTGGCCCCGCAACCGCAGATCAAGACGCCAACCAGCAAGCACCCCAGCCAAGAGCTAAGGCACATGCCGAGGTTCCACATGCAAGGGTTGACTCTGTCTCTCCTTGGGCAGGGTCAGACGAATCAGAGGGTTAGCCTTGACGGCTTCCACGATGCTTTTGCCTTCTTGCGTGGTTTCCGAAGCGGTTTCCATCAGACCTGGAAACTCCTGGGTGCCCCCCTTAATATCGGCCAGGATGCCCTTAACCGTCGCGGTTTCTTGCTGTATGGTTTTACTGGCCGCCTGTAGGTTCTGAGCGGCCGGCACCAGCTCCCCGGTAATTTTCTGAACATTTAGTATGGTCTTGTCAACTTCGGTCATACTGCGGTTCATACGGTTATAAAAATCCCGGCTCTTCACCAGCTCCCCCAGGGTCCCCTGGGCCTTGATGACAGATACCATGACCTCATCAAAATGTTTCGCCGCGGCCAGCCAGGCCCGATCGTGATTCTTGAGTTGCTCCGTCAGGAAAGAAATATTGTTGAGGGCAACCCGGATTTGGCGGATGGCATCTTCATTGAAGAGTTCCGTCAGGTTCTCGGACATGGTTTTGCGGGCTTGCGAGGCAATGGTGCCGGCGGCTGCCACCTTTGGATAACCCGAAGAACCTGGGGAAATCTCGATATATTCACTGCCTACCAGGGTGGGCGAAATGACCTCCGCGACCGAATCCGTTCGGATGAGACCGGCCTTTTCCTTCAAGACACTGATGGTGACTTCAACCCGATTCTCATCTTCCATCGGCTTAAAATCAATATAAGTTACCTTGCCGATTTCGGTATTAAACATCTTGACCAAAGACCCCTGCCGCAGGTTATAGCCTTGTTTGAAGCTAATGTAATACGTGGTTTGGGATTGGAACCACCTTTTCCCCTGGGCGACTGCCAGTAAAGTTATCTTGGTGAGGATAATCAGCACCAAGAGAAAAAGCCCCACCAGCTTTTCTTTCTTGGTAAACGCCTCTTCCATGACTTAACTCCTTCGTGGATATTGGTACAAACAACTAAAATCAAAGGGGGCTTTTCAGCAGGAACAATGGCGCTTCAAGAACGGCATGATAATCTGCCCAGACCGGGCTTCTGCTTGCCATGGGCCGACAATGTAAGCTTACATCAACTATAAAACAAATAACTTATATTGCAAGCGTTCGATAAAGAAATTATGCCGAAATGACCGCGTCGACTGGGGCGGGAAGAATCTGCGGCCAGGCTGGCAGAAGCCCCTCCACTCCGACCAGGTTCGCTGTGCTACGGGTGAGGGCTTCGAGCCGTCAAACAGAGGCATTCTCATAGAGAGACCTCACTCCGGGCCGAAGAGGGGAACGAAGTCGAACTTGTCCACATCCACCAGACCCCGGTCGGTCAATTTCAGGGCCGGGATCACCGGCAGGGCCAGAAATGACAGGGCCATAAAGGGGTCGGGGAGAGTCACCCCGAGAGCGTGGGCGGCCCGGGTCACGGCCTGGTGCCGGGCCGCCACCTGGGCCAGGGGTTCGGGACTCATGAGCCCGGCAATGGGCAAGGGGAGGGCAGCAACGATTTCACCCGCCGCGGCCACCGCCAGGCCGCCGCCGGTGGCAATGAGATGCCGGACGGCCGTAAACATGTCATGGTCGTCGACGCCCACGACGATGATATTGTGGGAATCATGGGCCACGGAAGAGGCCAGGGCGCCTCGCTTTAGTCCGAAACCCTGGACCAGACCCAGACCCACGTGGCCGGTGCCGTGATGACGCTCCACCACCGCCAGTTTCAGGATATCCCGGGCGGGATCGGCCTGCACCAGT
The DNA here is from genome assembly GCA_963777875.1 of uncultured delta proteobacterium. Taxonomy (GTDB): domain Bacteria; phylum Desulfobacterota; class Desulfobaccia; order Desulfobaccales; family Desulfobaccaceae; genus Desulfobacca. The sequence continues at coordinate 8,364 of CAVZSK010000017.1, read as the reverse complement.
CCCCGGGCGGCCGGGGTGGGGATCATGAGTTTAGCGGTGAGTAGCTGCCCGGGCAACACCTGGATCACCTTGACGGTGTCACCGGCTGCCGGGATGGCGAAAGAGTGGGGGGAGAGATGGGCTACCTGCATGGCGGCCGGGGGGATTGCGGCCGGCCCCGGGAGGAAGTCGTCCGTGAGGCTGCCGCCATCGGCAACCAGCCGGCCTTTTTTGAAGACTTTTTCCACCTGGAATTCATTGAGGTTATTCACGACCACCAGATCGGCCTGATAACCGGGGGCCACGGCGCCCCGAGCCGGCAGCCGGAAATACTCGGCGGGATTTAAGGTGGCCATGGTGAGCGCGGCCATAGGTTGACAGCCCAGGGCCAGGGCCCTGTGGATAAGGTGGTCCATATGTCCCCGGTGCAACAGATCGTCCGGGTGACAATCGTCAGAGACCAGCATGGTCCGCCGGAGGGAGGCGGGAGTGACCGCAGGCAGCAGGTCGGCCAGATTTTTGGCGGTGCTGCCTTCCCGAAGCATGAGGAAAAACCCCCGGGCCAGTTTTTCCCGGGCCTCTGCCAGCCGGGTGCATTCATGATCGGAGCCGATCCCGGCCACCCGGTAGGCGTTCAGCCCCTGGCCGGTGAGCAGGGGGGCATGACCATCCACCACCTTTTGGGAGAACAACCTGATTTTTGCTAAAATTTCGGGGTCGCCGGCCAGCACGCCGGGGAAATTCATGACCTCGGCTAAACCCAGCACCCCCGGATGAGTTTGATAGCGGCTCAGTTCGGCCAGACCGAAGGTGGCGCCGTTGGTTTCCAGGGGAGAGGCCGGCACGCAGGACGGCAGCAGCACAAAAATATCCAGGGGCAGCCGACCGCAAAAGCTCAGGATATAGTCCAGCCCCGGGGCGCCCAGAACATTGACGATTTCGTGAGGATCCAGCATCACGGCGGTGGTGCCATGGGGAACCACGGCCCGGGCGAATTCGGCAGGGGACAGCATGGTGCTTTCCAGATGCAGGTGGCCGTCGATGAGTCCGGGGCAGATGACTTTGCCGCTGACGTTTAGGGTGGGTCCGTCATACTCTCCCACACCCACAATAATCCCGTCCAGGACGGCAACATCCGCCGCAGTCAGACGCCCCTGAAACACGTCCGCGACCTGTCCGCCTTTCAGCACCAGATCTACCGGGGCTTTCCCCTGGGCCGCCAAGATTCTTTGCTGGAGTTGTTCTAAGGTCATCGTGGTCCTCTTCACCCCTCACCCTGACCCTCTCCGAGGGGAAATAAAGGGCAGAACTTTTGGCAATCGGTACAAGGCTCTGTCTGCTCTGGTTTAACGGCGCACCTTGCCGTTCCCCTAATCTTTCCTGGAAATCAACGACAAGTCAAGGTGAGATGGGGAAAATATTTCCCCGTGACACAATCTGCGGCAGGTAAGGTCTGGCGATTGGGACGGAAGGTGGAAAAATTCTTACCCGGATGTCGACGTATCAGGAATACTGAAAATATTCCGAAAGTTTGGTACAGAGATGTAAAATTGCCTGGGTATGCATCTGGGAGATGCGGGATTCGGTGTAGCCCATGATTTCGCCGATTTCCTTCATGGTCAGCTCTTCGTAATAGTACAATGAGATCAAAAGCTTGCCTTTATCAGGGAGGCACTCCAGGGCTTTCATGAGAATTTGTCGCAGTTCCGCGAAATGTACCGAGATAAATGGGTCCCGGGCCGACTCGTCCTGGAGGAGTTCGTAGAGTTCATCCTGGGCAATATTCGGCAGGTTTTTCCGCACCGCATCGATGTCCAATAATGATATGCCCTTGGTCTCATCCAGCAGGTGGTAATATTCCTCCATGGTAAGACCCAGACTTTCGGCCACTTCCTCAGGCTCAGCAGGCCGCCCCAACTCTTTGAGCAATTTCGCGTAGGCTTTTTCCAACTGACTGGATTTCTTGCGAATGGAACGGGGGATCCAATCCAGGGCCCGTAACTCATCCAATATGGCCCCTTTGATCCGAAATTCGGCATAGGTTTTGAAGTTGATATTTTTCAGGGGATCAAATTTTTTAATGGCGTCCAGCAGTCCGATCATACCGGAGCTGATCAAATCATCCAGGGAAATATGGGGAGGTAAACGCAAAGCCATCCGGGTGGCGATGTATTTGATCAGGGGAGCGTATTGCAACACCAGGCGTTCCTGGGAGGCCGCATCAATCTTCTCGGGCCAGTCATGAGGTTGGGGTTGCTCATCGATTACTTCAGCGTAGTTGGCTTGCATGGGAAACTCCTTGGCTAAAAGTATCGGCGGCGCGTTGATTCAAACTTTGCCAGAAAAATTTTATATTTCCGTCCATGGCAGTGGATGGCTCCTGGGACATCAGGGTCCGGGCGATCTGGGTAAAAGCCAGGCTGGCAGGGGAGGAGGAGGAGATATCCACCAGGGCCTTTTGGACGCTGACAGACTGGGGAATGGCCTCATCCTGAGGAATAAAGCCCAAATACTCCAAAGAAACTGAGCCACATAAGAAACGGTCGGCCACTTTGGTCAACTGGTCGTACGAGTTTTGGGCCTCTGCCGGCCGGATAATTTTGTTGAACAGAAGCTTGAAGCGTTTTTCCGCATACCGGGTGGCCAACACCTTGATTAAGGTGTAGGCGTCTATGACCGAGGCCAATTCCTGGTCGGCCACCACGATGCGCTCCTGTGCCCCTAAGTTAAAGTACAAGACATTACTGGAAATGCCGGCGCCGGTATCCACCAGGAGGAAATCGAATTCCTCGGCAAAGGCGTCCAACTCATCGAGCAGAAATAACTTTTGGGCCTGGCTCAGCTCGGAGAACCCGGCCCGGCCGGGGGCCGCGGGAAGCACCTTGAGACCGCCGGGACCAGTCACCATGACTTCGGCCAGGGATTTGTTCCCGGAAAAGACATCGATGATGGTGTGGCGTGGAGTTAACCCTAATAAGAGATCGATGCTGGCCAGACTCAGATCTGCATCCAGGATCAGGACTTTCTTGCCCATCCGGGTCAAGGCCAGCCCCAGGTTGACGACGATGCAGGATTTTCCCACTCCCCTTTTGCCGCTGGTAACGGCAATGACCCGGGGAGCAACCTTTCTTTTGAGGTTGATCTGCCAATATGGCGGCCCAGATTCGGGTGACGGCGATGATTGTGGCCGGTGATCCATGAGTTCCCCCCGTTGGTCAAAGCATCTGAAAATTAACAGGTGATGGATATTAACAGCAATCTTTGTACCAAAACCCAAAAAATAATTATCTTGCTGAAATTCATTTAGAAAATTATCTGGTTAGGTTAGAATAAAGTCTGGGGGTGAACGAAAAACGTCAAGATTCGTTGTGGCTTAGTCAAAAATTTGACGAAGATTAAGGATTGAATACCTGGGCGCCGAAGAATACAATATACCTACCACTGTTTTCTTCCGGGAACAGAGGACCGGCAATCAGGCGGGGCGAAGGAGAGACACCATGAAGATGAGGGAGAGCTGTGGGCAGATGAGGCTCTTCTGGGCATTAAGTCTGGGGATTCTGGCCTGGCTGGTGGCCGGCGCCGGATCAGTCAAGGCGATGACGCCGTTGAATAATCAATACCGGGAAGAAGCGGTGCGGCAGTTATATCAGAATTATAAAAAATGTTTTCCCGAGGTCCCGGAAGTCTCACCGAAAGAGGCCATGCAGTTGGTGCAGGAGGGTCGGGTGGTATTGCTTGACGTTCGCCCGGCCGCAGAACGTTCGGTGTCCAGGTTGCCGGGCGCGATTTCCAAGACCGAGTTCTTAAACGGTCAGGAAAGTTACCGGGGGAAAACCATCATTGCTTACGACACCATCGGCTATCGCAGCGGGCTTTTCGTCGAGGAGATGAGGGGAAAAGGTCTCAATCTGGTTAACCTGGAAGAAGGTCTGCTGGGCTGGCTGCGGGCCGGGGGCAAAATCTATGACGACCGGGGTGAAACCAGGCGAGTGCACGTTTACGGCCCCATGTGGAATTATGCTCCGGCCGGCTGCGAAACAGTGCGCTGATTTAGGCCAACCTTGAAACCTTGTCAGCTATCGTCAAAATATTGACGACAACTGACAAGGCTGTTGCTTGCCTTGTTGTTTCTTCGCCCGTCTTTTACAGCACTCCTTTGGTTGAAGGTACGCCCCGGCGACGGGGATCCGGCGCTGACGCCTGGTCCAGGGCCCGGCCCGCGGCCTTGAAGATGGCCTCGATGAGGTGGTGGGTGTTGTCTCCGTAGGGGATTTCGATATGCAGGGTCATGCCCCCGTGTTGGGCCACCGCCCGCCAGAATTCCGGCACCAGTTGAGGATCAAAGCGGCCGCCGCCGGAAGTAAATTCTCCTAGAAAGACCAGGAAAGGGCGATTGCTCAAGTCCACGGTCACCTGGGCCAGGGCCTCGTCCATGGGCACCCGGGCAAAGCCGTAGCGTCGGAATTCGGGACGCTCCTGGAGGGCCTGGCGAAAGGCCTGGCCCAAACAAATGCCGATGTCCTCCACCGTGTGGTGATCGTCGATTTCCAAGTCCCCTTTGGCCTTCAGAGTCAGGTCAAAAAAACCGTGGGCGGCAAAAAGGTGCAGCATGTGGTCCAGAAAGGGGATGCCGGAATCAATATCAACCTGACCGCTCCCATCAAGTTCCAATTCCAGGACGATGTCGGTTTCCCGGGTTTTACGGGCCACGCGGCTTTTCGGGGACATGGGTAAACTCTCCTTTCAGATGGTGTCATTCAAGGTTGGCGAATTTTTTGCTGATGCTATAATAAGTGGCATATTTTTCGAGGCCCGTATAGCCAAAAATGCACCTGGGAGAAGAAAAGTTTCGAGTTTCGAAGTTGGCGTTTGGAGTGTACACTCCATTGGGCGTGGTTGTGAAGATACGGTGCCCGCCAATGATATTAAAAACCGAAAACGGTATTTAAAGAGGTGACCTGTTATATGCATCAATTGCTTGGTATTGTGTGTTGTTTGTTGGTGGCGGGGCTGTTTGGTCCCGTCGGTTTCCTGGGTTCAGCCCCGGCGGCTGCCGCCCCCCGGCTGGAGATCGCCCAGCCGGTGCATGATTTTGGGGACATTTTCGAAGACCAGCCCCTGGAGCACATTTTCACCCTGAAAAACGCCGGGGATGCCCCTTTACAGATCAAGAATATTGAACTTGATTGCGCCTGCAGCGCCGTGGACTACGACCGCCTGGTGCCGCCGGGGGGCGGCAGCAAGATTGTCTTTAAGGTGAAACCCTATTCCGCCCTCCACAAGTTTTGTAAAAAAGGGCAGATTTTCAGCAATGATCCCACACAACCGGTGGTGACTATCCAGCTGTGCGGCAATGCCAAACCGTTTATCGAGATCCAACCGTCGCACGTCGTCCGCTTTACAGGCCAGCCCCATGAAAACCTGGTGACCCGGGTGCGCCTGATTTCCCATCAGAAAACCCCCTTGACCATCAAAGGTTTCGAAACCGATCTGGGAGATAAGGTGGAGGTGAAGATAAAAGAGGAGAAGCCGGGGCAGGTTTTCGAAGTAGAGGTAACCAACAAAATGAAAGAGATAGGTGGTTACAAGGGCAAAATTGAGATTCTGACCTCCAGCGACAAGCGTCCCCGGTTGATTTTGCGGGTTTTTGGAGATCTCTACCCTTCCTCGGCTGGATCGAGTTAACGCGTCGGTGGGGAGGCGGCGGGGAGGCTCGCCTGGGAGTCATGCCCTGGCGGGAGCAGCAATTCATTTAAAAAGTTCATGGCAAACCGGCGCGCTGGCCTGTCGGGCGATGAGGTCAGGTTCCAGGGTCGGCCGGTGCCGGGGATTTATCGCCGGAGCAATGACCACTTCATCCTGAAAGGCAAACACCACTTCCTGCCCCCGGCGAATCTCTCCCACCACCCGTAAGTCAGCGTGGCCTTTGCCTGATAAAAACCGCCAGGTGGGAGAGGCCACCGAAAAGCGGTCAACCACGCCGCTCAGAACCAACTGGGGCTTCTCCTGACTCACCTTGAGGCCGTTGGCTGCCATGGCCTTGAGTAACTCTTCGTTGAACAGGGTCCTGGCTGCCTCCACACTGAGGCCTTTAACCTGTTCCACGGGGAAGGCTTCTACCTGGTACACCGCCGCGGCCGGGTCAAAATCAGGACTACGGTAATATTTCTGGAGATAACGCCCCGGTTGCAAAGCTAACCCCCCCAATCCCGGGGGCTGCCAGGCCGGCGCACAGCCGGACAACAACCAGACCCCACAAAAAAACAGGGCCAGCCAGTATTGGATGGAGCTCAACATGCTCCTTTCATACCACAATTCTTGCCCCGGTGACAACCAGTTATGATAATTGCCGGAAGTTTTGGCTTAAATTTTTCCCGGGCCCTGGCGGGAAGAGGGTCAGGGTCAAGGCTCGTCGTGGGAATTTTGTGACAGGTGCACCATATATGCTGGAGTTTTCTCCCCTGTTAGGGTTATTATCATATGAACGCAGCTCCTGTGCAGTCGCTAGCTTTTCACTCGAAACTCGGAACTTGAAACTCAAAGCTATATCTGATGATTTCCTTGAAACGCATGATTATCGGGGTTGTGTGGCTGGTCACCATCTTCCTCATCGGCAGCTTCGGCTATGTAATCCTGGAGGGCTGGAGTTTCTTCGAAGGGTTCTACATGACGGTCATTACCCTGACCACCGTGGGATATGGGGAAGTCCGGCCTTTGACCCAAACCGGCCGGATCTTCACAATCATGTTGATCTTTTTGGGCGTTGGTTTTATGTTCTATGTGGTGGGCGCTTTGGCCCAGGTGGTGGTGGAAGGACAACTCCGAGACGTTTTTGGCAGGCGGCGATTGGAAAGGGAAATTCGTAAGATAAAAGATCATTATATTATCTGCGGTTTTGGCCGTATCGGGGAGGTTATTGCCCGGGAACTCAGCCACAACCACATCCCCATCGTGGTGGTGGACAACCGGCCCCAACACACTCAGAACCTGGAGCGGTCCGGATACCTGCATGTCATCGGCAACGCCACCCAGGAAGAGGTGCTGTTGGCCGCGGGCATCGAGCGGGCCCGGGGACTTATCTCGGTGGTCGGCTCTGATGTGGACAACGTCTACATCGTGCTCACGGCCAGGAGCATGAACCCCGACCTGTCCATCGTCTCCCGGGCCGGGGAATCCGGGTCGGAGCAGAAGCTGAGACGGGCGGGAGCCAACGAGGTTATCTCCCCCTACGAATTGGGGGGGCAGCGCCTGGCCCAAACTATCTTACGTCCCACAGTAGTGGACTTCATGGACGTGGCCCTGGGGAAGGGCATTGACCTGAGTCTGGAAGAAATCCCCGTGGGCGGCAGTAGCGACATTATCGGCCAACCTTTAAAAGACTCGGGCATCCGCCAGCGCCTGGATCTGATTATCGTGGCCATCAAGAGGTTGGATGGCACCATGCTGTTCAACCCCCAACCGGACGCGCCCATTCTTCATGGTGACACCTTAATCGCCCTGGGTTCCAAAGCCAACCTGGATAAACTCATGCACCTGCTGGAGGCTTCAGCGTCAGCCTTCAGCAGTCGGCTTGAAGATGCAATTCAAATAGTTAGCAGTACATGACTGATCCCGGAATTTTACTATAATTGGCTTAACTCTTTGTATTTACTGAGAGCTGATCGCTGAGAAAGGAGAACTTCATGAGTACAAACGTTATCGGCAAAGGCGTTAAAATTACCTTTTACGGCCATGCCGCCATAAAACTCGAGGGGGCCGGCGCCTCCGTCCTCATCGACCCCTGGCTCAGCAATCCCTTGTTGCAGACCCCTATCTCGGCGTTAGGACCGATAACGCTCATCCTGGTGACCCACGGCCACGGTGATCATGTGGGTGACACCGTGGAGATCGCCCAGGCCACCGGCGCCCCGGTGGCGGCCATCCATGAACTCTCCCATTATCTGCTGGGCAAAGGCCTGACCAACGTCATCGGCATGAACAAAGGCGGCACCCTGAGCCATGGGGGGGTGCAGGTAACCATGACCCAGGCCGTCCACTCCTCCACCGCCGAAGAAGGGGGGCAGCTCATTCCCACTGGCGACCCGGCGGGTTTTGTGGTGGCCTTCCCCAACGGTTTTGTGGCCTACCACGCCGGGGACACCGCCGTGTTCAAAGACATGGAGCTCATTCGGGAATTGTATCATCCCCAGGTGGCCATGCTCCCCATCGGCAGTCACTATGTCATGAACCCGGCGGAAGCGGCTTTGGCCTGCCGGATGCTGCAGCCGGAGTTTGTCATCCCCCTGCATTACGGCACCTTCCCGGTGCTCACGGGTACGCCCGAGGAAATGGCGGACCGTTTAAAAGATCAACCCCAGATCAAGGTCATCGCCTTGCAGCCGGGAG
>CAVZSK010000016.1:0-44674 GCA_963777875.1 uncultured delta proteobacterium | reverse complement strand
CAGAAGAGCATTGTGCCAATGGAGACTCTCCTGGCATCGCTCAAGGCTCACGGAAAAGAAAAGTTCTACGAGTCAAACAAGCTGGCCCTCGAAAAGGGAGCAAGCTGACGTAAAATAGTATACACACAAATACCCCATAATTGGATTCTTCCAATCAAACCCCCGGTATCAGAGCCGGGGGTTTTGTGATTAACAAAAAGCCTGAAATAAACGAAAGGAGAGGGATAGGAAAACAAAAGGAAGAATGGGAGAAAATGATGAATATAGAAATCCGGAAGATGCCTTTAGAAGAGGAAATGATACAGCGAAATGATGACGATGTACGACTGCGCGATGCTGGAAGTCAAGACGAAGCTGGAGGTTCTTAACAATGAGTTCCAGATAAGGAGCAAAAGGAACCCTATAAAGTACATAAAAATGCCGCATATAAAAAGCCAGGAAAGCATAATGGAAAAGCTTGAAAAGAAGGGTTTCGATTACACTGGAATCAATCCACGGAAAACATAAACGATATAGCCGGCATAAGGGTGATCTGTTCCTTCATAGACGCATATACGCAATAGCGGAAATGCTCGAAAAGCAGGATGACATCATAAGTTGACAAGGAAAATTACATAAGCAGTCCAAAGCCGAATGGATGCCGCAGCCTGCATACCTGGACGGTGCGGTGCAAGATATCCGTATTTTTCTCCGACAAAAAGCAGAAAATGAGGGTTCAGTGCAGATCCGCACCATAGCCATGGATTTCTGGGCCAGCCTATACACCAGATATACTACAAAAAAAGCTCTCATGCGCCGGAAAGCATAATCCGCGAGCTGAAGGAATGTGCGGAAACCATTCCCGTAACAGATTTTAGGATGAAGGATATAAGGAAGGAACTGGCTGAGTATAGCAAAAGGAGAGATTAAGTCTATGGGGGAAGTTAGAATAGTGCACACCACCGGTGTCAACAACTGCGGCGGAAGGTGCGTCATAGATGCTCATGTAAAGGATGGGGAAATAATAAAAATCACCACCGATAACCCGCGCGGGCAAGGGATTACTGTCCCTCTAAGCGCCTGCGCAAGGGGGGTGAACTATCACAAGACCTTCCTGGGAGAGGGGCGGAACTCAAGTACCCTATGAAGCGGGTGGGGAGCGCGGAAAGGGGCAGGTTTGAACGGATCTCATGGGGAGAGGCTGGCGCAGACCATCACCAGGGAATGGATCCGCATCCGAGACACCTTCGGCCCGAAATTCAGGTACGTCAACCACTCTACCGGAGTCATCTCGCTCATTAGGCCGGACCATCTGGCAAAGCGCCTCCTGGCACTGGACGGCGGGTACCTTGATTATTACAACTCATACAGCACGGCCTGCGTCAGAGTATGACCACCCGTACATGTAACAGATGGACTGAGACCTGACTGGTAACGGCCTTCGAGGACTGGCTTAACTAGCTAACCAATACTGTGGGGTCATAATCCGGCGGAGACCGTATTCAAATAAGGCCGGTCACTGGCCGCGGCCTCGCCCTTGGGGTTGAAGACCGAGGTGTCGACCCCGTTGGCCACCACACGGAGCCGCTCCGCCGGCACGCCGAACTTCTCGACTTGCTCGGCGACGGCGTCAGAAATGGCGATGACGCAGGCGGCACGTCGCAGCACGAAACCTTCGACACGCCGCATTATGCCGATGACGACGCCGGGCACGTCGGTTGCGGACAGCGCTTCACTCCACACGTCCGCAGCGTAGTACACGAACGGACGGCGGCGGAGCCAGCTGCTGAGGGCCACCACCAGTCCGGTGGTGGGTGGCGGTTCGGAGACGACTACATCCGCACCCTGAACCAGCAGGCGGAAGAAGGCCGGTATGTCGAAGCTCAGGTACTGGAGATAGCCGCGGACATTGCCGCCCCGGTCCCGTAATACGGGCCAACGGCTGATTCCGAACGGGACGCTGCCGGCCGAGGCCCCGCCGGGGGCGCGGGTGGTCACGACGTGGACTTCCGCCCCCGCCGCCACCAGCCCGTCTACCAGGGCCTGGAGACGAAAGGCAGCGGCCCCCACTTCGGGCGTGAAAAGCCGGGTGGCGACCGCGACCCTCAAACGGGGACGGCCCGTCATGAGGCGTCGACTTTGACCATCTGCCCGCTGCGCGCGGACTCCAGCACGGCCTCGGCAACGCACAGCGTGTCCAGGCCTTCGCGCATGGTCACGACGTCATTGCGCAGCCCCAGGACGGCGTCGCGGAAGGCCTCGTGTTCCGTGCGCAGCGGTTCGGGTTTGGCGATTGCAAGCCGGGTCATGTTGCCCTCGGAAACACCCCGGAAGGCGGCCATTGAGTCCCACTCCGTGGCTACGGTGCCGTTTTCGAAGAACGTCAGGTCCGCCGTGACCGTGTCGGCCACGAAAGCGCCCTTTTCGCCGGTGACGATTACCAGGCGCTCTTTCATGGGGGAGAGCCAGTTCACCAGGTGATTGGTGATGACGCCGCTTTCCAACTGCCCTGTCGCCGCCACCATGTCTTCATGCGGGCGGCCGCTGCGTGTGGTGACATGGGCGAAGATCGACTCGAAGCGGCTCTGGGCGAGCCAGGCGGTCAGGTCGATATCGTGCGTGCCCAGGTCCTTCACAACCCCGACGTCGGCGATGCGCGACGGGAAGGGACCCTGCCGGCGTGTGGCAATCTGGTAAACCTCACCGAGCTCGCCAGCTTCAATCCTCTTCCGCAGCGACTGCAGCGCAGGATTAAACCGCTCGATGTGGCCCACAGCCCCAACGAGATTTTTGGCATCGAAAGCATCCACGAGGCGTTGGCCCGCCGCGGCACTTTCGGCAATCGGCTTCTCCACGAGAGTGTGGACGCCGGCCTCGGCCAGAGCCAGACCAACTTCCTCATGCATCCCCGTGGGGACGGCGGCGACCGCCATGTCCAGGCCCTGGGCAATAAGCTCCTCCACCGAGGACAGCACCGTCAGGCCCCCGGCCACGCCGTGCGGATCGCCATAGGCGTCCGCCACAGCCACCAGATCGACGCCGGGCAACTCGCGAAGAACCCGGGCATGGTGCCGGCCCATCATTCCCAGCCCGATCAGGCCGACGCGCAGATTCGCCATCTCAGGCACCGGCCTTTGCCACGGCGTTGACAGCAGCGACGATCCGCTCGAGGTCGTCCTGGCTCAGGGACGGGTGAACCGGCAGGGAGAGCACTTCCTTGGCGGCCGTCTCCGTGTTGGGCAGGTCTTCCGTCCGGTTGAAGGACGGAAGCCGGTGGTTCGGGACCGGGTAGTACACGCCGGTTCCGATGTTGTACTCATCCCGCAGCGCCTTGGCCAGCCCGTCGCGGTCCTCGGGAACCCGGATGGTGTACTGGTGGTAGACGTGGCCCGCCCCGGCCTTGACTGCCGGGGTTCCGACGTTTTCCAGGTTGGCGTCGAGGAATGCCGCGTTCTGCTGCCGCTGCGCGGTCCAGCCGAGCACCTTGGTGAGCTGGACGCGGCCGATGGCGGCGTGGAGGTCAGTCATGCGGGCGTTGAAGCCGACGAGCTCGTTCTCGTATTGCTTCTCCATACCCTGGTTGCGCAACAGCCGAAGTTTGTGCTCGACGGCGGCGTCCGACGTCGTGACCATGCCGCCCTCACCGGAGGTCATGTTCTTGGTCGGGTACAGGCTGAACATGGCGAAGGTGCCGAAGCTGCCCACCTTCTTGCCGTTAAAGCTGGCTCCATGGGCCTGGGCTGCGTCCTCATAGAGATCGATGCCCCGCCCCGCGGCAAGCCGGCCGAGGCCCTCGACGTCGAAGGGGTGGCCGTACAGGTGGACCGGCATGATGCCCTTGGTCTTCTCCGTAATCAGCGAAGCGACGTGGTCTGTATCCAGGGTGTAGTGGTCCAGCTCGATGTCAGCGAAGACCGGAGTCGCGCCGGTCAGTGCCACCGCGTTGCCGGTGGCGGCAAAGGTGAAGGACGGCACGATCACTTCGTCGCCAGGCCCAACGCCGGCGGCGAGGAGACCGAGGTGGAGGCCGGAGGTGCCGGAGTTCACGGCAACGGCCGCGCGCCCGTCCACGAGCACCGAAGAGAATTCGGTTTCAAACTCCGCTACCTGCTTGCCTTGGGCCAACATTCCGGAGGCGAGTACGGCATCTACGGCCGCCCGCTCTTCATCGCCGATGATCGGCTTTGCTGCGGGGATAAAGTCCAGGCTCATGCGTTGTCCTCTGCCTCTTTCAGGAAATTTTCTTCTTCAACATATTTGGCGCCCGTCTCGGGGCAGACCCAGAACCCGTCCACCTCACGCAGCGGGAAGCCGGCCTTCCCGACCCAACCGAGCCGTTTGGCCGGTACTCCGGCCATCAAGGCGAAGGCGGGCACATCCTTCGTGACGACAGCGCCTGCGGCGATGGTCGCCCAGCGTCCGATCGTCACCGGCGCCACGCAGACGGCTCGAGCGCCGATGGACGCACCATCTTCGATGGTGACGCCCACCGGGGTCCAGTCGTGCGCGCTCTTCAACGATCCATCTGGGCTGACGGAGCGGGGGTAGGTGTCGTTCGTGAGGACCACTGCGGGTCCGATGAAGACGCCCTTCCCCAGCTTGGCGGGCTCGTAGACCAGCGCGTAGTTCTGGATCTTGGTGTTGTCGCCGATGTGGACACCGGTGCCCACGTAGGCGCCGCGGCCGACAATGCAGTTTTCACCCAAGGTGGCGTCCTCGCGCACCTGGGCCAGGTGCCATATCTTGGTGCCGGCGCCCAGCACGGCGCGGTCCGAAACATCAGCGCTCGGGGCAATGTTATTCATCGTGGATCTCCTGTGAAAGGGAAGAAGTGATCGGCGAATCTACCGGGGTCATGCCTTGCCGATGACGCGGTACTGGACGCCGTCCCACGCCTCGGGGCTGCTCACCCGGCGGCCGTCGATGAACACCCGGACACCCGGGAGGTCCTGCGGCCCCAGCGTGCGGTACCCGGCGTGGTCCGCCTGGACTACGGCCGCGTCTGCGGACTCCCCCAGGTGGTAGGGCTGGAAGCCCAGCTTCTGAAGTTCCTCGTCGGTGTACAGCGGGTCATGGACGAGGGCAGCGGCGCCGCGCAGTTCGAGTGCCTTGACGGCGTCGAAGACACCGGAAAATGCCGTCTCCTTGACGCCGCCGCGGTACGCAGCGCCGAGTACCACCACGCGGGCACCTGCCAGGTCGCCATAAGCTCCCTCGAGCAGCCCGATGGTGTAGGACGGCATGTCGGCGTTGGCCGCGCGGGCTGCGCGCACCACCGTGGCCTCCGGATCGTTCCAGAGGTACAACCGCGGATACACCGGGATGCAATGTCCTCCGACAGCGATTCCCGGCGTGTGGATGTGGCTGTAGGGCTGGGAGTTGGCGGCCTCGATGACCTGGTAGATGTCGATGCCTGCCGTGGCGGCATAGCGGGCAAACTGATTCGCGAGTCCAATGTTCACATCGCGGTAGGTGGTTTCCGCCAGTTTCGCCATCTCCGACGCCTCGGCGGAGCCCAGGTCCCAGACGCCATTCGGACGGGCCAGATCAGTCCGCTCGTCGAAGTCGAGCACGGCCTGATAAAACTCGACCGCTTTGGCTGCCCCTTCTTCGGAAAGTCCGCCTACCAGCTTGGGGTACTTGCGCAGGTCCTCGAACACCCGGCCGGTGAGCACGCGCTCCGGCGAGAACACGAGGTGGAAGTCCTGCCCCTCGACCAGGCCCGAGGCCGATTCCAGTGCCGGTTTCCACCGGGTCCGGGTGGTGCCGACCGGGAGGGTGGTTTCGTAGGAGACCAGGGTGCCAGGGGTCAGGTGCTTTGCCAGTTCGGCGGTGGCCGCGTCCATCCACCCGAAATCAGGATTCGCGTCCGCGTCGACAAACAGCGGCACAACGAGAACTACAGCGTCCGCTTCGGGGACCGCATCCGCGTAATCGGTCGTCGCCCGGAGCTTTCCTGCCGGCACCAGCTCGGAAAGTTGGTCCTGCAACCGGGCTTCGCCAGGAAATGGTTCCATTCCGGCGTTGACGAGGTCGACAACCTGCCGGTTCACGTCGACGCCGACGACCTCATGACCCTTGGATGCAAACTGGACGGCCAAGGGCAGGCCGATCTTACCCAACGCAATTACAGCAATCTTCACGATTCTCGTGCCTTTTCTCTCATGCCTGATGGCAGGGCCGAAGGACCTGCCTCCACACTAGCGGCTGCCGCGCGGCAGCGGAGTCTGCCGACTAGCTGCGGAGCCTGCTTACCGCTTCGCTGATCGGCCCATCGAACAATACATTTCCGTGCTCAAGCAGGACACCGCGGGCACAGATCCGGGAAACCAGGTCCAAGTCGTGGCTGACGACGACGAGCGTCTTGCCCTTTTCTGCCAGTTCCTGAATCTTGGCAATGCACTTGCGCTGGAAAGGTTCATCTCCGACGGCGAGAATCTCATCGATCAGGAAGACCTCGGGGTCGGTGTGAACTGCCACGGAGAAAGCCAGGCGCAGGTACATGCCAGATGAATAGAACTTGACCTCCGTGTCGATGAATTCCCCAATTTCGGAGAATTCCACGATCGCGTCGAACCGCTCGTTAATCTGCTTTTCAGTCATCCCCAAGATCGCACCATTGAGGTAGACGTTGTCGCGCCCTGACAGGTCAGGATGGAATCCCGCTCCGACCTCAATCAGGCCAGCCACGCGGCCGCGTGTGTATACACTGCCGGAATCCGGAAGCATGACACCGGAGATGTGCTTCAACAGGGTCGATTTTCCGGATCCATTGAGGCCTAGTTTATTAATTTCAGCAAGTTAAAACTTGGCAGACAATTTGCATAATAATTAATAGAAGTTAGGAGGTTGTCGATAATTATTAGAACACCCTGCTTGAACGGGAACGAGATAATTCGGAGGAGGTCAAGATGTGGGTTGCCGGTCAAACGGAAGAAAATGATTCCAGAGGTGAGGTCAAAACCCAGGAAAAGTTGGACCGGGCCCTGGTGGCCGGCTTGATATTGGAGGTGGTACTGGACCCAAACAGACTTACCGGACTCTCTGCAGGCCAGACAGCGACTGGTGAAAAGTCGGATTCAGGGGTATCTGGTGCAACATTTGGCCGGACGAGTCTCTTTGGACCGGTTTCGGAGCCTGGCCCAGAACCTGGATGGCTGGTTTGAATTTTATTATCCCCTGTTAGTGACGGATGGTCGGCCCCCTGCTGCTAAACCCCAGACGGTAACCTACAGTGTCGGAGTTCCGCCGGCGACTTATGCCGTGCACGAACCAAAGTCTGACTGGCTAAGCCCAAAGGCTGTCCCCGACAGGCCCGCCCCGGTTCATCATGCCTGTCTGGAGAAGCTCCTGGACGATTGGCTGGAAGAAGCGAAAAAGAACATCCCCCACCGCTCCCACCGGAAACTGACTCCTGCCAAACTCAGAAATTTCTTATGCCAGAGTGCCGGCCGCTGGTTTCGCCTGCGGGATTTCGAGCGTTTCATCGAAATGGATCGGAAAACGGCCTGGGACTATGTGCAGCAGTTTTTACAGACGGGCCTGCTGTGCCACAACCGGAAAAATTCCGCCGCGGTGCGTTATTGTTTAGCCCCTACCTTCCTCAAGGTGGAGGCTGACGCCCTGCGTTTAGCCATAGGCCTGAGTATATCTCATTATCCGGAAGACCTTATTGACAGGACCAGCGATTTCTTGATAGCCACTGGCGGTGAGCCCTTTCAGGTCAGGGAGTGGGAACAGGAATTTCCAGAACCCCATCGGCAACCACTCCTGGAAGAATTGGTGGAGCAGGAAATTATCATCTGGCAAAAACTTCCCACCGGCGGCCGTTTTCTGAAACTCCACCAGCGCTGGCTGCAAAAGGAGACTTTAAAGGGTGCCTCCAAGGATCAGGCAACAATAATCTATCAGACCTCTTCTGCCACCCTCTAACTTATGGCCTCTGGTCAATGACTTCAGATTAAAAGGGGGCGGGCCCGCATAAGTCAGTTTTTATAAGAGACTGCTCTTTTTCTCCTCCTCCGGCCTGCCGTTCAGTTTTCCCCTCTCCCGCCCCCGCCTTCTTACTCTGGTTTTCCCAGATTTCCCTTGACGGTACACCCGCTATATGCTAATTTTGAGGGCATCGTTTAATAGAGAGGCAGTATAAGCAATGATTTTCAATGAAGAATTTGAAACCCTGCCCCGGGAGGCTTTGGAAGCCATCCAACTCCGCCGTTTACAGGCGCTCGTCGAGCGGGTCTACAACTTAGTTCCTTTTTACCGTCAGAAATATGATGCCGCCGGCATCAAACCTGGAGACATAAAAAGTCTCAAGGACTTGCAGCGGCTCCCCTTCACCACCAAACAAGATCTCCGGGACAACTATCCCTTTGGCATGTTTGCCGTGCCCATGGAGCAGGTGGTGCGCATCCATGCCTCCTCCGGCACCACGGGCAAGCCTACGGTGGTGGGCTATACCCAGCGGGATATTCAGACCTGGTCTGAGCTCATCGCCCGAACCCTGAGCGCGGCCGGCGTCGGGCGCGGCGATATCGTCCACAATTCTTATGGCTACGGGCTCTTTACCGGCGGCCTGGGGTTTCATTATGGCATCGAACGGTTAGGGGCCTCGGTCATTCCGGTTTCCGGCGGCAATACCAAGCGCCAGATCATGCTGCTGCAGGATTTTGGTCCTACGGTCATCACCTGCACCCCCTCCTTCTCTCTCCACCTCTATGATGTGGCCAAAGACATGGGGGTGGACTTCGCCAGTCTGAAGCTGCGGGTGGGTATCTGTGGCGCTGAGCCCTGGTCGCTGGCCATGCGCGCCGAGATCGAAAAGAAACTGGGCATTGACGCCCTGGACGTCTACGGACTTTCTGAAATCATGGGGCCGGGAGTCAGTATTGAATGTCTCGAGGCCAAAAATGGGCTGCATATGTTCGAAGACCATTTTTTGCCGGAGATCATCGACCCCAACACCATGGAACCTTTGCCCTACGGCCAGACCGGGGAGTTGGTGATCACCACCTTGACCAAAGAAGCCTTCCCGGTGATCCGCTACCGTACCCGGGACGTTTCCACGCTGCACCCCGAACCCTGCAAATGCGGTCGCACCATGGTGCGCATGGGCCGCATTCAGGGCCGCACCGATGATATGCTGATCATTCGCGGGGTCAATGTCTTCCCGTCCCAGATCGAAGCAGTGTTGATGGAAGTTCAGGGAGTGGAGCCCCATTATCAGATTGTCGTAGACCGCACCGGTCAGATGGACACTCTGGAAGTAAAGGTTGAAGTGGATGAAGGTACCTTCTCCGACGAAGTTCGTCAGCTGCAGGTTTTGGAGAAGAAAATCGAGCACAATATCAAAGATTATCTGGGTGTCTCCGCTAAAGTACGGTTAGTGGAACCCCGTTCCATCCCCAGGAGTGAAGGCAAAGCCCAGCGGGTTATCGATAAACGGAAGATCTGAGTAACCAGGTTATCTCCCCCGAACGAAACTTCCATAAAAAACTTAGAACCACTTAACTGGCAGGAAACAGCTATGAAAGTTGAACAAATATCGGTATTTTTAGAAAACAAAGCCGGCCGCCTGGCGGAAGTCACCAAGGTCTTAGGAGAGGGCGGGATCAACATCCGGGCCCTTTCCCTGGCCGACACCACCGATTTTGGCATCTTGCGGCTCATTGTTGATCAATATGACAAGGCCCGGGAGATTTTAAAACAACATGGCTTCACCGTGGGGAAAACCGAGGTGGTGGCCATTGAGGTTCCCGATCGTCCCGGCGGTCTGGCCTGGGTGCTGCAGATCCTTTCGGACTCCGACGTCAACGTGGAATACATGTATGCCTTTGTGCAACACAGTGGCAAGAATGCCGTGATTATTTTCCGTTTCGACAACCTGGAAAAAGCCATTGAACTGCTTAAGCAACAAGGCGTGCGCATCTACAGTGGGGAAGAGGTATACCGGCTCTAACGATTACGCAGATGCCGGTTGCCGGGAGGCCCAGGTACTAGGTTTGCTCGACTTTTGTTGATAACTTGATGTTTTCTGAGGAGGAAACCATGCAACAGGTTAGAGATCATCTTCGAAGCCGCAGCCGCGGTTTTGGACTCATGGCGTTATTGACCCTGGCCCTGGCTACCATGCTGGCAGTACCGGTCCTGGCGGCAGATATCGTCGTCGGCGGTTTATTTTCCATTACCGGCCCCCAGTCTTACCTGGGTGAACCACAGCGCAACACCCTGGAGATGGCGGTTGAGGAAATCAATGCCAAAGGGGGCATCAATGGCAACAAAGTTGTGGCGGTGATTTATGATGACGAAGGCGATGCCAACAAGGCCCGTCTCAACGCCACCAAATTGATGGACAAAGACAAGGTCACAGCCATCATTGGACCCAGCCTGACACCGACCTCCATGGCCATCATCCCCATCACCCAGCCGGCCAAGGTGCCGCTCATTTCCTGCGCTGCCGGGATCAGCATTACTTCCCCGGCCGCAGAGCGGTCCTGGGTCTTTAAAACGGCCCAAACCGACCAGATGGCCGTGAGTCGGATTTATCAATACCTGAAGAAACAAAACATTAACAAGGTGGCGATTATTACCGTCTCCAGCAGCTTCGGGGTTTCCGGCAAGGATCAATTGTTGGAGCAGGCTCCCAAAGCCGGCATTGAGATCGTGGCCCAGGAAGTGTTCGGGGAGAAAGATACTGACATGACTCCCCAGTTGACGAAGATTCGCTCCACCCCGGCCCAGGCGGTTATCTGTTGGGGCACCGGCCCGGCCCCGGCGGTAGTGGCCAAAAATATCAAACAGCTGGGAATGACCATCCCCTTGATTCAAAGCCACGGCGCGGCCTCCAAGAAATTTATTGAATATGCCGGCGACGCGGCGGAGGGAATTATCCTGCCGTCTGGAAAGATTGCCGTGTATAAAGACCTGCCCGACACCGACCCCCAAAAGGCGGTGATTCAAAATTATGTGCAGAAATATGAGGCCAAATTTAAAACTCCAGTCTCCGGCTTCGGCGGCTATGCCTATGACGCGGCCAACATGTTGTTCCTGGCTCTGGGCAAAGCCGGAACCGATACCACCAAGATCCGTCAGGAATTGGAAAATATTAAAAACTTTCCCGGCGTCAGCGGTGTGTTTAACATGAGCCCGGAAGATCACAACGGCCTGGGGCCGGACGCCTTTGTCATGGTAAAAATCGACAAAGGCAACTGGAAGTTGTTGGATTAGATAGATTAGTGGTCAAGGGCGGGGTCCGACTCCCCCGCCCTCCCCCACTCCCTCGCATTTATCCGCATCCCTTTCTTAATAAATCCGGCGTGATCCGCACGCCCTGGTTTCGGCGATACCTTGGACAAGATTTCGGAAATTCTGCAATATTTTTTCTCCGGCCTCACCAATGGGGCCATATATGCCCTTATTGGCCTGGGCTTCAGCATAATCTTCAACGCTACGGCCATCATCAATTTTGCCCAGGGTGAGTTCGTCATGTTAGGCGCCCTCACCGTTATTTCTTTTTATTCCCTTGGGCTTTCACTACCCCTGGCTTTTGTTCTGGCCGTAGCAGCAGTTACCGTCCTGGGTCTGGCCTTCGAACGCCTGGCTATTCGTCCGGCCCGGGAAGCCACTCCCATCAGCCTCATCATCATCACGGTGGGCGGTGGGGTGCTGCTCAAAGGCCTGGCCATGCTCCTGTGGGGTAAAGATGCCTATACGTTGCCGCCCTTTAGCGGCCAGAAACCACTCATGCTGGCAGGCGCCACCATTCTGCCCCAAAGTTTGTGGATCATTGGTCTGACGTTACTACTCGTCGCCCTCCTGGAGATTTTTCTCCGCCATACTCTGTTGGGAAAAGCCATGCGGGCCGCCTCTTTCAATCCGGTGGCAGCCCGCCTGGTGGGTATTCGGGTAAGCCAAATGGTGCAGTTTTCCTTCGGCCTCAGCGCCGCCTTAGGCGCCGCGGCCGGGGTCATGATCGCCCCCATTACCATGGGCGTCTACGACATGGGCACCATGCTGGGGCTGAAAGGATTCTGCGCCGCGGTAATTGGCGGTCTGGGAAGCATTTTCGGCGGGGTCCTGGGAGGAATGATCCTGGGCATCGCCGAAGCCTTTACCAGCGGTATGCTGTCTTCCGGGTACCGGGATGCCGTCGCTTTTCTCATTCTGCTCCTGGTCCTCTTTTTCCGTCCCCAGGGCCTCATTGGTCTGCGATCCACGAGATCTTCCTGATGGGGCGTTATCAACGACTCCTGCAACCCCTCTGTTTTTTTCTTCCTGTCGCCCTCCTGGGGACTTTGCTACAGGGATCGTACTATTTTACCCTCCTGACCATTATTGGTCTCAACGTTATCGTCGTGCTGGGTTTAAATCTCCTCATGGGTTACGCCGGTCAGATTTCTTTAGGCCACGCCGCTTTTTACGGCCTGGGGGCTTACACTTCGGGCATTTTGACCACCGCCTTAAAAGCCGATCCCCTGGTGGGGCTTCTGGCCGGACTGGCTTTGAGCGCCCTGGTGGCTGTGGTGGTGGGGATTCCCGCCCTGAAGCTCAAAGGCTATTACCTGGCCATGGCCACCCTCGGCTTTGGTATCATCGTGGGCATCGTGTTTCAGCAGATGGATTGGCTCACCGGCGGTCCTTCCGGACTTATGGGGATTCCCAGTTTTCGGCTGGCCGGGGTGCAATTCGACACACCCAGGTCTGGTTTTTTACTGGTCTGGTTTACGGTGGGCTTAATCTTGATACTCAGCCTCAATATCGTGGATTCCAGGTTGGGCCGGGCCCTCAGGGCCATCCACGACAGCGAAACTGCGGCCCTGGCCATGGGTATCGACTCCCAACGCTTGAAACTGCTTATTTTCGTCGTAAGCGCCCTCTATGCCTCCCTGGCCGGCAGCCTTCTGGCCCACACCGTCAACTTCATCGCTCCTTCTACCTTTGGTTTTATGTTCTCCATCAAGCTGGTCACCATGGTGGTGGTGGGCGGGATGGCCAGTATCTGGGGGTCCCTGCTGGGGGCTGCGGTCTTGACCATATTGCCTGAACTCCTGGCAGTCTTTCATGACCTGGAAGTGGTCATCTTCGGCTTAATCCTCATGATAGTGATGATCTTTCTGCCCCGGGGACTATTCCGCGGAATTTTGGATATCTGGGAATTCCGCCAAAGGAAGATGAAGGGGTTGTAAACGCAGTGGTTAGTTGTCAGTGGTTGGTGTTTAGTTTGGCAATGGGGCCTAAATAAGGAGTACCCAAAAGTTATTCCACCAAAATGCGGTATCGATCAGACAGACTCTATGCTTGAATTAAAAGGCGTCGGCATCTCCTTCGGGGGTCTTCAGGCCGTTAAAGGTGTTTCCTTTCAGGTTCGAAAAGGTCAAATCAAGGCCCTTATCGGCCCCAACGGCGCCGGCAAGACCACCCTCTTCAATCTGATCACCGGCATGTTAAAACCGGATCACGGGGCGATCCTTTTCCAAAACCAGGGCATCCAGGGGTTGCCGCCCTTTCAGATCGCGGAAAAAGGCATCTCCCGAACCTTTCAGATAGTTCAGCTTTTCGGCCACATGACCGTGTTGGAAAACGTCATGGTGGGACGGCATGTCCGGACCCAGGCGGGTCTCCTGTCTGCGGCCCTGCGCCTGCCGGCGGGTCGACGAGAGGAGTCGGCTATCCTGAGCCCAGAGCCAACATTGGCTGGATTTTGTCGGATTAACCCCCCGGGCCGCTGATTACGCCGCGAACCTGCCCCTGGGACATCAACGCCTCCTGGAGATAGCCCGGGCCCTGGCCACCGAACCAAAATTGCTGCTGCTGGATGAACCGGCGGCGGGGCTGGATATGAATGAAACGGAAAAGCTGAAAGACCTGATCTTTGCCATTCAGGCCCAGGGAGTCAGCGTCTTGTTGGTGGAACATGACATGAGTCTTACCATGGAAGTGGCAGATGAGATCGTGGTGTTGGATCACGGGGAACTACTGGCCCAAGGCTCTCCCCGGGAAATCCAACGCCATCCGGCGGTGATTGCCGCTTATTTAGGTCGGGATTGGCAGATGTAAATAAATGGCAAGCAGTTACCTCCTTTAAGCACAGGCTGGAAGCCTGTGCCACCAATATTGAGATAAGACTAATAAACTGAGACAAAACAACAATACGTATCAATCTTAATATGCTGCAAATCCGCAACTTATACGCCTATTACGGCAAAATCGAAGCCCTCTCCGGAGTCACCTGCCATGTGAAGCAGGGGGAAATAGTGGCCTTGATCGGGGCCAACGGCGCCGGCAAAACCACGCTGTTGAACTCTCTGTGCGGCCTGGTGCGGTCCAAAGGTAAGATTACTTTTGACGGAGAGGCCATAACTCAGCTGGCCCCGGAGGCCATGGTGGCCCGGGGCATCTCTCAGGTGCCCGAAGGACGCCAGATCTTTGCGCCGTTGACGGTGGCGGAGAATTTGGAGCTGGGGGCCTATCTGCGGCATCGGCAACGCCAGCGGCAAGAGGTCGCCGCGGATCTGGAAAAGATGTATGAGTTGTTTCCCCGCCTCCGGGAACGGCGGCAACAGGCAGCCGGCACTCTGAGCGGCGGTGAGCAGCAGATGTTGGCCATTGGGCGGGCCTTAATGGCCAGGCCCAGGCTCCTGCTCCTGGATGAACCCTCCCTGGGTCTGGCCCCCGTTATCGTCGACACCATTATGGAAACCGTCATCGGGCTTCGCCACAATGGGGTGACCATTCTGATGGTGGAACAGAACGCCCGGACAGCTTTAAGCATAGCTGACCGGGGCTACGTCCTGGAGACCGGCCGCATCATCCTCAGCGGCCCTGCGGCCGAATTATTAAATGACCGCCAGGTCACCCGAGCCTATTTAGGCAAAGATTATAAGGAATTTACCGAGGGGAGATGAGGCCATGCCGGACTGGAGTGTTGAGATCCCATCCCGGGAAGAACTGGAAATGATGCAGTTGGAGAGGTTACAAAGCACCCTCAACCGGGCCTATCGGCAGGTGAAATTTTATCGGCGTCAATTTGACCAACTGGAACTCAAGCCGGATGATATTCAGGATCTCACTCAGGTGAACAAATTACCCTTTACCACTCGGAAAGATCTGTCCCAAAATTACCCGTATGGCTTGTTTGCGGTGCCTTTGCGGGATGTGGTGCGTATTCAGTCCTCTCCCGGCACCACGGATAATCCGGTAGTAGTGGGCTACACCGGCGGGGATCTCAGGTTTTGGCGGGAACTCAGCGCCCGCCTGTATCGCAGCGCTGATGTGGGCAAAGACGACATCGTCCAAATCATTCTGGCCAGCGGCTTGAATAACTGGGCCCGAGACCTTAAGGACGGGGCCGAGCACCTGGGGGCTTCGGTTATACCCATCTCCAACCTGAATTTTGCCAAGCAACTCATGGTCATGCGGGATTACAAAACCTCGGTCCTGGTGACCACACCTTCATATGCCAGGCATTTGATTAATGTCATGGATAAAATGGGACTGATGGCCGCGGATTTTAATCTCAAACTCGCCCTCCTGGTGGCTGAACCGCTACCGTCCACCCTCCGGTCCGATATTGAGGCCGGCCTGCAGGTGAGCATTAGCACCGCGTATGGCATCACTGAGGTGTTGGGACCCGGCCTGGCTTTTAACTGTCCCCACGGTGAAGGCTTTCATTTTTCCGAGGATCATTTCCTGCCTGAAATCGTCGACCCTGATTCCGGGGAACGACGTCCGCACGGCTTCCCCGGTGAATTGGTGATTACCACTTTATCCACCGCCGCCTTTCCCCTGTTGCGCTTCCGCACCGGCGACCTGACTACCTTGCAGTCCGATGCCTGCTCTTGTGGTTGCCCTCTGATTCGCTTGGGGAATATCGTCGGACGTTGCGACCGGATTTTTTCCATTGGCGGCATCAAGATCCATCCGGACCAGATCGGTGCTTACATTCAGGAAATTCTCCATGGTCATTATCCAAGGCATCAACTGCGTCTGGGCCGGGAGGAAGCCTTGGCCTATTTGGACATTGAGATCGAAGTGGATGATTCCTTGTTTTCCGACGAGGTAAAATGTCTGGAGGCCATCGGTCGGCGCCTGCGCCGCCACTTGCGGGAGAATTTGGGCATTGAATCCCGGGTTTCCCTGGTGGAAAAAATTTCTCCCTTGGGATAATTATTCAATTGCAATTTTTTAAGACCTTTGTAACCATAGCACAATAAAAACTGAGGAGGATGGTAATGTCGGTAAAAAAATTCTGGTTCATAACAGTTCTGGCGGTAAGCCTTGGCTCCTTGATCTTCGCTCCCCTGACGGTGCAGGCGGCCGATCCCATAAAAATCGGCTCGGTGCTGCGGCTCTCCGCCGGGGCTGAAGACGGGATTCCGGCCAAACGGGGCGTTGAGTTGGCCGTGGAAGAAATCAATAAGGCCGGAGGCATTAACGGCCGCAAGCTGGAAGTTATCTTCGAGGACGAAAAAGATTCTCCCACCAGTGCTGTCAACGCCGTGCAAAAGCTGATTAATGTGGATAAAGTCGTGGCCATCATCGGTCCCATGACCTCCGGCGCGGCTCTGGCCGCGGCCCCTTCGGCCAACGAAGCCAAAATCCTGCTGGTCACCCCCACGGCTACCTCACCCAAGGTGAGCGGTGCCGGCGCCTATATCTACCGGGGCTGTTCCCGCATCGATAAGCAAGCGGAAGCGCTGACCGATTACATCGCCAAAAATTATCAACCGAAAACCGTTGGGGTCCTCTATTCCAACGAGCCTTACGGCAAAGGCTGCAACGATCTGTTTGCGAAATATTTTGAAAAATTAGGAATCAAGGTCGTGGCCACGGAATCTTTTATGCGGGGCGCCAAAGATTTTAAAGCCCAGTTGACCAATCTTAAGGCCGCCAATCCGGATATTCTCTTCATTCCAGGCTACTATCAGGAAACTGCTCCGGCTGCCGCCCAAGCCCGGCAGCTCGGGATGAATCAGCGGATTGTCGGGGTATATGGGGACATCGCCCCCATCTATATTGATCTGGCCGGCAAGGCTGCCGAAGGTCATCTGGTGGCCAGCGAATATCACGAAGAGTATGACACTCCGATAAACAAGAATTTCAAAGAGGCCTATTACAAGCTGGCCAAATCAGTTGCCAACGAACCGGTGAACATCATGTTTGCCGCCCTCACCTATGACATGACGAAGATGGTTGCCGAGGGTATGAAAAAAAATGGCCCCACTCCAGACGGTATCAAGAAATATCTGGATGAGGTTAAGGATTATGACGGCGTCACCGGCAAGTTGTCTTTCAACCCGGAGCACGATGTCATGAAGGGCGACGTCTCTCTCTTCGAGGTCAAGGACGGCAAGTATGTTAAGGTGAAATAAGGGTTATTATTTAGTGGAATTTGCCCTAAAAGGCACGGGTGGGGTCTCCCTCCGCCCGTGCCTTTTTCTGTTAAGACATGGCGCCTTGCAGACAGGGGCCATTGGCTCGGTTTAAAGTTCATTTCGATTATCGGCTTCGCCGGGGCCGACTAAAGGCAGTTCTTTCTCCACCTTAAAAAAAACTAAAAACCTGGGACCAGCGGTTTGCTCTTTTCCGACCCATGTACCCGTCGCCGCAATGATTTAAGCAATTCCGTATCCTGCTCCTCCCGCACTTTGGTTACATATATCCTTTTGCCTTTGTATCCCGGGCCGTTTTCCATGAAGAGATAGGCGGCCTGGGGATTAGACTGAAGATTAGCATGGGTAAGGCGGTGGGGCATGATGAAGGCAATAGTGTTGTCGTCCATGAAATGGGGCCTGGAAAAAAGCGCCATGTTAACCTTGCCGGCGGCATCGGCGGTGGCCAGGATGCCATGACCTTGTACGTTTTCAAAATAATCTTTTAGATTCATAACGTTCCTGATAGCGGGGGCAGGTTGGGCATTGTTGACTCATCTACCCTCTTATCTCCTTTAGTGAAGTTTTTGGAAGTTCAGTTAAACCATAAGCATTTTTTTTAAAAAAACCTGGGGAAATAAAAAATCCAGCACGGTTGCTGGAAATTTAATGGATATATATGCCCCAATTGCACGAAGACGATCTCCAATGTGGTTTGTTTTTCAAGGGGAAAAAATTTCATAATAATTCTCAATTTCATACCATTTTCAAAAAAAAAATGGTAAGTCTATCGCAAGATAATTATTCTTATTATGAATATCTCCCTTTAAGGAGATCAGCCTTTCACTTCCTTAAGGAGGGTGCTGCATGGATGTTTTAATGCTGTCGCGGCTGCAATTTGCGGCTGCCACCATATTTCATTTTCTCTTTGTGCCCCTTGACCCTGGGCCTTTCCATTCTCGTCGCCATCATGGAAACCAAGTATGTCCGAACCGGCGATGAAGAATATTTACGGATGACAAAGTTCTGGGGTAAAATTTTCATTATCAATTTCGCCATCGGCGTCGTCACCGGCATCACCCTGGAGTTTCAATTCGGCACCAACTGGTCCCGTTACTCCAAATATGTGGGGGATATCTTCGGGTCACTCCTGGCCATCGAAGCCACCACCTCTTTCTTTTTGGAATCCACCTTCCTGGCGGTGTGGATCTTTGGCTGGAAAAGGATTTCGCCCAAAACTTCACTGCCTTGTCATCTGGCTGGTGGCCATCGCCTCCAACCTGTCGGCCTTGTGGATTCTCATTGCCAACGCCTGGATGCAACACCCGGTGGGTTATGTGCTCCGCAATGGACGGGCGGAGTTGAACGACTTTATCGCCATTGTCACCCAACCCTTTGCCTGGCAGATCTATTTCCACACCATCTCCGCCGCCTATATTCTGGCGGGTTTCTTTGTCATGGGCGTCAGCGCCTATCATCTCCTGCGCCAACAGCATGTGAGTATCTTTACCAAATCATTCCGGTTGGGTTTGACCTTCGCGCTTATCTTTTCCGTGGCCGAAGTGGTTCAGGGTCATATCCACGGGGCGGAAGTGGCAAGTATTCAGCCGGCCAAGCTGGCCGCCATGGAGGCCTTGTGGGACACCCAGGCTAACGCCCCCCAGGTCCTGTTTCTGATTCCGGATGAAAAGAATGAACGCAACTCCGTGGAGATCGGCAAGATTCCCGGAGCCCTGAGCATGCTGGCCTACCACACCCCGAGCGCCACAGTTAAAGGACTGAAGGATTTTCCGCCGGAAGACCGGCCGCCCGTAGCCCTGACCTTTATTGCTTTCCGTGTCATGGTTGGTTTGGGCTTTCTCTTTGTCCTGCTCACCGCCTGGGGCTGGCTCAGACGCAATAAACTCGAGGAAAGCCCCGGGTATTTAAAAATTATGCTCTTGGCCATACCTTTGCCGTACATCGCCATACAGGCCGGTTGGATCGTCACCGAGGTGGGCCGGCAGCCCTGGATCGTCTACAACATGATGCGCACCAAGGACGCAGTCTCACCCATCGCCGCCTCCCAGGTGGTCTTCTCCTTATTTGTCATGGTGGCGATTTATACCTTGTTGGGTGCGGCGGGGTTTTACCTCATTATTAAACATATCCAAAAAGGCCCGGAACCGGCGCCGGTCGCTGGTGCAAGAATAATAGGAGGTCATTGCCATGCTGGAAACAATCTGGTTTATGCTCTGGGGCATTCTCTGGGCGGTCTATTTTATGCTGGACGGCTATGACCTGGGTTTGGGGACGCTGCATGCCGTTTATGGCCAAAAGCGAATCAGACCGGAAGCAGATGTATGCTGCCATGGGCCCGCATTGGGACGGCAATGAAGTCTGGCTGATAACTGCCGGCGGGGTTACCTTTGCGGCCTTCCCCACCACCTATGCGGTCATGTTCAGCGGCCTGTACACCGCCCTCATGCTGATCCTCTTTGCCCTCATCATTCGGGGCGTGAGCTTCGTGTTTCAAGGGGGTGTGGATAGCGCCGGGTGGCGGAAACTCTGGGACACCTGCCTGGCGGTGGGCAGTTTTCTGCCGGCCCTGCTCTTAGGCGTCGCTTTTGCCAATATCTTCCAGGGGCTGCCCTTGGATGCCGAGGGAATTTTCCAGGGCACGCTCTTTACCCTGTTAAATCCCTACGGCCTGTTGGGGGGCATGTTGTTCCTGTTCCTCTTCCTGGTGCACGGCGCTACCTGGGGGGCCATCAAAACCGACGGCGACCTGCAGCAACGTCTGGCTGACACGGCCGGGAAACTCTGGTGGATTTTGCTGGTCACCGCGGTCATGTTCCTTCTGGCCACCCAGCGCCGCACCGATTTGTACGATAATTACCTGAAACAGCCGGTGCTGTTCGTAGTCCCGGCCCTGGCCGTGGTTGCCCTGGTTCTGGTAAAATTCTTCCTGGAGCAAGGCCCAGTATTGGAAGGCCTGGTTTGCCTCCGCGGCTACCATCGTCTCCTGCACCATGTTTGGGGTCATCGGCTTATTCCCCCGGTTGCTGCCCTCCAGCCTCAACCCGGACTACAGCCTCACAGCTTTTAACTCCTCCTCCAGCCCCCTGACCTTGAAAATTATGCTGGGGGTGGCCCTGACTTTTGTGCCCATCGTTATCCTCTATCAATTCTGGTGTCACCGCCTCTTTCAAGAAAAACTGGACGAAGAGGATGTGGCCTTTGAGGAAGGATACTGATTATTGCAGTGATTTTTAGTTGATTGAAAATATTCGGGGCGGGTCATGGACCCGCCCTGTTGGTTTTATGGGGATTCTGGAAAGATTTTTCCCTTGGCCCAAATGCGCGCCGTGCCCCTCTGCTAAAAACTTATTTTCGAGAACGAGAAAAAATTTTCCACCGCGAATTACCACCAAAACTCCGGATAACGGCGGCTGGAGGCCAGGTTGTTCACTAACAGGGCCACCACCAGCATGATGAGAGCTCCCGTGGCCACGGGCATAACCACGTAAAGATATCCTAATTGCTGGACCTTGGGGCCGCTGATAACGGCGATGAGGGCGGTGGCGCCACCGGGTGGGTGCAGAGTTTTGGTAGCGTGCATCACCACGAGGCTCAGGGACACGGCCAAGGCCGCGGCCAGCCAGAGGTTACGGGCCGCAGACCTTCACCATGGTGACACCGATCAGGGCCGAAATAATGTGGCCGCCTAAAAGATTACGGGGTTGGGCCAGCGGACTTTTAATGGCGCCATAGATAAGGACTGCGGAGGCCCCGAAGGAACCAATAATCATAATAAGATCGGTCCCCTCAAAAAAGTGGTAATGCAGGCCGGCCACCGCGCCAATCCCCAGGAAGCTGCCCAGCCAGGACCAGAAGATCTCGGTCCAATCGACTCGAGGGGGACTCTGGGTCATCCCCGCCATTTTGCGCCAATAGGCCCCGTTCATGATCTTTCTCCCAAGCGGGCAGTATGTACGAGATCCCCCCGCGAGACGATACCCAGCAATTTGCCGCCGGCATCCACCACCGGTAGGCGGTTCACTTTACGGACAGCAAATAATTCGGCAATTTCCTTTATTGTAGTACTCTGCCTGTACCGTTATAACCGGCGAGGTCATGAGATCTTTGGCTGACTGGTTCTTAATAGGGAGGGCCACGCAGTCTCTGGCTGCCAAACAGGCAGCAACCAGGGACATAAAATTCTGCTTCTCGGTGACGCCCATCCGACGCAGAAAATCTTTCTCCGATATTATTCCCACGACGACCCCGTTTTCATCCACCACCGGCACCCCGGAGATCCCCCGGGCCCCCATGGCAGCCGCCACCTCCGCCAATGGTGTCTCCTCTCTGACCAGGACCACATCCCTCGTCATAATTTCCGCCGCGGTTATTTGCCGGGACAGGCGGGTGACGGCCATTTGATAGGCCATTAGATAAATTTCTTTAAAGTCATGGGGCGTGATATCCAGATAACCTGGAATTTTCTTCATCGCCTCAAGAATATCATCCTCAGTCAGGTCAATACTCTCCGGTGCATGTGGTGTCGAAACATCTTTATTACTCATCTGTCCTCTCCCGCAATTCCCATAGTAAAAGATATCGACGCTATCTTCAAATTAAATTTATTCATCTTTACCCTGAATCAGAAGGTTTTTTCTACCATCTTTTACCTGATCGAGACCAAGATCTCAAGAGGTTGGTGTTTTCATTTGACAGAAGAACTTCATTAGTTTAATTTTTATATTTTAGTCAACAATAAAAGGTTTCCGCTATTTTCGCAAAACAAGGTCAACGTCATGAAACTGCAAGGGAAAGCTCATAAATTCGGGGATGATATCAACACCGACGAGATCATTCCAGCCCGCTATCTGAATACCTCCGACCCTCAGGAGCTGGCCAAACATGCCATGGAAGATGCCGATCCGGAGTTTATGAAAAAGGCCCGGGCCGGAGACTTCATCGTCGCCGGCAAGAACTTCGGCTGCGGCTCCTCTCGGGAGCATGCGCCCATCGCCCTGAAGGCCGGCGGTCTGTCCGGCGTCATTGCCGGCAGTTTTGCCCGGATTTTTTATCGCAATGCTTTTAACATGGGTTTGCCCATTTTTGAATCCGAGGTTGCGGCTCAGGAAATTCAGCCGGGTGATGAAATCAGCGTCGATCTGGACTCCGGCGTTATCAACGACCTCACCACCGGGAAGACGTATACTTCCCAACCTTTACCACCTTTCATGCAGGAGCTGATCGCCCACGGCGGTCTCATGGCGCATACCATGAAAAAATTAAAAAAATCTTAGGTTACTGATATAATCTATCATCACTGACAATTTGATGTAACTAAACTATATTGAGGTTAATTTCCATGACTCACAAAATCGCCCTGCTACCAGGAGACGGCACCGGCCCGGAAGTAGTAGCGGAAGGTATCAAGGTGCTCAAAGCTTTGGCGGGACCTGCCGGAATCAAATTTGAATTCACTCATTTTGACCTGGGTGGGGAGCGCTACAAACGCACCGGTGAAATCCTGCCGGACAGTGTGTTGGAAGAATTAAAAGGCTTTAAAGCCATTTATTTAGGCGCCATCGGCCACCCCGACGTCAAGCCCGGCATCCTGGAGAAAGGTCTGTTGCTGCGTCTGCGGTTTCAGTTGGATCAATATATCAACCTGCGGCCGGTGATTCTTTATCCGGGAGTGGACACTCCTTTGAAAGATAAAGGTCCGGAAGATATCGACTTCGTGGTGGTCCGGGAAAATACCGAAGGGCTATATGCCGGAGCCGGCGGCGTCCTGAAATTCGGGACTCCGGATGAAGTGGCGGTGCAGGAATCCATCAACACCCGCAAAGGCGTCGATCGCTGTTTGAAATATGCTTTTGAGCTGACCCGAAAACGCAATAAAAACAAAAAGCTCACCCTGGTGGGAAAAACTAATGTCCTCACCTTTGCCTTTGACCTGTGGGAACGGGCCTTCCATGAGATGGCCCAAAAATCCTATCCGGATATTACCACAGATTACGCCCACGTAGACGCCACCTGCATGTGGATGGTAAAAAATCCGGAATGGTTTGACGTCCTGGTCACCGATAATATGTTTGGCGACATCATCACCGACTTGGGCGCCATGATCCAGGGCGGGATGGGCATTGCCGCGGGCGGCAACATTAATCCGGAAGGTGTCTCCATGTTCGAACCCATCGGTGGTTCGGCCCCGAAATACACCGGCAAAAATATTATTAATCCTTTAGCTGCCATCGCCGCGGCCCAGATGATGTTGGATCATCTGGGGGAAGACAAAGCAGCCGCAGCCATGGAGAAAGCCATTAAAACGGTTTGCGCCACAAAACTCAAGAGCCTCCAGGCCGGCAAGATGGGTTACAGCACCAGCGAAGTGGGCGATCTGGTAGCCCAATACACCGTTGATAATCTTTAGATATGATATGGCCTATGAGCAGGATAGCTTGATAATTCGGAGTGTATGAGTTATGGCAAGAGAATTTAATGTGGCGGTGGCCGGCGCCACCGGGGCGGTGGGAACTCAGATGGTGCAATGCCTGGAGGAGCGGAATTTCCCGGTAAAGGTGCTCCGCCCTCTGGCTTCGGAGCGTTCTTTCGGCAAGGCGGTCACCTTTCGGGGCAAGGAAGTTCCTGTCCAGGTTTTGGATGAAAAATCATTTGCAGGAATTGACATTGCCCTTTTTTCTGCGGGCGGCTCCATCAGCCAGAAGTACGGTCCCGTAGCCGCGGCTTCAGGAGCGGTGGTCGTAGACAACTCCAGCGCTTTTCGGATGGAGCCGGATATTCCTCTGGTGGTTCCCGAGGTAAACCCGCAGGATATTGCCCTCTATACAAAACGCGGCATCATTGCCAATCCCAATTGTTCCACCATCCAGATGGTGGTGGTCTTAAAGCCGATTCACGATGCGGCCCGGATCAAACGGGTGGTGGTCTCCACCTATCAGGCGGTGTCCGGCACCGGGCAAAAAGCCGTGAATGAGCTGGCCGAACAAGTGCGGGCCTTGCTGAGCGGGACTGAACCCAAAGTAAAGGTCTATCCTTACCGCATCGCCTTTAATGTCTTCCCGCACATCGACGTCTTTTTAGATAACGGGTATACTAAAGAAGAAATGAAGATGGTGTTGGAAACCAAAAAGATTATGGGGGATGATTCCATCCGGGTTTCCGCCACCACGGCTCGGGTGCCGGTCTTTTACGGCCATTCGGAAGCGGTGAATATCGAAACCGAAAGGAAGATTACCCCGGATGAAGTGAGAGCCTTGTTAGCCCAGGCCCCCGGTGTCAAAGTAGTGGATGACCCTGCCAACCGGCTCTATCCCATGCCTCTGGAGGCCGCGGGCCAGGACCTGACTCTGGTGGGTCGTATTCGGGAAGACACCAGTATTGCCAACGGCATTGACCTATGGATTGCGGCTGACAATATCCGCAAAGGGGCGGCGACAAATGCCGTGCAGATCGCCGAAATCCTGGCGGAAAAATATTTATAACCGCTAGCGTGAAGATTACCTCTTAAGGCCAGAGAATGGCAATGCCTTCGCTGCGATCATCGAGGCAGAAGGGTGTTTGATCTATGGCGTCCAGGCGTAAATCTGAGGCCCAGCGTTGGTATCATCAGGCTGTTTTCGATTTGCAGGCCGCGGTGTGGAATTTTCAGGGGAAATTCTATAACACTACCTGCTTTCTGGCGCAGCAGGCCGCGGAAAAAGCCTTAAAATCTATCTTGTATTATACCGGCGCTCGAAAAAAGGCACTGCTGACCAATTCGGTAGTCACTATGATCCAATCAGTCACTTCACATGTGCCGGAATTATTTGACACCCTGGAAGAGGCCCGGCAACTGGATCTCCACTATATTCCAGCCCGCTACCCCGATGGCTTACCCGATGGCATCCCCCATCTTTTCTATGGGGAAGCACTGGCCTCCCAGGCATTGCAGGCCGCGGAGAAGATATTGTCGGCTACCACGGCATATTATTCAAGTAAGCAAGATGCCAGCTTTTTCGAAACCCGGAAATTGGCGGAAAATTTCTCGTCAGGAGAAGTTAGTTCAGGATAGTCGAACAGATCATTGTAACCAAAGAAAGGAGACCCCATGAGTACGCCCGCCGAAGATCGCCTTCTGGCCCGCCGGCCCCCTCAGGTGCTGGCTAAACTACCGGCCAATAGCCAGGTCTGCCTGCTTAATTCCAAAGATATTCTGACGGTCCTGAAAGCGGCCCCGGTCATTGTTATGGCCTGCAACACCCGCATTAAACACGTTATACCCGGAATCATGCGGGCAGCCCAGGAGTTGGACGCAGTGGTGGCCTTTGAGTTAGCCCGCAGTGAATGCAGTCTGGAGGGGGGCTACACCGGTTTCACCCCCCAACTTTACGCCGAAACGGTTATCGGCTATGCCCAGGAAACCAAGTTTACCAAACCCTTTTTTATCCATGCCGATCATATCACGGTGAAAAGCACCGCCCCCGAGGCCATTGCCTCGGCCCGGGAACTCATTGAGGCCCAGTTAGCGGCCGGCTACACTTCTTTTGCCATAGACGCTTCATTCAACGAATTACCTGACAACATTCAGATAACTACCCAACTGGCCCAGCCCATCGTCAAGCACAATTTAGGTCTGGAAGTCGAGGTGGGAGAAATAAAATCCACCGGCCAGGAAGCCGAAATCACCACCGTGGCCGAAGCCGTGGATTTTATCAAGGGTCTTAGAGATAACGGCGTCTATCCTGATCTTCTGGCCATCAACAACGGCTCGAAACATGGCAACTATTTAGAAGGGGAAAAAATTTCCATCGACCTGGAGCGCACCGGGGACGATCTATAACGCCATCAAAGAATTCGGCGTTTGTATTGCGCAACACGGTGTGACCGGAACCCCCTTGCACCTGGTGGGTCGGTTTGCCGATTATGGCATTCGCAAAGCCAATGTGGGCACCCAGTGGCAAAATGTTGCCCATGCCGGCTTGCCGGAAGATCTCATGGCCAAGATGCGGGCCTGGGCCTCGGAGAATAAAAAAGACCTCAAGATGGCCACCAAACCCTTTAAAGAACAGATAGATTCGATGCCGGAGGAATTTCGCCACAAGATTGCCGACACGGCTTATCAGGAGGCCAAGGTGTTCATCCAGGCTTTTCGGGCTGTGGGAACAGCCTCCAAGGTCGCTGCCGGTTTGGCTTCTTAGTCTCGACCTTCGGATAAAATTTTGCGTATTATTGGGGGTCGCCTCAAGGGCCGCAGGTTGGCAAGGGTCAAGGGGCAGATTCGACCCACCGCCGACCGGGTCCGGGAAGCCATTTTCAACATCCTGGGGCCTGATGTCAACGACACCCAGGTATTAGATCTTTTTGCCGGCACCGGGGCGCTGGGCATCGAAGCTCTCAGCCGGGGCGCCCGGAATGCCGTTTTTGTGGAAAACCACCCGAGTGCACTCCAGGTTTTACAGCGGAACCTGGCGCAATGCGGTCTGACCGAGGTGTGCCGGGTCTTACCGCTGCCGGCAAGCAAGGCCTTGACCAGGTTGGCGGCTAGTGGTGCAGAGATTTTCTCTGATATTCCTTGATCCACCTTACGGGTATGGCATCCCAGCCACTCTTCTACCAGTGCTGGCTCAAAAAAATCTGCTTGCCCCCAACGGTCAAATCATTGTGGAGCACAGCCGCCTGGAAGATCTGGCGGCAGCGTATCAAAACTTAGTGCGGCATGATCAGAGGCGGTATGGCGCCACCCTGGTTTCTTTTTATACTTTTTCGCACCACGAACACCCCGGCTCCCCGGAGGTGTAAGGAGATACTCTAGCCATGGGGAAAATAGCCATCTACCCAGGTTCTTTTGATCCCATAACCAATGGTCATTTGGACCTGATCGAGCGGGGGTTAAAAATTTTCGATGAAATCATTGTCGCCATCGCCGTCAATCCGGTCAAACAGCCTCTGTTCACCATCGAGGAACGGGTGGGATTGATCCGTGAGGTACTCAACGACCACCCCCGGGTGAAAATCGATCATTTCACCGGACTCCTGGTGGATTTCGTCCGCCAGCAAAATACCAACGTTATTTTGCGAGGCTTGCGCGCCGTAAGTGACTTTGATTATGAGTTTCAGCTGGCCTTAATGAACCGCCGCCTGGCCCCGGAAATTGAAACCGTATTTCTCATGACCAGTCTGAAGTGGGTTTTTTTAAGCTCTTCCATCCTCAAAGAAGCCGTCAGTTTGGGCGGCGTGGTCGAAGACATCGTACCGCCCATAGTTTTCAAACGTCTCCGGGAGAAATTCGGGTTGAAATAATCGGCCTGGTAGAATAATATGTGCAGCATTACCTGAAAGTATGGCGGGCGAGTCCCATCCTGAATTTTTACCTCAGAAGCGTTTAAAACCCTAGAGCGAGTCAGGGTGATTAACCTCAGGTGTCAGAAGCCGGCCTTTTCAGTGAACTCGTGGCGCGCCAACAATCCTTTTCCTAAAATGAGAACATGTCAATTTTGAAGTCATCTCAAAGCTTTTTCTCCTGGTTTGTCATATTAATAATCCTTTCATTATCGTTGTGGGGTTGCTCGGGCTAAACCGCCCATACCGCCCCCCGTGGTGGAAGCGCCGCCCCCCGAACCCGTCAAACCAGCTCTAGCCCCCCGGTTGGCTAACCCCGGGGCAGCTCCGGCCTTAGCGGACCTCTTGAAACAGGTCTCTTTACGGTATGACCCTAACATGACCCAGGAAGAAAGAGACCGGGATTTTGCTGATAAAATTGTCCTGGCACGTCGAGTTCTCAAATTGGAACGGATCAAAGCAATGCGGGAGCGCAGCCTTGATCTCATCGAAGCCAATTGCGGGGAAATCTCCTGGGAATATTTTCGTCGTCTGAAATGGCCGGACGGGACCCCCGCGGGCGTTACTCTCATCGTCCCGGTCTGGGTTCCCGGTAAAGCCAAGCAGGTGGTCACGTATACCGGCTTCGCCGAAACCTGGGAAGAAGTGGCTGAGACTAAGCCAAGGCAATCCGGTCTGGTATATTTTTCCGAAGATCTGGCGGATATCAATGCCAAAGACCGTTACCGGACCGCAGATATGAAATTTGAGATCAACAGTCTCAACGCGCCGTTAGCGGCGTTATTATTAGAATATATCTACCGGGAAGGGGTCTACGACCAGGGGAAACGGGTGCCGCTCCTGGTGGTGCGAGGCGGCGAAGATACGTATGCGGCCAGCGCCAATTCCGGGCCGGTATCAGTGGAGGGCTTGACTTTTGCAGATGAGCATGCCGGGGATTTGGATGCCAAAACTATCCGCTTAACCTACAGCAGCATGGCTGAAATTCATCACGGCAGGCATGTTAAGGCTTCTAACCATCGCTTGGGCTGCGCCATGGATATAAATGATTTCAATTTCAAAGGCCTGGTGGATGGTATGCCCAATCCCGTCAGCAGTTCCCTCCGGCAACACAACCGGGATGGTCTGCACAAGCTGGACGCCCGCAATCTTCCCGGCTGGGTGTTTCAGGCCGCCAAAGAAGTCGGCTACCGCATTCCCCAGGATTGGACCTATGTCCGCAATTCCAAGGATTGGCCCCATTTTGATTGTGGCACCAAATACTGAAGTTTCCGGTTTCCGGTTATTATAATTTTTTTATCATAGAACCTCTGGCAAAATACTTGGTTTTGTCATCCTGAATGAAGGGAAGGATCTTAATCGATTATGAACATTAGATTCTTCCCGACGCTCAGCCTGACCATCCGGAAACCAGAAACCATATAAGCTGGTGCCATTACAAACCCAACCTGATATTTTCTGGCTGATAATTTCCCGACACCTATTGCCTCCGGCCATTTGTTTTGAAGCGGCCCGGCTTCTAACCTCAAGAGTTTAAAAGAGTTATTCCTCCTTATGGCGGCAGTCAACAATCCCAAGTTAGCCACCTTCCTTTCCGAATTGCGGAATTCCCCGGAAAGCACTTCTCTGATCAGCCACTATCACTATTTGCCGGCCCAGGAGGGGGTTTTCGGGACCCCGAGCCAGGCTCTTCCCGCTCAAATCCAGTCGGCCTTAACGAATCTGGACATCAAGCGGTTGTATTCGCATCAGGCGAACGCCCTGGATTCCTTGCGGGCCGGGAAACATATCCTGGTGGCCACCCCCACGGCCAGCGGCAAGACTTTGATTTATAATGTGCCGGTGGTGAGCGCGCTTTTACAGGAACCGGATAGCCGGGCCCTCTATCTTTTCCCCCTCAAAGCCCTGGAACAGGATCAGTTAAAAACCCTGGAAGAATTTAAGGCCGCTCTCCCCTCCCCCACTTTTACTGCGGCCATCTATGACGGGGACACCCCGCCGGAAGTCCGGAAACAACTTCGTCTCAAGCATCCGAACATTTTAATCACCAATCCTGATATGCTGCACCTGGGTTTGTTGCCCAACCATGAATCCTGGAGGGGGTTTTTCTCCCAGTTAAAATTTGTGGTCATCGACGAAGTCCATACCTATAAAGGCATTTTAGGCAGTCATATGGCTCAGGTATTGCGTCGCCTGACCCGGATCTGCCGGCATTACGGCGCCTCGCCCCAATACATTCTGGCGTCGGCCACTATTGACAACCCGGATGAATTGGCCGCCAAACTCACCGGTTCCCAGGTGGAAGTAATTTCCGAATCTGGGGCCCCGTTGTCAGGGCGGCATTTTCTGTTCATCAATCCGGATGCCAGTTCCGCGGCCTTGGCCGCGCAGCTTTTCGTCGCCGCGCTCCGGCACGGTTTGGCCACAATTTGCTTTACCCAGGCCCGTAAGTTAACCGAACTGATGCATCTGTGGGCTCTGCGGCAGGCTCCTGACTTGAAAAGATTGATAAGTTCGTATCGGGCCGGTTTTTTACCCGAAGAACGCCGGGAAATCGAACGGCGCCTGGCCAGCGGTAAGATGTTGGGGGTCATTTCTACCAGCGCCCTGGAAATGGGGATTGACATCGGCGGCCTGGATGTCTGCATTCTGGTAGGCTACCCGGGAACTATGGTGACGGCCTGGCAGCGCAGCGGCCGGGTGGGACGGTGGGGGCAGGACTCCCTGGTGTTGCTGGTGGCCCAGCCTGATGCCCTGGATCAATATTTTATGAAACATCCCCAGGAATTTTTCTCCCGTCATTTTGAGGCTGCGGTCCTTGATCCCCACAATCCGTATGTCGTTAAAGCCCATTTGCCCTGTGCGGCCCAGGAACTGCCCTTGGACCGGCACACCGAGACCGTCTTTGATCTGTCGGCCTACCGGGACTTAATCGCCTCTTTGGAAAAAGAAAGAAAACTGCTCCGGGCCGCAGCTTCGGAAGCCTGGTACGCCGGTTCCCGCTTCCCGCAAAAAGAGGTCAATATTCGAGGCATCGGCCAGAGTTTGGCCATTTTTAAAAAGGGCAGCAAACACGCCATCGGCAGCATTGACGGTCATCGCGCCCTGACGGAATGCCATCCCGGGGCCATCTATCTTCATAAGGCCACCTCATACCTGGTGGAGCGTCTGGACCTGGAGCGCCGCAACATCCTGGTCAGCCCGGTTGACCCCCACTACTTCACCCGCATTCAGAGCGACAAAGAAACGGAAATTCTGGAAAAATTCGGCAGCCGCAACCTGGCCGCTTTTACGGTGCATCTGGGGCGGCTGAAGGTTACCCAGCGAATACTGGCGTATGAAAAAAGACGCCTGGTCGGGCAGGAACTGCTCGGGGTCATTCCCTTGGAGTTACCGCCCCAGATTTTTGAAACAGTGGGAATGTGGCTGGAAATTCCCGATGCTGTCAAGAACTCGGTGGTGGACGCGGGCGGCCACTTCATGGGCGGCATCCATGCCTTGGAGCACGCCCTGATCAGTATGTTTCCCCTTTTCGCTCTGGCCGACCGCTATGATATCGGCGGCATTTCCCACCCCTTACATCCCCAGTTGCAGATGGCGGCCGTGTTTATTTATGATGGCTATCCCGGCGGCGTCGGGCTGGCGGCTCGAGCCTATGAGAAAACCGAACCGCTGTTGCTCAAGACCCGGGACATGATCGCCGCCTGCGGCTGTGAAGACGGCTGCCCTTCCTGCATCCACTCGCCTAAATGCGGCGCCGGCAATAAACCCCTGGATAAGGCCGCGGCCTTGATGGTAGTCGAAGGTCTGCTGGGTTTAAACCCGTCGCCGGAGAGCCGGCCAATACCACCGCCGCAGATGTTCCGAGTTGAAATAACTGAAACCTCGGAGCCCATATGCTCCCTGCCCTGGGCCGAACCCTATCGCATTGCGGTATTGGATATCGAAACCCAGTTATCGGCTGCGGAAGTGGGGGGCTGGCACCAGTGCCACCTGATGCGTCTGTCCGTGGCGGTGCTTGCCGACCTGTCCAAGCAACGATACGAAGCCTTTTTCGAAGATCAGGCCGAAGAACTCTGCCGGCGTTTGCAGGAAGTGGATTTAGTGGTGGGCTTCAATCTCAAAAAGTTTGATTATCGGGTGTTACAGCCTTACACCAGCATCGATCTGTTGTCCTTGCCGACCCTTGACATATTTGAAGAGATGTATAATCTTTTGGGACATAGACTATCCTTGGGTCATCTGGCGGAGAAAACCCTGAACGCGGCCAAATCCGGGGACGGTTTGCTGGCCTTGCAATTATTTAAAGATGGGCGTCTGGAGGAACTTACCGATTATTGTCGCCGGGATGTGGAATTGACAGCCAGGCTTTTTGAGTTTGGCAGCCACCGGGGACACCTCATCTATAAACATCGGCAAGGGGCGCTGGTCCAGGTTCCGGTGGAATGGACCGAGGCAAGACTTTTTAAAATCGAGGCCAATGAATAATTAATTTTCTTTTGCTATTTCAGAGTAAATAATCTAATATGGCAAAAAACCAATGAAGAAAGGATATCTGTTATGCTGAAGAAAACCTCTTTAGGACTGCTTGGTGTCATGGTCCTGTTGATGAGTGTGGCGGCCCTGCCGGCCCTTGGGTATGTGGAAGCGGGAAATAAATTGGGTGACCTGGAATTTTCCGCCCCCCTGTCGCCGGAAGATGCAACTTACTTAGGAGTGCCAGCCGATAAGCCCTTTAAATTAAGCCAGGTTGGCGCCCCGTATGTTCTGGTGGAAGTGTTTGCCACCGGCTGCTCCCATTGTTACACCCATGCGCCCCATATGAATAAGCTTTTCGATCTCATTAACAAGGATCCCCAAACCGCCGGAAAAGTCAAAGTCCTCGGGCTTGCCAGCGGCGATACTCGAGACAATTGCCTTGCCTGGAAAAAACAGTGTAAGGTGCCTTTTGCCCTGGTAGCTGATTCGGATAGCAAAACTGTAGGCAAGACTCAACATTATGGGCACCCCGACAACTATTCTGCTGAATAAGAGCGGCGATGTCCTCTATGCCAAGCCCGGGGCTTTCCCAGACCCGGAGGCTTTTCTCAAAGACTTAAAAGCTGCTATGAAATAACTTCGGTGCCGGGGCGGCCCTGGTGCCGCCCTTTTTATTTTTGTGAGGTTACACAGTTTAGTTATGGATTTTAATTCAATTCTCGTAGCCACTGATTTTTCCGATTGTTCCGGGGTTGCTTTCAACGCCGCCCAAACTTTGGCGCAACGTTTTGACGCCCGCCTCATTGTGCTCCATGTCATCGACCAAAGTTTCGTGGATAAATTGAGCAGCCACATCGGCAAGAACCGGGAAGAAATCGGCAAAGAACTCCGTCATAAAGCCGAGCGGGACATGGTAAATTTTCTCAAGCAATGGAATCAGACCGAACAGGAGGTGGACACCCTTATTGCCACGGGCACGCCCTTCCAGGAGATCGCCGTCCTGGCCCGGGATCTGGTGGTGGATCTGGTGGTCGTCGGCGGCTACGGCAGGAAGGGACGGGGGAAAATCGAGGAGGTCTTCTTCGGCTCCACCGCCGAAAAAGTCGTCCGACTGCTGCCCTGTCCGGTATTGTGCATTCCGAAATAAGCGGGTTTTCGGTTTGCAGCTTTCAGTTGGAAATTTTTATTATATGGTTCGACCGTAAGGGCCGTAGGGCGGGAAAGCACCCGCAGGGCGGCGAAGCCCAAGCGCCTCCCGCCTTTTGATTCATTCCATCTTTAGCCGCTGCACGTTACCCTCTGCCCATCAAATTCAGAAATACCTTTTATGCTAATCGACTCGGCCATTTTGCTCTTTGGCCACTGCCCAGTAATTGTCTTGCTTTTTGAACCTGTCGAAGGCCAAGCGCTTTCTTTTTTTAGTAACCACTTTCGGGCCACTCTGTGAAGCCGAAGCATGCACCGAAATAAACCCAGGTCGCGCTTATTAAAATCAAAGGGCTATTACCGCTACGCCCTCATGGCGAGTAGCTGACCGAAAAAACAACCTTAGCGTCGAAGTCGAAGTCGTTGATGCCACCAGTACCACAACTCACCCAAAACACCTCTTTGTTAACCGTCTCTGTAAAACGACCAAATGGAATATTCAGGCTGTGTCTGAAGGGCATAACCGCCTTCTCGTCCTCTTCCGGCCATTCGTGGTACTCCGTTCCGTGGATGTACACCGAGATCGAATTATGCCCCTTTATAGCCGGCTTCGGCCCGATCACATGGTGAAAAGGCGTGCCGTCGGGGAAAGCGAGGGAGTAAGGACGACCTTTCTTACCCCAATCATCCACGTCGGCAGTTGGACGATTGAATTCTACGACATCTCTACCATCCTCGAGAATTTTGAACCAGAACTCCGCCTTCCCGTGACTCAATGCGTCTCCATCGTTGTTTACGATCACTTCTGGGAAGTCGATCGTCACCGTTCGTCTCAGCGTATCTAACTGCATCACCTTCTGGTCCCAATTCCCGAATACATCTACGACGATCACGGTAAAGAAATAGTGGTTCCCGGCGAAGAGCGGGGTGAATTCGGAGCGATGGTCGGTAGTGAAGAGTGAAGGTAAAATGGAACCCCGTCGTTCCGGGAGCCGCGGCAGGCCGATCTGGTCGAAAGCGGGCGCTCGCTCACTCACACCGATCTCAACGATGTTCGTTGGCTTTGAGGTGAGGATGCGGTTCCAGTAAAAAGTGCCGCCGACCAATTCGTTGGTATCCATGATCAACGACTGCGCCGCTGGTTTCTTAAGAAGACAGAAAACGACTAAGCTTGCTTGCCGTAGCGGATCGAGCGTGGTCGGACCGTGATCGGGTGTAAAAACGCCCAATTCATACCTGTCTCCAGGCAGCAACGAGATCGTATACTTCCCTTTAGACAATGGTGGTGCGCCTCTCTGCCCTGTCGCAATATTCTCGTTGATCATTGTCCAGGGAGTGGTCCCTAATCGAAACCATAGCTCCTCGTCCGGCAACTTACTGTATGATATCGTGGCTAAGCCGCTGGTGGCTATAGCAGGGTCCACAATGATGATGTCTGGATCAGATGCGAGATTAGCCATGGTTTGTTTCTCCCTCTCGTTGGACTCTCAGGTTGTCATCCGGCTCCAAAAAACGCCGTCGTCAACAGGTCGATTGTATCTATCCGAATTCAGATGCTCGTATAAGTTCCGCCGTCCCATGAAATCCTTGCGCCTGCCCAACACTATTAATGAGATCGATCCGCATAACTTGCGGAACACCATTTTCTAATCCGTATAACCCGCCGTTCAACTGGCCAATACAACCCGAGACCCCCTTTAGAACCAGATAGTTGAGCCTTTCAGTGCCTATTATCGCAGCGTCTTATACAAATCGGCATAAACAACTTCATGAACCTCCCTACAGCTCATCCACCGAGCTTCAACGCCACCCGGTCCACGTTGCGGACATCGGTATAATGCATCCGTTGTCTCCAAATCACTATGGCCCATGACGAGGGCTCTCACGGTTAAATATTAAATTTTATTTTAAATTAATTCTGATTAACCGCATGTCAAGAGGCCACAGCAAAATGCTCTATACTGCTGGGCTGTCGAAAAAGCCCAAGATTTAAATTTTTCCCCTTCTTCAATCAATCTTTCATTTTATATTGCCTCTCCATAAGTTCGTGAATCTAATGAATCATCTTGGCGTAAAAATCACATAACATATTAATATCATATGTATTTAATATTTTTTATGTTATATTTTTTCCTTAAGGATTGATAATTTCATATTTTGAATCTGTCCTGGCAAAATTCAAGACCTACGATTACAGTCAACCTATGTATACGCCCCATCTGTTTCCGGAAAAACATTCTTATAATTATTTCATACCTGGCCTTTAACCCAATTCAATCGCTGCCTTCCAGCAAAACGCCATCCCGGCCTTTTCCCTCAGCCCGCCGGGCGGGAAAGCGCCGCGCCTCTCGCCTTTCGCCTCTATGGTCCTTGATTTGCCCTGAGACGGCGTCTTTTTTGCCCTGCTTAGCAGTTGTGGCGGTTTTGCCGGTTGCTGGGTTTGAGGGCAATCAGGGAACGTAGTGCTTGGTTAAAACTCCCTGAGCTCGGAAAATACTCCCGCACGTCAGGATCCAGTATCACCGCCCCGTCTTCCAAAGTGAAGTATTGCTTTGCCGCACTACCATCATCTTGGGAGACTTTAACAGTATTGTCAATGAGAGCCGCCTCCCTCGGTTAAAAAAACTTCTGGTTGGGTGGAATTGTTCTATTTTCAAGTTTAGAGCTGCTTCCTTTTAATGGTCAATTCTGCGTTGACTCTACACCATGGGTATGCTCACCTCGACAAAGTGTTCCTGACGGTCGTCAAGCAGGGGAATAGTATTATCAGGTTGGTCGACGCCATCAAAGGTCACCCGCGTCCCGCCATCCTCGGCCGGCCGGCGCTGGACGGCGATGTGGTGGACCGTCTCGCGATAGCGGTAGTGCATCGTGAAGCCCGGCCAAGCCGACGGGAGACACGGCGTGAACCGCAGCTTGTCCACCTCAAGTTTCAGTCCCAGGAGTGATTCCACGATAAGCCGGTACATCCAGCCGGCCGACCCTGTGTACCACGACCAGCCACCGCGGCCAGTATGGGGCGAAACCGCATAGACGTCAGCCGTCACGACGTAGGGTTCGACTTTGTAGATGGCGATCTCCTCGGGAGAACTGGCATGGTTCAACGGGTTGATCATTGCCAGCAGTTCCCA
Organism: uncultured delta proteobacterium; assembly: GCA_963777875.1. Taxonomy (GTDB): domain Bacteria; phylum Desulfobacterota; class Desulfobaccia; order Desulfobaccales; family Desulfobaccaceae; genus Desulfobacca. Next base: position 8,235 of record CAVZSK010000016.1, on the reverse strand, counting down.
GGCGCGCGCCCCGTCGCCCAAGGCCGCAAAGGCCATTGCCGTCCAGATCGCCGCGTGCGTATATTGCCCGCCGTTCTCTCTCACCCCGGGGACGTACCCCTTGATGTAGCCGGGATTCAAATCCGACTTGTCAAACGGCGGCTCCAGAAGCTGGATGAGCCTCTGCTCCCGGCGAACCAGGCGCTGATCCACTGCTTCCAGGGCCAGGCGCGCCCGGGCCGGATCTCCCGCCCCGGATAGAACGGACCAGCTTTGCGAAATCGAATCGATCCGGCACTCGGGGTTATGCGTCGACCCCAGGGGTGAACCGTCGTCAAAGTAGGCCCGGCGATACCACTCGCCGTCCCAGCCATGCTCCTCGATATTGTGGCGCAGCCCGGCCGCCTCCCTCAGGCAACGCTCGGCGAAGGACACATCACCCTGCCTACGGGCCACCTCGGTGAACTGCATGAGCACTTCATACAGGAAAAAGCCCAACCAGACGCTTTCCCCTTTGCCGTGTTCGCCCACCAGATTCATGCCGTCATTCCAGTCGCCGGAGCCCATAAACGGCAAGCCGTGTTCACCAAATCTGAGGCCCCTGAGAATGGCTCGCACACAGTGGTCATACAAACTGGCCGCTTCTTCAGACCGATTGGGCAGATCGTAATATGAGTCCTCCTCGGCGTTTACCGGGCGGCCCTGGACGAAGTGGATACGCTCAGCCAACACGCCGGTGTCCCCGGTGTTCAGGACGTAGCGGCACGTCGCCATGGGCAGCCAGAGGTAATCATCGGAGCAATGGGTTCGTACGCCCCGGCCCAGGGGGGGGTGCCACCAATGCTGGACATCTCCTTCCGGGAACTGGCGGGAGGCGCACAGGAGCAGGTGCTCGCGCACCAGGTGCGGTTCGGCGTAGATCAGGGCCATCACGTCCTGCAACTGATCCCGGAAACCAAAAGCGCCCCCCGACTGGTAGAAGCCGCTGCGCCCCCAAAGGCGGCACCCGAGAGTCTGGTAGATTAGCCAGCCGTTCGTGAGCACGTTGAGGGACTGGTCGGGGGTTTGCACTTGCACGGCGCCGAGAGTATGATTCCAGTAGTGCCACACCGCCTCGAGGACGTTGCGCGCCGCGGTGGCGCCTCGAAAGCGCTGCACGAGGTCCCTGGCGTCATCGACGTCTCGCCCGACGCCGAGCATGAAAACGAGCTCACGCTCCTGCCCGGGCTCCAACTCGAAAGGAACCTGCAGCGCCCCACAGGGGTCCAGACCTGCTCCCACCTTGCCGGACAGCCGCAGCCGGGACATCGCGGCAGGACTGCGGTGGGTGCCGTTACGTCCCAGGAATTCAGTCCGGTCGCCGCTTAAGCTCCGGGTCGTCGCGTCCACCTTGAAGAAGGCAACTCGATGGGCGAACTCCGTGTTATAGGGGTTGCGCGCCAAGAGCGCGTCGCTATGCGGGTCAACTTCAGTGAAAACGTGCCTGGCGGATTTCCAGCGCTGATCGCCCAGCACCCATTCTACATAGCCCGTGGCGGAGAGCCGGCGCGGTCGGCCCGACACGTTCCACACTTTAAGCACCGTGAACTTGATGGGTGCCTCCAGGGCCACGTAGACCCACACCTCTGACCTGATGCCGTCCTCGGTGTGCTCGAAAACGCTGTAGCCGAAGCCGTGGCGGCTGACGTACGGCAGGGCGCTCCGGCAGGGCAGCGGCATAGGGGACCAGAAGTGGCCGGTCTCTTCGTCACGGAGGTAAAGGGCTTCTCCCCTGGAATCGCTGACGGGATCGTTCCCCCAGGGAGTGAGGCGGAATTCGTGGGCATTCTCGCTCCAGGTATAGGCCTGGCCGCTCTCTGAGATGACGGTTCCGAAGTGCGGGTTAGCCAGCACATTGACCCATGGCGCCGGAGTCACCTGCTGGTCCGTGGTCGTAATGACATATTCGCGTCCGTCCGGGGTGAATCCGCCCAGCCCGTTGAAGAACATCAGATCTCCATGGGACAACTCCGCCGTCCCCGGGGGTTCGGCTCGGTGGGTTCGGGTCGGCGTCAGGGGCGGTACTGTCACTTCCACCTGGCCCCGATAATTGAGCTGATCCTCCAAGGCCCCCCGGCTATCGGTGATGATGGCCCGAGCCACCGTTTGGAACAGAACGCGGTCCTCCTCCGAAATCTGGTCCCCGGGTCTGACGAAAATGCCGCCTGGCCGATCTATCTCGCTGGCTTCCACCCCTGCCGCAATGAGTCCCATGATCTGGTCATGCAGAAGTTGCCGGTAACCGGCATGATCTTCGTTCCAGATCACCAGGTCCACCGCCAGTCCTCTTAAGCGCCAATACGCATGGGCCTGTATGAGTTGGCGCACCAGATCGATATTGGCCGGATCGCCAATCTGCAGCAGTACGATGGGCAAATCGCCGGAAATGGCGTAACCCCAAAGGCCGGATTGCCCCCGGCGGTTCTTAATGAGGATGCTCGGGTCGGCTCGCAGCGAATCATCGGCGTAGATTATAGAGCCGGCCAGGCGACAGTAGAGCTGCGCGTCGGCTTCTGAGGCATTGATCTGCCGCAGGGCCACCTGGTTATGCGTCCAGGCCAGATCAAAGACGCGGTCCGCCAGACGCCGATCCTGGTATTTCTCCACCAGACCCAGGCACGCCTCCCGGGTTTCCCCGATGCCGGAGACAATATTGATGGTTACCGATTTTTCCGGATCAAGCCATAGCCGATACCGGATGGCGACAATCGGATCCAGCACTGAGCCCTCGCGACCCGAGAGCGCCGCTGGACCGCGCAGCGCTTGTGGATCGGCGACGGTCCGGCCCCGGCCGATGAACTGCATGCGGTCAGTCTCATAAGAGACTTCTTTGCTGTCTGCCCCATGCACCGCCATCAGGTGACACATCCAGGGCGCCGGCTCGTCGCGGGAGCGAGGCCGGCGAGTGCAGAGGATGGCCTGCCGCGGGCGGATGATCTCGGTCTGAACAAAGAGATTGCTGAACGCCGGATGCGTTGCCTCCGCGGCCGGCGGTGCCAGGACTACTTCGGCGTAACTTGTGACCTCGATCTCTCGCGGTGTCTGAGCCCGATTGGTAATGGTGATTCGGCGCACCTCGATGTCATCCTCGGGCGAAACCGCGATCTCGGTATAGGCGTCAAAGTCCTGGACACGGCAACGGAACTCGGCTCGCCCTTCCGTGAAAATCGCCTCAAAATTTTCGGATCGCTTGAGCGCTGGCTGATATGTGGTTGACCAGAACTCCCCGCTGGCCACATCACGGAGGTAACAGAAGGTGCCCCAGTTGTCGCAGGTACTGTCCTCGCGCCAGCGGGTGACGGCGAGGTCCCGCCAGTGACTGTAACCGCCGCCCGCATTGGTGATCATCACATGATATCTGCCGTTCGACAACAACTGCACTTCTGGTATCGGCGTCTCGGGGCTGTCGAAAACTCGCACCGGGGTCTCCGTAAGGCTGGAAGTTGGTTGTGATCCGGTGATCTCGTCGGCGTGCACATAGAACCTCGTGGCTTTGGGGATGCGCTCCTGGAGCAACAACATGGTCGCCTGGAACAAAGGGTCCGACTCGAAGCGCTTCTGCATCGGCCGGTCCAGGAGCAGATAGGCCAGGGAGAGGAGGCTCATGCCCTGGTGATGGGCCATGAAGGACCGGACCACGGCGCTCGATTGGCCCCGGGGCAGACGCGAAGGGGTGTAGTCGATGGCTTCATAGAAGCCGAATTTTCCCTCAAACCCTGCCGCACTCAGGTGCTGGAGATTCAAGCAGGCCTCTTCGGGCGCCACCATCAGCGCCAGTGCTGAGGCATACGGGGCAATGACCAAATCCTCGGCCAGTCCGCGCTGGAATCCCAAGCCGGGCACGCCGAAGGCCCGGTACTGGTAGTTGAGGAGAATATCGATGGCATTGTAACCGGATTCTGAAATGCCCCACGGCACGCCGCGCTTCTTGCCATACTCAATCTGCCTCTCCACCGCCGTTTTGCAAGTCTGGTCAAGCAACGTGTTTTCGTAGGTCGGCATTACCAGGAGCGGCATGAGGTACTCGAACATCGAGCCGCTCCACGACAGGAGGATCGGCTCTCCCCCCACGGTAGTGAGCAGACGTCCCAGGGCAAACCAGCTCTCCTGCGGCAACTCTCCCTGGGCAATCGCCACGAAACTGGAAAATCTCGCTTCCGAAGCCAATAGATCGTAGTAACTCGAGTCCAGCCGACGCTCGCCCATGTTGTAGCCGATAGCCAAGAGGTGACGCGCCTTGTCGAACAAGAAATCATACTCCATACGGGCGAATTCGCCTGCTTGCCGGGCCAGCCGGTCGATAGCCGCAATCCTGGTTCCGGCCCGCTGGCTGGTTTTCGTGATGAGCCGTCGCACACTTATCAAACCGGGCGCTTTCCTCGGGTGTCACTTCCAACCCGAGCCGAGCCTCCATGGCCGGCAGGAGATCCACCTCAAGGTTGGCCAATTGGCGCAGCGTCGGGATTTCGTCCATACCCGGGAACTCGCTGAGTTTATCCAGGGAAGCCCGCATTAAGGTCCACGGCGTCAGAAACGTCAGTTCATCCAGGGCATCCCGGCACTGCCGGGCCAGGGCGCGTACCCACCAGTTTACCTGGCCCTCGGAGTCGGGCTCGAGGCTGCGGACCACATCCTCCACAGACGTCGTCAGCCGGTCGAGGCACAGCCGCGCCGCCGCCAGCGTGGTCGGCTGACAAGCACAGGCAGACGCCAGATCCTTCTGAAGGTGCGCCAGCGGGGCCGGAGATACTCTGCCCGCCGCGTCCTCGATAATCCTGAGGGTGTCACTCAGTCCGTCAAACCAGCGTTCTCCCAGGATCTTGTTATCGGGAAGTGACAGCAGACCGGCCCGCAAGGTCAGCAGATAGCCCCCCAGGTTGCCACTGTCCACGGTGGAAATGTAGATGGGCAACAGTGGTTGCAGAGACTGCGTGTCGTACCAGTTGTAAAAGTGGCCTCGGTGCCGCTCCAAACCTGCCATCGTGTCCAGTGCCTTCCCGGTGCGTTCGATGAGTCGTCCGGCTGAAATGTAGCCGAAGTCGTAGGCGGCTAAATTCGCCAGGAGCGCCAGTCCCATGTTGGTGGGCGAGGTGCGATGGGCGACCCCGGCCACGGGATGCTCCTGATAGTTATCCGGCGGCAGCCAATGATCTTCCGGGCCGACAAAGGTCTCGAAGAACGCCCAGGTCTTTCGGGCAATCTTATGCAGGAAGCGGGTCTGGTCCACCGTCAATCTCGCGGCCCGGCGAGTGAGCGGTCGACTGATCCACCAGGCGATGGCCGGGGAGATAAACCAGAGGCCCAGTATTGGTCCAGCCACCCATAACACGGCCGGTTTCGACAACGCCAGGTAGATCGCTGCTGCTAAAGCGATAATGGGGGCAATCCACATGGCCTGAAAGGAGGCGACCAGGTCCCAGCGGCTAGGGCGCTCCCCATCGCCCGACGGATTCCATTCCAGAAGTCGCTTGTGGGTAATCAGTATCCGGACGCCCGTGCGGATGATGGCATCCAGACTGAAAAATGCCTCATAGGGGAGACACACGAGCGTAAATGCCGCCTGGGCGAAGTGTCGATCAGCCGAACGCCGGATGGCCGTGAGGTGCTGGCCCAGAAGCACATCGCCCGGCTTCTGGAACATTTCCAGCAGCGAGGCAAACAAAGGCGGCAGAAGGATGAGGCCGATCACCGACAAGGTCCAAAACCAGGGTGCTGACAAGACCGTCCAGCCCAGGAGCAACAGCAGCGTCAACGCCCCGGCGACGAGACTACGGCGCAAGTTGTCGAAGATCTTCCATCGGGAGAGCCCCGAGAGCGGATTCTTCTCTAGGTGTGGGCCAGGGCCGGGAACACCTGGCAGCAGCCACCGGGCAATGTGCCAATCCCCGCGCAGCCAACGGTGTCGGCGGCTCACATCGGCGCTATAACGAGAGGGGTATTCCTCGTATAACTGGACATCACTCAACAGCCCGGCCCGGGCGTAACACCCTTCCAGAAGATCGTGGCTGAGAATCCGGTTTTCGGGGAACCGCCCGTTGAGCGCCCGCTCGAACGCCTCTATCTCATAGATTCCCTTGCCGATGAACGAGCCTTCCTGGAACAGATCCTGGTAGACATCCGAGACCGCGTGGGTATATGGATCGATGCCCGGATCACTCCCCCAGAGTCGCGCATACCGGGACCGGTTCGTGCCGGGCAGGCTCACGGCCACGCGTGGCTGCAGAATGCCGTAGCCCTCACAGACACGTTGCTTGTCCTCGTCGAACCTCGCCCGGTTCAAGGGGTGCGCCATGGCTCCCACCAGTTGCCAGGCCGAGTCCCGGGGCAGTTGCGTGTCGGTATCCAGGGTGATTACGTACTTCACGCCCGCTAAGACTGCCATATCACCGACCACGAGTGAGAAGCAATCCCCGGAGCCCCCGCGCAAAAAAGCATTCAGGTCCGCGAGCTTGCCTCGCTTGCGCTCGTAACCCATCCAAATCCGCTCACTGGGATTCCAGCGACGCGGGCGATGCCAGAGGAAGAAAATATCGCCTTGGCTGTCCCGATACTTTGCATTCAACTCTTCGATGCCCTGCCGGGCCAGATTCACCAGCAGCTCGTCCTCCGGCTGCGTCTCTTCAGGCGCATCCCGAAAATCAGTGACCAGGCCGAAGTGCAGGTTCTCGTCCCGATTTGCCAGGAACCTGACTTCCAACGCCTCCATCAGAGCCGCGATGTTCTGAGGGCTCGTGAGCATAGTCGGGACCACCACGAGGGTGCTGGATTCCCGGGGAATTCCTGCGGAGAAGTCCAGGCGCGGCAGCGGCTGTGGCCTCACCAGCAACGTCGCCAGCCAGTTTACCAGGGCTACTGCCAGATGACTGGCGCCCAGGAGCGAGAGGATCCCCATCATCCCGAGTAGCCAACCGGATAGCCCATCGGCCTGCGCCTTGGCCAGGAAGCTGCCGGTAGTGATAGCCGTAACCAGCATGATCGTGCCCACATACAGCAGCAAAGGAAACCGGTGGCTCACTCTGCGAAGCGCCTCAAAAAAGGAGTGGCGCATTTCTACGGTCCCCTGGAGTTGCGCCAATCCCTTCTCAATCAGGTAAAAGCCGACATGGGCCGTGCGGTCGTCGCCGCCTTTCCTGGCCGCGCCCTCCCGGGCCAATTGGATCGCCTGGCTCGCCACCTGGCTTTCGGAGTCCCGACTGCTCTTGGCGATCTCCTCGACAACATGGCGGTAGCGGTCACGGGTGGAAAAATCCATCTTGCTGTAAACACCACCAGGATCCTGACGCAGGGTCTGCTCCACCACGCTCTGGGTCTCGACGAAAACGCGCCAATCCATCGCCCCCAGGGAACGGAGGCTGCCGATGCTGTTGCTCATGGAGACCTGATCCGCGGCCTGTTGTTGGTTTTCCGACTGTACCAACTCCTTGCTCGTCCACCCACACTCGGCCAGTCGCTGCTCGATCCAGGTGAGCGGCAATGCCAGGTCGGGACCCTGCCCCTGCAACCGGCGGGTTAGTTCCGCCACAAACGAGCTCACCATCGGTGGATTCGACCGCGCCATATCTGCGATCACCAGAATCAGGCTCTTCGGGTCTTGCTCGGCGATCTCCGTCATCTGGTCCGCCCAATAGTCGGCAAGGTTTCGGTCCATCCTGTCGGTGGCAATCCGGACCGCCACGCGTCGGAGATTTTCGATCAGAGCGATGCGCAGCATGATGGGGATGGCCCATAATTCACCCAATCTCAGGGTTGTGACGGTCTGGTAGGCGGCAATGAAACTGCTGAGACCTTCCGGATCCACCCGGCCATCGCCGTGGGAGATCGTCTCCAGCGCCAGGTCATAGACCCGGGGGAGCCCGGCCGAGGGGCCGTTCAACAAGCGTGGTAGTTCTCGGCTGTAACCCCTGGGCAAATGCCTTTTGGCGGTGCGAATCTGCTCTTCGATCAGATAAAAGTTGTCCAGCAGCCATTCCCCGGCCGGGGTAATCCGGCGGTTTGCCGTGACCGCCTCGATCAGCAGGTTGCGGACGTCAATGAGGACAGCTAAATTCTCCGCCAACCGCTTCAGCAGCCGGCCCTGAGGCCCCCCCGGGCTCAACTCGTGCGAGCCCGCCAGGGTCTTGCCGTGCTGCTCCATCTGATCGGCGCTGAACAACTCCGATCGCAATGGGGGTTCGTCGCTGGCGTACCTCTGCCCTAAGCCGCCTCCCAGGAGGCAGG
>CAVZSK010000015.1:0-35545 GCA_963777875.1 uncultured delta proteobacterium | reverse complement strand
TAACCAAAAAGAGCAACCAGGAAATCTTGCTCACCCCGAGAATAAAACAAAGATAATCTTTCGGGGCGCCCGGAATGATAAACAACAGTAAGGCGATGAATTCCCCTTGCCGCTCCATCAAAAAATCAAATTTATTTAATATAGTTGTTGGGATAATTCTTATAATGAGAACTTTTCCCAAGAATCTTCCAATGAAGAATGCCAGGGCGGATCCGAGGGTAAGGCCTATGGAAGAGTAGACAAACCCCCTCAAGGAGCCGAAAAGAAACCCGCCCATAACGCCAGTCACCTCACCCGGAATAGGAGCTAAAACCACCTGGGAGGCCTGGATAAGTATGAATCCTGCCGGACCCCAGGCTCCCCCCGCCTCTACCCACTCTTGACTTAGATTTTTGAAGTCAGTTAACTGTATCCCGGAAAGCCAAATGGAGGTTAAGAACTCCCAGTAATAGATTATCAATCCGAAGGCAATCAGGCCCACTAGGAGCGGCAACCCATACATGAGAAGATGTAAGGCGATATTTCTTCGGTTCGGCAGAAAAACAAACAAGGGTTTAACTCCAGGGAAGATTTTTCAACAGACAATGGCAAGAACCTTGACCGGGAAAGTGCAACCAGTAACTTGGCCTGGGAATATGCATTTGCCTGCCGTAATAAGGTAACCCTGCGTTACTGCAGGGCGGCTCGATCGTCATCATTATCCATTAGAAACTCCTTGATAAATCTGCCAGGTGGCGTTAAAGGCCGTTGTAAAGGATCGGTTTTCGATATAGCTCCGGGCCTCCTGGCTCATGCGCCGGCGGGTGACCGGGTCGTCGATCAAGGACAGAGCCGCCTGGACAAACTCGGCTTCGTCGTCGGCTTTTACCACCAACCCGGTTCTGCCCGGGAGCATGTTTTCCTGGGGACCGCCAGCATCGGTAACAATGACCGGAACACCCGAGGCCTGAGCTTCCAAAACCACATTACCGAAGGTGTCAGTGGTGCTGGGAAACAGAAAAAGGTCGCTGCTGGCATAGACTGCGGCCAGATCTTCGCCCTCTAAGTAACCCGTGAAGATACATGGTTTGTTTGCCAGGGCCTGCTGCATTTCTTCCAGATAAGGCCCGTCCCCCACCATTACCAATTGCACGTCCGGTCGGGATTCGTTGATGGTGGTGAAGGCCCTGACCAGCATCTGCAGATTTTTTTCCTTGGAGATTCGGCCGACATAGAGCAGCTTGATACCCTCCGGAGCCTGATAGCGGCTTTCCAGAAAGCCGTTGCGTTTGCCCGGATTGAAGCGATACAAATCCACCCCCCGGGGAAAGGTGCAAATCTTTTCCGGGTTGAGGCCCCGATCCGCTAACTCCGCCGCCGTGCTGGCGGAGGGGGAATAGATAATGTTCATCTGATTGTAGAACCACAGAATATAGCGCCACATCAATTCTTCGATGGTGTTGTCCTCCGTGAGATATTGGGCGTATTGCGGCAGCGAAGTATGATAGGTCCCGTCGATGGGCAGGTCCAGAATCCGGGCGATGAAAAGGCCTGCCAAACCCATGGGGCCCGGGGTTGCTGCCAGAATCTGGCTAAATTTCTGCCGATAACAGAAATCCAGCATCTCCAAAATGGGTGGGTGGAAAAGTTTTTGTTCCTGATATTCCGGCAGGTCCCAAACAGCCAGCGGCTTTAAATTTTTGATGTATTCGGAGTCGGGATGCCCGTTAGTATCACAGGTGAGTACCGTATAGGGCTTGCCGGTAAGTTGGGCTTCACTCACTTGTTTTTGCAACGTCAGGGCCACGCCGTTGATTTCGTAAAAGGTGTCGGTAAAATGGGCCAGCTTGGCTCCTTGCTTATCCGCTCCCGCAGCGGCCGCCGACAGGAATCGGTTCAAAATTTCCTGGCTAAAATGTCTATCCTGGGAAAAAGAGTTAAACGCCGCAAAATAAGGCAGCAGCATCAGGTAACTGATGCCCATGACGGTTAAGGACTGCAAGAGATCTATGAGATGGGCGCCGCTAAAGCCTTCCAGGAGACGTTGGTTGAATTTCCTGATGAGCTTGTTGGACAGTTGTTTAATGAACTCATACCATTCCTCTTCACCCACCTTCGTACCGGCCCGCATGGTGCGGAAAAATTGTTTCAGTTGGGGATCTTCCTGGATGAACTTGGTGATCTCATCTTTTATTAGATCCAGGAAGGAAAACCGGTAACTCTGGCCGGTTGCGGCAGGGGCCTTTTTCTTGAATAAGGCGAAACTAACCTGGGCCAGAAAAGATTTTTTCGGGACTGCGGCATTGGTTAGGGCTTTGTCCAGGAAATTGAGAAAATTATTATACCTGGATCTGTCCTGCAGACCCAGTTTGTCGGAGTAAAACTGATAGGCGATGCTGTAAAGATTGTGGGCCAGGGTGTGGGGGCTGGAGGCGCGGCCTATGACTTTGGCTTCTCGATGCTGCAACCCGGTGAAAAAATCCTGAAGAGTAGCGGCGCCTGGGATTTCGGTATGAATCCTGGTAATGGTCAGCGAACTGTGGTCGTCCGAGCCGCCGGTGAGATTTTTCCGCCAGGGTTCCGGAAAGCCTGGGACAATGCCGTGTTTGTTGCTGAGCTGGTCGTAACAACCTGGAGTCAGATGACCCAGGATACGCTTGAGAAACAGGTTAAGCTGTTCATCACGGCTGCCGTTGATCTCAAAATTTTTAAACAGGAGCAGGAGCTTCTCGAAATGGTCAATATTCAGGCGACCGTTTACCGACCAGAGCGGGTGCGCCAGGGAATGGGGGATATTCTCCTGCTGGAGATAGTCCACCATGGTATAGATGTTCTCCCGCCGTTTTTGGACCTCCCGATGCTTTTCCTGGTCGATGTGATAGACCAGGACATGCACCTTACAGCCGTCCTCAGGGAAATAGCAGGTGACTTCCTCGCTGATAAAGGTATTGGGCAGGTGGGCGATTTCCAAACAACCGTTGATATTGTTATGATCGGTGATGGTAACCCAATCCATGCCTCGCTTTTTGGCGATGGCATAGAGCTGTTCGGGTTTGGTGTAACATTCATGACAGCCGAGCTTCTGCAGCACCCATTGGGAAGGGCGGGTGGAAAACTTGGAGTGGACATGGAGATCGATTTTCATGGGCAGGCTCCTAGAGGCATAAAACGGTTCTCGGTTTTCTAATGTACGGTTAATCTGTGCTGGCCGGACCAAACTTAGCGCCAGTCAGGTTCTCCAGCCGGTTTTGGAAACCAACGCCTGGCTGATTACTCAATAACTATCGTTTCCCCGGCATACACCTTGTCGCCGGGCTTGACCCGCAGTCGCATGCCGGGCAGCCAGGTAACCGCTAAATCCACCTGAGAGCCGATGCGAATCATGCCAAAAATATCGCCTTTATTAACGAGTTGCCCCGGCTGAACATAACTGTCAATGCCATGCACACTCTTGCCGGCAATCTGCACGATATAGCCGTTCACCTGGTCCCGGCCGAAGGTGCCCCGGAATTTTGTCACCGTCCGTTCATTGGTGAAGATATGCAGACTGTGGGCATATAAAGGCTGGCGTTGCAGCAAGGTGCGCCAGTGCATGGGGCCCATGTGCCGGTTGACGCCTTCGGCCGGATAATGGTTGACAAATTCGATCTTGCCGGTCAAGGGCATCCGGTTGTGGTGCACGTTAAAAGGGCTCATAAAAACCCCGATCAGGATCTTGGGCGCCTCCAGGTCGGTTCGAGTAATATCGTTGATACTCACCTTAACCCCTTGTTTAATGGCAATGATTTTTTCCTGAGGCAGAACCTGTTTGACATACACTACCGTGCCGTCCGCCGGACTGACGATATTCTCTCCTGCCGGGACTTCCCGGCTGGGATTGCGAAAAAACCAAATATATCGCCAGAATAAAAATCCCCCTACACTCGCCAGAAAAATCCCCGAAAGATTATAAAAATTGTTTCCATGCATTTGCCTTGCGCACTCGCACCAACGCCACGCCGGAAGAAAACGGAAAATCGATGACTTCAAAGAACTCCTTGTAAGCCTTGATGGTATTCAACCACTTTTTAACTCCGGAATGTTGAAGCATTTCTCTGATGTAAATATTGGAGTCGTGTAGGAGGATGTAGGTATTTTTTTTGGAGCGTTCTAAAATCTTAATGAAATCATATCTAACGTCTTTATAAGCATGACTGCCGTCAATAAAAGCCAGATCAATCAGTGGCAGTTTCATGGTTTCGAATAAAGGAAAAAACTCATCGCTGCGCATTTTGTAATGCCTGATCAACTGATCCACCTCAAACCGCTGAAAATGAGCCGTTACCTTATCCGCGTTGTCCCAAAAACCCACCCCACCGATGGTCTTGAAGGGTCCGTTCTTGAAAAGCGAGTACGAAGGATCGATAAAACTGAGATGCCCCTCGCCGTTGTCCTTTACCCCCAAGGCAAAACAGACCACGCTAAACCCATACCCCGAGCCGATTATGAGAGTGTGCTGCGGTCGTAAACTCCTTACCAACCCGTAATAAATATACCCGAAACCCAGGTTTAAACTTTTAGCGTCCTCGTTATGCCCGAAGGGCTTGGCATAAGCGAAAATGTCCTTCAACAGGGTTGGAGTTAGGCTAATACTGTCCTGTTCCTCGGCAATACTTCTCTTTAAGCTTATTGACATAGGGTATCCCTTTCAAAATGAAGAGTAATAAAAAATTATCAACATACGACTAAGCATATATTCAGTTTAAAAAAGAATTTTTAACTAACTCTTACATCATTATGTTTGTTTATTGTTATTAATGCAATTTAATATTGTTATTCTTATTAGAAATAAATTAAATGTGCACGAAATAAAAATCTCATAATAAATGTTTAATGGACTAACAAAATCAAGATAACGATAGTAGTGATAGTTAAGTAAATTCTATTAATATGGTCAAGAGGAGAAAATCCTTTGAAGGGGAATACTATCCAAGATAACTTTTGTGGTTTGAACCTTCCCGCTAACACCGGGAAATATTTCAATTGGCTCAATCTATTTCACAGTCCTCTGGAAAAACTCATCGGTCTCAAACAAGTCAACCAGATATATGCCCGGGCGGCCGCGGCGCCGGATCAGTGGCAATTTTTGGCCCGCCTCTTGAGTGCTCTGAATGTCCACTATGATCTCTCGGCGGTGCACCTTGCCCGCATTCCGACGCACGGGCCGGTAGTGGTAGTGGCCAATCACCCCTTTGGCGGGGTGGAGGGGATAATTTTGCCGTCATTGTTGGGGAAGGTGCGGCGGGATGTAAAAATCCTGGCCAATTATCTGTTGCAGCCCGTTACTGAATTGCAGGATTTGTTCATTTATGTTGACCCCTTTGGCACTAATCATTCCACCAAAGCCAACCTGGCCGGTCTCCGGGAAGCCATGGTCTGGCTCAAACAGGGCGGGCTGCTGGGAATCTTCCCGGCCGGAGAGGTATCGCACGCCGCCTGGCCCAAACTTGAGGTCACCGACCCGGCCTGGAGTCGAACCGTAGCCCGACTTATCAGCAAGTCCGGGGCAGATGTCGTCCCGGTTTTTTTCGCCGGCCGGAATGGCCCTTTATTCCAGGTTCTGGGAATGGTGCACCCCATGGTGCGCACCGCCCTGTTGCCCCGAGAGGTCCTGAATAAAAGGAATACGACCATCCAGGTCAAAATAGGGCAGCCCATCGGACAGCACAAAATTGCAGTCGTTGGGCACCGACGCTGAAGTCATCGACTATCTGCGCCTGCGCACCTATCATGTTGCAGGGGAATTTTCCGAGCCGCAGTTTGAGCAGACCACGCTTGCCGCAGCCGCACCTCAAAAAGAAGCCGGTTCTGGAAGACATCATCGAGGCGCCGGATCCGGAGGCCTTGGTAAAGGAGGTCGATACACTGCCTGCCTCCCAGACCCTGGTGCAAAGCGGCAGTCAGGTAGTCTACTATGGGTATGCCAACCAAATACCCAATCTGCTGCAAGAAATCGGACGGTTGCGGGAAACTACCTTTCGGCAGGTTCAAGAAGGCACCGGCAAGGCCATCGATCTGGATAGGTTTGACGCCCATTACCTGCATCTTTTCCTCTGGAATCAGGATACCCGGGAAGTGGTGGGGGCCTATCGACTTGGACGCACCGACAGGATCATGAGGACGATGGGAACCACCGGCTTATATACGGCTACCTTGTTTGATTACCAACCTGAATTTTTAGAGCAGATACACCCGGCCCTGGAACTTGGTCGGTCATTTATTCGGGTTGAGTATCAAAAAAATTATTCGGCCTTGCTGCTCCTCTGGAAAGGCATTGGTCAATTTGTGGTTCGCAACCCACACTATCAGAAATTATTCGGTCCGGTTTCCATCAGCAATGAATATAATGAGTTTTCTCAAGGGTTGTTGGCTACCTGGCTGAGTATGTATAACTTTCCTGCCCGAGTTGGCCCAGTTTATCCGCCCCAGGAACCCGTTTGAGATAAAAAAATACCGAAATCAGGATTTACGACTGGCCTTGGCGGGAACTCAGAAGGTGGAAGAAATTTCGGCGCTGCTAACCGACGTCGACTCAAAACAAAAGGGAATTCCCATCCTGCTCAAACAGTATTTGAAACTGGGGGGCAAGCTCCTGGGTTTTAACCGTGACCCGCACTTTAATGATGTCCTGGATGGATTGATCCTGGTGGATCTGCTCCAAACACCCCAGCCTGTATTGCAGCGATATATGGGCAAAGCGGGGCTGGCAAAATTTGCAGATTTTCATCATCTGAATATCTCGCCGTCCTGTTTGGAGAAATTGTCCCATCAGGGGGTCAGATTGAATGGCGCCAGATAGTCTCCCTAACAATAATCTAATCAATTTTTAACTATTAGTTGTTTAAATTCTGTTTTATAATCCGAATACAGGAGATTAAAGAATCAAGAGGAGCAGGCAATGGACTTTCTAAAAAATGCCTTTAAGGGTTCACTCACCAATATCTTGATAGTGGCGGGTGTAGCCATGCTGGCGCCGGTGGTTCTACCGGTGGTGGTTAACATGGCCCGCCCGGTTGTCAAGGGGTTAATCAAAGGCGGCATGGCCTTGGCTGATAAGGCTCAGGAATTTGTAGCCGAGACTGGCGAACAGATCAGTGATTTAATGGCGGAGGTCAGGGTCGAACGTGCCGCTGGGGCGGAAAATCCCGCTGACAAGGGCTGAACAGGGAAACCAGAATTGTGGCAGTAATCCAGGTCATACATGCCATTCCCGGGAGGCTGCGTCTCAAGGTCTTACCTTTGAAAAACAATCCCTCCTTGGCTCAGGAAATACAGGCTCAGATTAAAACCATCCCGGGAATCAGCGCTGTTGAGGTTAATCCCACGACTGGAAGTCTGTTACTATTGTTCAAGGTGTCAAAAGGCCAGGATAAAAGGACGGCACGATTTTTAAGTGGGATTCTGAAAACCATCTCTCCCGGGCTGAACGTTCAACAAGTGTTGGACTGGTTTAACCCCGCGCCGCCATTGGGGGAAAGCTACTCCTACTCAAACACCGTCGCGTCTTTCTTTCAAGGCTTGAACACAAGTGTGGGCAATGCTTTGGGTGGGTTAGATTTGAAGCTATTGCTGCCCGGCACACTCTTCGTCCTGGGCCTCAGAGGTATGATTGCCGAAAAGGCCACTCCGCCGGCCTGGTATAATTTACTCTGGTTTGCTCTGGCAACTTTCATAATGTTCCATCCCGCCGGATCCCGGTCTCTTTCGGAGACGGAGGTTTTACATGAAGCTGTGGCAGGAATGGTGGAGGCAGGTAGCGGCGATTAAAAACAGGGTTTCGGTTTCGTCCCCGTCGCTCCCTAGACTTTGGATAATTCTCTGGCTTGGAGGCGCAAAATCCACTTTCCCCGACAGAATCTCACTTAGCCGGAGAACATTTCTTATCCGGGGCTATCAAACTTTTCTACAAATCTGCCTGTTGTTAGATAATGGCAGTCACTAATCTGGTCAGAGCCGCTTCCATCATGGACTGGGCCACCGTAGTTACCATTAAATTTATTAAAGAAGGACTTTCCTCGGAAGATTCCCGACGTTGGCCAGCTTGAGGGGTAATTTGTTGTAAGTATCCGAATTCACAAAAAGTTCTGAAGATATCTTTTTGTTGGGTTGTCCGGGGGTCGTAATAAATCAGGACGTTGCCGGTGGTGGGATTCGCAGAAATGGAATGTATGCCGGACTGCCATTGCACCTGTTGTTCGAGCTCTCCGGCTTTTGTCGGGGAGCCCTTTATCTCCGGCACTTTAATGCGGATTCGACCCTCCAGTGTATGCAGGTATTCAGTTGCTATATTCAAGGGCTGGCCTCCTTACACAAAATTTTTAATGAGTTTAATATAGAACAACAACATTAAAACTTAATACAAGAATTGTTAATAATACGTTAGATCTTACAATCTTATGAATTTATAAAAATACTGCAGTTGTCAGGACTCTTGATAGAAAACAGTTAGATCTTGATTAGTCTGCATCTACTCTGTGGAAAGAATGATATATTCATTGGTGTTATGATGAATGTTAAATCTATCGATAGAGAATCATTGTTGCTGTTGGGAAGTGGCATCCTAAAGGAAAACGGCATTCGGGTGTCACATTTTATCCCCGGCCGGCTGCGCTTAAAGGCTTCATCAATCAAGGGCAATCCACCTTTGGCGCAAAAAATCACGGAGCTCTTTTTAGTCATCAAGGGTATCAACCAAGTGGAGGCGAATCACCTGACCGGGAGTTTACTCATAGAGTATAACGCCTCGGGATTAAAGTCTCCCGATTCTTCACGTTCATTGGGTGACGCCCTGAGGCTTTTAGCACCACAGTTAGACCACGAGAAAGTTTCGATATTGCTGCAATGGCTGTGAGATCGGCGGCACGGCTATTTTTTAAGGAGATGCTTTAAGTTGTGCGGACTGGAACACGGATTGGGATCTTGCAGTCCGAAACCGTGAGAAAAAGCACCGTGACAGACAATAATGGCACTTTGTTCCGGTACATTTAAGATAAATATACCGATTAATTTTAAGCAGTATTAAGTTTACAGGAGATCAAGAACATGGAAGAGAAACCCATGAGTGCCGGTTTGGGGAATACACTCAGCAATGTGGGCGGCGCTGTGAAAGACGGCGTGGTGAACAGCCTCAAAGGGTCTAAATGAGATCGAGAATCAGATT
Source organism: uncultured delta proteobacterium (assembly GCA_963777875.1). GTDB lineage: Bacteria > Desulfobacterota > Desulfobaccia > Desulfobaccales > Desulfobaccaceae > Desulfobacca. The sequence continues at coordinate 26,367 of CAVZSK010000015.1, read as the reverse complement.
GTGACCGTGGCCCGTAACACGGCTACTGATACCTTGAAGGCCACTGGCGACGTGGCCGGCAATGTGGTGGAGGTTTCTTCAAACATTATCAAAGGAACCTTGAAAGCCACTGAGGAAGTGGGCTACGGCATCCTCATGAGCACCAAAAACGCGGCCAAAGGCATTGTCCTGGGTATCGGCGACGTCGGTGGCGATGTTATCAATACGGCCGGTCAAGTGGCCCGGGGCGCAGTAAAGGGGGCGGCTGAAATCGGCACTGATGTGGCTCTGGTGGCCCGTCGGACAGTGGACGGCATCGTGGAGGCGGTGCAGGAGGTGGGCGGCGATGTCGGCGGGCGCGGCCACCGCCGCGGTCAACGGCGCCCTGGAGGCGGCCGGTTCTTTGGGTGCCTCAGCCACGAGGAGTGTTTCGGTATTTTTGGTGGGAGTAGTTGAAGGTGTCAAAAATGTGGTGGGCGCAGCCCTGCCTCAATCCTTGACTACCTCGGCGGCTAAAGAAGAGGAACCCGGCGAACCGGTGCACGCAAAGTCTAAAATTGCCAAAGAGATGCCGACGCACTCCAAGCCTTACCCTCCCAAGTGAGAGGCTAGGCCCGATTACGGTGTTCCAGAGCGTGTAACACCAATGTGCAATTAAATGGTGGCATAGGCTTTCCAGCCTGTGTAATCCCTGGGGTAATCCCGATAAAACTAAATGTGCATTTTGATTGCGACCGATAACTGGGCCCGGCCTCGTGCCCCATTGGTAAAACTTTTTTCCTATGGTACAAGCAATTCATACCGCTAGTTGACGGCCGGGCCCGGTTTAAAATCTCCGGGCTCTACCGTTGTGAACCTTTAAAAAGATTCCTGGAAGGGAAATTTTCCCGGTCCAACGGTAATGGCATAACCTTGTTTTCCGCTAACACCCTCACCGGCAACGCCCTGATTCGTTTCAATTCCGACACTGAGCCGGAATCCATCTGCCTCGCTGTCTGGAAGAGCTCGTGCAGGAATATCAGCACTCGGTGCTACCCAGCAGACTCGATTTTGCACCACAGAGGGTCAGTTATAGCAGATAAACCATCCCCTGTGATCGCATGCCCCAGGATCAGCCCGGCGTCAAATCCAAATAACCTTTGCTTCAGCCTACCAGGAACAGCCCAGCGAGCCCTGGCATGTGCTGGATGCCGAGACCTGTCTGGCCAGTTGGTCAACGTTGCTGGCATCCGGTTTAACCAGAGAAGCGGTCCAGGAAAACTACCAGAAATTCGGACCCAACGGCTTTCCCGAAACCGAACCGCGCTCCCAGTGGGAGATATTCTTTGACCAATTTAAATCTCTCCCCGTGGCCCTGTTAAGCGGGGCGGCCGGTCTGTCGATTGTTACTGGCGGGATTCTGGATGCGGTCTTGATTATGGGAGTGGTGGCGGCCAACGCCGTCCTGGCCTACCAGACCGAGAGCGCCGCCGAAACTACCATTTTGTCCCTGAAGAATCTGGTCCGCCCCACCGCCCAGGTCATTCGAGAGGGCGAGTTACAAGAGATTGCGGTGGAGGCTGTGGTGCCTGGAGATATCCTGGCCCTGAAACCTGGAACGTATATTGCGGCGGATTGCCGTCTGGTGGAAGCTGACCGGCTCAGCATTGATGAAGCGGCCCTCACCGGGGAAAGTCTGCCGGCCCTGAAATCGGCTGGGGTCCTGGAGGCTGAGAACATCCCTCTGGGCGACAGGGTCAATATGGTGTATCGCGGCACCATGGTAACCGGCGGACAGGGCCTGGCCGTGGTGGTGGCCACGGGTCCTTTTACTGAATTGGGTAAGCTGCAAACCCTGGTGGAAGAGGCGGTGACGCCGGCAACTCCCCTGGAAAAACAATTGGACCGGGTGGGGAATGAAATGGTGCTGCTGGGTTGCGGCGTGTGCGGCCTGGTTTTCGGAGTCGGCCTGCTCCGGGGCTTTGCTTTACTACAGATGGCCCACACCGCCATCTCCCTGGCCGCGGCTGCCGTGCCGGAAGGTCTCCCCACCGTGGCCACCACGACCCTGGCCAGAGGGGTGAAAAAGATGGAGCAGCATCAGGTTCTGATTCGGCGGTTGGAGGCCGTGGAGACCCTGGGTTGCCTGCAGACCATCTGCATGGATAAAACTGGCACCATCACCAAAAATGAAATGACTGTGGTGAGAATCTTTGCCGGCATGAAGGAAATTCAGGTTGACCAGGGAGATCTTGACGACTTCGCCGACATCCTCAGCGGTTCAGCTGAACATGAACTCCCCCGGTTAATACAGATGGCCACTCTCTGTAATGAAACCGAGGTGCGTAGGGACGGAACCCGCCAGGTGCTTGCCGGTTCAGCCACGGAAAAAGCCCTGGTGCAACTGGCTGTGGACACCGGCGTCGATGTCATTGACCTCAGGGAACAATATTCTCTCTTTCGAACTTCGCATCGCTCCGAACAACGGCCTTTCATGACCACGTTTCACCACACCCCCACAGGTGAGACTTTGCTGGCCTTGAAAGGCAGCCCCATGGATGTCCTGGCCATGTGTGATTGGCACCTCAAAGACGGCCACAGACTCCCCCTGAATGTCCAGGACCGGTTGGATATAGAACTAAGCAATGACCAGATGGCAAGTGACTCCCTGCGGGTGCTGGGGGTTGCCTGTTATTCCGGCCGACTGAACGGCGATGTTTTTCAGGAGGGGAATAATCAAATCGACAAAGGGTTTACCTGGCTGGGGATCACCGGCATGGCTGATCCCATCCGGGACGGGGTGCGCCAAATGATTGCCGATTTTCACCGGGCCGGCATCCAGACCGTGATGATCACCGGCGACCAGAGTGCCACCGCGTATGCCATTGGGAAAGAATTGAACCTGAGTCAGGGAAAGCCCTTGGAAATTTTAGATTCCACTCACCTCGACACCATGGATCAGGAAACCATCAAGGCCCTGGCGCAAAGGGTGCACATCTTTGCCCGGGTGAGTCCGGCCCATAAGCTCCAAATCGTCCGGGCCCTGCAGAGTGCCGGCCGGGTGGTGGGCATGACCGGCGACGGCATTAATGACGGTCCGGCCCTCAAGGCCGCGGAAGTCGGCATTGCCATGGGTGAGTCCGGCACTGATATTGCCCGGGAAGTGGCGGATGTGGTATTAAAGGAAGACAACCTGGGGGATCTGGTCATAGCCATTCAAGATGGCCGGACCACATACAGTAATATCAAGAAGTCGGTGCATTTTTTCTTATCCTCGAATATGAGTGAGATTGCCGTGATGTTCGTGGCCTTGGCGGGAGGTCTGGGCTCCCCCCTCAATACCATGCAGCTTCTCTGGATCAACCTGGTCTCGGATATTTTCCCCGGTTTGGCCCTTACCCAGGAGGCCCCCGAGCCGGATGTTTTGGACCGTCCTCCCCGGCCCACGGCAGAACCTATTATTACTCCGGCGGAATACTGGCGAATCGGCCAGGAAGCAGCTACACTCAGTGCGGCAGCCCTGGGGGCGTATGGCTATGGCATCATGCGCTACGGTATAGGGGCCAGAGCCGGCACCCTGGCTTTTAACAGCCTCACCATCGGGCAGCTCCTGCACGCCTTGAGCTGCCGTTCGGATCGGCAGAGCATTTTTACCGGGAACCTGCCTCCCAATTGGATGCTCAATGTGGCGGTGGGAGGTTCCATAGTGTTGCAGATTGCTGCCATGCTGCTTCCCGGCTTGCGGGGCCTTCTCGGCATGACCCCCATCGGTCTGGCCGATGCTGCGGTCATTGCCGGGACTTCCTTGCTGCCCTTGGTAATCAACGAAGGGACGAAGAAATAACCCTACTGGTTTGCGGGAAAGAGTTATGATAAAAGATACCATGTTCACCTCCATGTCGGTAACCGAAGGGCACCCGGACAAGCTCTGTGACCAGATCAGCGACGCTATTGTGGATGCCTTTCTGGAACAAGACCCTTATGCCCGCATCCGGGCCGAATGTGCGGTCTCCACTTCCATACTTTTCGTTTCCGCCCGCTTTAGTGCCCAGGCCAAAGTTGATATTCCCTATGTGGCCCGCAAAGTCCTCAACCAGATCGGCTATGTGGAACAGGATTTCGATGCCAAATCATGCGCGGTGCTCACCAGTCTCCAGGAATTTCCACCCGATGAGCTGACGATTTTTAGAGAAAAGGAACTTTCCGAGGAACAGATTGAAAAACTGCCGGGCCGGCACCAGGTGACCGTCTTCGGCTTTGCCTGTGATCATACTCCCGCCCTAATGCCGCTGCCCATCTGGCTGGCCCATAAGCTGGCCAAGAGAATTATTCAGGCCAAGCGCCGCAAGATCATCCCGTACCTGTCCCCGATGCGGCCACCCAGGTTGGGGTAGAATTTCGCGACCGGCGTCCCGTCCGGATCCACAGCATTACCATCATCGCCAGTCAGAGCCGGCCGGCTGTGGTCCCGGTGGCAAAGTTGGCGGAAGATATCAGAGAAAACGTCATCCAGTGTGCCTTTGACGACGAGGCAATTAAACCAGATTCCCGGACGAAAATTTACGTCAATCCGGTGGACCATATCATGGTGGGTGGCCCGGCCGTGCATTCCGGCCTCACCGGCCGCAAAAATGCCATTGACACCTATGGGGAATATTCCCGGCAGAGCGGCTCCGCCCTGAGCGGTAAAGACCCGTTGCGCATTGACCGGGTGGGTGCTTATGCCGCCCGTTATGCCGCCAAGAACATCGTGGCTGCGGGCCTGGCGGCGGAATGCGAAGTGCAGCTCAGTTACTCCATCGGCCGGTCCCGCCCGGTGAGCATCCAGGTGGAAACCTTCGGCTCCGGCACCATTCCTGACCGCGACATCGCCAACCTGTTGGAAGAGCATTGTGAGTTCCGCCTGGCCGGCATTTTGAAAAATTTCAACTTACGATTCCTGCCTTCCCTGAGTACCAACGGTTTTTATCGGAAGCTGGCGGCCTACGGCCACGTGGGGCGGCTGGACCTTAGACCTGCCCTGGGAAGCCACGGATAAAAAAGAATTATTGCAGCAGTCTCTGGCGTAATCGACTTATAAAACTGCTGTTTTCCTTTTTATTACCGCCAACCGTTTGTCTGACTCGTCCTGCCAAAATATGGGCTGCCAATAAATTCACGAAAATCTAACCAGACTCTCATATCCTTAAAATCGAAATATCATCTAATTCAATATGATCTCGCCAAGCAGGAGTTCCAGTCATGGAAAAAACCAAGGTTCTTTTTCTCTGCACCGGCAACTCGGCCCGCAGTCAAATGGCCGAAGCCTTCTTGAAAAAATATGGTGCCGACAAATTCGAAGTTTTCAGCGCCGGCTTTGAACCACAAGGCGTCAATCCATACACCCGGCTGATCATGGCGGAAAAAGGCTTCGATTTAGCAGAGCAATATTCTAAAGGCGTCCAGGAATATCTGGGGAAAATGACTTTCGATTATCTGATTACGGTTTGTAATAAAGCCGAAAAGGATTGCCCCATCGCCTTTCCAGGGGTCAGACAGCGCCTGTTTTGGCCTTTTGAAGATCCAGCCGCGCATCCGGGTCCGGAGAACGAGAAACTGGAAAAATTCCGCCAGATCAGGAATCAGATCGAGAGCCGCATTAAATTGTGGCTCCAGGAACAACCTTAAAATTATCCGTTTTTTAAAGCAAATATAAAGGGTGGCAGTTTGTTTAAAAGAGCGGCAGAGGAATTTTTTGACCTGATCCATGGGCATCGTTTGATTTATAACACCTGTTGGGAAGATCCCAGAATAGATCGCCAATTACTGCAATTAGATTCCCATAGTAAAATCGTGGTCATCACCAGCGCCGGGTGCAATGTTCTGGATTATTTACTCGATTCACCTCTGGAAATTCACGCCGTGGATGTCAATTACCGTCAAAATGCCCTGCTGGAGCTTAAAAAGGCGCTTTTTGCCGGAAGAGATTTCGATGATCTCTTTGCCATGTTTGGCCGCGGCGGGTGCGAACGCTACCAGGAAATTTATCGATCCGTCCGGGATCTGTTGTCGCCGGCGGCTCAGGATTTTGGGATCAGAAAATCAACTATTTCAGTGGCCGGGGCCTGAGAAGATCTTTTTACTGGCGGGGTGCGGCGGGTGATTTTGCCTGGCTCCTGCGCCGGGTTCTGCTGGGAAATGGCCGGTCCGCCGGCATGTTCAACTCCCTGCTCAGTGCCAAGACTTTGGCCGGGCAAAAAGAATGTTATGCCCCTCTGGAGAAGAAGGTATTTAACCGCCCGGTCTCCTGGCTGATCCGGCAACCCTTTGCCATGGCCCTGGTGGGGGTGCCCAAAGCGCAAATCCGCCTGATCGATCAGACCCATCCCCGGCGCCTGAGCGGCTTTGTGCAGGACAAACTCAGACAGGTGATGACCGAACTGCCCATCCAGGAAAATTACTTCTGGCGAGTCTATCTTACCGGTTCCTATACCCCCGACTGTTGCCCCAACTATCTAAGAGAAGAGAATTTCAACCATATCAAGGCCCATATATCCAAGGTCAAAACCCACACCTGCACCGTAACCGATTTTTTAAAACAGCAGCCGGGAAATTACTCGCACTTTATCCTCCTGGACCATCAGGATTGGCTGGCCTGTCACCAACCCCAGAGCCCTCGCAGGAAGAATGGGACGCACATTTTTCAAAACAGCAGTCCCGGCGCTAAAATTCTGATGCGTTCCGCGGGAATCAATCTGGACTTTTTACCTGATATGGTAAAATCCCGTCTCCAATTTTTTCCGGAACAGACCGCGGTGTTGCACCACTTGGATAGAGTGGGCACTTACGGCAGTCTGCACTTCGCAGAGGTCCAGTGATGCCAGAATGTCATGGTCAAGCTCACGAAAGTAGGCCCCATCCCCTGGAGCGGTATTATCGTCTTCATTCCTGGATTTATGATGCTACCCGCTGGAGCTTCCTCTTTGGCCGCAACGAATTAATGCAAACTGTCTCTGACATTGCTCAGCCATCCCATGTCCTGGATATTGGCTGCGGCACCGGCAATAATTTACTGCGGTTGTGCGAGGATTTTCCCACTGCTGACCTCACCGGCCTGGATCTGAGCGAGGCGATGCTCTCGGTAGCCAGGAAGAAACTAGAGAGTCAGGGTTGTCTAGTCGATTTGGTCAACCTGATGTATAATCGGCCTCTGGCCCCTGCCACCCCCTTTGATTTGGTGATATTTTCATATTCCTTGTCCATGTTCAATCCAGGTTGGGAACAGGCCATTGATTGTGCTTACCGGGACCTGGACACGGGCGGACTCATTGCCGTGGTGGATTTTCACCACTCGCGCTTTTCTCTTTTCAAACGCTGGATGGCTCTCAATCACGTCCGTCTAGACGGTCATCTCCTGCCCCGGCTGGAATCCCTATTTCGCCCCGAGGTTTGCAAAATTTACCCGGCCTATGGCGGCATCTGGTCGTACTTCCTGTTTCTCGGAAAAAAAACGACTCGCTAACTGGCTAAGTACGTTGGCTTTTAGTAAGTTCTTATGCCAATGTGCAATCAGATGGTGGGCTAGGCTTTCCAGTTTCTTGGAGGCTGGCATGTAGGGCGGGAAAGCACCCGCAGGGCGGCGAAGCCCAAGCGCATCCCGCCTTTTGTCTTCACCTCCAGGTCAGCATTCTCAGGCTCCTTGGCCACGTCTTACCTCATTCCCTTTCGTGACATCTGTCTCATCTATTCTGTCCCTTACCCTCCATTGCCCCCAATCCAGATTTGATTTAAGCTGACTGCTGACCGCAGACCATTTGTGACATCTGTCTCATCTGTTCTGTCTCTAACCCCCGCCTGTGATAAGGCTTAAACATGATGCCAGCAGTCAATTAGCTTTTAACCGAAAACCGAAAACTCAGAAACTAAACTAGGAGGTCCACCATGTCCTGCACCATCTGTAACCACCCCCAGCGCCAAAAAATCGACCAGGCCCTAGTCGCCGGGTCTGCCACTCTAACCGCCCTCAGCACGGAGCACGGCCTCAGCACCTCGGCCCTGCACCGCCACAAGGCCCACCTCCAGGCCAAAGTCACCCGGGCCAAAGACCAGCTCCACAATAATCTGCGCCAGGGCTGCATCTTCTGGCTCAGCCAGGCCCTGGAAATGATCAGTCAGACCATCCAGGCCGCCCAGGCCGAAGGCAATTTCAAGGTAGTTCTTCAGGCTGTCCAGCAGGGAACCCGCCTCATCACCATCATCCTGAAACAGGATTTCCAACTGGACGATACCATCATCTACCAGATCCTGGCCTCCCCCCAGTGGACCACCCAGGCCAGCCTCCTGCCCCATGACCCCAAGATCATGTCCATGAGCCGCCAGGCCTTGACCGGGTCACTCTCCACTCCCTGCCCGGAAACCGGAACCCAACCGACATCCCCTGAATCCATGGGTGACCTGGGTGGCCTGGATCTGGACAAGCTCCAGGCGCTTTTCCCTGCCCTGGCCCAACCAGCTACGGCTCAACCCAAAACTGCAAACCGTCCTTTGCCACCGCGGGAAAAAAGTGGGAAATTACCGGGAAAAAACCAGCCTCGGAATAACAATAGCGAGAAAAATCAAGAAGATAGACTGTATGAAAAAATTGCCGGGATAATAGACCTTCCTTCCCTGGCCAAAAACCTAACCCTCGGAACCCGAAACTCAGAACTCGAAACTTTATTCCCTGGGAAGATACCCGCAGACATCCCGCTCTCGGAATATATCTATGAACAATCTCTGCGAGAGTCCCAGACTGCAAGAAAGCCGGCTTAGAGCTAACCCTGTCACCCTGGGAATGGCAACGGCGCTTCACAGGTGGCAATCTATTTCCAAGCCACCGCTGGATATTCCAGCCAGGCCACCAGCGACGGTCCTCGCCTTGGTTTTAGGCCGTTCTTCTGGCGTCCCAGGATTTATTCAGGGTCGATGCGGCCAGATATTTGCACACCTGCTGGACGGCAGCTACTGCTGGAATCTTCAGCCGGCCTGGTTTCAGCGCGATCAGGAGAGTCCAGGGAATAAGACAGAGCACACCCCAGAGGAGCGAAGGCCAGCGGGGATCAGGCCAGGGGGACAGGCCCATGACATCCCAATGCCTGCCAAACAGGATATCAGAAAGCAGTGCCAACAGGCTGGTGTGCTCCGATGGCGTTCCCAGATAAAGCATAGTTAAGGCCATAAACCCGATCTGGGAGAGGACATAGGCCGACAGCGCCTTCTGACCGAGCCGGAGGACGGGATTGAAACCCCAGGGCCGGATCTCCGCCCATCAAACAGCCAATATAATACCCCCAGGATTACCATCGCCCAGCCGCTGGTATAGAGGACAAAGGAACTGGTCCACAGATTTTTGTTGAAGGGAAAAATGAAACTCCAGAGCCAGCCAAGGAGTATACCAGATAAACCGAACAGGAAAAGGCCGGCCAGCTTCCAGCGGTATTCCTGGGCTGATTTAAGCCACTGACCGGTAAGGGCGCCGATGAGGCCGGAGGCGGTGGCAGGCAGCGTGCCCAGCAGCCCTTCGGGATCCCAGGACTGCTGATAGAGATGGGCTTCGCCCCACAAGGCGCGGTCCAACCAGGAACCAAAGTCTGCCCCGGGTTCTAAAGGGAATCCCGGCAGGCTCATCAGGCCCCAATAGAGGAATAGCCCCATCATTAAAAAAAGCGACTGCAACCGCCAGCCGGTATGAATAATGAGGATGGCCACACCCAGATACACCAGGGCCAGGCGCTGCAACACCCCGGGGAAACGCAGATTGTCCAGGGAATAAAAGTAGGCCTCGGTATCGCCAGGGGAATGCCACAGGATCGCCCACAAGCCCTCGTCGGTGACCGCAGGCGGACAGATTGCCTGGAAAAGCCAGCCACAGGCGAACCAGCCGAAGGCCCTTAAAAAAAAGAGGTTGCACGTCCGGCGGAGACCGCCTGTAATTCAGAACCATGGTGGTGCCGGGCCAGGGCCTCGGCCATGATGCTGCGGCAGGAGTTGCCAAGGCAGATGAAGGCGATGGTTGGTTTCATGTCAGATTTAAAACTCAATGAAATAATTAATAAAAGCCCCCCTCACCCTCTCCCCCCGCAAGCGGGTGGAGAGGGGATAGAGAAGCAGCGCTGAGGTAGTAGCACATTTTTCCGGCAGCCAGGGCGATGGTGGTCATAATCTTAAAATTGCACCGATTGGCGGTGGTCTGGGGAGTCGATGACCAGGTCGGCAAAATGGGTCACCGCATCGGCCTTGGTCCAGAGGCCGACATAGCCGTCTAAGGGGCGTTCGGCGGTATAATCGATGACCGGGACATCATTTAGATAACACAGGCAGTGTCGTCCGGAAAATTCTACCTTGAGATGATACCATTGACCCGCAGACAGTTTGGCCGGTGCAGAGGCCCGTTTCAAGCGCTTATTATTCAGAAATTCGAAGAGGATGACATTGTCTTCCAGGGTATTGACGCGAAAGACGAAATAGTTGCCCACATTCCGAATGCCGAAGGCCAGCCCCCCGGCCTGATCGATGCTGCCGGAGACGGGTTTGACCCGCAGGCTCAAAATCCCTTCTTTGACGTAGCTTTCCTTGGCGATGGCCAGGGGGAAGTAGAAGTAGGCGCCGATATTGTCCAAAATTTCAAAATAGGTTTCGCCGATCATGGTGGTGATCATGCCGGCCAGGCCGCTGGAGAAGCTGCTGAGGTAGTGGGAGCCGTCCTCGACCAGGAGGGTTTGGCCAGCTTCGGTCAGGCGCTGCCAATCCCCGGTGTGGGTGTAAAATCCGGGCAGGCGGCGGCTTTCGGACTGGTGTAAAAAATCATAATCGCCGTGGAAGAAGGCCGTCACCATGGGCTGGACATCGGCCTCGCCGGCGATGGCCATATCCAGCAGGCGGCTGGAGGCCAGCAGGCGGCCCACCTGGTCCAGGGTATGCTCCATGGACTGCCGGTCCAGACCCGACACCGAGGCCTCCAGCAGGTCGCCGGTGACCTTGAGACTGAACCCGAGTTGAAACAAGACTTCGCCCAGGAAGGTCAGGCGCAGGGAGCGGCCCACGTAACTGCCCACGCCGCCGGCGAATTGCAGATGGATATAATTCTGATCGGCGTCGTCGCTGTCAAAAGTATCCAGGTTGGCGAAATGATAGCCGAATTTAGCGCTTAAGTTAAGATAATCATGGGACAAAATGGCATAGCTGTCGCCGCCGGGCATTTCGCCGGGTTCGCTCATGGCGCCCTGGGCCATGAGGGACATAAAGTTTTTAACGTCAAAGCTGATGGCGCCTTTCCAGGTAATACCGGGGTGGGAAAAGCCGCGCCAGAGGGCTTTCATGGGAATGGATTCCAGATCGTCGGGAGTCACGACATCGCAGGTGGTGAGCCCGGTCCTGAGGCCGCCGCCCAGATCGACGAGATAGAGCATCAGGGGGATGTTGGCGGTCAGTTTGACGGTATTGACGCCGTCTTTGCCGATTTGGGAGAGGCCGAACATCTCCTGCATGGCTTTTTCGTGGGCAAAGCGGATGATGTCATGGACCGTCCGGCACCCGGAGGGGTTAAAACCGGCGTCCTTGGGGTCGGTGAGATTGAGGGGAGAGATGCTGTCCAAAATGACCCGGAGGCGCTGGTGCACCGGGCTGTTGAACATGGGCTTTTTATGCGGCCGGGCGTGGGAGGCCAGTTCCGGGACCAGGCCCTGGTAAACCGTGACATTGTCGGCCACCAGGGTGATTTCCTGGCCTTCTTGTAATACCTTGGTGGCAGTAACGGTATCGACGATGGTGGGGACGCCGAACTCCCGGGCCACCGAAGCCAGGTGGCTGGTGACGCTGCCGATGTCAGTGATCAAACCCTTGAGATGGCTGATCAGGGCGGCATGATCGGGAGAGGCGGTGCGGGCGACCAGGATGGCATTGTCCGGCAGGGGACCTAGCGGCCGGCCGGCGGCGAGACAGACGGTGCCCACGGCAATCCCCGGGGAGGCGGTATTGCCCTGGGACAGGAGAACGGGATGCGCCTGCTGGTCAATGTCGGGAGTGGTTGGTTCGGATCTAAACTCGCACCAACCCGAGGGGCCGGCTCTGGAGGATAAAAAGCTTCCCCTGCTGGTCCACGGCCCATTCCACGTCCTGGGGCGTTTGGAAATAATCTTCCAATTTCATGCCGTATTTGGCCAGGGTGTGAACCTGGGCATCGTTGAGAGAAGATTGGACGTTCTCCTCTTCCGGCACCTCCACCAACTGGATGCCGCCGCCGGGCAGATTGATGAGTTTCTCTTTTTTCCGACCGATGACCCGGCTGGGTGATGGCGCCGCGGCTTTTATCCACATAGAATTCATCCGGTGAGGCCTCGCCGCTCACCAAGTGCTCGCCCAGGCCCCAGATGGAGCTAATTTTTAACAGGCCGGAATCAGGCCTGGTGGGATCCACGGTGTACAAGACGCCGCTGGCCTGGGAATCAAGCATGGCGATCCCGGCCACACACATGGGCGTTTCCCGGTCATCCAGACCGAAATTCAGGCGATAGAGGATGGCCCGGGGAGAATATTTGCTGGCGACCACCGCCTTATAGGCTTCCAGGATGTTCTCTTGGGTCACGTTCAAAACGGTGAGGTGCTGACCGGCAAAAGAGGCCTCGGTGTCTTCCCCCACGGCGCTGCTGCGCATGGCGATGCGGACGTTTTTATGGGTCTTACTCTCCAGAACCTCATACGCCTGGAAAATTTTTTCCGCCAAAAAGTCGGGCACCGGGGCGTTTTGAATACTTTTTTGGATAATGGCGCTTTGAACCTCCAGATCGACGGGGTCATCCGGATTAAGGGAGGTCAGGATCATTTCCATGGGAACGGCCAGCTTATTTTCTTCCAGGAACCGTTCAAAGGCATAGGAGGTGATGGCAAAGCCGGGGGGGATGGGCAGCTTGACGAATCTGGCAATGGTGGCCAGGTTAGTGGCCTTGCCGCCCGCCTCCTGGACGGTTTCCGGCCGCAGGGCCTCCAGGGGCAGGACCAGATCGCCGATGAGACAACAGGGTCCGGAGTGAAACAGGAGCGCCAGTTCCTGTTCAACCCGATGGCAGGCGCTTTGTAACTCGTGGTAACGACCTCGCCCGAGGCCGTCCAGAGACTCGACCAGTTGGCGGAGGGAGGCCAGCAACTCGTCGCATTTTTTGCGCACCGCCAGGATATTGATGCGGCTGCCGTAGTAGAGTTGCTCCAACTCGGCCATCTGGGAGAGGGCATCCCGGTTGAATTCCAGAAATTCCCGGAAATAATTGTATTTTTTGGTGACTGCGCCATCAAGGTTCACGACGAAATCACAGGTTTTCTTTTTGGCGAAAAATTCAGTGAAGGCCATGGGGGGTTCCAGTTTCAGTTTTTGGTTTTTATTGATTTAAATGATTAGAGATATTATACAAAAAAAACCGAGAAGGTACAAAAGATTAAAAAAGGCGGCGCAACGGCCGCCCTTAAGGATATTTTTTGAGAATTATCTCTTACCCCAAGTTGTTGATCAAGGCCGAAGCGAAGCCGGAACAGGAGAGTTCCTGGGCTCCGGGGAGCTGGCGGGCCAGGTCGTAGGTGACGGTCTTGGCCTGGATGGTCCGGGCCAGGCCGGCGTGGATGAGGTCGGCGGCTTCTGGCCAGCCCAGGTATTCCAGCATCATGGTGCCGGAGAGGATGAGAGAGCTGGGGTTGATCTTGTCCAGGTTGGCGTATTTGGGGGCGCTGCCGTGGGTGGCTTCAAAGACGGCGTAGTGGTCGCCGATATTGGCGCCGGGGGCCATACCCAGGCCGCCCACCTGGGCTGCCAGGGCGTCGGAAAGGTAATCGCCATTGAGGTTGGGGGTGGCGATGACGCTGTATTCTTCGGGGCGCAAAAGGACCTGCTGAAAAATGGAATCGGCGATGCGGTCTTTGATGATGACCTTCCCGGCCGGAGCGCGGCCGTCATACTCCTGCCAGAGTTGATCCTCGGTGATGACCTGATCTTTGAATTCCGTTGCCGCCAGTTCGTAGCCCCAGGTTTTAAAAGCGCCCTCGGTGAATTTCATGATGTTGCCCTTGTGCATTAAGGTAACGCTGGGGCGGTTGGTGGTCAGGGCGAAGTGAATGGCTTTCCGGACCAGCCTTTGGGAGCCGGCGGCGGTCATGGGTTTGATGCCGATGCCGGCTTCGGGTGAAATCTTGCAGCCCATCTGGGTATTGAGAAAGGCCACCACTTTAGTGGCCTCGGGGCTGGCCGCGGCCCATTCGATGCCGGCATAGACGTCTTCGGTGTTCTCCCGGAAGACCACCATGTTGGTTTTCTGCGGTTCTTTCAAGGGGCTGGGAGTGCCGGCGTAGTAGCGGATGGGGCGGATGCAGGCGTAGAGGTCCAGCACCTGGCGCAGGGTGACGTTGATGGAGCGGAAGCCGCCCCCGACGGGCGTGGTCAAAGGACCTTTCAAAGCCACGAGATATTCCTTGATGGCCGCCAGGGTCTCCTGGGGCAGATAGTTGCCGGTGGCTTCATAGGCCTTTTCCCCGGCCAGGATTTCCCGCCAGAGCAATCTGCCGCCGGCCCGCATACGCTTGGGCCACGGCGGCATCCAGCACCCGGACGGTGGCCCGCCAGATATCCGGGCCGGTGCCGTCGCCCTCGATATACAGAATGATGGGATTATTCGGGACCTGGAGCTTGCCGCCCGCATTAAAGGTGATTTTTTCGCCTGGTAAAGGAGTTGTGTTTGTCATGGTTGTTGTTACCTCAGGTACTTGATAATCAGAGTGAGAATCACGATGAAGCATGAGTGCATATCCATAATGCGGGATGACTTGGCTTCGCCGCCCTACAAGTGCCAACCCTAAGGATATGGGTTCTGTGAAGCCATCAGCTTGGTATTCTCAGATAAATTTATTGTAATTGGTAAGATATTTCATACCGTGAACGCTTTGGCAAAGAAATTTTGCAGGAGTCTGGCTAACCGTCTTCGGAACAGATCTGGCGGATGAGTCCGGTGATGGAGACGGGATCGGTAATGGGGATGATGACGATATGGCCGCCGTAACCGTCCACGACCTCTCGGCCGCTGACCTCGGCGGCAGGATAGTTACTGCCCTTGGTGAGCACGTCGGGTTTCAGGTCCGTCAGGATCTCGGGGAGCTGTTCCGAAGAAAACACCGTAACGTAGTCCACTGCCTCGAGGGCAGCCAGCATCCGCAGGCGCTGGTCTTCATGGATCACCGGCCGGCAAGGGCCTTTGACCCGACGGACGGAGTCGTCGGTGTCCAGGGCGACGATCAAAATATCTCCCAGGCGCCGGGATTCCTCCAGGAATTTAATGTGCCCCCAATGCAGGAGATCGAAGCAACCGTTGGTGAAGACCAGTCGCTTGCCCTGGGCCTGGAGGCGGGGGGCCAACAGCCGCAATTCCGGCAGAGCGAGAATTTTTTCCTGGCGGGACGAGGGTTGAGCGTGGAGGGCCACTGCCAGTTCGGAGCGCAGAATGGGGGCGGTGCCGATCTTGCCCACGACGATGCCGGCGGCCAGGTTGGCCAGCTGGGCCGCCAGAAGGGGCTGGCGCCAGCGGGCCAGAGCCAGGGCCATGACCGCGACAACGGTATCGCCGGCCCCGGAAACGTCAAAGACTTCCCGGGCCTGGGCAGAAATCTCCTGGGGCGGGTGGTCTCGTTGAAAAAGGATCATGCCCTCGGACCCCAGAGTAATCAAAATGGCGTCCGTGTCACAGGTACGGCAGAGTTCCTGACCGGCCCGGAGCAGGTCCTCCGGGTGGTGCAGGGGGTAGCCCACCGCCAATTCGGCCTCTTTGCGGTTGGGGGTAATGATGGTGGCCCGGCGATAACGGGAATAGTCGTGTCCTTTGGGATCCACCACAACGGGCACGTGGCTTTCCCTGCCATTGGAGATGATGTTAGCCAATAAAGGCTCGGTCAAGACTCCCTTGCCATAGTCCGAGAGGATGATGGCATCAAGGTTGGGAAGAAGTGCCTTGACCTGCTGTTCGGCCTCCCGAAAGAACCAGTCGGCAGCAGGTTGCCGGTTTTCCCGGTCGATGCGCACGATCTGTTGGTTACCGCCAATTACCCTGGTCTTGAGGGTGGTTTGCCGCTGGGGATCAACGGACAAACCGCCGGGATCGACTCCCAACCTTCGGAGTTCAGCTGCTATCGAGGCTCCGGAATTATCCTGGCCCACCAATCCCACTACTGCCACCTGGGCGCCCAAGCCCACCAGATTGTTGACGACGTTGCCGGCCCCGCCCAGAACCCGGGTGTCCCGATCAACATTGACTACCATCACCGGCGCTTCCGGTGAAATCCGCTCAACCTGGCCCCAGACGTATTCATCCAGCATAAAATCCCCGACCACCAGCACTTTGAGAGTGGCCAGGTCGTTCAGGTTGAGATGAGTTAAGTCCGTCATAGAGAGAAACCGGTGATAAGGCATATTACCTTTATAAGGCAGGTTGTTGCATTTGGGGGACATGGTATTTTTCTACCAGTCCAGGGATAATGATTGAGAAACTGACGTACTTATCGGCAATCCGGTCGGCGAACGTCAAAGCCACCCCCCAGCATTGACGCTGGAAAATAAGTCGATATTTGTTTTCCAATTGCTTGCCGCTGACAAAGGTATGTTGGTTATTGATGCCAATTTTAAATGAGCGAAAAAGATCGAAAAAGATTTCGGAATTAATTTGGTTGGCGTAATTCTTAAAATAGACGTAATCGAAGTTCAGAAAGTACTTGTTAGCTGAATCCCGGAAGAGAAGTCTAGCGTCCACCTGGCTGAACCCTTCTCGATAAGGTGACAGACCACCGTTCAAGCCGATGCCGATATTTTCCACCGGATAGCCTAACGTTTCCAGGAAAATATCGGACATGCGGTGGTGAGATTGGGGGAGGCCATCCAGACCATAACTGCTGGAGTTAAAAAAGGTGCTGTGGGTCAGACGGCTCCAGAAAAGATCTCGGATCTGGGGCAGGCCGGTGGCTGTGGAGGAACTTCGGATGAAATGGTTGGTTAAAGAATAGGTAGCGGCATTCACCCCGCCGATGGGTTCGAGACCTTCAAAGATGGGATAATTTTTGGTAACCGAAGTTTGCCAGCCATAATCGAACGGATCAAATTTAGGGATACGATTGACGTCAAAATTGGCGATATTACAATACGAAACTTTGGGGGTGCAGATATGGCGCACGAAATTTTTGGAACCTGCCACTCGACCCCAATCCCGAAATATGGGGGAGCTGACACTGGTTTTGACGTCATAGAGTGAGCGGCCTTCGTATTTGTTGATATCCTCCCGGCTGGCGTAACTATCAACCAGGTAACCGGTGCCGCGCCAGCCGCTTGTGGCATTGATGTCTATGGTGTCCAGGATGCGGGTAGCTAAAGATAATTTTGGGTTAAAATCCAGTCTCTGGCCGCTCAGCCCCGCCTGTTGGTAATAATGCGTATAGGCGCTGTTGAGGATGAGACTCAAGGGCAAGGGACCTCCCAGGGGCAGCGTCAGGGTGCTGGCCTGCAGGGAGGGTGCTTTATTAATGGTCTGAGGAATCAAAGGCGAAAGGGAACGGTAATAATTCCCGAAGAAATTGAGGCTCCCCTGAGAAAAACTGCGTTGCAGGATCAGGCTGGAGACCCTGGTGCCGACCTCAAATTGCTCGAGGTTGCGGCCATAATCATCTGCAAAAGCACGGCTTAGCCGGTCCAAGCCCTGGTAACCGAAATTGTAGTCGTAAAGATATTGACTATCGCTGGGCAGGTCCAGGACGCCACGGGCAACCACGTTTTGGGGGAGGTTCTGGTTGAACATGGCCGCACCCCAATACCGGTGGGGCGTCGGGGCGGAATCTTTGTGGTCAGAAATATAGGAGAAGCGCGCCGTGCCGCCTGATTCCTTGTCCCAGGCATAGCGGTATTCCGCTCCCTGCAGATAACCCCGATTACTTGCGACCATCGGATATAACGTGGCATCCATATGATTATTAATGGCCCAATAAAAAGGCAGTTCTACCACGGTGCCGGACTGCTGGTGCTGGCTGTACAGGGGCATGAGGAAACCCGACTGTCTGCTGGTCTTGACGGGCAAAACGGCAGCCGGCAAATAGGCTACCGGTATAGAACCAAGTCTTAGAATGGTAGATTTTCCGGTGGCGTAGCCATCAACCTTGACATCAAGTTCCCGACTGTAAAAACTCCAGGCCGGCCGGTCCGCATCGCAGGTGGTGATCACACTCTTTTCGGCACAGAAGGTGTTATCGCCGGTTTTGCGGATCAGAACACTATCAATATGGAAGTGGTTACGCCGCATAAAAATTCTTGCCTCTGAGATTTCCCCGCAGCGGGTAACCAGATTGAACTGACCAGATTTGCCGGTCAGAATATCATCTCCGAGAACCATGACCACATTGCCCTGAATTTCGGCAATCTTGGTGGGCCCGTGCACCTTCATGTAATCCGCGGACAAGCGGCGATCCTCTTGCCGGATTTCTACTCTCCCGGAGGCCTCATAGGTTTGGGTGGCGGTATGATAGATAAGGGTATCGGCTTTGAGGATCCAGGGGCCCCCCTCGAAGGTATCGTGCTTAAAAATTTGGATTTCCTCGGCCCAAACCGGCCACACCAGCAATAGCCAAAGGATCGAGCCCCAGAGGACAAGGCGATATTTCAAAGCATTTTCCCGGCGTTGAAACTTCCGAAGGCCGTGTTCGGCACCAGGGCCAGATGAGCATGGCCGTGGGATAACTTTGCTCAGATTGGTAAGGAAAATTCCGACTAACGGTATATTTTGGAGATACTACCATATCTATTCTAAAAATTTCAACGTCATTTAAGAGGTTTGAGAAAAACTTCGGCGGGCAGGCAAGGGTTGGCCGTTTTGGGGATATATTATTGTGTTAGTCCAGGAGATTTTTCGCTTGACCAATTCCGCATATATTTCATTCAATTCCTGTCCCAGACGGTCCAGGGAAAAAAAGTCGGCTACCCGTTGAGAAGCGGCCAAGCCCAGCTGTTTGGCCCAATCCGGGTCAGCCAACAGCCGTATCAGGGCCTGGGCCAAGGCTGGGACGTCTTTCACCGGGTACTAGCAAGCCGTTTACTTCGGACTGGATGACTTCCGGGGATCCCCCGGCCTCGCTGACCACCACTGGCAAACCGCTGGCCATGGCTTCCAACAGCGACCGGGAAACGCCCTCGCTGTGGCTGGGCAGGACAAAGATATCCAAAGCCGCCAGCAGATCCGGGATATCATCTCGATGTCCCAGGAAATTCACCGTGGGTGTCAGGGATAACTCCCGGACCATGGCCTCCATTTCCGACTGTCGCCGCCCGCCGCCGATTACCAGACACCGCAGGGGATGGCGGGTGTGAACCAGGGCCAGGGCCTGGAATAGTTCTCCATGACCTTTAGCCCAGTGATCCAACCGGGCCACCACTCCCACCACCGGTTCATCGGCAGGAATGTTCAGGGCAGCGCGCACCTCGGCGCGGTCTCGATGGTGGCGGTAGCGTTCCAGGTCGATACCATTATACAGGACTCTTACTTTTTCTGAGGGAAGCTGAAGCTGCCGCAGCAGATGCTGCCGCACGCCCTGGGAGACTGCCAGGCTTAGTGCCGTATAACGGCTCAAAAAACGGCAGATGAACCGGCGTTTGCGGTTAAAGCGAGTAAAGCCGTGCCAGTGGTCAACAATGATGGGCACCCGGAGGAGCAAGGCCGCCAGACGGGCATAATTTCCGGGGATATAGCTATTAACGTGGAGAATATGAATTTGGTTCCGGACCAGGTGCCAGCAGAGGTATAGGAAAAAACGCAGCCAGACAATGCCGTTGAGTTGGCGCATCCGAAATTCAACTACCGGCATATTGGGGGGGATCAAGTCGACCGGCAGGGAATTCGAAGTTAGCAGACCAAGGATAACCTGGAAACGGTCCGGATTCAAATAGCGGACGGCTTCCAGGAGCATCATGTCGGCGCCGGCGGAACGGTCTGGTTTGATGATGACGAAGACATTAATTTTTTTCCCCTGCTCCAGGAACGTGGACTTGTTATTCATAAAGGTTTCCAGGACTCTGTTGGGTTAAAATTAGAATTACCAGATCAAAGAAGGAGCTTCTCATTGGGGGGTTCGTAAATGCGACCGGTGTCGTCTCTCAAAGGAAAGCTGCTGAGATACAAACGTACAAGTGTCCGTAAACCAGATCGCCACATACTATAGGAAAATAAAAAACAGGTTATCCTTCATAAGTTCTCAAACTCTAACCTGCCGACGGATAGAGGACAATTAATGAGCATACGGAATTATTCTAAGCGGTTCGATCTATTTTATATAAAACAATCAAGACCAGAAAGCTTCCCAAAAACATCCAGATGGGACCGAACAGCCAGAGAAAAAATGGTCCTGAGAGATAATAGGCCCGCATGCCTAAGGTATAATGGATCATGCCCAAATTCAAAATCTTGGTTACATAACCCACAGTAACCATTTCATCCCGTTCCAAAGGCACATTAATCATGAAATTTACATGATTATAATAACGGATCGAAAGGGTAAAATTAAAAAATGCAAAGGAAAAAATCAGAAATAGCAAAAGAATTTTCAAAATATCGATATTACCCAGGTTGGCCATGATGAGATCGAAACTGAAAGGTAGTTCAGTGATACTCTTATGCTGGAAAATATAACTCAGGATGCCAAGGCCGATTAAAATTGCCGTTGAGGCTAAAAAACTCGAGGCCATAACCCAATTACGCAAGGTCTGGACGGCCAGAATATCTCGTTTTTGTTCCATGATCGACTCCACCCAAAAGGTGCGCAAATACCTGGTGATGCCGATGGCGGTCTGCATGGGAAAACGCTTCACCTGGAAATAGAAATAGACGTGATAGATCAGGATAAAAACCACAGCCAGACTGGGAAGAAAAAATTCCGTCCAATAGTTCTGGGGCATGACTGAAAACCCTCCTAGGCAGTTGCACTTTTTTTTAAAAGAAGTAAATTCAATACATTCAATATAGATGCTGAATGCCATAAAATCCAGGAGCAGGTCCAATGCAATTCCAGGAGGCCCGTTTAGGGCGGCTTTTTTTATTAAAATTTGCCCACGGAGATGATCTTCTTCAAGAAATTTCTCAATTTGCCGTTAGCAATAATATCAGGGCGGCCTGGCTGCAATTTTTAGGAGCTTTAAAACAAGGCAAGCTGGTGAGCGGTCCGGAAAAACCGGAGTTGCCGCCAGTGCCGGTGTGGCGGGAATTCTCCCAGGCCTGGGAGGTTATCGGTGTGGGCAATCTTTTCTGGGAAGGGGACTCGCCTCGACTTCACATTCATGGCACGCTGGGCAAAGGTGAAGCCACCTTAATGGGTTGTCTGAGGCAGGAGACCGAGGTCTATCTGGTAGCCGAAGCCTTGCTTTTGGAAATTACGGGTTTAGATGTCTGCCGACGCCTGGAGCCATCCCTGGGAGTTTCGATGCTGGAGTTCTCCTAATTCGGACTCACAATAATTTTCTGGCCGCAGCTAAGTTGTGAGCGTCATCATCCGGATGTTTTTTGGGGGTTTCCAGGATCACTCCCTCTACCCAGGGGGAACAGCTTTGCAGGAATCTGCCTAGCCCTGGAAGGCCGATAGTTCCCTGGCCCAGGTGCCAGTGACGGTCGCGGTGAGAGCCGCAAGGGAACAGAGAGTCATTGAGATGAATGACTTTAAGAGCCTGCAGACCAGGACCGGTGGTGATTTCTCTGAGAAGCATTTTCCGGCCGGCTGCGAGTCGCAGGTTATAGCCGGCCGCAAAGGCATGGGCGGTGTCTAAACAAAGTCCCACCGGCACCTGGCTGAGTGACATAATCTGATGCAGATCAGCGATGGCATGGCCAAGTTCGTTTTTTTGGCCGGCGGTGTTTTCTAACAAAACCAGGGGCGGCGGCGGCAGTTCGGTGACAGTTCGGTTGAGACCGGCGGCTACCCGGTCCAGACTGACCTCGTCTCCGGAGGCGTGACCCGGATGGCAGACCAAATAGTCAAGCCCCAGGGATTTTCCCAAAATCAGTTCCTGGCGCAAACGTTCCCAGGAGCGGACGTAGAGAAGGTCATCGGTGGCAGCCAGGTTGGGGAGGTACGAAAGGTGAGCAATTACCAGTTCTATGCCATGGAGCCGGCGTTTTTCGAGAAAATCCTCAATTTCCGGCTCTGGTACCGGACGCCAACGCCAGCTGCGCGGACTTTGCACGAAGATTTGCACGGCCTGACATCCCAGGGCCTGGGCTCGCTCCAGGGACTTAGGCAGGCCGCCGGCAATGGAAAGATGCATTCCAAGTTTCATAACTCAGCTTTTTTTACATAACTAGAAACTAGACATGGACACTGCTAAGACAAATAATCGCCTAGGTTTTTTCCAACCGAGTCTTCTTTTCGGTTATATTGCCAAAGAATTTTGCCGGAATTTTTTCCTCACCTTGGCGGCTTTTGTCAGTATTTACCTGATTATTGATTTTTTTGAGAAAATTGACCGACTCCTGCGGGCTCAAATAAGCTTTGGTACTATCTTGGAATATTTCTCCGCCAAAATGTTGGTGGCCACCAGTCAAGTAATGCCTGCTGCCGTTATCCTGGCCGTTATTATAACTTTTGGGCTTCTCTCCCGCCACAATGAGACCATCGCCATTAAATGCGCCGGCTTGAACGTTGTGAGAATGTTGCGGCCCATTCTGTTGATCTCATTGTTATTGTCCTTAAGTCTGCTTATGTTGAATCTTTATCTGAGTCCCTGGTTGACTCAACGTATAAATATTATTTGGGAAACCAAAGTGGACAAGAAGCCCACTCGGGAATTGATTGAATTAAAATATCTCTGGTATAAAGGAGATCGGGCAATATTAAATATCTCCGAGTTTCATAAAGATACCAAAGCCATGGGAAACGTCAAAATCTATGTCTTTAATCACCAATTTCATCTCAGCCAATTTATTGCCGCTAAAAAGGCCCAATGGACTGGGAATAATTGGCTCTTTTATGGAGGCATGGTCCAAACTTTTGTCCCGGGTGGTCAAATCATTGGGGAAACCTTTGATGAGCGAACCATTATCATGACTGAGCGCCCGGAAGATTTTGCCAATCTGGAGCGGAAAGTTACCGAAATGAACGCCTATGATCTCCATCGATATATCCTCCGGTTGGAGCGAGATGGCTATGACTCCAGACCTTATTGGGTGGAACTGCAAAGTCGAATCGCCATGTCTCTAACACCCCTTATAGTGACCCTCATTGGCGGCAGTCTTATCCTCTGGCAGGAGAAAAGTAACATTCCACTGGGAATTGCCATGGGCATCGGCCTGGTATTTATCTATTGGCTCTTGTATAGTTTTTTCTTGTCGTTGGGTCAGGTCGGCAAAATGCCCGTCGTTTTGTCGGCTTGGCTGGCCAATATTATTTTCGGCTTGGCAGGGGTGGCGGTATTGCAGAGGGCTTTTCGCTAAAATTAACCAGAGAATTTTTAAAATTGTATTCGAATTCCTGATAACTCATTATAAATTCTATAGAAAATAGTTTCAATTGATATCTCCGAAGATCTTTTATCCGCATAATCACCATGAGCTTAAGGCAACCTATTAATAATAAATAACCCTCGCACCAAAAAAATCCTGCAAAATCCAATAAAAGTGTAATTTTTTATTGTCAAGATCATATTATCTATGCTATTGATAAACAAAATTAAGGCATCATACTGCCTATAATTTCTATAACAAGAGTGCTTTATCTGAGTGATAAATTTTGGTGGAATCCAGAAAAGGGGGGGTTGGACCAAAATTAGTTGTAATGATGAAGGAAGTTTCATGGGGCGGGACAAATATTAAGTTACAGTCGTTATTCTGATGGAAGGGAGAAGGGTTATGACCAAAGGAGAATTAATTTCTCAAATTGCGGCAGAAGGACAGGTGAAAAAGGCTGATGTGGAGAGAACACTGAATGCCTTTATTAAAACCATGACTGACATTCTGCAAAGTCAGGGACGCATTTCATTGGCCGGTTTTGGCACCTTTACCGTAACAGAACGGAAAGAACGAGAGGGCCGTAATCCTCAAACCGGTGAACCCATTAAAATTGAAGCCACAAAAGTAGTAAAATTCAAGCCTGGAAAATCTCTAAAAGATACCATTAAATAATGTTCTCGTTTGGCTGCGGAGATACAAGTCTCACAGCTTATGGCTACATTTAAAGTATTTTTTTAATGGTAAAACCAATCTAAAATGAGCAGGCTTTACTTAAGGGAGAGGTTTGTGTGGTTTCGGGTCCTTATTTCCCGAAGTTAGAATTTATCGTTAGTGGATGAACATCATGCAGCTGAAATGGGAATCGTTCGGGGAGGTCAAAAGACCTCCCTTCTTTGTTACGGGCTGCGGAGTCACTCCAACACCATAGCAGAAATTGTTCTCATTGGTTCAGTTGTCCCACCAGTATCTTGGTTAATACAGAGGTCAACTGAGATTCGTCTTCCGGCAGGATAGTTCGCACATCCAAAAGCAACTTCTGATGTTCCAAACGCGCCACCACCGGTGGATTGGCCGCCCTGAGGGCTTCATCAAGTTTATGGGGGGGCCATGCCGGGTTGGCCAGACTGAGAGCGCAACTGGGAAGCTCCGTTTGGGGCAGAGAGCCGCCCCCGATGCGAGCCAGTGTGGGCAGAATGGCAACCCGGGTGGGGAGAGGCAGACGACGGCGCAATCGCCTGGCCAGGCTCTGGGCCCGGCGTTTAACCTCTGCCAATGGTTGGGTGATCATCTTTAAGGTCGGAATAGCCTGAATGGCTTGTTTTTCATCACGATAGAGTCGCAATGTCGCCTCCAGGCCTGCCAGGGTAAGCTTGTCGGGCCTCAGGGCCCGGGTCAAGGGATTGCGTTTGAGTTGATCCACCCAAGCCTTGGCTCCGACAGCCAATCCAGCCTGGGGTCCGCCTAACAATTTATCACCGCTGAAGAGGATCAAATCGGCACCGGTCTGTATGGCCTCAGTTACCGTAGGCTCTTTGTCCAGGCCATAACGGCTCAGATCCAGGAAACAGCCGCTGCCTAAATCTTCCACTACCGGCAGGCCGTATTTTTTCCCCAGGGTCACCATCTCAGCTAAGGCAATCTCTTTGGTGAACCCCATGATCCGGTAGTTGCTGGTGTGAACCTTGAGGAGCATGGCGGTTTCGGGGGAGATGGCGTTCTCATAATCGAATAAATGGGTTTTATTGGTGGCGCCCACTTCCCGCAAAATGGCGCCGCTGGCCCGCATGACATCCGGCATCCGAAAGGAACCACCGATTTCCACCAGTTGGCCCCGGGAAACGATGACCTCACGTCCCTGGGCCAGGGTATTGAGGGTTAAAAACACTGCCCCGGCGTTGTTATTCACCACCAAAGCCGCCTCCGCCCCGGTTAACTCCCGGATCAGATACTCCAGATGATCATGACGGGAGCCACGCTTACCTTCTGCTAAGGTATATTCCAGATTGGAATAATGGGCCGCCACTTTATTAATCTGGTTGATGGCCGCTTCAGCCAGAGGGGACCGCCCCAGGTTGGTGTGAATGATAACCCCGGTGGCATTTATCAACGGAATCAGGCGGGCCTGCTGACTTCGATTTATCTGCTGGTGAATTTCGGCAATTAATCCGACCCGATCCAGGCTAGCCGGTAACTTATCCGCGGGAAGGCTTAACAGATGGTGGCGGACATCTTCCAGAGCACGGCGGATGGCCGTTACTACTAAAGAGCGAGATATTTCCCCCGTCTGATTGGAAAAGTGTACTAACAACTCGTCCACGGAAGGCAGTTGTCTCAGTAGCTGGCGGTGAGCGTCGTCCATGGCTTCGTCTCGCTGTTACCTAGAAGTGACAATAAAAATGAGTTATCGTTAGTTGTTAACAAAATACTATCCCGAGAGGGCGGATTTTTTCCTGGTGCCAAAGCTTGGCCGGATTGAACCAAAAGATATTTCGACCTCTGGTTTTATTCATATCGTCAGTTACAAACCATCTTCCTTTATGCAGGAAAGCGCCCTGATAACCCAGAGGGCTAAGCCAGTTTTGGATGGCGGTCTTATCCGTGCCGGCAGCTCTGAGGGTCTTTTCCTCCATTTCCAGCAACAGCAGGGGTGAAAATTCCGACAAGATGTTGGTTGCCCCCTGAATTACTGCCAGTTCGGCCCCTTCCACATCAATTTTGATAAATTGCGGTGGCGGCAGGTGTTCTTGGTTGAGAAAGATGTCAAGAGGAATGGTCTGGATGATTTCAAATTGCGTCCGGCTCCCCTCCCCTTTGATAAAGGTTGGCTCCGGTGTCGGCGATTTCTGTGGCCAGGTAGAATCCGGCTTCGCCGGCAGAGTTCGAGGCAGCCAGATTTACTATCGAC
>CAVZSK010000014.1:0-46234 GCA_963777875.1 uncultured delta proteobacterium | reverse complement strand
AGGCTTCAGCCTGCGCCGAGAAAACCTCCGTTACGCGACAAATCTTTCGAGAAACTCTATAATAGGGCAGTCTTATCAAGCCTCACAGGCTGATGGAGGGAAAATGTATGAAGATCATGGCAGTTAACGGCAGCCCCAGAAAAACCTGGAATACGGCCACCCTGCTCAAAAAAGCCCTGAAAGGAGCCGCCTCCCAGGGGGCTGAAACCGAACTCATTCATCTATATGACCTGACCTTTACCGGCTGCACGAGTTGCTTTGCCTGTAAAATCAGAGGTGGCAAAAGCTATGGCCGGTGTGCCGTCAAGGATGGTCTGGCGCCGGTCCTGAAAAATATTGCGGCCGCGGATGCCCTCATTTTAGGCTCCCCCATCTATTTCGGCAACGTCTCCGGGGAGATGCGCTCTTTTCTGGAGCGGTTGCTGTTTCCCTATTTCACCTATACCGACCCGCCCCAGTCGCTTTTCCCCAAGAAAATTCCCACGGGGTTTATCTATACGATGAATGTCCCCGAAGAGATGATGCGGGAATGGGGTTACGAGCAGGTTTTTGGCCAGAATCAAAGGTTGTTGCAGATGGTCTTCGGGGCCTCGGAGTTTCTCTATAGCTGTGACACGTTGCAATTTAAGGATTATGCCAGGGTGGTGGCGGACCGGTTTGATCCGGAGAAGAAGGCCCGAAGGCGCCAGGAAATCTTTCCCCAGGATTGTGAGCAGGCCATGGCCATGGGGGCCAGATTTGCCCTGACAAAGAATA
The DNA here is from genome assembly GCA_963777875.1 of uncultured delta proteobacterium. Classification (GTDB taxonomy): domain Bacteria; phylum Desulfobacterota; class Desulfobaccia; order Desulfobaccales; family Desulfobaccaceae; genus Desulfobacca. The sequence continues at coordinate 45,478 of CAVZSK010000014.1, read as the reverse complement.
GATGATGTTTTCAGGAGTGAACCAACCAAAATGTAATACTCAAGAATCATAGTTATTAATAAGGAGGGGGTTATGAGTCCAGCAATTGACCGGAGAGCCTTTAGAGATTTGAGCTACGGCCTGTATATTGTCACATCTCGAGATCAGGAAAAAATAAACGGTCAGATCGTTAATACGGCCATACAAGTCACCTCTGATCCTCCGAGGCTGGCGGTCATCATTAATAAGAAAAATTTGACCCATGAATTCATCACCAAAAGTCGGATATTTGCGGTGTCCGTCCTGGAAGAGGCCACTCCCTTGACGTTTATTGGTCCCTTCGGCTTTAGGTCAGGACGGGATATCGATAAATTTGCCAAAGTACCTGTTTAAGGAGGGAGTAACCGGTTGCCCTCTAGTAACCGATCATGCCCTTTCAGTCGTGGAGGCTAAAGTCTTCGACCAAATTGATTTGGGGACCCACACTATCTTTGTCGGCGACGTGGTGAACTCGGAAGTCATAAAAGACGGCCGGCCACTCACCTATCAGTATTATCATGAAAACCTTAAGGGGAAGTCTCCCCCAAACGCGCCAACCTACAGTGGAACCTGATATAATCTTTTGTTATGGAAAAGTAAAATGGCACTGACAAGATCCTGGGTGGCTTCCTGAGAAATGGGACAGTCTAGGAAACCGGCTCTTGGTGGGACACGAGCGGCATCTTCGGAAAGACCTGGGAGCTCCTTTTCCCCGGGCAACTTTAAAACTCGTCCTCCTTGAGAATGCCTATGCGGATCAATCCAATTATTGTCCGGCTCAATAAGGACTAGATGGAGAAAAGGAGGGGGCCTTGCCCCCCCCGTCCTCCCACACCACCGTGCGTACGGTTCCGTACACGGCGGTTCCTGAAATACATTAAAGCCGCGCAGCTGACGTAACAGCCTCAGGTGCAACCACTGTTTCCTACCGTGACGTCTCCGGGCAGGATGGTCCTCCGTTGCCGTGATCCTTGATGTACCTTCCTCGCCCCCTTGCGGCTTCCGGCCGCTACCTCGGCGTGGCGTCGCCGGGTATCTCAACCCGGCCTTCTGCGTCTCCCTGATCATCGAAATTCAAAGCTCCTACCCCATATTTCAGGTTCGGGCCTTCGGTCCGGTCGCGGACCTACTATGCCCTCGGCTGACTTCTGCCGCCCCTTCCCGGCGCCTCTCGACGCCGGTAGCACAAGGCAGATCGACAGACCTCCCCGGGTAATGCGCACCCACCTTCACGCTTATGCCCGCCGCATCTACGTCCATGCCTTCCGGACAGGTATTGGACTTTGAAGATATTCGCCTTCTCATCCGGCATGACCGCCTCGTATGCGATTTCTGTTCGTCAGGCCAGCGCTTTGCCTGCGGCTTCCTTCAGATTCCGCCTCACGACGGACACCCTTGCCGTCCGGCTAACAGTTCCCCCTGTCGGGCCTGTAGGGGACTTTCACCTCCAAGTGAGTGCGCCCTGCCGGGCGCACCAAAAAAAGCAGGGCCATGACTGGTCCTGCCTTGGATCTCTGGTGCCGGTAAATCTTGGGGGATTATTTCACCACCTTTTTAATGCCTGATAGAGCCCAACTGGGGTTTTCAAGCTCGCGCCTCATGGCCTTCCCCGGTTCCAACGCCATGCTCCTCTGAAAAAGAACACGGTCGATATATCCATGTCATTGGCCCATCGGCCTCTCATACCGAGTTGCAATCAAAAAGCAGTTTTTGGTAGCCGCAGGCTTTAGCCTGCGTTTGCACAGGCTGGAAAGCCAATTTCACTTTTGACGGCAAATTGGTTTCAAGCTAGAGAAACGCTATCCAGCGCCCTCCAGGTTTTTGGTCCGACAATCCCGTCAGGGTCAAGGCCATGAGCGCTTTGGAAGGCGCGCACGGCGGCCTCTGTTTTTGGTCCAAAGACGCCGTCTGCACCAACTCCCACCTTTGCCTGCACCTTCTTCACCAACTCACCACTTAAGGAAAGACCGAGGATGGGCCGATCATCCTTTTCTGCGCCCGCCGGCGTGGTCAGGTTATCGACCTTCACGCCACTGACTCCTTGGATATTGCCGGCCATAAGCACAGCTTTTTGCATAGCCTCGACGCTTTCTGCGACGCCGCTCAGGGTTACCACTCCGTCCCGGAAATTGACCCCCAGGTCCTTGATGCCAGGGTTTTCTGCGTATCATGTAGTCCTTGATCTTGGCGGACGCCTCGTCTTCATGGCCAAAAATCTTCTCCCCGATATCTTGACAAATTCACTCAGTCCCATGTTCTTCTTCTCCTTTTTGGTGAAGTTCTGATAGGTAAAGCTTTGGAGAGATCAAAAGACCTAAAAAAATAGGCAGCTTGCCATTGTCTGTCAAGGAAGGACCTGCAACGATTTAACGGAGAGGGGTTGTATGCGAAACCGACCTGCGGGGATAATATCAACCAGTCAGGTTTCAATCATAACATCATAGTTGGCATTTTTAGCCCTTGGACGATAATTCTCGGACGTGGCAAGATAGTTGCTAAGCATGAGTGCGGTGATATAGGTTAAAAATAACCTTAATTTTCTGCAAAAATTTATGATATTATGCCCCCCAAATAAATTTGGCTTAATTTTCACTGGGCCGAAAACGTCGTCAGGGGAGGGTGGTATGATAAGTAAAACATCTTGTCCTGGTCTTGCCGGGAAAGAGCAGAGTTTCCTGGAAATCTTGACCTTCTCATTTTCACCTCCCTGGATTGGCTCCGGCGCCGCCAGGGCTCTATATCTGGCAGGACCAGGCGCCGCCCCTACATCGGCGGCGAGGTGGTCATTGCCACCAATCGTTCCTGACCGGGGCCATCCAGTCCGTGCTCGTCGATCCCACTGCTAACAACATCATTTACATCGGCAGGACGCCGTGAACGGCGGCATCTGGAAGACCACTGACGGCGGCGGCATCTGGAAGCCCCTGACTGACAATAAGATCTCCCTGTCCATGGGCGGCATGGCGCTGGAACCCGGCAATCCCAACCGCATCCTGGCGGGCTTTGGGCAATTTGCCAATTCCTTACAAGGCGGCCCCCGGCAGGAGTGCATTTCTCCAGCGACGCCGGGCCACCTGGAAATCCGTGGGCGGCGCCATCACCGCCAATCACCAATGTCTCGTCACGATAGTGCTTAATGACCAGCTTATGTCTTCGTCGCCTCCGGCGTCCACGCACATCCGACCAATCCAAGCCTCAGCACCCACGTCACCGGTCTTTTCCGCAGCACCGACGGCGGGGCCAGCTTCATCCAGATTTCCGGCAGCGGCGGGCTCCCCACCGGCAGCGTCACCAGCCTGGCCTCCGACCCTGGTGACCCCACGGCGCCTCTATGCGGCCGTCAAAACTGCAGAACTCCGGGTATTTTTCGCAGCGACAACCAAGGCCGACGCCTGGACCCAATGTCACCCCGGCCAACAGCGGCATCGGGCCACGCCGCGAGGTACCATGCCAGCTCAGCGTGGGGGCCGGCGGGCAATCCCTCTTTATGGGCCTGACCAGCGGCGCCGAGATCCAGGCGCACCATCGCTCCAATCAGTCTGGCGCTCCCTGGACCAGGGCGCCACCTGGCCGAAGTATGGGGGGTCAGGGCCCCGCCCCCGGCCTGGGACTGCCCGGGTCCGTTTGCAAACGGTGCCTTTGTCGGCATCAATCCCGAGCGGGCCGGGGGAACACTAATTTTGCGCCTGGGGGCTGATCCCCAAAATCCGAATATTGTCTACATCAGCGGTGACAAGCACTCCGGAATGAGTCACGATACCTCGAGGAATTTTCCCAACCAAAGCGGGGCCACTGACGCCACATGCCTCCATCTTTCGGGGGGACGCCAGCCCAGGAGCTTCTCAGCAGATCCCCCGGCGGTGGATCAACTGGACCCCGGCAACTCCTTATAACGGGCAGTGGCTGCCCATCACCAATTATTTTTGCCGGCGGCACCACACATAACGCCGACAGTCGCAGTATGACCTTGAGGCCGACCGGCAATCTTCTGGAAACCAATGACGGCGGCGTCTACCGCCGCCTCGACCCTCACGCCAGCACCGGCGCGTGGACCTCCCTCATCGGCAATCTCCAGGTAACCGAGATGTATAGCATCGCTTACGACAGCAACACCCACACCCTAATTTACGGCGCTCAGGATAACGGCGCCGGCATGCAAGCCCTGAGCGGCGGGGCTCCCATTCCCACCTGGGACGCCCTGTTGCTGGCGGACGGCGGCAAGACTGCACGTCCACGACCGCCACCCCGACTTTTCGCTGTGGTATATAAGTGAACAAAGACTGGCTACCCGCGTCAAGGTGTCCCCGAATGAGATGCTCGTGCCGGAAATCCAAGCCACCGAATTCAATGTCGGAACGGAATTGCTCTTAAGACATGATGCCGATAAGGGCAGCAGCCTCCCCTTTCATGCCCTGCTGCGGGTGAACCAGGAGGACAGAGCCGACTCGCCATCGGCACCCAGATAATTTCTCTCGCCACGGACGCCCCAAAGCCCCTTGACGAAGAACTGCATCTCACGCCCATCAACGCCACCATTCGCCTCCAGGTGGGTGCATTGCCTACGGCCACCCGGCAACGCCAACCTCCTGTTGCCGCGAGGGCGAAGATCTGTGGCTGTCCACGACGCTCCAGCGCGGTTCTCTGACCCAGCTTACGAATTACCCCGCCCGCAAGAACCATTACCGGCGTCTTGATCAATCCCAATAACAACAATCACTTCTACACCGCCGACGAAAGTTCCCTGCGCACCTCCGCGAATCAGGGCGCCATTTGGATCTCCAGGCTCTCCCTGAACCAGCTCCGATCCGTCAATTCATCTCGAACCGCCTCAATGCCGTGGTCGTCGGCGGCTACGGCGCCCTGTATGACGCCCGGGACACGGACCTTGCCAATTGGTATGCTCTGAAGGGGAATCTCCCCAATACCTTTGTCTGGGCGATGGATTACAGCCGCCGGGACGATACCCTGGCCGTGGGCACCCTGGGCCGCGGGGCCTTTGCGTTGGCCAACGCCAGCACCCTGATGCCGGCCACGCCGACCTCGGTCGACAGCGACTGGATCCGGCTGCTCCGGGCCACCTCGGGCGGTCAGACCCTCAACGGCGGCACCGTCCAGACGCCTGGCCCGCTGCTAAACTGGGGCTGCAGCCTCACCCTCACCCTTCTGGGGGGAACCACCGACCGACCCCGCTCTGGCACGATTCGACCCTAGCGGCGTGGTTTCCGGTCCGGGAAGATTGACCATCCGTGGGAACGTTACCTTCTCCCCTCCGGCGTGACAACACCTATGTCGGCGGCACCATACTTAACGGCGGGACGGTCCATGTGGAGAGTGATGCCAACCTGGGCTTCACTTGCGGCCCCTGACCTTTAACGGCGGCACCCTCCAGACCGCCGCCGGTGTTCCCTTCGCCCGTGACATCACGTTGTTCCCTTTCGGCGGCACCTTTAACACCAACACTTTCAATTCCACCTTATCGGGGATTGTCTCCGGGCCAGGCACCCTGACCAAGATGGGCGACGGCACCCTTACTCTCACCGGCACCAATACCTACAGCGGCGGCACCATCTTGAACGGCGGCATCCTCTCGGTCAACCGAGACGCCAACCTGGGCGCCGCCACTGGTCCTCTCAGCTTTAACGGCGGCGCCCTCCAGGCCGCCGCCCCTTGACGACCTCCCGGACCCTGGTGGTGTTGGGCAGCGGCGCCTTGACACCCCGGCGCTTTTGCTTCGGTCTGTAACGGTGACCTGTTCGGTTATGGCACCTTTACGCAGCCGGGCACCGGGAGCCTGACGTTGAATGGCGACGGTTCGCCTTTTGTGGGAACCTATAACCTCATCAGCGGCGCCTCACGCTGAACAATGCCCTGGGCTCCACCCTGGCGCCGTGCAGTCTGGTGGTTAACCTGGGCGCTAGCGTAAACGGCGGCGGCACCCTGGTGGGCAGCTTGGATCTGCACGGGGACGGCTCGGGCTTTGCCGGCAGTATCGTCGTGCCTTCCACCGAACCCTGACCGGCGCCGGTTCCCTGGCGGGCAGCCTGGATTTGCAAGGGGACGGCTCGGGCTTTGCCGGAATTCCATCATCCCCGCCCGGCGGCACTCTGAGCGGCAACGGCCCGTTACGTGGCAGCCTGGATCTGCAAGGCAACGGCTCAGGCTATGGTGGCACCTATACGGTGACCAACGGCACCTTTAACCTGGGTAACACGTTGGGAGGGACTCCCACGCCCTGCACGTCGTGGTTGACTCCGGCGGCCTCATAACCGGCACTGGCATCCTGGTGGGCACGCTCACCAGACAGGGTCCCGTCAGCCCCGGCAACTCCCCCGGCACCTTGAGCGTGGTCGGGCAGTTTCACAGACCGCCGGCGCTACCTATCTCCTGGAGATCACCTCGGCCGCAGCTTCGACCAGATTGCGTGACCGGCCCGCCACCTGGCCGGCGCCCTGCGCCATCCCTGCTCAATGGTTTGCGCACTTACGAACTGCCAGATGTAATGGTCAAAGCTGCCCAAATTGTTCCTGAACCTGCCGGGAAGGACCCTGGCGTTCGTGATGGTCGCCATAATTTTGAGCTTGTTTCTGATGATCTCGGCATTAACCAGCAGTCGCGCCACGTCATGGTCGGTGTATCGGGCGATTTTCTGAACGTCAAAATTGTCAAACACTTTTCTATAACCTTCCCGCTTTCTCAGAATAGTGGACCAGCTTAATCCTGCCTGCGCCCCTTCTAAAATGAGAAACTCGAACAGGCGTCTGTCCTCGTGCACTGCTACGCCCCATTCCTTATCGTGATAGGACTGCTCTAACTCACTCGTATTGGCCCATTCACATCGTTTCATTGCTACCCCTCGCCGGTTATCCCCCTTTATCCTTACTCTTCCGGCCCCCCAGCCGGCTATGCTGATCTTGTGCCGCTCTTCTCTTTCCCCTGCCCTTCTACTTTTCCCTTCAGTCCTCAGCACCACATGCGCTTTTTCATGAACTTATTTGTTTGATTTTATACCAGACTTACCATATACAATGTTCTTATCCTAGTATAAAATCTGGAGGGCCAAATGATTCCCTCCCCGTTTCAGCCTTTCAAAGACTCCTTGTATGAGTAAGATACCCTACGGTCCGCCCCGGAGAAGGAGTAACCACATGAGCCAGTTTGTTTTTATCTGTCACGCCACCGAGGACGAAGCCGTGGCCATTGCCATTTGCGAGGCCCTGGAGGCCGGTGGCGTCCCCTGCTGGATCGGTCCCCGCAACATTAAGCCCGGCGCCGATTATAGCGGCGCCATTGTCAAGGCCATCGGGGAGGCGAAGGCTTTGGTCCTGGTTCTCTCTACCCACTCCAACGAGTCCGAGCATGTTCAAACGCGAGGTTGAGCGGGCCGTCAGCCGGGGCGTCAGCATTATCCCCTTCCGTATCGAGGAGGTCCTGCCCTCCCAGGCCCTGGAATATTTCATCAGCACCACCCAGTGGGTCGACGCCTTTACTCCCCCCTTGGAAAAACATGTGGACTATCTGGTGGCAAACCTGAAAGAACAGGTGCCTCCGGAAGCAAAGGCAACAAAAGCCGCCGAGCCCGAAGCCCCACCCCCGCCCCGGGCCGCTTCCCCGACAACGAAAAGGTGGTTTCTCACCATCCCTGGCCTGGTCACCCTCGCCACCACCACGGTCCTGGTGGTAACTGGCCTCATTGGCAGCCTTTACCTGCATCCAGAAGAAAACCTACCATTCGTGCCCTGGACCTCAGAAATTACCGGTCACGAGCCCTGATACTGGCCCCAACGTCCCGCCTAAAACTTGAATGAATACGCAAATAAACACCTTTGCCCGAGCAGGTCTGGGTTTTGAGCGGATAATTTGCGGGCACTATTCCGAAATGCCAACCCTGGTCATCGCCCGAGGGCACCTCTGGCGCAACGACGCCACCGCAAACCGGATTGGTTGACAAGGAAATCCGCCCTGCCCCTGGCAACGGTGAGGAATATCAGTGCGATCATTTATACCAGGGTAAATTAGGCAGACCGCCACAGACATTCCCAGTCACGCATGCCGCTCGGCGATGGTCCTCGACCTCTCGGCGTCCGGCCACCAGGAGCCGACTTTGCCCCTTTGTCCCGCCAAGAACTTGAACTTAATGCGAGAATGAAATCGTGGCCCGGCTTGGTTGGGGTTACCGAGCGGGAGCCCTTGCGGGCCGATCTTGAAAAGCAACCCTGGATATCCGACCGAAGGGCACCTTGGGCAGACCGCGCCGCCGACAACCGTCGGCCGATGGTACCAGTTCAAATCCGCCCTGCCTCAAGCAAGGTCAAAGTTATCGTGCGCAAGCAATTTTATGCCAGTGAGTGTCTATGACCGGACGGAAAGCAAACTCTAACCAATACGCTGCAACTGTTCAGATAACACCATAAGCTAATCATCATATATCCAGAGCCAACCCGACACCTACTGACTACCTCTTGGTGAAATCTGACTGGCAAGTCGTTTTAACTTCGTAAACCGAGACCGGAGGAGCACAGGTGGCCACGCGCTTGGAATGTCCGGGGCGAACCGGGCAAAGCTCCTGACCAGGGCTTAGACAAGGAGCAGGAACCCAACAAGCATATCCGGACTTCTCCCATCCCCCTGAGGAAACCGTCATCGGCACCGGCACCAAGGTGAGACCAGGATTCGTACCCGTCAGATCCGGCCCTGACCTTCGAAGCAGGTAAGATTCCCGTGCGCAAGCAATTGTTGCCACGTGACTTTTGGAATCGTCGGGAAATAATATTCAGAAACCGGCAACTCATCACTGCCATCCGGGCCTCCATGGCCATGCCGGCGGCTTTTCGAACCTGTAATCCTCAACGATAAGGTTCTCATCGATGGGGGCACCGTAATGGATCCCCGTGCCGTATGATCTCATCCGGGACAGACGAAGAAAAAGGGGACAGACACTATTTTTCTTGTCAAGCGTGTCTTTTTTTGATATGTCGCTGTCACTATGAGCCGCCAAGCCAGGGTCGTTTTTCCCCGGGTGCCCCATCATGTCACCCAGCGGGGCAATTACCGGCAGGATGTTTTCTTTGAAGCCGGGGACCGGGTGCAATATCTTGCTTGGCTGACCGAATATGCCAAAAAGTATGGACTGGAAGTCTGGTCCTATTGCCTGATGACCAACCATATCCATCTCATCGCCTTTCCCCACCACCAAGACTCATTGGCGCGGACCCTGGCCGCGGCGCATACGCGCTATTCCCAATTGATCAACCGGAGAACCAGGAAAGGGGGCCACCTATGGCAGGGACGGTTTTTTTCCTGTCCTCTGGATGATGAATATTTAATCAGGGCCGCCCGCTATATCGAACTGAACCCGGTGCGGGCGGGCCTTGTGGCAAAGGCGGCGGACTGGCCCTGGTCCAGCGCCCGGGCCCATTTAGAAGGAGGAGAAAATCGGCTGCTGGCCGGGGCTTCCTGGCCCCCGGAGGATTTGCGCTCCCAATGGCCGGAAATCCTCTCTGAAATCGATGCTCCGAAAATCTTCGCGGCCATCAGAAAACATACCCACACCGGACACCCTTTAGGAAGCGCCTCTTTCGTCGCCTATTTGGAAAAATTAGTTGGCCGCCGGCTGCGCGCCCTTCCCAGAGGCAGACCCAAAAAGAAGGAAGAAACAAAGGGAAAATTAAGATTACTAACGTCTGAATTCACCTGACTGACGCGGCTTGCCGCGGTAGGTCAGGCGGAATGATTAATTGGGCCTGCTACTCATAGCGAATGTTCTTGAAGTCATTTTCGCGATCGAGAATCTCACGAATGACAGCGAAGATCGGATCGTTGAGGGAGGTTTTGTTTTTCCCGCTTAGCTTCTCCCACAACGAACGGTGTTTCTCAATCATGATGCGCCACTCACCGAGATTGGAGTTTGGATCGGATTCCTCAACAGCACCACCAATGCCGATGAAATATGAGTTGCCTCCGAGCTTTGACTCGATATACCAGCCCCAGTCTTCTTGGCCCGGTTCGATGGTCGGTACACCTCTTTCCAGAAGCTTCCCGCGTAGCCAGGTGGCCAAGTCATCACCGAAACAACAAGGGTTGATGAAATGCTCCTTCGTTTCTGACAGGTTGAAACGATCAGTTTCAAAAAGGATGTCGAGGTGCATTTTGCCCCCTAAGGCCCAACAAAAATTAGATTGATCCGCGAAAAGATGCTGCGATTCGGTTTCCTGTCCCTATCAGATGCCTTTGCATATAGTCTTCCGATGACCATAAATCTATAGATATCATTGCCTTGAATCGATGTAGCAACTTTGCCACGAAATTTTATACGGATCGGTATAAATGCTTTCCGAGTGCTCTTCATAAAAAAATGAGAAGTTTACAAACTATTATAACTCAATAAATTCCTCGCTGCAAAATCACTGCCATCAATACGCCCATCAAATGGGTCTGATAGTGTTTCCTTATCCAGAACATAACTGCAACTATTCCGGGTTTGTGGATCATTGCCGGGTTTGGTAAGATAGCCTAAAACAAAGTTCACTGCTCGCCTAATTTCCCGGCTAGGCGAGGCGCCGTTTAGTTAGGTTCGTCCTGATTCCGGAGTTCCCCGTATCTGAAACAATCTGTCAGATGATCGTTCACCATGCCAACGGCCTGCATGAACGCGTAACAGATGGTTTTCCCCACGAACTTGAACCCTCTTTTCTGTAAATCTTTGCTCATGGCTTCCGACTCAGGAGTGCTGGCGGGGATATCCGTCATCTTTTCCCACGCGTTCTGAATAGGTTTGCCATTTACGAACTGCCAGATGTAATGGTCAAAGCTGCCAAATTGTTCCTGAACCTGCCGGAAGGCCCTCGCGTTCGTGATGGTCGCCATAATTTTGAGCTTGTTTCTGATGATCTCGGCATTAACCAGCAGTCGCGCCACGTCATGTTCGGTGTATCGGGCGATTTTCTGAACGTCAAAATTGTCAAACGCTTTTCTATAACCTTCCCGCTTTCTCAGAATGGTGGACCAGCTTAATCCTGCCTGCGCCCCTTCTAAAATGAGAAACTCGAACAGGCATCTGTCCTCGTGCACTGCGACCCCCCATTCCTTATCGTGATAGGACTGCTCTAACTCACTCTTATTGGCCCATTCGCATCGTTTCATCGCTACTCCTCGCTTTGTTCCATTTTCGCCAGCCCGGCGCGTGGTTCCCGACTGACCAATACCGGAGAGCTTACCGGTTGCGACGATACCGAACTAAGGCGGAGCTTCCAAACCCAGATGATGAACCTGGTCTGCGCTTTGATTTTTGGTTGAATTAAGATGTATCTTGTGCTACAATGTAGCCCAAAAGGAGGTGATAATATGCCTGCCAACGCTGTGGTTCGAGCTCGAATTGACAAGCATGTCAAGGAAGAGGCAGAAGCGGTGCTCGCCTCGATTGGGCTCACGGTTTCCGATGCCTTCCGCATGATGATAATGCGCATTGTCACGGAAAAGGCCCTGCCCTTTGACCCCCTAATTCCAAATGCCGAAACCATTGCGGCCATGAAAGCGGCGCGACGGGAAGAAATGATCACGGTTGGACCGGTCGATGATCTGCTGGCGAGTCTGAATGCGGAGGATTAGATACACCAGCCGGTTCAAACGGGACTACAAGCGGGAAAAATCAGGGCGATACGGGAAAATGCTCGACACTGCCCTTTTAGAGGTTGTCAAGCTCCTTGCCGCCGATACTCCGCTCCCTTGCCACTACTATGATCATTTTCTTTCCGGCCAATGGGCGGACCACCGGGATTGCCATATTAAACCTGACCTGATTCTTATCTACCGGAAATCGGGAAATGACTGCCTTGACCTGGTCCGTCTTGGTTCCCACAGCGAACTTGGTTTTTGACCGAGGCAAAAAATACGGCGATAAAAAAATCCGGTAGGCGTCTGTCCTCGTGCATTGCGACCCCCCATTCCTTATCGTGATAGGACTGCTCTAACTCACTTGTATTGGCCCATTCACATCGTTTCATCGCTACTCCTCGCCGGTGTGACACCCTTAGCCTTCTCTTCCGGCCCCCCAGCCGGCCATGCTGATCTTCTGCCGCTCTTCTCCTTTTCCTGCCCCTCTACTCTACTTTTCCCCTCAGTCCTCAGCACTCTGTAAAGGTCCACAATTATTTGGACAAAATTAAAGGTTAAACCGTTCGTCGCCAGATCACTGCCACAGACTTAAAACTTTCCAGGGGATTGTGAAATTATAATCTCCAGATCATATTTGGCATTTTTTCCCCTCAGACGATAATTCTCGGACATGGATGAAGGTGCCCATTCTAAAAGGCTTCCGAATGAAATTACCGGAACCATTTTAATATTTGAATCTTCTCATGTTAATTGAGTCTGTCAATCACCTTGGATGATTTATCGGCCTTCAAACAATTAAAGGACTATTTTTGCTGGAAAAATTTGCCATAGAAATCAAAGTGAATCGGCATTGTACTTACAACCATGGCCATGATAGGATGTTCAAGGATGGCAAGTTACCAGATCGGCAGAAAATTCGTTCAGGAAGCCTGTGGATTCCAGAATTTTTCAAGAGTTCGCTACAATTGCCGATAATCTTTCTAAAGCGAGAAAGAACCGGTAAGGCGCTCATACTGGCCTACCTGAGCGTGAAATGTAGGAAGGGACGATTAGATGCAAAAGGATAGACGTTTGTTCGAACGGGAACCGATAATGATAGAGATTGAACCTATGGGAGAATTGCCTGGAAAATTATATCGGTTACGGGATATCAGCAAAGGTGGCTTTAAACTGGAAACCGACCAGTTAATGGCTGTGGGTGATCATTTCGATTCCTCTTTCAGCCTGCCGGATGGTAAAAATAACTTGAGGCTGTGTGGCAGGGTAGTATGGGTAGAGAAAATATCATCCACTCCAGAAAGTTATTACATCGGTTTCGCTTTTCACACGACCCTGGATAAACTGCCGCCAGAATTATTTTCCCTGCCGCTCACCAACCCAGAGGAGACCATATTAGAGTAGGATTCCTGTTTTCCTGTTCTCCTCAAAGCCTAGCCCCCAGTCCCCAAGACCGCCTCCTTCTCTTTTCAGGCGGAGGTGCCCCATTTTCGTTAAGCCCTTTATTTCTTCCGGTTAGCCCAACCTCCCATCCCTAAGCTCGAAGAGGTCATCCCTTCGCGGTCTGCCTTGCTGCCATAAAAGTTTCGGGTACTGCTCGTTATACGAACATGCCACCGACGCGAAGGTTCCCCTTTAAGACCAGAAACTTTCGGGGTCTTCCCCCGGGCCAGGGGGGTACCAAAAACTTTTTTTGGACTGCGCTAAATTAAGATTGCCGTATGATCTCAGTTCAGGTTATCGTGCAGTTCAATAACTAACCGCTGCGTCGGCTATAAGTTCCCCACGGTCCTGAGTGTGGAGCCGGCCAAGCGGCTGGCTAAGCAAATATCAACATAGAAAGACAATATAAAATATGCAGGAAACACCATCCTCCTGCCCTCAGCCTCTCGATAGGTGTGTGCTGAACTGCGGGTGACCTTTATGTAAAAATGTTGGTTCTAATGACGAAAGGAAAATCGAATGTGGACGAACAGACTATTGCTATCAGCGATACTGGCGATAGCGACAATGACAATAAGCACCTTGAGCGCAGGATTGGCGTTAGCCGCCAGCGCGAGCGAGATCGACCGTAACGCCACCCAGGCGTTGTCTATGCTCTATAAGACCACCCCTGGTGCAAAGGCTTTGGCCGACAAGTCAAAGGCAATACTTATTTTCCCGAGTATCGTCAAAGGTGGCTTCATCGTTGCGGGGCAATTTGGCGATGGGGCGCTACGCAAACGGGGCAGGACGGTTGGCTACTATCGATCGATGGCAGCCTCATACGGTTTCCAGGCAGGGGTCCAGTCGTTTGGCTACGTGTTGTTTTTCATGGACGACGCATCCCTCGTATATCTTAACAAAAGTGGTGGCTGGGAACTCGGAACCGGGCCGAGTCTCGTAGTGTTGGACAAGGGATTCGGCAAGAATGTGTCAACGACAACAATGCAGAAGGGGGTTTACGCTTTTATCTTCAACCAGAAAGGCCTGATGGGCGGGATCGGCATACAGGGATCCAAAATCACTAAGATCAACCCGGGTAAGTAATCGAGTGTCAAGCCACTGAAACACTGCCCGCTCAATTTGCCGATGCCGTCATTGCCGTTTTGAGGCTGTTGCCTAAGGCGAAATCAACTTCGTTTTTGTTAGGACCGGGCCCCTATGTCCCATATTAGCCGAATTCGAAATATGTTAGCATGCTCCGATTCTTAAATTTTTCAAGGAGACAAAACGATCTCCTACTTGCCGGTCGTGGCCTGAGCCTTTTCCATTGTCAACCAGATCTTCTCTAATGACGGTTCGTACGAGTATCGACCTTGCCATGGTCAGTGCCAATCTAGTATTAGAGCACGGTCTTGAACCGCCGGCCATACTGATCTTCTGCCGCTCTTCTCTTTTCCCTGCCTCCCTGCTTTTCCCCTCAGCACTCAGTCCTGTGCTTTTCCCTCAGTCCTCAGTCCTCAGCACTCGTCCCGTTTTTCTCCTCAGTCCAAGTTGCCAAGTCGTCTCAGTTCAAAGTAACATCTCGCACAGGCTCTCACGTCAGCCAGCGCCTGGTGACCGTTAACAAAATCTTCTTCGAACAACCTTTTATACAGCTCTTCGAGCCTCGGCCACTTATAGCCGTAGGGTCCCGGAAGCTGACAAAAATCGGTTGCTGATTTCATCGTGCACACCTTTTTCTTCTTCGCCAGATGATTCGGCTGGCCCCAGCGAAAAAACTCGGCGCCCACAATCTTTTCATCAAAATCCATATTGTGCGCCACCAAAACCCGCGCTTGGGCCAGATCAGCGATAATTTCCTCGAGAACCGGCCCTAACTCGACGCCCTGCCGGTTGGCCACCTCATTGCTAATGCCATGTATGCGGGTGGCCTCTCTCGGAATGACAAATCCCTGGGGCTTGATAATATACTCCGCACTCTTCTGCTCAGAGCCTTCGGCATCGGTGATCAGCCAGGCTATCTGCACTACCCGCGGCCAATTCCTGCTGTCTGAAACCGGCGCCTGGTAGTTTCTGGGTAACCCCGTGGTTTCAGTGTCGAAAAAAAGATACATCTGCTTGTCCTCTCCGGCTGGCATTTTAACCGTCATCTGTCCGAATACGATAGCACAGATGTTCAAGGTAAAAAAGGTCTATTAAATTCACCCTCCCCCTCCCCTGCACAATATTCCCCTTCCACCTCTTAATCCCTCGCCTCTCTCTATATCCCTCTTCCCTTCTCCCTTTTCCCTGTTTTTGCGACATCTGTCCCACCTGTTCTGTCATTTTTTCCCCATATTTAGTATAGCTGTATCCATAGAGACTGTTTTTTATTTGCCTCTTTTTGGCTGAAAGCTGATCGCTGACCGCCTACACCTTTTTAAGCCTTTAACCGAAAACCGAAAACTGGAAACCGGAGTTCTTATGCCAAATGTTCCGTCTGCACACCATCCCCGACCGCCAGGACATCGATCACGCTCTTCTCGCCGGTAGCGTTACCCTTGCAGCCCTCAGTCAAAACTACGGCCCCAGCCTCTCGGCCCTCTGGCGCCATAAGAAACACCTCCAGGAAAAAATGCGCCAGGCCGAAAAACGTCTCGAGGCACAATCTGCGCCAGGGCTATCTCTTCAAGCTCAACCAGACCCTGGCAGAGGTTGAGATCGCCTCGGCCAAAGCCCAGGCCGCAGATAACGTCGACCAGGTCTTCAAAGGCGCCCGGGTGAAAAACCGCCTGATCCGCGATCTCAGTAAAATGGAGACGCCCTGGGATACGAATACGGTCTACCGCCTTATGGCCTCCACCCAGTGGCAGAGCCAGGACTGCCTCCTGCCCACCGAACCCGAGTTCCTCGCCGCCGGCCATAAAATCCTGGCCGATGCCCTCTTCTACCCCTGCCCGGAGCCTCCCCCCGACCTGGATGACGAAGATGACGACGATGCTGATGACCATGTTGTCGAGCCGCAGATGAGCCGCGGTGACTTCCCCAACTTCCTTTCTCGAAACTCAGAACTCGGAACTCGACACTCCTGGAACCCCACCTCTCGAAACTCGAAACCTGGAACTCGAGACCCGGCCCTGCTCCAGAAGCTTTTTCCCAACCTGACTGCAGCACCACCAAAAACCGAACACCGGAACTGGCAACCGAAAACCAGCCGCCAAACCAGCGCGAAATTAGCGCGAAATCAGCGCCAAAAACCGCTTCCCAGCAAACATAATAAGCAACCAAATCAAAAAGATAAGCATTGTAAAAAAAACACCCGAAAAAATTCCCGTGTAGGGCGGGAAAGCGCCGCGCAGCCCGCCGTTCAGCCGTCCTGCTCCCCGCCTGTGAACTTCAATCCGGAACTCCCTCCAGAAACCGGAAACCAGAAACCAGAAACCGTTCTCCCGAACACGAATCTCTCTTTGACCGTCTGCGCCGCAAGTGGGCCACCACCCCTAACGCCTCGAAATATTCCTGCGATTCCGAGAATTTCTATGAAGAATATCTCAAGGAAAAAGAAGCCGCCGGCCTCCCCGATACCCCGCCTGCGGACCCGGAACCGGAAACAGCCACCCCCCCACTCGAAACTCGAAACTCGGAACTCGAAACTCCCGCCTCGAACCTCCCCAGCCCGAACCTCCCAAAACCTGGGAACCCCTCAACCCCGTTACGCACCCCAAAGAATACTTCTTCGCCATCGAACACGGCTACCGCATCGAAAACACTCCCAAGCACATACCCGACCGCCGCTGGGAGGAAGACTTCGGCAACCCCAGAAGATTCAAAGGCTCCTACTGACGAACGTCCTTTTTCTCTTTATCCGAAAACTGTCTTTTTAATGTCTTTTCACTGTAACCGGAAACCGGAAACTATCTTTCCACTTTTCACTTCGCGATATGGTAAAATAACCCGAACAAACTTTATCTCATCCAGCGTCTCCTATTGCCAAAGAACGAGGACCCTATGCCCCAGCTCATACCCGGAAATCTTTTGACCACCGCCATGGCCATTCTGCCCCACGATGATGTCGATGCGGCCCTGACCCTGGCTCTCAGCCTCGATATCCCCTTTTGGCCGCAGTTGCCCCATGTTAGCTATTATGAAGACATGTATGTCCAGGCCGCCGAACACTTCCCGGGAATTGTCCTGCTTCCCGATACCAACAGCATCCGCTTCGATACCAGCAAATTTTACGAAGAACTGCCTGAAATGCTGGAGCACTGGGAGGAACTAACGTATTTCGATATTTCCGAAACCTATTCCGTGGTCTATCACCGCTTCCTGGAAATGGATCTCAGCTCCTATCCGGCCATTCGGGGCCAACTGGAAGGTCCGGTGAGCTTTGGCATGAAAATTCTGGATGAAAATGATAAGCCCATAATTTTTAACGATCAGGTCCGGGAAGTCATGATGGACTTCATGGCCCGCCGGGCCCAGTCCCAGTTGGCCCACCTGAAAACCAAACATCCCGGCGCCTTCATGTTCATTGATGAGCCGGGCCTGCAGTTTATTTTCAGTTCCGTCTCCGGCTACACCGACACCATGGGCCGGGCGGATATGGACCGCTTCTTCTCCCAAATCGACCGGCCCCGGGGGATTCACCTCTGCGGCAACCCGGACTGGCAGTTTCTCCTGAACCGCGACCTGGATATCCTGTCCATGGATATTTACACCAACGCCGAAGTTTTCCGCTGTTACGGCAAAGACATCAAACGCTTTTTAGACCGGGGCAGCGTCCTGGCCTGGGGCGTGGTCCCCACCGGGTTCGAAGCCTTTGACCGGGAATCCGAAGAACATCTGATCACTGTCCTGGAGGAGGTTTGGTCCACCCTGGGTGAAGCCGGGATCTCCCGGGAACAGCTTCTGGCCCAAAGCCTCCTGGGTCCGGCCACCTGCTGTTTGATCAATCCCGACCGGGAAAAAACCGTGGCCAAAGCCTATGCCTGGGTCACCTCCTTATCCCGCCGCCTCCGGGAAAAATATTCGCTGGTATAAGTTACCTCTAAAGGTGGTGTCTCAACCCAACCGTCTCTTTGACTCACAACCACAAGAGCCCGGACCCAACCGGCGCCAATAAAAAAAGGCCGGGGGAGAACCGCTTTCACCCCGGCCTTAGCATGCTTCCTGACTTATCGTAACTTTATTTTGTCCTACAATACATAACTATTTGATAATATTATATTTACCAAGACAACCGGAAACTAAAAACCGGAAACCGTATTATTTCTTCCGGTTTTTCGCCACCATTTCGGCAGTCACGGCCTCGGCCTGGTTGCCCCAACTTTGTCGGATGAAGGTTACCACCGCGGCGATTTGCTGATCCGTCAGAGTATTCTTCCAGGCGGGCATGTGGCCAACTTTGGCCTTCTTGCCCTCCAGAATCAACTGAATGACCGGATGAGGGTCCCCTACCACAAACGGTTCCTTCTGCAAGGCCGGGAAAATATCGGACAGACCTTCGCCATTGCTGCGGTGGCAGTCAGCGCAGTTGGCAATATACACCTCCTGCCCTTGCCGCCAAAGCTCCGACTTTTCCTGAGCATTGGCCGCCGTCCCCAGCCAACCCAGGCAGAGACCTAACACGATACCAAGTATGCCTTTAGCCAAAAGTTCTTTCCTTTCTTATCCCCTCTCCCCTTGCGGCTAGCCATTACCCACAACTTAATATCTTACTGATATCCTTCCTTTAATCCCCTCTCCCCCTTGGGGAGAGGGTCAGGGTGAGGGGGTAAAATCACTTCTTTTCCCCGGCCGGTGCTCCAGGTTTTGCCGGAGCAGCTTCGGCCGCCGCCTGGAAGCCCATGGAAGCCCGGGGCGTCAACTTATCCTGGTTGCCGAACGGATCCGGAAATTCCATTTTCGGTTGGAAGTTGAGGGGCTTATTCCCTCTTTTATTCAAATACTTGGCCAATTCC
Source organism: uncultured delta proteobacterium (assembly GCA_963777875.1). Lineage (GTDB taxonomy): Bacteria > Desulfobacterota > Desulfobaccia > Desulfobaccales > Desulfobaccaceae > Desulfobacca. Next base: position 26,489 of record CAVZSK010000014.1, on the reverse strand, counting down.
AGATTGACGTCCGCGGGCACGGTGACCCCGGCCTTGGTCAGGGCCTGGCGCAGCAGCGCATCAGCTTTGCCGGCCATGGCGATGGCATCACCCAGGATACGGCCGACTTCCGTAGGATTATGGAAGCCCACGGAGTTTTCCGCGCCGGTATAGATCACCCGGTACATGGCCTCAATGTACAAGTCCTTGGCCTGGTTGTAAAGATCCTGATCGATGGGTTTCCCTTCAGCCTGGGCCTTGTGCACCATCTCAATGAGTTTGGCCGTCACCGCGGCGGCATAACCGGCCCGCTGCATCAAAGAAACAGTCCGGTCCTGGATGGCCATGCACCTGCTTTTTGAGCCACTCCGGGGTTTCGGTGTGGCACTGCTGGCAGGCCCGCATCTCGTCTTTCAAGGGGCTCATGACATTGTGATCCGAGATCTTGTTGGCCCCTACCCGCTTATACGGCATGTGGCAGTCGGCACAGGAAACGTTGGCGTTCCAGTGGGTGCTGTTCCGGGAGTAGAATTCGTATTCCGGATGCCGGATAAAACCGAATTTGTAACCGGTGACGTTCTGTTTCCATTCCCCGTAGGCCGGATTGCTGCGCAGCACCTTGATGATATTCTCCATGGAGATGTCCCCCACCTTGCTGCCCTGCCAGGGGAAGAAGACATCGATGGATTTATTCTCCGCGTCCTTGGGTATGATATAGGTAACGTGGCACTGGGCGCACACCAGGCTCCGCATTTCCTGCCGACCCTGCTTGGTGACATCCTCACCCATGTCCGCCATGGCCTTTTTCAAAGGCGGTTGGTGAATCCTCAAGGCCATGTCTTTATTATTATGGCAGTTCATGCAGGCCACACCAAGCTTTTGACCCTCCTTGGGGATCTTGGCTTGCACGTCCATATAAGGATCCGAGTAGTATTTCGGCCCCAGTTCTTTCATCAATTGGGGGACATACGGCGACTTACAGGTCAGGCAGACGCCCCCGGCTTTGAGTCGGGACGGATCGATCTCCAACTGATCGATGAGCATGTAGTAATGCCCCCGGGGCTCATTGTATTCCACCCCAAAGCCCCAGCCGTTGAATAGCAGCGCCATGTAAGGAAATTCGCTGAGCTTGTCCCAGATAATCTGGTCGGTGTCGAATCCCTTCTTATATTTGCTCGTCGGCGGTTTGGGATCTTTAGTCTTCATGTAGGCGTCATATTCCAACGGATAGACCTTACCCCAGGCCTCCGGCAGATACTCATCGTCCGGAATGGTGGCAGTCTTCACCGGCTCCGCTTTGGGGGGCGGCGAACATGACGGCAAGAAAGCCAGGCCGCTGAGCCAGCCCAGGGCCACGAGAACAGCTAACATTTGTTTCCGTTTCATATGCACCCTCGTATGCAAAGGTAGTATTATGGTGACCGTGTTTCCATGGCCCCGCTGAGCCGGTGTGACCAGCGGCGGTGGCAACTCCAGCATTGGCGGTCTTCATTAACCCGGGAGAGGATTTCCGTATGGCAGCGCTGGCAATTTTCCTGCACCACACCCTGGCCGCGAGCGGAAAGTCTTATATACTCGCTCACTTGTCCGGTGTTAAAACGGACCACATCGTGGATGCCATCGAAGGATTTCCAAAAGAGGTGACGGGCAAAAGTGTCGTTGGGGAGGTGGCAGTCAACGCAGGCAACGCGTTTATGGGCCCCGGCGTGAAACCAGGCTTCGTATTCCGGCTCCAATACGTGGCAACTGCCGCAAAACTCCGGGGTCGAGGATTTGGCAAAGAGCTTGGGCGGCCCAAAAGCCATAAACAATCCCAAGACTGCGGCCAGCACCCCGAAACCGGCAAGATAGAGCAGAATCTTGGAAAACCTGGTAACAGCCATAAAGATTCCCTCCCTGTTGGCCTGGCCTGTCTCTGGATAGAAGGCAATAACCAGCACGCGCCGCCGTGCTGCTACCCGGAACCCTGGTGGCTGCCTGAGTTTTCTCCGGGCCGAGCCGACGCCGGCAGCTACCCTTTATGATAATCTAGATTGAACTTTTCAGGCAAGCTTTTTTAGCCTATGAGAGGCTTTTCTCAATCGGATATTCAAATGTCACAGCTTCTCCCTGAAAGATCTGCCCTAACTTTCTCACCTCACCGATAGTATCAGAAGCCAGGCACTCTTCCGCCTTTTGAAAAAGTCTTGACTCTGCCCCCAAAGCAAGTATCTTAATATAGCTAATTAAATGCTGATAGTCTTCCATCGTTAGCTGTTAGCTCGAAACTTCATGGCCGCCTCAGCTCCCTAAGGCGGGAAAGCGCCGCGCCTCCCGCCTTTTGGTGAGGCATAACTGAGACAATACTTTCGGCCAAGCCAATAGGTGTCATGAAAACTCCAATCTTCATTTCATCAAGCTTTCATACCTGGGTTAAGCTAGCCCTCCGGTCTGGCTGCATCCTCCTGCTGGCCCTGGGGGGATTGAGTCTCTCTCTTCCCGGTTTTGCCCAAAAGGAAATGAACGGGAAAAAACTTACCCTGGACGAGGCCATCGAGGTCGCCCTCTCCAATCATCCGGCCATTAAGGAATTTAAGGAAAGATCCCTGTCGGCCAAGGCCCAGATCGGCGTCTCCCGGTCCAATCTGCTGCCCCAGGTCACCAGTACTTCGTCATATTACTACGGTAATTCGGTCCCCTCTTCCAGTCTCAACATCCCTTCCGGGGCCGGACAATTCTCTTCCAGCGGCATTGATGTGAAAGATTTTGTCGTGCATCGCTTTCAGGTCAACCAACTCCTGTACGACTTCGGCAAGACCCTGGGCCAAATCGGTCAGTCCAAAGCCCAATTTGATGCTTCCCGGATGGATCTGTCGAACATCCGGCAACAGGTGGTCTTGGACGCCAAAAATGCTTTTTATGGGTATCTGGCGACAGAACGGGCCGTCAAGGTCAGCGAAGAAAACCTGCGCTTGAATGAAGATCTGGTTCGCCAGGCTCAAGGGTTTTATGAGGTTGGCGTCAAGGCCAAAATTGACGTCACCACCGCCGAAGCCAATCTCTACACTGCCCAGTCTGACTTAATTACCGCCCGTAATACCTTTCAAATCGCCCAGGTGGCCCTGATGACCGCTTTGGGTCTCAAGTCCTGGCCCTATGACGGGCTCACCTTTCACGTTGATACCCGGCCCAAACTCATGAATCTGTCCGATGCCAAAGAAAAGGCCCTGGCCGACCGGCCCGATTACTTAAAAAACCAGTTCCAGCAAAAAGCCGATCAGCAGGCCGTCAGAACCGCCCGGGCCGGATATTTTCCTACCCTGTATTCCCAGGGTCTCCAGAACACCCAGGGCAAACCCTACGGCGACATGCGGGGCACCTGGTCTCTCTCACTCAATGCTTCGGTGCCGATTTTTGAAGGCCTGATCACGAAATATTCGGTCCAGCAAGCCCAGGCGAATCTGCGGGCCACTCAGTCCAATGCCGAGGTATTGCGCCAGGATATCAATAAAGAAGTGGAGCAAAGTTATCTGAACGTCCGGGCCGCGGCCGAAAAAACCCGCTCCACCGCCAAAGGCCAGGAAGCGGCCAAAGAAAACTGGGACCTGGCCCGGGGACGCTACAAAGCCGGCGTCGGCTCCATCATTGAGGTCACGGACGCGCAGGTTAAGTTTTTCAACGCCGAACTCAGGTACATCCGTTCCGTCTATGATATGAAGGTTGCGGAGGCCCAACTGGAAAAGGCTGTCGGCAAGGCTTATTGAAAGGGGAATCGATCCCTCAACCGCATTTTACCAAATTTCAGAATCGGTTAATTGCTCTTTCAGCGCCTCGCTGGAAGTGAACTGCCAGGCCCGAATGCCAAGCTCCCGAGCTGCGGCGACAAAAGGCATTTTGTCATCAATGAAAAGAATCTGCTCCGGCGGTATCCCAGCCTGCTTGAGGAGGTGTTCATAAATGCCTTTCTCCGGTTTCCGGCTCCCTACCTTATAGGACAGGACGAAATGGGAAAAGTGTTTCAGGACGGGGTAATTCTCCTGAATATATTCAAAATGCAGGGCGTTGGTGTTGGACAGCAGAAATAATGGGTAACCCCTGGCCAGTCGGGTGACCACCTCCTCCATTTCCGGCATGGGGCTGAACAGACTGTTCCACCAGCGGGCAAAGCGTTCAAACTCCAGGGAGACCTTAAATTGCGCGACAATCTGCCGATGGAATTCCTGGGAGGTTATGTTGCCGGTGTCATACCCGGGTTCCAGAGCACCATTGAAGACATAATCAAATACCTCTCCCGCGGTTACCTGGGTGAGGACAGCCAGACGCCGGCAAAACTCCATGTGATCAACCTTCACCAGGACATTGCCCAGATCAAAGGTAATAAGCTTTATGGCGGTGGATTTAGGTTTATTCACCCTTTATTCCTCCTGAAACACTTGACAAAAGAGATTGGATAGCGGACTTTTAATGTTATAAACGTTTTTTAGGCAACTGGCCTGATTTTTTTCGCCGCCAGGCCTAACTGTTAAAAAGGAGGAGTCATGGCTAGAAGCACCGGCTGGACGTTTATCTGGGCCCTGTTGCTGGGTAGCATCGCCGCCAGCATCTTCTTGCTGTATGGCCCTTATCTGGAGCGAGAAATAAACCGCCGGGTTACCGGAGCTTTGGAAAAAAAAGATTTTAACCTCCAGGTAACTAAAGGCTCTGAAACCCAACTTGCCGGAGCGCCGTCTCGAGCCTCAGGGACCAGATATAATCTAGTTTCTGAAGGTGGCAAGACCTTCCTGGCTGATCTCCAAACCGGCCGGGTCTGGCGTTATTTTCATTATGGCAAGGCCGAAGGCTGGTCTAAAGACGTGGAGGGCTTTGCTCCCTTGCCCTTCTTCCAGGGAAATAAAAAGTTCTTCACTGCCGGTGAGGCCACCGGAACTCCTGAAGGAGCCGACCTCAAACCACAATGATGGGATCTTTTTGTTGGCGCACCGCTCTGATCCATGACCTGAAGTGGTCCCTGATCTTAGGCGCCTTGGGTTTTGTCCTGGGAATGATCTGGCAGTGGCCCATTATTCAACAAGGCTTTCAAGGACAACTATTTTCCCACCTCAAGGAGATGGAGAGACAGGAAGCCGCCCGCCGTCTGGAAGGGGTTCGCACCTTCAATCTCCAGCAGGCCCAGGCCCTGCATCAAAAAGGTCAAACCCTGTTCATTGACGCCCGCCCGTCGGCGGAATACCGGGAGTTGCACATTGAAGGCGCTCTCAACCTTACCGCTGAGCAATTGCAGGGCCGGACACTCCCGGAGATGTTGAAAAATATTGATCTCCACCAGTCCATCATCGTCTACTGCGGGCATGAGGACTGCCACGCCAGCCTGCAGGTGGCGGAACTGCTGCAGGGTCGCGGCTTTACCCAGGCGGCGGTCTTCCTGGGCGGCTTTCGAGCCTGGGATGAAGCAGGATATCCAGTCGATGTCTCCCGCTAAACGTTGGCTCAGCTTCTGCGTCCGCCTGGTGCTGGGGGGGCTCTTCCTCTATGCCGGCTTGAGCAAGATCGGCCAGCCGTACCATTTTGCCGCCGCTATCCAGGCTTATCAGCTCCTGCCCCAATTCCTCGTCGGCCTCACCGCCGTCCTCATCCCCTGGATAGAAACGGTCAGCGCCATCGCTCTTTTATTAGGCCGTAAACCCCGGAGCGCCCTCATTACTTTCATGATACTGTTGGCCATCTTTATCGTTATCATTGTGTTCACCATGTTCCGGGGTCTAGACATCGACTGCGGCTGCGGCCTGCTGGCCAATCGCCGGGTAGGTTGGCTGGTGCTGGCTGAAGACGGTGCTCTGCTCCTGGTCATCGCCTGGCTTTATAACGCCCTCCTACCCCATTCTACCGGGCTGCCGCAATCCTAAGCCAAAGACGGCAGACTACTCCTTAGGATATCGGCACAAATTGCCATTGCCTCGACCTCAGCTGAAATTACTTTAAAATATTCGCCTGACAAGCTAAAATAAAAACTCAGGGAACTTTGGTTGCTTCGGACGGTGGGTTCCCGGCAGATAATTACAATATGACAATTTTAAAGGATAATGATGGGTCGATTTTTCAATCTCCATGATACGGTGGAGAAAAAATATATCTTCAACAGTTTTCTGATCTTTGTCGCCGTGGTGGAGATATTCATTCTGGCGGCTACCATAATCTGGCAGATCGATGAAGGTTGGTTTGGCGGTGAGGTAACGGTTATCCCTTTCCCATGGAAAGAGTATCTGGTGGTCTCCAGCCTTGCCCCAGTAATGATGATATTCCTTTTTGGCATCATTATCCGCGGCTTTGATCTGCTCAATGCCCCGGGGGCTGAAAGCGCCCCAAACCCAGGTAAATTTTGGCGGCGTTTGTGTCACAAATGTTCTCTGATTTCGTATCTCCTGGGACTGGCAGTTTTATTCGCCTTTTTCTATGGATTGATCTATCCGGAAAAGGTCCTGCTGTATCTTAAAGCCCTCTTTTCCACCCTGGGGCTTTGGGGGACGTATGTGGTCATTGGCATCATAGCTGTCAGCATGCTCTATTTTCCCATCAGCCTGCTATTACGCTACCGACTTGCTAAAAAAGCCATGGAATACCAGTATTTGCTTACTTTGGCAGAACGTCACGGCGTCATTTTTGATCGGGATACCGGCCGACTAATCGCTTCTCCGCCCCAGACGGATACCAACGCCCTGCCGGAACCCGGAGATCCCAAAGAACCCCTGCCGCTCCTCGACCTGGATCGTTGATAATGACAGTGATTTGAGGACGGAGCTGGGGGCAGTGAGTGCCGAGGTCAAATTTTCGGGACGGTTTTACGCAGGAGAATCTCATCAAAACCAGCCCGCACCAGATCTGTTAGTAGTCCAGCCTCTTGAAATCCACATTTCGTGTAGAAGTTCAGGGCCCTGATGTTAAAAGCCGAAACCGTTGTCCAGATATTGGCAAAGGCCACAGGGTTTTCTAACCAGCCAAGGATCTCCCGGCCGAAGCCCTGGCCCTGAAACTGCGGATATACAGCCAACAACTCCAGGAACGGCCCGAACAGCCAGGGATACCGGCAGCAAACCACACCGACGATCTGGCCTGACGCCGATACCAGGAATTTATGCAGGGAGACGTCGGCGCGCTGCAGATAATGAGCCAGGCTCTCTGGCCGGTAACCCAGAGTAAGCCAAGGGTCGAGGCGGGTTAACTGGTTGGCGACAGCTAACGCCATATCGGCAGTCAACGGCAGGAGGCTGCAGGCGCTCAGGAGATGTTCCCTGGCGTCGAAAACCGTCGGGATCTGTTGTAGACAACCAACTCCTTCAGAATCGGTCATAGTTACCAAAACTTCCTGATGGCTGGCGAAATCATAATTTCGATTTCATCGGTATTCCCATTGTTGAGAGCCGAGGTTTTTCGCTAACGACTCAACCGAACAAGTAGTGCAGACCTTTTTTAATCATTGGAAGTACTTTGATTATTTCTCGGTCAGCGTGGCAGTGCCGTCCCAATCCGGCGGGGGTGGTTGGTGCGCCATGGCCTGGGTTCGCCCCAGAAGCAGTTTGGCCGGCCCATCATCGGGACTTAACTGCAGGCATTGTGAAAAATATTTCTCGGCCGACTCCCAATGCCCCTGGCGGAATGCTTCCAGACCAGCTTCGAAGGTTTGGAGCAGTTCCGCATCCTTTCCCTGGGGTTGACCGTGGCCCCGGAGTTCAAAAATGCTCACCGGGGCTTTTTTGCCTTTAACCCGCACCCGATCAACTTCCCGCAGAACAAAACTATTCTGCAAAAGCTTTTGGGTAGCTCCGGAGATCAAAATGGCAGTGCCGTAATACTTATTCAGCCCCTCCAGGCGAGAGGCCAAGTTGACGTTATCACCGATGACCGTATAATCAAAAAGACGTTCCGACCCCATATTGCCCACAGTCATCGGGCCGGAGTTAATACCGATGCCGATCTTAAGTTCCGGCAAGCCTTTGGCGCGCCAACCTTCCCAGAGATGCCTGAGTGTTTCAATCATCTCCAGGGCGGTTTCGCAGGCCCGGTTCGCATGGTCCGGAAGTATCAAAGGGCGCTCCGTAAATCGCCATAATGGCATCACCGATGTATTTGTCCATGGTGCCGTTATGTTTAAAAACGATTTCGGTCATCGGGTTCAGATAGGAATGCAGCAAACCCACCAGTATCTCCGGTTCCATCTGCTCCGTAATAGTGGTGAAGCCCCGGATATCGGAAAACAACACCGTCATATCGCGCTTTTCCCCGCCCAGTTTCAGCATGTCCGGATGCTGCAACATGGTATTGACCACCTCTGGGGCCACATAATTTTGGAAGGCCGCCCTTATACGCATACGCTCCCTTTCTTCGGCAATAAAACGCATGAAGGCCACGACGACATAGACCGTAATCAGACAACCGAGGGGATAGAGCATCTGCAAGTATATCTGGTGGTTGGCAAATAAATAGTAAACTAAACACGCATAGAGAAAAATCATGTTAAGCAAGAGGGCCAGACCATACCAGGCGCGCACCCGGGGTTGCAGCCAGCACATAATCAGGGCCATGAGAATGACAACGATTGCCGCTGGATTCAATAGACCTGATGGGGCCCACAGAAAGTCCCGCCGTAAAATATTGTCCATGAGGTTGGCATGTACTTCGACCCCTGGGAATATACTGGAAAACGGGGTTACCCGGATATCGTAGATGCCCACGGCGGAAGCTCCCACCAGGACAATCTTATTGCGGAAGGTCTCCAACGGCACCTTGCCTGAGACTACATCAACAAAGGAATAGTAAGGAAAGGTTTTTGCCGGTCCTCGAAAGTTGATGCGAAATCTGCCATAATCATCCACCGGAATCTGCTCTTTACCCAGGCGTATGGAAAGGACGCCATGATCGGCCAGGGTAATCTGCAGCAAGGGATTGTCATAATAGCGCTGCAAAATTGAAAGTGCCAAGGGAGCATACAGGTCTTTTTGAAAGCTGACCACGAGGGGTACGGTCCGGATGGCGCCATCGGAGTCCGGCATGGCATTGAAAAAGCCGGTGTCAGCTGCAGCTTCGGTGAGTTTAGGCAGGTTGATCTCGACGCCGCGTGCTGTCACCAGTGGACAGGGTGAACAAAGTTTCGAAGTCCAGCGGACAAGATCGAAGGTAGAGGATTTAATAATATCCTTTGAAATTTCCAGGTTGAAAAAACCGGGACCGGTATGGACGCTCTCCAAACCCTGAAAATAATAGCCGAGGACGGCATTGCCAAATTTCTTGATCTCTTCGGCCAATTCAGCATCAGGATCGATAACCCGACGTTCTTGCAAGACCCACTGCTGGAGTTCCGGCACCTTCCAGGAGCGACGTTTCATCTCACCTTGCAACCGAGAGAGCAGATCGATCTCACAACTCTCTTGTTTTTCGGCAAAAATGATATCGAATCCTATGACTTTGGCCTCAGCCCGTCGTAACACTTCAACTAAACGGGTAATTTCACGCCGGGACCAGGGCCAGCGCCCGATGGCTTTGACGCTGTTATCGTCGATGGCGACAATTACGACCTCCGATCCCACGGGTTGCGGTCCGCGCAGCTGGAACATGAGATCATAGAATTTCATTTCCAAGTTATTGATAAATCTTGGGTTTACTGCCATAAAGAGAAGATACAGCAGGATAATAAACAAAGTGACTTTTAGATAAGTGGGCCGAAGTATGCTTTTAAGTATATTCTTCATAGGGTTGTAGTCTGCAGTCTGAATTTTACCGCCAAAATTTCCCTCTCCCTGTGGCTGTTCTTCATATTAAGTATCTTGTTTTGAAGATTGCAAGTTAAAAAATTATGCTCCGATTGTGTGGGCCTGATGATCATCCTTGACCTGCCAGAAGTCGGCCCAGCATTCGTTTCGGTAAGAGGCCGGAAAATCATGCTTTAGTTTTTCAAAAAAGAGAATTATACTACCAAAGATTATATCAAATAATTTCAGGGTTGGACCTGAACGGAGTAAATCGTGGTAACTCGCCGTCAGTTTCTGAAACAATTGGGTTTAGGGATGGTTGCCGGTGCAGCAGGGTTGCCATTAACCTCGAGTCCGATTTTTGGTACGCCCTGCCAGGACTCGCCCGAAATAAATTTAAGGGTCGCCTTGTTAGCCGATTCCCATCTCCCCAACGCCAATATTAAGTCAGGCCAGGCCAGTCGCCTTGCTGCGGCGGTGGCGGAAATCAATGCCCACAACCCCCGCGTGGATTTAGTTTTTTTGGCGGGAGACCTGACTGACAATGGCGATACCGAGACGCTGTGGTTAGGGAAAGAAATATTATCCTCATTACATGCCCCTTGTTGGCTGGTCCCCGGAGAAAAAGATTATCCGGCTGATTCATACCCGTTGTGGGAAGATATTTTCGGCGACAGCACTTTTTCCTTCACGCATCAGGGAGTACATTTTTGCGGCCTCAACACGACCGTTCACAATCCAGCCACCGGCAGGAAATTTTTTCAATTCAGCCGGCCCCAATACCATTGGCTGGCCAGGGAGCTTGGGCATATTTCACCCGAGGTTCCACTCGTGGTTATCTCCCATGCCCCACTTTATCGCCTCTTTCAACCCTGGCAGTGGTGGACTGAGCAGGCTGAGTCTCTTTACGATCTGCTCAGCCCCCGGGAAAACGTTTTTTTATTTCATGGGCACGTTCATCAAAATATCACCCTGCAGCACCAGAACCTGACATTTCAGGGGTTGCGCTCCACGGCCTGGCCTTTACCGGATGTGCGAGTGGGGTTCAAGACCTTACAGCCGTCGCCGCTGGAAATCGGCAACCCAACCGGATGTGGCTGGATGCTCCTGACCATCAACGGCAAGGGCGATATAATCATCAAGGATCAGGTTTAAAAGATGTAACCTCAGTAACAAGCCTCAGGCATCACGACGTGCCCTCACCTCTTTTTCGGCATCGACTGACATTTAGTTCAATTCTCACTACTGGTAATTAGACAGGATACATATCTGCTTCACCCTGGTCGACAATCTAGCGAAATAGGCCCGTTCCCTGAGATCCCTGAGCAGGTTTGAACTGTAGTGCAGGTAACTTTCACTTGCTTAACAACTAATAATGGGATATATTAAAAATTTTAATTAACATAAATACTTGGGGAATACAGCCCCTGGCCACAGGAAAAGGGAATGTTCATAATTCCGGCAATCGATATTAAAGACGGGAAGTGCGTGCGGCTGCGCCAGGGTATTAAAAACCAGGAGACGGTGTATGGTGATGATCCGGCGGCCATGGCAGCGCGTTGGCAAGCAGCGGGAGCGTCATGGCTGCACGTTGTGGACCTGGATGGGGCATTTGATAAAAAGCCGGTCAACGTCAAGGCCATCGAAAAAATCCGTCAGAATCTGACTATCCCCATGCAGTTGGGAGGGGGACTGCGGACCCTGGATAATCTGGCCATGTATATTTCCATGGGCGTCGACCGACTCATCTTAGGTACGACAGTCCTGAAGAACCGTGAGGTTACCCGGTTAGCCCTGGAACGCTTTGCCGGCAAGATCGCCATTGCCCTGGATGCCCGGGACGGCAAACTTGCCAGCGAAGGCTGGGTGGAAACCAGCAACTCTGACGCCGTCGACGTGGCTCAAGCGTTAGCGCCTCTGGGACCTGCGGCTTTTATCTATACAGATATAAATCGAGACGGCATGCAGACCGGCCCGAATATTGCGGCTACCCAGCGCCTGGCCCAGGCAGTGTCGACGCCGGTGATTGCTTCCGGGGGAGTCAACAGTATTAAGGATATCGAAAACTTAATACCTTTGAAGCACGATGGGGTCATCGGTGTGATCACTGGCAAGGCCTTATATGCCGGGACCTTGGATTTTCAGGAAGCCTTACTTTTAGTGAAAAATTCTGAGAAGCATTAACTTCCTACTCTAGTCTTTGCCAAAGTAACGTCTTATTCACCCCTCACTCTAACCCTCTCCCCGGAAGCGGGGCGGGGGATACATAATGAAACTTATTATGAACACAGTGAGCGGTGAGCAGTCAAAAGAAGGCTTACCTGCTTAAGGCTGCGAATGTTTTCAGGCTTCGTTGTGATTTCCAAACACGAAAACTTTTGGCAATCGTCATAATCATCCAACTTGACGGGGAGTCATAACCCCTGAGTTGAATCTTTTAACTGGTGAAGAATTTCATATCTTGAAGTCTGTAAACTCAACATCCTCGCTTAACAATATCCTACCTCTGGTCCAGAAACCCGGGAGGTATTTGGGGACGGAGTTCCATGCCGTTTATAAAGACCCGGGCAGCGTCAAGCTTCGGGCAGCCTTACTATTTCCGGATCTTTACGAAATTGGCATGTCACATTTAGGATTGGAGCTGCTCTACCATATCCTTAACCAAAGAGAGGATATCTGGGCAGAGCGTGCCTATGCTCCGGCCCTTGATCTGGAGAAGGAATTAAGAAAGCTGGGTCAACCTCTCACCAGCCTGGAATCCGGGACTCCCCTCCGTGACTTTGATCTAGTGGGAATAAGCTTACAATACGAACTCGGTTACACAAATCTTCTGACGATGTTGGAGTTGGGCGGTATCACCTGGCTGGCCGAAGAACGCCGTCTAGAAGAACCAGTGGTCATAGCCGGTGGGCCAGCCTGCTGCAATCCGGAACCGGTGGCACCTTTTTTTGACGCCTTTTTAATTGGTGAGGGCGAAGAAGCTATCCTGGAGATTGCCCGCCTCGTTCAAGAATGGCGGGAGAGGAGCAGTAGTCGCCAAGAATTATACCAGGAGCTGGAGACGATTGAAGGCGTTTATGTGCCATCGCTCTTTGAGATGACGTTTGATGCAGACGGATATCTGCGGGAGATCCACCCCCGGGGCCGCCGTCAAAGCATCCGCCGCCGGGTTATTCCTGATTTAAATACCTATCCCCTCTGCGCCAAGCCACTGGTGCCCCAGGTGCAGGTCGTCCACGACCGTCTCAATGTGGAAATCTCGCGTGGTTGTACCAGAGGCTGTCGCTTTTGTCAGGCGGGGATAATTTACCGGCCGGTACGAGAACGTTATCCGGAGTCAATAATCTCCTGGGTAGAAGAAGCCCTGGCGGCAACCGGGTTCGAAGAAGTCTCTTTGTTGTCTTTAAGCTCCGGTGATTATGGCTGTTTAACCCCTTTGCTTTCCTGTCTGATGGATCGTTTGGAACAGCGTCGGATTGCCCTTTCACTCCCCTCCATGCGAGCCGACACCCTCAGCGCTGATCTCATGAAACAGATTAAGCGAGTCCGTAAAACAGGTTTTACTATTGCGCCGGAGGCAGGCAGTGAGAGTCTGCGGCGGGCCATCAACAAAAACCTGACCGAAGCAGAGATATTTGGCACAGTAAAACAAGCCTTTGAACTCGGCTGGAATCTCCTGAAGATGTATTTCATGATTGGTTTTCCCATGGAAGACAAGGATGATCTCCAGGCTTTGGCAGATCTATGCCGCCGGGCCCTGGCGGTTGCCAAAGAAGTTAATTCCAGGGCTCATCTGCATGTCAGCGTCAATACCTTTATTCCCAAACCGCATACGCCATTTCAATGGGAGCGCCAACTATCCCGGGGGGAAAGCCAGGAAAGACTGCATCTGGTAAAAAATCTGCTCAAACACAAAGGTATTGAAATCAAATGGAATCCCAGCGACCAGAGTTGGCTGGAAGGGATCTTGGCCCGAGGGGATAGGCGTCTGGCACCAGTGCTCATGGAGGCTCAGCGGCTTGGTTGCCGTTTCGATGCCTGGACCGAGCATGTCAGAATCGGCAACTGGCAACAAGCTTTCTCGGCATGCGGCATTCGGGAAGATTTTTATCTCAGGGAGCGACGGGAAGAGGAACTCCTCCCCTGGGATCACATTGATGTCGGCGTCACCAAAGAATACCTGACAGCCGAACGTCGCCGAGCCTGGGAAGCCGTGCAAACTCCTGATTGTCGGACAGAGGGTTGCCTTGATTGCGGAGTTTGCGACTTTATTGAGGTGCAACCACATACCTATAGCCCAACTTGGGAGCCTCAGACGAGTACCCCTCAGGAGATTTCCTTACCCGACAGCCTCACTCGTTATCGCCTGCAGTACACTAAACTGGATGAGGCAAAATGGTTAAGCCACCTGGAACTTACGAGTATTTTCTACCGGAGTTTGCGCCGTTCCGGTCTGCCGCTTCACTTTACCCAGGGATTTCACCCCTTGCCCCGGGTTTCTTTCCATGGGGCTCTCCCGGTGGGGGTGGAGAGTTTGATGGAAAGCATGGATATTGAACTAAGGCAGCCCTATCCTCAGCTTGACGTGGCCGCCAAACTCAACCAGGTGCTGCCCACAGGTGTAAAGATTGTTCTTGTTGAGCAATTATCCGGAAACACAGTTAGCCCTAAACCTGACCGACACTTCTATGAAGTGCAAAGTATGGAGCCGCTCTTCTCCCCAGAAAAGGTGGAAAATTTTTTAAACAGCACGGAGTTTTCGGCTCTCAGAAAAAAACCAAAGGAAACCAAACGTATTGATATCCGTCCGCTTGTTTCGTCAATCCTTCTGCACAATCTCTCCAAATTGGAAATTATGATCAATACCAGAGAAAAAGATAATTTAAAGATCAACGATCTGGTGGGAGCGATTTTTAATCTGCAGGCAACAGAGGCATTGCAGCTTAACATATTAAAACAAAAAAGCTATTTTAGCCGTTGAGTTGCTGCAAAATTCAGGAATTAGTCGTTATGGCGAGTGAGTTAATTATAAATGTTTCCCCTTACGAGAGCAGAGTGGCTCTCCTTGAAAATGGCAATGTGGTGGAGCTCTATATTGAACGGGAGGCAGAAAGTTCACTCATTGGTAATATTTATAAAGGGAGAGTTATTAAAGTATTACCTGGCATGGGAGCTGCATTTGTGGATATCGGCCTGGAACGCTCGGCTTTCCTCTATGTGGCTGATGTCGTTGATCATTATGATGATTTTTTAACCGAATGGCAAAAGGATGACAACGGTGGCAATCATGTCTCTTTAACCACACCATTTGTTAGTCAGATTATCCCCATCGAAGATATTCTTCAGGAAGGGCAAGAAGTTTTAGTGCAGGTGGCCAAGCCCCCCCTGTGCGGCAAGGGCGCCCGTCTCACCTCGCATATCACCTTACCGGGCAGAAATTTAGTTTTAATGCCCACAGTCAACCATGTGGGCGTGTCCCGACGAATCCTGGATGAAGCGGAGCGACTCAGATTAAAGGACGCTCTGGCAGTCATTAAACCTCCTGATTGTGGCTTGATCGCCCGTACTGCCAGTGAAGGCGTCAACGTGGATAAGTTGAAAAGTGAAATGGATTTCCTTCTCCAGATTTGGAACAATCTTCTGCGGAAAAAAGAGACCGCCTCGACCCCTTCGTTATTACACCGGGAATTAGACATCGTTTTGCGGGTTGTACGGGATCTCTTTACCAAAGAGGTGGACCGCTTGATTGTCGATGATTTTGAGACTCACGCCAAGATCCTTAATTTTGTTGAATCATTTCAACCTTTGATGAAATTGAACTTAGAACTCTATCAAGGCCCAGAACCATTATTTGAAAATTACGATATTGAAATCGAACTGCAACGGGCGCTGGGTAAGAAAGTCTGGCTAAAATCAGGTGGATATATTATCATAGAGCCTACTGAAGCTTTGGTGGTGATTGATGTCAATACCGGCCGTTACGTGGGCAAACATAATCTGGAAGAAACCATAGTCAAAACGAATCTCGAAGCGGTCAAGGAAATTGCCTATCAATTGCGCCTGCGTAATATTGGCGGCCTTATTGTTATTGATTTCATAGACATGGAAAAAGAGGCCAACAGGGAAAAGGTATACAACGCCCTGAAAGAAGCCGTGAAAAAAGACCGGGCCAAGACCAGTATTCTCAAGATGTCGGAGTTAGGTCTGGTGGAAATGACCCGGCAGCGTTCCCGGGAAAGTTTGCACCACATGCTCACTGAAGCCTGCCCCTACTGCGAACAGAAAGGCTTCATTCGCTCCCGGATATCCGTGGCTTTCGATATCTTGCGGGAGTTGACGTCGACGATGGGTTCTGCGGATAATAATCAGGTTACTCTGGAGGTTCACCCGGAACTGGCCAATGTGCTCATGGATCTGGGTAGTGCTGCCATTGAAAAATTGGAAAAAACACACCAAAAAAAGATCGTCATTCTCAATAATCAAAACTTTCATTTGGAAAAGTATCAGATAATACATTAGTTCCTGAAGGCTTCCCGATGGCTCTTAGTCATGAATTGGAAAGAGTGGGCAACTGGTTTTTTCGCTGGCGCAGCTATTTACCTTTGCTCCTGTTGGTGTTGTTTCTCCTGGCCCTAAAAGATTTTACGTATTTGACTTCCCAGAATACGGTTAATCGGCTTTGGGAGCTGTTCTGTCTGGCCATTGCATCTTTGGGTTTAGGCATCCGAATTATGACGGTGGGTTATGTTCCCCGGGGGACTTCGGGACGAAATACCAGGAAGCAGGTGGCAGAGGTGTTAAACACGACCGGCATGTACTCCGTGGTGCGCCATCCGCTTTATGTGGGCAATTTTATCATGTGGCTGGGGATTTCCTTATTTTTTCACTTATGGTGGTTCACCCTCCTCATCGTTTTACTATTCTGGGTGTATTACGAAAAAATTATGTATGCCGAAGAGGAATTTTTAAAACAGAAATTTGGCGAGCAATTTCTTGCCTGGGCCGAAAAAACCCCGCTCTTTATTCCTCAGTTTTCCCTATGGCGGGCCCCCGAAATGCAGTTTTCCTTCAAAAGCGCCCTCAAAAGGGAGTACGCCTCCTTTTTTGCCATGATCGCCATTTTTACCAGCTTAAAAGTCCTCTGCAGTCTGTGGGTTGATAAAACTTTTTCCCTGGACCCCATGTGGGCCTTTATTTTTCTGGGCAGTCTGAGCTTTTACCTGATGGTTCGATTTCTGAAGAAAAAGACGCGCCTCTTAGACGATGACCGTTAGAGCTCGCCTCGGTAACGTGAGGAATTTCCTCGTATGACAGAAATAAAACAGGCTTTGCAGCCCATCATTTTAGGCACCGCCGGTCACATCGACCATGGAAAAACTTCACTGATTAAGGCCCTGACCGGCATTGACACCGATCGTCTGAAAGAGGAAAAAGTTCGAGGCATTACCATAGAATTGGGTTTTGCCTCCCTCACTCTTCCCAGCGGCCAGAGGATCGGGATTGTTGATGTGCCGGGACATGAGCGCTTTGTCCGACACATGCTGGCGGGCGCCACCGGCATGGATCTGGTGGCTCTGATCATCGCAGCCGATGAGGGAGTAATGCCCCAAACCAGGGAACACCTGGAAATTTGCCAGCTCTTGAAGATTAAACGCGGTCTGGTGGTGCTGACCAAGGTGGATTTGGTTGAAGAAGAATGGTTGGAATTGGTGGAGGAGGATGTTCATAACTTTCTCACCGACACATTTTTGGACGGCGCCCCCATCATTCGGTTTTCGGCCCTAACCGGCCAGGGAAAAACAGAGTTAGTGGATATTCTGGGTGAGTTGTGTGCCGGCATTCAACCTAAACCCATCAGTGGTATTTTTCGCCTGCCCATTGACCGGGTCTTTACCATCAAAGGATTCGGCACGGTGGTGACCGGCACCGCCATCTCCGGGCGCCTGCGGGTTGGAGACCTGGTGGCGATGTACCCGCCCCAGTTTAAAGCCCGGGTGCGAAACATCCAGGTGCATGACGAAAACGTGGAAGAGGCCCTGGCTGGTTCCCGAACTGCCATAAATCTACAGGGGATTGATAAGTTGGAATTGGAACGGGGGATGATAGTCGCCACCCCTGAGTCCCTTTTGGCCAGTCAGCGGTTGGACGCCCGTCTGGATATCCTGCCCAGCGCTTCCCGCCCGTTAAAAAACCGGCGGGAGGTCCGCCTCCACACCGGCACCAGCGAGCAGGTGGCCACGGTGATCCTGTTGGCCCAGGAGGAACTCCCGCCGGGAGAGAGTGGTCTGGTCCAATTCCGCCTTACTGTCCCCCTGGCGGTGAAACCTTTTGACCGTTTTGTGATCCGCAATGTTTCACCGGCCCTGACCATCGGCGGCGGCCATTTCCTGCATATCAATCCTCCCAAGCACCGCCGTCTCCAGGAGAACGTCATCCGGGGTTTAGAATTTCTGGAAAAATGCACCGAACCGGAACGGATCGCCTTTTATTTGCGGGAGTCCGGGGCGGCAGGTCTTTCCCGGCAGGAATTGGTACAGCTCCTTTCCCTCAACGATACCGAAATTGACCCAATTTTGAAACAATTAGTAAAAACTGCCCAGATTATCCCTTATGATCTGGAAAATAACCGGTATGCCCTGGGAGCGGCGGTCAAGGATCTGCAAACTCAGGCCACCCAATTCTTACAGAAATTCCATCAGAGCCAACCTCTGAAGCTGGGACTCTCCAAAGAAGAGTTGCGGCGGCGACTGCCGGAGGAGCTGGAGGTACGACTTTTCAATTATCTCTTGCAAGACTTGGAACAGCAGAAACGGATTGTGGCAGACAAAGAACTTGTCCGTCTGGCCAGTCACCGGGTGGTGCTGGGGGAGGAGCAGGGGGAATTGGCCAGAAAGTTGGAATCCCTGTATCAGAAAGGCGGACTTGACCCCGCCAACCCTCAAGGAAGCCGGAGCCGCACTCCGGGCTGAGGGAACGCGGCTGCAGGAAATCATCAAATTGCTCACCAGTCAGGGCAGACTGATTAAGGTAAAGGAAGATCTGCTCTTCCATCAGAGCGTCATGGAAATGCTCAAAAATAAGCTGGTGGACTATCTGAAGCAACACACCGAGATTTCAGTGCCCCAATTTAAAGATTTAACCCAAACCAGCCGCAAATTCGCCATTCCGCTCATGGAATATTTTGATGCCAGCCGGGTAACGGTAAGGGTTGGGGAAAATCGGCGGCTGCGTTGATCGTTAGAATTGATCGGCGTGCACGGCACGCCCTAG
Organism: uncultured delta proteobacterium; assembly: GCA_963777875.1. Classification (GTDB taxonomy): domain Bacteria; phylum Desulfobacterota; class Desulfobaccia; order Desulfobaccales; family Desulfobaccaceae; genus Desulfobacca. The sequence continues at coordinate 7,521 of CAVZSK010000014.1, read as the reverse complement.
AAAACATGTCATCCCCTCCCCTGCCCTCAACCTCCCTATTTCGACGGTTGATAATATTTCTCTTTGATCCCCGGCAGCAGGCGTTGGATCTCGCCGATCCGGCGGTCATCGGTGGGATGGGTGGATAAAAAGGGCGCAGGTTTGGCTTTACCTTTATTGCCTGCCACCATGCGCTGCCAGAAACCCACGGCCGCTTCCGGATCATAGCCGGCCTTGGCCATGAGAATAAGACCCACCTCGTCCGCTTCCAATTCCTGCTTGCGGCTGTAAGGCAAAATCACCCCGACATTGGCACCCAAACCATAGGCTTGCTGCGCGGCCGAGGCAACGTAAGGATTTTGTCCGGCCATGGCCGCCCCTAAACCAATACTGCCAATTTGGGCCACCATCCCCTGGCTCATGCGTTCGCCGGCGTGCCGCACCAGGGCATGCGCCACCTCATGGGAAATCACCGTTGCCAGACCGGCTTCATCCTGGGTATATTTTAAGATACCGGTAAAGATGCCAACCTTACCGCCGGGGAGACAGAAGGCGTTCGCAGAGTCATCCTGAAAGACGACGAATTCCCAACGATAGTCAGGCCGGTTGGCGGCCTCGGCGATACGCCGGCCAACCTTGTTGACCAACTCGTCGGTTTGGGGATCCCGGGATGGTTTATATTGCTGCCGGATTTGGGAAAATGCTTGATATCCCAAAGTGTTTTCCTGGCCGGACGAGGTGAGCATAAGCTGCTTCCTGCCAGTATAAGGTGCCGTGGCGCACGCTGACAACAACATGGAAAACAGCAGCAAAACCAAGACAGTTAAATAACTGGAGGATTTTAAACTTTTCATCATGTAATTAAAGTAAATTGATTCGCGTTAAATGTCAACTAGGGCTTTGACTTTAGAGAAGACCCAACATAATAAATCAAGGGTTGGAATCGGATGAATTCAAAACATCTGCAACACTATGTGGCGGTCATTGGCGGCGGTAAGGCGGAAGAGACAATCTTGGTGATAGCCTATGAGGTGGGCCAAGAGATTGCCCGCCGGGGGGCGGTGCTGGTCTGCGGCGGCCTGGGGGGCGTCATGCAGGCTGCGGCCCGGGGTGCCAATGAGGCCGGGGGGGTTACCATTGGCATCCTGCCGGGACCGGACCGGCGGGCCGCCAATCCTTTCCTGACCTATAGTCTGGTCACCAACCTGGGGCAAGCCCGCAATATGGTGATTGCCCACAGCGCCGATGGACTGATCGCCGTGGACGGAGGGTATGGCACCATCTCGGAGGCGGCTATTGGTCTGAAGTTGGGGAAACCGGTGGTGGGGTTGTTAACTGCGTGGCACTTGGACGGGATGAAAAAAGCCTTTACGCCCGGGGAGGCAGTGGATCATATTTTGGCAGAGATAAGCAGCGGTATGGTTTGATTCCACCCATGCCTAGAAATCTTTGGCCGGGTGCAGGGAAATATTTTTAAGCCGCCAGACGCCGTTTGATTTCCTGGACATCCCGCTCCAACTGCTGCACCCGGTCGTCCAACTTCTCGTGCTCTTCCCGCCGGACGATGACTTCGTAGAGGCGGTCCAGGCGCTTGTGGTATCGTCGATGCGTTTATTGGTATCGTCGATGCGAGCATTCAGTTCTTGCCGGAGAGTGTCGATCCTCCGGCTCTGGTCAACAAGATGAAGGTTGATATCATCCAGGCGCTTGTTCGTGAGAACCAGGGTGGTCTTGATTTCTGACTGCTCTTGTTTCATCACTGCCAGTTCCGGCAGCACCATTTCTTTCAAAGCGGCAACAACTGCGTCTTTGATATTCATCTCCAACTCCCGATCTTGTTTATTATACTATTTTCTCCCAGAAAACACAAGGTTGTTCGTAACAGTTCAGCTATCTGAGTAAAAGATGAAAAACTAACCCACCTTAGCCATTTCCGTTAACGAGGGCATAAAGGGGTAGGTATCTTGAATTACTTTTACTAGTTCTCAAAAACAATTTCACGTTTAACAATGGTCAATTAAGTCTGAATAAAAGAATACTGACTTAACTTTTGCAACGGTAAATTTCAGGTACCACTAAATAAATTTTCCAGAATACTGAACTGTTACACTCATTATTTTTTACTTCAAGCTGATAACTGAACGCCGATAAAAAAAGGGGAAGGCACCGCCCTCCCCGAGTAAACTCTTTTAAGACGTTCTCTAACTTTAAATTTCCAGCCAGGATTCCGAGAACAAGGTCTGGCCGATGATGCAGCGGACGGTCTTGACGTAGTTCTTGCCGTCCTGGTCCAGTTTATCCATATCCACGGACTCGCCGTCCATGGTCTTGTAGATGGCGTCCACCAGATCCGGACGTTTCCCGGAAGTTATGTCCTTCAGCTTGTCGTCATAGGCATCGACGATGGCCGAATACATGCCGTGGCGTTGGAGCATGACGGCATAGGCGCAGTTAATAACCGTGCGCAGGTCGTCGGGCACGCCGTTGCTGGAGTTGGACAGACCGCACGTGGACTTGGCGCCGGGGGCCATATCCTGCAGCATCGCCATGTAGTCGATGGCCGACATCAACTGCTGCTGCTGAATGGTAAGTGGGGCAATGATGGGGTCAAACCAGATGTCCTCATTGGCGATGTCGTATTCCGCGGCTTTGGCCAAAATTTCGGCGGTAAGCATGCCGCGTTCGTGTTCATCCCGGGGCATACCCTCTGGACCCCAGAGCAGACCGATCATGTAGGCATCATATTTTCTGACCAGGGGCATCATGCCGTCCATGCGTTCCGGGCGGGCCATGATGGAGTTGATTATGGCTTTGCCTTTGTGGACTTTCAGGCCGGCTTCCATGGCCGCGATATTGGAGGTATCCAGGGCCAGGGGGGTTTTCGTCACTTCCTGGACCGTTTTGACCACCCATTCCATGAGTTCTTCCCCGCCTTTGCGGGCTGGACCGATATTCAGGTCGATATAATCGACACCTTTTTCGGTTTCAGCGATGGCTATTTCCTGGAGGGGTTTCTTATCCCGGTTTTTCATAGCCTCGCCGTATTTTTTGGTCACCACATTGAGGTTTTCACCTATGCGGATCAAGTGATGGCTCATATCGCCTCCCCTTTCTTTGGGAACAGAGTTGAGGAGGCCGGTATCGACCTCCTTGTAAGTGTTGTCTTCTTAAGAACCTTGGCTTGTACTACTGGCTCTTCAAGAAGGCCGGGATATGGGCTGCTTCCCGGGGACCGATGAGGATCTTCCAATCGGGCAGTTCCTCTTCCAGGTCACCGCTGATGGCCGCGGCGTAGCCGGGGATGATCAGAGTACGGGTCTTGGCTTTATCCATAATACCGCATTTCTTGACAAATGTCGCCACATCGTCACCGGCAAACTTTCCAGCCGCCCAGGCAGTCATAACCGACAGACCTTCAGTGTCTTTAATGAGCAGCCAGGTAGGCACTTTGCTGCCTTCGATTTCACCCGAAACGATGAAGTAGGTAAGGGCAAAATTCGTGGTAATGGCGATGGGTGAATTCTCATCCGGGTTGTTGAGGGGATAGATCCCCGGAGTAACAATCATGGGCCGCTGCGGGTCGGTATAGATATTCAAACGCTGGAGCAACAGGGGGAAGACATACGTCGGATCCAGGTTCTTCAGAACGACGATACCGCCGTATTTAGCGATGCAGACGGCAGCGTAGAGCGCTTCCTTGGCGGGATCATCGGTCATTTCGCAGGGCAGGTTGATGGTCGGGAAGCCGAAGGGCTTGAACTGCGCCAGCAGAGGAGCGCGCCGGATGGCGATATTATCCTGCAATACCTGCTTGAGGGTGCGGGCGCCGGTATCCAGGATAATGTCTTTCAGACCCATGCTGGTGAGTTTGGTGGTTAAATCGGCCAGAGCGTCATACCCATCGGCCTTGGCGACTACCGCCAGACCCATTTCTTTGGCCAAACCGCCCACGGCGTCGGCATTGGCGGCGGTGGCGGCATACAGCACCGGTTTCCGATCTTTGGCTGCCTCGGCGCCGGCTTTCAACACGTCCACCTTGTCGCTCATGAGGATGATGGCGGCGTCGCTTTTGTCCGCCACGGCCTTGGCGACGGCAGAAAATTTGCCGGCATCGCCGTTAACGTCTTTGACAACAAACATCTCGGGACGCAGGTTTAAGCCGACGCGTTCGAACTGCATCTTGGCAAAGGCGGTGAGTTTGGTGTCGACATCGGCAGCACTGAGGTCGCTGGTCAAAGTCCCGGCGATAATCGTCGGGTTAAAAAAGGTTTTTTCATGACGGAAAAAGACCGTTTCACCGCCGGTGGTAACTTCTCCGCCCTTCATGGCAATCTTGACCGGGCGGATCGGCGGGGCCGAGGCGGCGGCAAGTTGTTCTTTGGCTTCCTCGGAAACATAAGGACAGGCGGTCAATTCCGCTTTCCCGGAGGCCAGAGCCATGGCAAAGGCCAGGCAGGTGGGAAAACCGCACTCCTTACAGTTGGTTTTGGGAAGCATTTTAAAAATTGCAATTCCAGTTAATGCCATCGCTTTCTCTCCTTATCCATGGCGTGCGCTTGGCAGGCGCGAAAATAAAAACCAATTTGATGAGGCAGTTTATAAAAAATTATAACCAGGGCGCTTATTGAATCCCTGTTTATACATGAGAGTCTGCCAACCGAAAAAGATGAGCAGACTCACAAGAGAGGCCTTGCCCAGGTTATGGCGCTAACCCGGGCAGGCCGATTTATGGTCTCTTACAGGATCGAATCCAACTTCAGGGCCGGGTGGCCTTTTTCCTCTAAGAAGGGATAGATTTCATCTTCGGTGACGCCCACGGTTTCATCAGCGATCATGTCCACGAGGTTGGGATAGCCCAATTCCTCGCCCCGTTTGTTCAACCGTTCCCGGAGTTCTTCTTTCAGGCTCTTAGGCATCCATACCAACCGCAGGAGGCCGCCATCGCCCAGCAGATATTTCCGCTGGCAGATGTTGTACTTGCTGTGACCCACAAAGCCCGGGCTCTGGAGGCCGCCGCCGGCAGTGCCTGCCAGGGTGGTGAACTTCATGCCGCAGGGGGTCTCACCGGTGTAGTCCCGATGCACGGTCATGATGCCATTGCACATGGGCAGGATGGAGGCGATGCACTCGCAGCAACCGCAGGTGGTCATGGGGTCGACCAGCAGGCTGTAGAAGCTCACTGACTGGATGGCCTGACGGGAGGCCTTTTGCACGAACTCATTAACGCCGGTAAACTGGCCGTACCGTTCGTCCGTCAATTCACCTTTGGCTACCGGCTGATTGGGGCCGGTGGGGTTGATTTCATTGGAGGCTTTACAGTCCATCCAGTTGTAAGCGCCGCACAGACCGGTCCGTTCCGGGCTGACCACGCAGACATGGGTGGGAGCAAAGGACTGACACAGGGTGCAGGAGTAGAAGATATCGGTGGTCTCGTCGGTCATGCCCTCGACCCGCTGATCGCGCTCGGCGTAGACCTTGCGGGCCTTTTCGGCAATCTCTTCAACCTTTTCTTTTTCAGTGTACAGCTTAATCTGGACTTTGTCGAAAACCGCGCCAAAATCCTGATGGTATTTGGCGTGCAAGAGTTTGCCGATGTGCTCCAGACGGAAGCCTTTTTCCACCGCAACCTTGCCGAAGCGGTACCAGGCGATATCCCGCTGGCCCATGTGCATGATGCCCTGGACATAGTTGACCAGATGGTGCATCTGCCGTTCCAGAATGGGCTCGAAATCGGCCTGGAAGTTACGGCCGGCCACTTCCACCACTACTGCCAGGGGCAGGGCGCCGCCTTCTTTGACGGAGTCGAGGTCCGGGCCGAACAGTTCCACTTTGCCGTCTTCCACTTCGTCCATGCGTTTGCTGGTGACCCATTCCACGGCCATGGTCTTGCCGCCGCCGCACTGGGAGCGAAGTTCGTCTTTCCGGACGCGCTCACCTTCGAAGGCCGGACCAAAGGCCACCGGGATGGGCACCTCGGTGATGACGACTTTAAGGCCGCGGACTTCGATGGATTTGGGACCGATTTCCTTGAAGGGCACGTTGCTGACCACGTGTTCGTAAGTACAGATACCGGTGGGCAGCACCTGGGGGATGTCCTGGTTGGTGATGGTGGGGAAGCCCCAGTTGATGGCGCCGGCCGCATTGGCGTACCATTCATCCGGGATGGTGGACAGCGCATTCACAAAAGCAAAGACGCGGTCTTTATTGTAGATCAGGTTCTTTAAAGCCGCCCCAGGTTTGATGCCGCCAAAGGCCATGGCAGCCCGGCAGGCAAACCCTAAAGCGAAAACGGCGCCGGAAATTTCCGGACCGAAAAGGCACCAGACGAGTGGGCCAACCGATCTGCATGCCGCCGGCAATCAACTGCTCGGCAAAGAAGTTTTGCCTTCAATGTCCCTGGCCGCGCATGAAGACGTAGAGGTTCTTGGTCTGATATTCATGTGGCCAGGGCGCACGGCTTCCTCCACCGAGGGAGCGGAGCCGACGATGGCCGCGAACCCGGGGGCGGAGCCGTCCACGAACTCAACGCCGCGTTTACGCAGGATGATGTCGTTGGCCGCGACCGACCCAGATTTTCTCAGAGCTCTTATCAATAGACTATCTTCACCCCGTTACGTAGAAATCGGGCTGTTCCAGACATAGCGGATGGCCTCGAAGATTTCTTCGGCAAACAGGGTGGCCAGACCGGCATCCAGGCCGGGTCCCAAGTAGGGCAGATAGTTTTGCTCGGCCGGAACCGGCGGCAGCAGTCTCTTTGCAGCGCTCCATGACACGGCCTTGGCATCTTTGAGATTCTTTACTGGAGTGCCCATCAGGGAATAGATGATGGGCAGATAATAAGCGGTATCAGGGTAGCCGATCTCTTGCTGTGGCCCATATTTGGCAATGGCATCATCCAGTTCTTGGGCGCGCGTTTATCGACGATCTTTATGGGCGCCCGCGGATGGCTGCCGAAATGATTATCTTTAGACACAGTAACTTCCTCCTTCCTATTTCGTAAAGGAAATTAATCTGGTCGATAGGACTGCCCCGCCACCTGGCAGGGACAGCCCTGTCGACTTTGATGCTCATCGTGCAGCGGCAGCGGCGTCCATAGTCGCGCCGCATCTCCATGTCGAACAGGACCCGCTCCTGCTCCTTGTCGATCCCTAAGGCATCCCGCTTGGCATCGATATGGGCGATCATCTTGTGGGCCAGCTTAATGGGGTCGCTCTCCATGGCCCACTTGCCGCCATAGATGGTCTCGTGCTCTTCGGTCATGAACTTGGTGAACTTTTTGGAACCGGTGATGGGGAGGTTCTGGAAGATGACATAGGCCCCGGAGGCGGCGAAGTACTGACCAATCGCCACCGCCTTCTCACTCATCCACAGAGGAGCGGTGCCAGCCAAGGGCAGGTCGGAGATGTCGTCGCCCAGGCCACCTTCGGCCACCATCTGGGTGGCGGCGATCAACAGGCGGCTGTTGTCCACGCAGGAGCCCATGTGCAGCACAGGCGGCATGCCCACGGTCTCGCAGACCTCGGCCAGGCCCGGACCGCAGTG